>VXSG01000093.1 GCA_009838075.1 Boseongicola sp. SB0665_bin_10 | reverse complement strand
CTGGATGCCCGGCGTCAAGGAAAATCCGACAAAATCTAGCGTGGGAAGGCCCTGCTTCCCGGGTCTGTGCTGATTGACATTGACCGCCGTCACGCCGATACAGGCGCTTCGGAAACTAGGCCCGCGGATGCGGGCAACGAATCGGCCAAAAAGTTGGGAGGACAACATGGCATATGCGAAGACAAGAATTCTCGGGGTTCTGGCAGCAACGTCGCTTGCGGCAGGCGCTGCAAATGCGGGCGATGTGGAAGTGCTGCACTGGTGGACATCGGGCGGCGAAGCGGCCGCGCTGAACGTGCTCAAGCAGGATCTTGAGAGCCAGGGCATCGGCTGGCAGGACATGCCGGTTGCAGGTGGCGGCGGAGAGCAGGCAATGACGGTCCTTCGCGCCCGGGTCACCGCCGGCAATGCGCCGACAGCGGTTCAGATGCTTGGATTCGACATCCTGGACTGGGCCAAGGAAGGCGCGCTGGCCGACCTGAACGAGATTGCCGCACAGGAAGGCTGGGACGCTGTCGTTCCAGGAGCATTGCAGGCATTCGCGCGGCACGACGGCAAGTGGATTTCGGCACCCGTGAACGTTCATTCCACGAACTGGGTCTGGGCCAACAAGGCGGTGCTCGACGCCAACGGCATATCGGTTCCGCAGACGTGGGACGAATTCGTGGCAGCCGTCGAGAAACTGGCGGCGGCGGGCGTGACACCGATCGCCCAGGGCGGCCAGGCCTGGCAGGAAGCCACGGCCTTTGACGCAGTCGTCATGTCGGCTGGCGGTCCGGAATTCTACAAGTCTGCCTTCATTGATCTCGATGAAGGTGCGCTTGGCTCCGACACGATGAAGGAAGCGTTCGACAGGATGGCCTTCATCCGCGCAAACGTTGACGAGAACTTCTCGGGCCGTGACTGGAACCTGGCCACCGCCATGGTCATCAACGGCGAAGCAGGCTTCCAGATGATGGGTGACTGGGCCAAGGGCGAGTTCCTGAACGCCGGCAAGGTGCCGGGAACGGACTTCCTCTGCTTCCGCTTCCCGGGCACGCAGAACCAGGTGACATTCAATGCTGACCAGTTCGCGATGTTCGATCAGGGCGGAATGGTTTCGAAGGAGCAGGCGGCGCTTGCTTCGGCGATCCTGTCGCCGTCCTTCCAGTCGGCGTTCAACGTCGTCAAGGGATCGGTGCCTGCGCGGACCGACGTCAGCGACGAAGCTTTCGATGCCTGTGGCAAGCAGGGCATGAAGGACCTGGCCGCAGCCGCGTCGAGCGGGAACCTGTTCGGTTCGATGGCTCACGGCCACGCGGCGCCCGCCAGCGTCAAGAATGCGGTCTATGACGTCGTGACGGCGCATTTCAACGGCGAGTACGACAGCGCAACTGCCGTGGAGGAGCTTGTCGACGCCGTGTCGATCGCCAAGTAAGGTCATGTGCGGGGGCCGCAACGGTGCGGCCCTCGCCGCCCGCCAGGAGCGATAGGCATGGCCGCGCCCGTCGACGCAGACTTTCGCACTCGGCTTCAGGTCTGGCTTCCCAAGCTGGTGCTGTCGCCGTCCTTGGCGATGGCGCTTGTCTTCGTCTACGGCTTCATTCTCTTCACGGTCTACCTTTCATTCACTGACAGCCGCATTCTGCCGAGCTTTGGCTGGGTGGGTTTCGAGAACTACTTCAAGCTGTTTCGCCTGCGACATTGGGAAATCGCGGTCACGAACATGGGCGTGTTCGCCGTTCTCTACATGCTGATCTGCACGGCGATCGGGCTGGCTCTGGCAATTTTCTTTGATCAGAAGATCAGGGGCGAGGGGGTTCTGAGGCCGATCTACCTCTATCCCATGGCTCTGTCATTCATCGTGACCGGAACAGCCTGGAAGTGGATGCTCGACCCGGGAATCGGGCTTGAAAACACGATGCACGCGCTGGGCTGGGAAAGTTTCGCCTTCGACTGGATAAAGAACCGGAACTACGCGATCTACACCGTGGTGCTCGCGGCGGTCTGGCAGACCAGCGGTTTCGTCATGGCCATGTTCCTTGCAGGCCTTCGCGGGATCGACAACGAAATCCTGAAGGCGGCGCAGATCGACGGCGCATCGAACTGGAATCTCTACCGGAGAATCATCATTCCGCAGCTTCGGCCGGCATTCCTCTCGGCCTTCGTCATTCTCGCGCATCTCGCGATCAAGACATATGACCTCGTGATTGCCTTGACGGGAGGAGGCCCGGGCAGGGCGACGGAATTGCCTGCCACTTTCATGTATTCCTACACCTTCACGCGGAACCAGATGGGAATTGGCGCCGCGTCTGCAACGATCATGTTGATGACGATTGCCGCCATCATGATTCCGTACCTCTATTCCGAACTGCGGGAGCGGAAGTGATGGCCGCCTCGCAGCAGGAATCCGCAATCCGCACCAGCAACACGGCACGGGTTCTGATCTACCTGCTGCTTCTGCTGTTCGCGTTCTTCTACCTTTTGCCGCTCTTCGTCATGGGCGTGAATTCGGTCAAGCCGCTATCGGAGATTACCGGCGGCAACATGATGGCGTTGCCGGAGGTCTGGACACTGGAGCCGTGGCGGAAGGCATGGTCCGAGGCGCAGGTCGGTGTCCAGGCGACGGGATTGAAGCCGTATTTCTGGAACTCGATCAAGATGGTCGTGCCCGCGGTGTTCATTTCGACGATTCTCGGGGCGCTCAACGGGTACGTGCTGACCAAGTGGCGGTTCCGGGGCGACACGATCCTGTTTGGCCTGATGCTCTTCGCCTGCTTCATTCCGTTCCAGATCGTGCTGATCCCGATGGCGCGTGTGCTCGGCATCTTCGGACTGGCCGGCACGACCTGGGGCCTGGTGCTGGTGCATGTCGTCTACGGAATCGGGTTCACGACACTCTATTTCAGAAACTACTATGCCGCTTTCCCGACGGAACTGGTCAGGGCGGCGCAGATTGACGGTGCCGGGTTCTTCCAGATCTTCTGGCGCATCATGCTGCCATCCTCGGGACCGATCATCGTCGTCTCCGTGATCTGGCAGTTCACAAACATCTGGAACGACTTCCTGTTCGGTGCGTCATTTGCCGACTTTTCGAGTCAACCGATGACGGTAGCCCTGAACAACCTCGTCCAGTCATCAACAGGGGTGAAGGAATACAACGTTCATTTCGCGGGGGCGATTCTTGCCGCGCTTCCAACTCTTCTCGTCTACATCGTCGCTGGTCGCTTCTTCGTGCGGGGCCTGATGGCGGGTTCTGTGAAAGGCTGAACAATGGGCTTTCTCGACATAGACAGCGCCTCCAAGACCTACGGGTCGGTCGAGGTGCTGCACAACGTCAACATCTCGGTTGGTGAAGGAGAGTTCTTGGTACTTGTCGGGCCCTCCGGTTGCGGAAAGTCCACCCTCCTGAACATGATCGCCGGGCTGGAGGATATCACGAGCGGCGAGATCCGCCTGAAGGGCAATCTCATGAACGGCGTGCATCCGTCCCGGCGAAACATCGCGATGGTGTTCCAGTCATACGCGCTGTATCCGAACATGACGGTCGCCCAGAACATCACCTTTGGCCTTGAAATGCACAAGGTGCCGAAGGCGGAACGCGTGTCGGCGATGCAGGAGGTTGCGGAACTCCTGCAGATCGGCGGACTTCTGAACCGGAAACCTGCACAGTTGTCGGGCGGCCAGCGGCAGCGGGTTGCCATGGGTCGGGCGCTTGTCAGGAATCCGGAAGTCTTCCTGTTCGACGAGCCGCTGTCCAATCTTGATGCGAAGCTGCGCGTCGACATGCGGACCGAAATCAAGAAGCTCCATCAGAATCTCGGGACGACGATTGTTTACGTAACGCATGACCAGATCGAGGCGATGACCCTGTCGACCCGGATTGCCGTGATGAACGAGGGTCATGTTCAGCAGCTTGGGACGCCGAAGGAGATCTACGACACTCCGGCCAATCTCTTTGTTGCGACGTTCATGGGATCGCCTTCAATGAACCTTGTGCCCGTCACCATCAACGCGAATGGAGAAGCCGTCTATGCCGAGACCAGCAACAGTTTCGGCGAGACCGTGAGGCTGGCGGTTCCCGAAGCGGGATCCGATCTCAGGTCGATGTCCGGGAAGACCGTCACTTTGGGGATCAGGCCGGAGGCGTTGACGGACAAGGATGGTGCAGACCATCGTTCGACCCATGTTGAACATTGTGCGAGCGCGGTTGGAGTCACGGAGCCGGCCGGATCGGACACGTTCGTCACGACGTCCTTCGGCGAGGCGGAATGCGTGGCGCGGATGCGGGCTGACACGGATGCTTCTTCGGGTGCAGTGATCGAATTCGCGTTCAACATGGAAAAGGCCGTGTTCTTCGACCCCAAATCAGGCATCCGCATTGACTAGCGGGGACGGGCCCTCGCAGGAGGAGACCGTTCGGGTGTCGGGACATTCGAGATCCGTTCCGGTGGTCTCTTGCGATTGCGCTGTAGGCCTTGTGGAAGCCGCAAGGCGCCATGTGCGCAAGAACGGCTGGTCGGTTGCGGTTGCCGTCGTTGACCCATGGGGCGCCGTCGTGGCCTCCGGTCGCATGGACCGGGTTCCTCCGGCGGTTCTCGAATTCGCGACCGACAAGACGTACACGGAGGCGCTCGGAGAGTCGGGCAAGGCGTTTTTCGAGCGCGTGTCCTCAAGCGATGAACTGACCCTCGGCTTGCAGACAAGGCCACGCCTCGGTGCATGGGAAGGGGGGCAACCCATACATGAGGGTGACCAACTCATGGGCGTGATCGGCGTGTCAGGGGCGGTCGGTCCGGAAGACAGCGCCTGTGCAACCGCTGCGCTGACGAGCCTCGGCCTGAACTGAGGGTCCATGCCAGGATTTCGCATGTCGTCGACACCGGACAGATTGGATTGCCTTCGACTCCCCGGGTTCCGGCCGGAAGCGGAACGGCGACGGCCTCTTGACGGCCTTTGAATTCACTCGACCGTTTCAATCGAATTGGAAGCAAGCAAAACGGATCGTCAACGGACAAGCGAGGTGACCATGCCGATCGAACACGCTCCTTTCAGCCAGGCGGAATATGATCGTCGAATTGCAAAGACACGCAAAGCCATGGTCATGGCCGGGATAGACGTTCTGTTCGTGACCGATCCGGCGAACCAGGCGTGGCTGACGGGCTATGACGGCTGGTCGTTCTACGTGCATCAAGGAGTGATTCTGGGGCTGGAAGGCGATCCGCTGTGGTGGGGGCGTCTTCAGGACACCAATGGCGGGCGGCGTACGGTGTGGATGGAAGATGACAAGGTGCTGGGCTATGCCGAGAGCTACGTGCAGTCCATCACCTGTCATCCCATGGAAGACCTGGCAAAACGGTTGCGGACGATTGGACATGGGAAGGCCCGGATCGGGGTGGAGCTTGAGAATTGCTACTATTCGGCCAAGGCCCATATGGTGCTGAATGCAGAGCTGCCCAATGCCACCTTTGTCGATGCCACCGCGCTCGTGAACTGGCAGCGGGCGGTGAAGTCGGACGAAGAAATGATCTTCATCCGGAAAGCCGCGAAGATCACCGAGAAGATCGTCAACATCGCCTTGGAAAGGGCCAGGCCGGGCCTGCGCAAGAACGAGCTGGTGGCCGAGATTTGCCATGCCGGCCTGACGGGTGTGGACGACGACTGGGGCGACTACCCCGCCATCGTGCCGTTGACTCCTTCGGGGCTGGATGCAGCCGCGCCGCACCTGACCTGGAACGGCAACGAAATGATGACCGGCGAATGCACCTTCTTTGAACTCTCCGGCTGTTACCGCCGCTATCATGCGCCACTGTGCCGCTCGGTCTTTCTGGGCCAGCCGCCGCAGACCATGCTGGATGCCTCCCAAGCATTGACAGCGGGGCTCAACGCCGGGCTGGATGCCGCGCGCGCCGGCAAACGCGCCTGCGATATCGCCAATGCCTTGAATGCTGAGCTTGCCAAGGTTGGCATCGATCGCGGCGGGCGCTGCGGTTATCCGATCGGCTTGGGCTACCCGCCGGACTGGGGCGAGCGCACCGTGTCGATCCGCCCTTCCGATGGGACCGTGCTGCAACCGGGCATGACCTTTCACTTCATGCCGGGCCTGTGGATGGATGGCTGGGGCCTGGAGACGACGGAATCCATCGTCGTCACCGAGAGCGGTCCGGCGGAGGCGTTGTGCAATGTCGAGCGAAAGCTCTTTCTTGGCTAAGGAGTCGCCTGAATTGCCGCGATAGAGGCCGGCAGGCCCCTTCATGGCACGGCTCCTTTGGTTCTATGAGCGCGCGGAAACACAAGTGCGGTGCCAGCAATGGGTTGTCAGGCGATGGTCCCGGCGGCTTCAAGGGACTTGGCGCGGCACACGTGCCACAATCTGGCTACCGGAAGGCTGCAAATTCGGAAGACTGGTGGGCCGCAAGCGGGCCGAGCGTGTCGTTGTCGATCATTTGGCGCGGTGCTTGGGCAAGTTGAGTAGGATGCCAGGCAATCTGGCGCAGCACATGCCGTCGACGAGATGATGCAGCTGCGCGTACCGGAGTCCTTGGGCCGTCGCCGCCGAATGGCGCAGGCTGCCTTGCGCAGGCCGGTTGGTGCGCTTGGGTGCAATAACGCCATGAATTCGCTCTGCGGTACTGCGATTCGGCAGTACGTGATTCCGGAGGCGCGCCTCGGCAAAGTTCGATGTCACAACGGGCACGCGTCTGCATCGAGCGCGGGGGCATGGAACGAACTTGCCCCGCTTTGGACAGTGCAACCGGTTGCAAAAGTGGAATCGGAAGGTAGACTGCCGTCGCGAAAAGGGAGGACGCGAGTTGTTTTCGGGAGTGCGGACGCTGTGGAGCGCACACGGCGACAGCGTCACCATACTCCGCGTGAAGTTGTGCAATCCAGTTGCATGGACGTCTCGCTCGACCTATTGCTTCGGCCTTTCGGCCCCGCCTGGCATGAGGGCCGGGCACGATTCCGGCAGTTAACGGGTGCGCCGGACACCCATGAAAAGGGAGGAACCCCATGAAGAAATCAATAGTTGCGGCGGGTGTCGCCACGCTCATGGCGACAAGCGCCATCGGGCAGGATATCGGTGCATCGATCGCGCGTTTCGACGACAACTTCCTGACCGTCATGCGGAACGGCATGGTTGATCATGCGGCATCGCTCGACGGCGTCAATCTTCAGGTCGAGGATGCGACCGACGACATCGGCAAGCAGATCGACCAGGTGAAGAACTTCGTCGCTTCAGGCGTCGACGCGATCATCGTCAACATTGTCGACACGTCCGCCGGCGCCGCGGTGTCGGCCGCAGCGGGCGACGTGCCGCTCGTCTACGTCAATCGCGAGCCAGACAACGTGAACGATCTTCCTTCGACGCAGGCGTTCGTTGCTTCGAACGAGATCGAGTCCGGCACGCTCGAGGCCTTCCAGATCTGTCGCAACCTGCGTGCCGCCGGAAAGGCGGGTGGCGCAATGGGATACCTGATGAACGGCCAGCTTTCGAACCAGGCTGCGGTCCAGCGGTCCAAGGACGTCCATGACGTCATTGGCATGGACATGTGCAACTTCATGACGCTGATCGACGAGCAGACCGCCAATTGGAGCCGCGACGAGGCGCAGTCCCTGATGACGAACTGGCTTTCCGCGGGCGAGGACTTCGATTTCGTCATTGCCAACAACGACGAAATGGCCATCGGCGCGATTCAGGCCATGAAGGCGGCAGGAATCGACATGGCCGACGTGGAGGTTGGCGGCGTGGACGCGACCCAGGACGCCTTGGTCGCGATGCAGGCCGGCGAACTGGACGTGACAGTCTTCCAGGATGCCTTCGGGCAGGGCGCAGGTTCGGTGGATACCGCCATCGCGCTGGTAAGCGGCGAGGACGTTGACCAGAAGGTCTACATTCCGTTCAAGCTGGTTACGCCTGACAACATCGGAGACTTCCTCGACAAGAACTGAGTTTCCGAATGCGGGGCGGCAGCCAATGCCGCCCCGTGAGTTCCGGACTCACGCGTCCGGGCGTGACGTCCCACGGGAGCGATACATGGCTGACACATCCCATGGCACCGGCGGCCTTGCCTTCGACAAGTCGAAGCGTGCATGGCCGAACGAATTCAACGTCTTCATCGCGCTCATCCTGATCGTCCTGATCTTCGAAGCCTTGGGGCAGCTGCTTCCCTACATGAAGGGCCAAAGCATGCTCTTCGACTTCAATACGGGACGTGACGGCACGATCCTGAACATGGCGCGGATCAAGATCATCATTCTCCAGGTATCGATCATCGGGATCATCGCGCTAGGGGTCACGCAGGTCATCATCACGGGCGGGATTGACCTGAGTTCGGGCTCGATCGTCGGCGCGACGGCCATGATCTCGATGAGTTTCGCCCAGACCGAGCTGGTGAACGGCAACCCGAACCCGAAAGCGATATTCGGGCCGTGGGCAATGGACCTTCCGATTCTCGTGCCGATCGCGGTCGGACTTGGATGCGGACTGATTGCCGGATCGATCAACGGGATGCTGATCGCCTATACCCGGATCCCGCCGTTCATCGCGACGCTCGGCATGATGGTGAGCGCGCGCGGTGTTGCCAAGTGGTGGTCGCGCGGCAATCCGATTTCCTTTCCGACCGACGAGTATGCGGCGATCTCGAACGGGAACCTTGTGGATGGCCTGACCTTCGGCGTGTTTTCGGAGAGCTGGGTCGTGACGCAGGTCTTTGACGGCCAGAACCCGGCGATCTACTTCCTGCTGCTTGCGGTACTCTTCCATTTCATCATGAAATACACCGTATACGGCAAGCACACGTATGCGATCGGATCCAACGAGGATGCGGCGCGCATGTCCGGCATCAACGTGGCGTGGCAGAAGGTCATGGTCTACGCGGTCGCCGGGATGCTCGCGGGATTCGCCGCGATACTCCTGACGTCGCGCAACGTGACGGCGCAAGCCGGGATGGGCTTTGTCTACGAACTTGACGCGATCGCGATGGCGGTGATCGGTGGCGTGTCGCTGGCCGGTGGCCGCGGCTCGATCATCGGCACCGTGCTTGGGGCCATGATATTCGGCGTGATCATTTCCGGCTTCACGTATCTCAAGCTAGACGCCTTCTATCAGGAAATGGTCAAGGGCGGCATAATCGTTGCTGCCGTCGTCCTTGACCAGTGGCGGCAGCGGCGCGCGGCATTGAAGTCGTGAGGAGGGCGAAATGAGCGATGACATCGTCCTGAGAACGGAGGACCTGACCAAGCACTATGGCGGTGTCCATGCGCTGGAAGGGGCGGACTTCGAACTGAAACATGGCGAGCATGTCGCCATCATGGGGGACAACGGTGCCGGCAAGTCCACTTTCGTGCGCCAGATCACCGGTGTTGAGCAGCGAACGCGAGGCAGGATTTGGCTTTATGGCGACGAGGTGAACTTCGCGGGCCCCCTTGATGCGCGCGAAGCCGGCGTCGAGACCGTGTTCCAGACCCTGGCGCTCGCGGACGACCTCGACGTTCCGGACAACCTGTTCCTTGGTCGCGAGATGACGAAGTGGAACTGGCTCGGGCCGTTCAGGGTGCTGGACTACAAGGGAATGCGAGACGCGACCGTGGCCGGGCTTGAAAGGACGGCGGTCAAGATCCCCAATATCCGGAACACGATCCGCAACATGTCGGGCGGCCAGAGGCAGTGCGTTGCCATTGCCCGGACCGCGACGTTCCATTCACGCCTGACGATCATGGACGAGCCGACAGCGGCCTTGGGCGTTCAAGAGACTGCCCAGGTCGAGAACATTGTCAGGCAGCTCAAGGAAGCGGGCGAGCCATTGATCCTGATCAGTCACAACATGCGTCAGGTCATGGATCTCGTGGATCGGATCATCGTGTTCCGGCGCGGTCGCATAGTTGCAAATCTTGATCGCGACGAAACTGATGGTCAGGATGTCGTCGCCTACATTACGGGTGCCAAGACAGGCGCCGAATACGAGGGCGCTGCATAGGGGCGGCGTTGCGAACCCGAATGTCGTGCCGGCGGATGATCGTGGCGCAGGCTGCGGCTGCTGGGAGCGGCGGGCTGGACCGGGCTCCGGAGATCAATGTCCTTCAGATCCGCGATGCACCGTTCGGACCCGGGCGGTTCCGTCTCGATCTCGGTTCGGCAGTGCGTCGCCTGGCCGGAACCCTGGAGCAGCGGGCAGGTCGCGACTACGGCACGACAGGATAGAACGGTCGTCCCCAGTCTTCCCGCGGATTGTCCATCATGACGTCAACGAAGACCGGGACCAGGAACTCCAGGATGGCTGCACCGTCGCGCACCTGGTCCCGATTGATGTCGCTGTTCCAGGTGGAGCCGCCGTGCACGAGCTGGTTGCGAAGCACGTAGAGACGGTCGAATACATTGCTCAAGACACGCACGGTATCTCGCTTCTTGAACGCGTCGATGAACTGGCGGTTGGAATTGTAGAAGCGTTTGCTCCAGTCTTCGTGGCCGGTCATTCCGTTGTAGTGCTGCCAGAATGCGTGGAACACGAACCTGTTCTCCATGAGCACGCGAATTGGCCCCGAGAAATTCTCCCAGATCGCGTTGTAGATCCTCTGCCCGGGATCAAGCGAATTCACTTTCCTGAAGAAGTCCGCAAAGGCCTCGCGAGCCGGAGGCGCGATCGCCTGAAACTCGCTCTCGTCCGCGTAGGCGGCATTGAACGCGATCCAGAGGAATATGAACCGGCCGTCGGCGTCCTCCGCCTCTTCCGCTCTTGCTATCCAGCTCAGCGCCCTGTGCACGCGCAGTCCCATTGTCTCCGGGAAGTCATCCCGGAGAATCCTTTGCTTCTTCTTGAGGGCTGCGTGCTTGAGGGGCTCCTGCATCAACTTTCCTGCTCCGAAGATCCTGCCTCCAGCGACCTTCAATACGCGACGATCCAATATGCTTGAACCACGAATTCAAGCGGCATGCCGAAGGCGTGTCAACGGCCACATCCAGAATTGGCTGCACACGCCGTCCCGCTCAGACGGGATTGCAGGCATCAGGGGTCGGCCGTTCGGCGCTTCCCTGGTGCAGCGGCGTGCTTGGCATCCATCCATTTGGACGGGTCGCTCCGCTTCCGCCGGCCTTCCCATGTGTTCGGTGCGGCCCGCTGTCCGAGGAACTGCGCGGGCAGTGCATTCGTCGCGATTCAGCCCGCGTGATCGGCCTTGATCATGTCGGCGGCCTTTTCCGCAATCATGATCGTTGCCGCATTGGTGTTCGAGGATATCAGTCGAGGCATGATCGAGGCGTCGACGACGCGCAGGCCGTCGATGCCGTTGAAACTCAGGCGCGGCGTGACGACCGCATCCGGATCCGATCCCATTCTGCATGTGCCTGACGGGTGGTGGTCCGTCTTTGCCATGGCGGCAGCGTAGGCGAAGTAGTCCTCGTCTGTCCTGACTTCCGGACCTGGCAGGACTTCGCGGCCGACATAGGGTGCGAGGGGCGCTGCAGCGAGGATCTTCTGCGCAAGTTTCAGGCCCCGAACCGCCATGTCGCGATCATGCGTGTCGGACCAGTAATTCGGGTCAATGAGCGGCGCGTCCGCCGGGTCGTCCGACGCGAGCCGGACGGTGCCGCGCGAACGCGGGCGCATGTAGGCCGAATTGAGAGTGACACCGTCTTTCTCCATTCGTGCGATGCCGGCCTCGATTCCCGAACCGAGGCCGAGATGGAACTGGATGTCGGGCGACCTCGCTCCTTCCTCAACGTACCAGAAGCCGCCGGTCTCGAAGAGGCTTGAAGCGACCGGCCCCCTGCGCGTGAGCAGGTAGCGCATTCCGGCAACCGCCGACCAGAACGGGCGGGCGTACTTGTCGTAGGTATGTTCGCCGGTGCATTCGGCAATCGTGCAGAAGTCCAGGTGATCCTGCAGATTCGATCCCACGCCGGGATGTTCGCATGCAATCCTCAGGCCGCGTGAGCGCAAGTGATCTGCAGGTCCTATGCCCGAGAGCATCAACAGCTTTGGCGAGCCTATGGAACCAGATGACACGACGACTTCCATGTCCGCGCGAATGACCCTTTCTCCCGTGCCGTCGGCAACGACGACTCCGGTCGCACGGCCTTTGTCGGTCTCAAGTCGCAGCACCTGGAGACTTAGCTTCAGATCGAGGTTTGGACGCTTCAGGGCCGGACGCAGGTAGGCGATTGCAGCGGATGAGCGGCGGGCGTTCGACTGCGTGAGCTGGTAGTAGCCCACGCCTTCCTGGCATTCGCCGGCAAGGTCGGGATTGCGGGGAATGCCCAGCGACTCGGCGGCTTCCAGGAACGCGTCGCATATGGGCAGCGCGGCAGCGGGGCGCGACACGCCCAGGGGGCCTCTTGTCCCGTGATACCTGTCATCATGCGTATCGTTGCGTTCGGCCTTGCGAAAATACGGCAGGACATCCTCGTAGCCCCATCCTTCACAGCCCAGCTGGCGCCACTCGTCATAGTCGAGCGCGTTGCCCCGGGTATAGACTTGGGCATTGATCGTGGAGCCGCCGCCGATCACCTTCGCTTGCGTGTAGATCAGGGATCTGCCGTCCAGGTGCTTCTGGGGGACCGTCGACCAGCCCCAGCTGCCGATGCCCTTGGTCATTTTCGCGAAGCCGGCCGGAACGTGATAGAGCGGGTGCCAGTCCCGGCCGCCGGCCTCGATCAGGCAGACACGGCAGTCTTCAAGCTCGGAGAGCCTGGCCGCCAGCACGCATCCTGCGGATCCGCCTCCGACGATGACGAAATCGTATCCGGTTTCAGTCGACATCGGCATCACTCCGGGCAACTCTCCAAGGACCCTGCACCCCGTCACAGATGCGGTCAAGAACGCCGGATGCGCGCGCCCGTATCCTTGTCGAAGAGGTAGAGCCTGTCTGTCTCGAAGGCGATTCCGATGGCCTCGTCAATCCCGGCCTCGAACTCCTTCGGCGCCTTGATGGAGACCATGTCGTCGCCGATCTTGGCGGTGACGAGGGTGTGGTCACCGATCAGTTCGTTTGCAAAGAGCTGGGCGCGGATCGCGCCGTCTTCGGGGGCCACGACCTGGCAGTCTTCGGCCCGGAGGCCGACGACGGCATTTGCCACGGTTTCCGTTCCTCCGGTGGCCACGCGGTCCGCGCCGATCACGAACGTTCCCGCATCCAGTCTTCCATGTGCCACGTTCATCGGCGGTGAGCCGATGAACTGGGCGACGAACAGGTTTTCCGGATCCTCGTAGATCGTCTTTGGTGCGGCCAGTTGCTGCAGCCGTCCGCCTTCGAGAAGGGCGACGCGATGTGCAAGCGTCATGGCCTCGATCTGGTCGTGGGTCACGTAGATCGTGGTGATGCCGAGTTCGTGCTGCATGTGCTTGAGTTCCGCGCGCATGTGGCCGCGAAGCTTTGCGTCGAGATTTGACAGGGGCTCGTCCATCAGGAAGACCGACGGCCGCCGCACCATCGCCCGCGCGAGCGCCACGCGCTGCCGCTGCCCGCCGGAGAGCTCGCGCGGGTATCGTTCGAGCAGTTCACCGATGCGGACCTGCGCCGCCACCTCGCGAACCTGGCTCTCGATCTCGGCGCGGTTCATGCGCCGGATCTTGAGAGGGTAGCCGATGTTCTCGGACACGGTCTTGTGGGGGTAGAGCGCGTATGACTGGAACACCATGGCGACGTCGCGGTTCTTCGGCAGCTCATCCGTCACGTCACGGCCGGAGATCGAGATGCGCCCCCCGCTCACGGTTTCCAGTCCCGCAATCATTCTGAGCGCCGTTGACTTCCCCGAGCCGGAAGCGCCGAGCAGGACCAGGAACTCGCCATCCTGAACCTCGAGCGAGAGCTCGTGCAGGACCTTCACGTTTCCGAAGGACTTCGAGACGGCATCAAGGACAACGGTCATGATCCTATCCTTTGACTGCCCCCAGCAGGAGGCCCTTGGAGATGTAGCGCTGCAGTATGATCGCGAGGATCACGACCGGGATGATCATGACGATGATGACGACCGACATCGACCACCAGAGAATGCCGCGCTCGCCCGCGTTCATTGCGGCAACGAGGATGGGCATGGTCTGCGCGCGGGACGTCGAGAGGAAGAGCGCGAGAAGATACTCGTTCCAGCTCAGGATCATGACGAGGAGCGTCGTTGCGGCGAGGCCGGACCGCGACAGCGGCAGCACGATGTCCCAGAACACGCCGAACCGGGTTGCCCCGTCAAGTTGCGCGCATTCCTCCAGGTCGATGGGGATCGACGTGAAGAAGTCGTACATCAGCCAGATGACGATGGGCAGGTTGATGACCGTGTAGGTCAGGATGATCGCGATATGGGTGTCGAGCAGCGAGACCTGCTGGAACATCATGTAGATCGGCACGACGACCACGATCGGGGCCAGGATTCTCTGCGAGATCATCCAGAAAAGGATGTCGCCGTTGCCAAGGCGCGCCTTGAAATGGCGCCCGAGCGCCCGGGCAAGAAAGTAGAAGACCGCAACGCCCGCTGCACAGGAAAGCCGCCAGTCGACGCCGTAGCGACCGACCGCGACAAACGCGCCGACCATGACGAGGACGAACATGAAGACGACGCCGAACCTTGGCTGGTATTCGAAACGGGCCAGCGCGTAGGACGCCATCGAGCCAATGACGACGCTCGCTGCGGTTGCGGAAAGCGCAATGATGAGAGAGTTCGTGTAGGCGCTGAGCGTGTCCCAGAAGTCGAAGACGAACAGTTCCTTCCAGGCATGAAGGCTTGGCTGGAAGTCGACGAACGGCAAGTAGACGGGCCCCGAATTGACGTCGATCGCGCTCTTGAACGAGGTGATGAGCACCCAGTAGATCGGGAACAGCACGAACGCCGTCCAAAACGTCAGGATCGCGTAGACGATCACTTTCGTCCCCGGCGCCATGTCCCGGATGGAAGGCGGCTCGAAGAGCCATTGCAGGGCCCTCCTGGTCACGCCCGCACCCTCCGCAACACCACGAGATTGAAGAATGAAACGCAGGTCACGACTGTCACGAAGAGCAGGAGATACGCGACGGCTGCCGACTGGCCCAGGTCAAGCGAACGCCAGGCGAACAGCGCGTGAAGCGTCATGGATTCGGTCGCGATGCCCGGTCCTCCCGCAGTCATGATGTTGGGCAGGTCCACGATCTTGAATGCCTCGATCACCCTGATCAGCAGGACCGTTGCGGCAACCGGCACGACCTGGGGCCAGGTTATGTCCTTGAAGATTTCCCAGGACGTGGCCCCATCGACCTGTGCCGCCTCGACATAGTCGCGCGGCACGCTTTCGAGAGCGGCGAGCATGACGACGAAAATGAAGGGAATCCATTGCCAGCTGTCTCCGATGACAATGAAGAACCGTGCGGCCCAGGCATCTGCCGCCCAGGCGAAATCACCAAGACCGGCCCACTGCCAGACGGGCGAGAAGGGCCCCTTCGTCGTGTCCGCCATCATGCGGAACGCGTATCCGACCCCGATTGGGGTGATCATGAGAGGCACGAAGAATACCACGCGAAAGAATGTTCTGCCGCGGATCGGCAACGAGCACAGAAAGGCCAGCGCGAGGCCGATCACGAACTGCAGCCCGCAGCCAACAAAGACATAGAACAGCGTCGTGCCGAGGGTGCCGAACGAATGGCCAGAAAACAGCGTGGCCGCGAAGAGCCAGCCAAGGCCCAGGCTCAGGCCCCAGGTGAAAAGGCGGCCGACCAGCCCGACCGCCGTGACCGGGCCGCGAAGATAGCTGACGGCGAGCCAGGCAATCAGGAGCGTGACTGCAAGGCCGACGGTCCAGCCCAGAAGCCCAAGGCCGCTGAATGTCCCGAGAAAGTGAAACTGCTCGGATCCGAAGAGCTGCTTCTCGAAGTTCTGGAACCAGACGAAGCGGACATTGTAGGTGCCGCCCCTGAACCGGATGCGGCTCAGCGCCATGATGAGAGATGCCACGAGGGGGAAGATCGAGAAGATCAGGATCATGATGACCGCCGGCCAGATGAAGACCTGCGCGGAATGGCGGTCAATCCAGTCGGACAGCCGCTCGCGCGTCCCTGTGGAAGGTGCGGCCCGAGGGGTCCCGGGCCGCACGGATTCTTCCGAACCGGTCAAGACTCAGTTCGTGATGCCGAGCGACAGATTGTAGATGGTCATCTGGCTTTCACGGCCGAAGTCCTCGGTGATCTCCTCCCAGGCTTCCTCGATGTTCTTGGTTGCCTGCTCCGCCGTGATCTCGCCCGCGAGGAAGCGGGCCAGCTCGCGGTCGAGGACCACGCCGGTGTACTGCTGCGCACCGGGGATCTTGAGGTCGGACGCCATGTTCGGATGGTTCAGGCTGTCCTTGATCGCGCCAAGATAGTTCTCGGCGAATTCAGGGCTGAATCCGGCCTTGATCCAGTTCTCGGTGTTTTCGAGCTGCGAGTTCCTGTAGGGATTGTAGCCCGTCCAGCCGATGGTCACGTCGACGTTCGACTGCGCGGCCTGGTTCACGTAGGACAGGAAGTCGTAGGCAGCCTGCTTGACGTTCGCATCCGAGTTCTTGTTGATCGCGCCTGCCCATCCGCCGAACGCGGCGAACGGCGCGTAGTTGATGCCGTCAATCGCATGTGGGCAGAGCGTCTCGTTGCACTGTTCAAGCTTGCCGGATTCCACGTTCAGCGCCATGGGCGAGCCGGGCATGATCACGGCGCCCATCTTGTCCTTGATTGCGGCTCCGGACGGGTCGATCGACAGCGGGCCGATGTCGCCCCAGTCGATTGCGAGTCCGCACCGGCCCGACTGGACCAGTCCGCGGGTGTCGCCGATGTCGTGGTTCAGCTCGTCGGGCGGGCCGAATTCGCCGGTCGCCTTGTAGACCCGGAACGCCTCCTGCCATGCCTCGTTGTCGACCTTGGGCTTCATCGTGTCGTTGTGGAAGAAGATTCCCTCTCCCGTGCCCTTGGTCTGCACGAATCCTGCAGCAATGGATCCCATGGCAAAGTACGACTGTGCATTGCGCTTCTTGAAGATGCACGAGCCAAAGTCGGCTTCGCCGTCTCCGTTCAGGTCCTTGCCGTGCATCGCGCCGGCGACCGTCATGTACTCGTCCCAGGTGCGCGGCGGCTCAAGGCCCATCTCGTTCAGGATGTCCCGGCGGTAGTAGAGCATCTGGAAGTCGCCATCGACGGTGATCAGGTAGGTCTCGCCGCCGATCTTCTGGTTGAATTCGCGGAAGTAGGGCGCGATGTCGTCAATGTCGATCTTGTCGTCATTCGCGATGTAGCCGTCGAGCGGCTCGACCAGTCCGGCGTCGACCAGCTCGGTCGCCCAGCCTGACGCGAAGACGCCGACGTCAATCGAGTTCGTGCCGGTCGCCCAGTCCGTCAGGATCTTCTGAAACAGTTCCGCAAACGGGACCTCGTTGACGCGAATCTCCGCGCCGGTCATGGCGGTGAACTCCTCGCCGCGTTCGACGAGGCGCTGTGCAATGACGGGGCCCGGGCGCGTCAGGATCTCGACGGTCACGCCGCTGTAGTCCTGGGCGCTTGCAGGCACCGAAAATGCAAGGGCTGAAACGATTCCAAGCCCGATGGATGCTTTCTTCATTGAGTTTTCTCCCAGATTTGGTGGGAGCAATTGAAACTGCCGATTCTCCATGCCGTCAAGGGCTGACTTCCGTTCGTCCAGCGGAGGCGTGGACTTGTCGGGCCACGGCGGCGACTCCCGTCGATTTCAGCGGCCCGGTCGCCATTTCCGCTCTCCTTGGTTCGCGGGCACGCCCCGTGCCCGATCCCGCTGGTGCGGACCTGCGGCGACCGCGACCACGCCAGTGAGCTTTCCGGCCGTGCAGACCGACGAGGACTGCCGGGTCGCGGCGCGAGGTCGAAGCGGTTGCGCGATTGGCAAGCGCTCGCACAGGATCATCGCTCTTCATCCCGTTCCGCCCGCGATCTTGCCTGCAAGCAGCGTGTTCACCTGCTTCTGTGCCTCGACATGGGCGATATGGCCAATTCCTGGAAGATCCACCAAGGTTCCCAGCTTCTCGATCCTTTCCTGAACCGGGCTGGCCACGTTGTCCTCCGTTCCCCAGATCACCGTGATGTCCAGCCCGCATTCGGCCACCCTTGGCAGGAGGGCGCGGAGTTCGGCATCGATGGTCGGAAGCTGGTCTGCAATCTTCGCAAGGGCGTCGCGCGCGCCGTCTCGCTCCAGCTGCCGGAGCGCGTTGTCGACGACCATTGGCGCGATAACGTCTTTCTTCGCCACGAGCGGCTCGAGGAAACGGCGCATTTCATCCCTGTCCCGCAAGTCGGAATACTCTCTCAGGGGCACGATGCCCAAGCGCCGGCCAAGTCCGATCGGGGCCAGAAGCACAAGGCCGCGAAAGAGTTCCGGCATCTCTGCAGCGAGCTTGAGCGCGAGCCCTCCGCCGAGCGAGTGTCCAACCAGCCAGGCTGGCGGACCGCACTTGATGCCGTCGATCAGGCGGGACGCCAGGTCTTCAAGAGAGCCGTCGCCAAGATCGCCTATGGATCTTCCGTGGCCCGGCAGATCGGGCGTGACCGCATCGACTCCCGGAATTGCCGGCGTCGTGCCAACCCAGGTGAGCCGGTCGGAGGCGAAGCCGTGCAGGAAGACCGCGCGCATCAGGTCTCGATGACGGCGAGAACGGTGCCGACAGCCACGATGTCGTCCTCCTCGACGAGCAATTCGAGAACGGTGCCTGACGCAGGAGCTTCTAGGTCCATCGTGACCTTCGGCGTCGTGATGGTCACGATCTCCTCGCCCTCGGAGACCTTGTCGCCGGCGCCTTTGAGAAAGGCGTCGACCATTGCCTCGGTGATCTCGTTGCCGAGTTCCGGCATCCTGAGCTCTACGCGCGCCATTCCGTTCTCTCCTAAAGCCCGGACCTGGCGAGAGCCAGGTCATCCCACCGCCGGCTGCCCCTCCGGTCATGCCCGGTGACGCCCATCAGGTCTGCCAGGATCGCGTCCTCGATGTCGAAGGGCTGCGGAAAGTAGCCGTGTTCCAGGTCCGCGCCGGGGACGATCCAGTTCGGGCTTCCAAGCACGCGGGGCGGAGCCTTCAGCGCGCCGAAGGCAAATCGCGTGACGTTGGAGGCCAGCGTCATCGCAAAGCTGCCGCGTTCGCAGGCTTCGGTCACCAGCAGGAGTCGTCCGGTCTTCATCACGGACTCCAGCACCGGGCCGTAGTCGAACGGGACGAGCGACCGGGCGTCGATGACTTCGAGCGAAACGCCGCGTCCGGCGAGCAGGTCCGCTGCCTCAAGCGCGGGATAGAGCGTCGGACCGATGGTCAGGACGGTGACATCGCTGCCGACACGCTTGATGTCGGGTGCACCGATCGGGATCTTGTAGTTCCCCTCTGGCACTTCGTCCTTGAACAGCTCGACCTGGTCATAGAGCCGCTGGCTCTCGAAGACGAACACGGGATCGTCCGACGCCAGGGCCGAGGCCATCAGGCCCTTCGCATCACGGGGCGTGGCGGGGTAGATGATCTTGAGACCCGGAACATGCGCCGCCAGCCCTGACCAGTCCTGGGAATGCTGCGCACCATACTTGGAGCCGACCGAGCATCTGACCACGACCGGGACGCTCAGCAATCCGTTCGACATGGCCTGCCATTTCGCGAGCTGGTTGAACAGTTCGTCTCCCGCTCTCCCGATGAAATCGGCATACATGAGCTCGACCACGGGGCGGCCGCCTTCCATCGCGGCGCCGATGGCCGTCGCCACGATGGCGGCTTCGGAAATCGGCGCGTTGAAGACCCGGTCGTGCGGCAAGAGGTCGGCCAGGCCTCGATAGACGCCGAACGCGCCGCCCCATTCCCGGCATTCCTCTCCGTAGATGATGACGCGGGGGTCGGTCAGCGCGGCGTGCAGGATCGCCTCGAACAGGCCGTCGCGGAGGGTGATCGCTTTCAACGGCGAGAGAGGCTCGCCGTTGGCGTCCCTCCCGCCACGCGATTTCCTTGCGTTCTGCCGGATGCGTGCCACCTTCTCGGGGTCGGACAGGGGTTCAGGTGCGGGCCCGTCTGACGGCGTCTCGCTGCCCGCGAACATTTTCCGTCCGATGCCGGCTCCGTCGATTCCGAGACGGGGAGGCGGGGCGGTCTCGGGGTCGGCAGCAGCCATGAACACCGCGTTCATTCGTGCATCCACCTCGGACTGGATCGCGTCCGCCTCTGTCGCGTCGAGAATGCCATCCGAGATCAGGGAATCGCGATAGGTCCTGATCGGGTCAACTGCGCCCCAGGCCGCGATTTCGTCCTTGGTGCGGTAGGCATTGACGTCCGTCGTCGAGTGCCCGGAAAACCGGTAGCATTCCACGTCGAGAACGGCGGGTCCCTTGCCTTCAAGCAGCACCTGGCGCTTGCGCTGAACGGAATCGGCGACAGCAAGCGGGTTCGTGCCGTCGACGGTCTCCGCATGAAGTGCGTCATCGCGCAGTCCGGCGCCGATCCGTGCGAGCCGGTCCCAGGACATGGTTTCGCCGCTCGTCTGTCCGCCCATGGCGTAGAAGTTGTTGGTGAAGAAGAAGAGAACCGGAAGGAAGCCGGCATTGTCCCAGAGGCGCTCGAATTGCGCCATGCCGGCAAAGTTCAGGGCTTCCCATACCGGGCCGCAGCCCGTGGCCCCGTCGCCGACCATCGAGACCGCGATGCAATCGCGACCTTGGGACTTCATCCAGAGCCCTGCTCCGGTCGCGATGCCGGCAGACGCCCCCACGATGGCATTGTTCGGATATGCGCCGAACGGCGTGAAGAAGGCATGCATGCTGCCTCCCATGCCGCCATTGAAGCCGATTTCGCGCGTGAACATCTCGGCGAGGAGCCCCATGAGCAGGAAGTTCTCCGCTAGGCCACGTCCGGTCTTGTCCGAAAGGTGCGTTTCCACGGTGCGGAGCAAGGCGCCGCCGCCGTGGGCTTCCATGATCGTGGCGAGCGCGTTGTCGCCCAGCCTTTGGATCGCCGCCAGCCCCTTCGCCAGGAACTCCCCGTGCGAGCGGTGTGACCCGAATATGTGATCTTCGGGCGTCAGCGCCATGGCCGCGCCGACCGCTGCCGCTTCCTGCCCGATCGAGAGATGGGCAGGGCCCTTGTAGGCATAGGTCAGATCACCGTAGCTGCCCTTTGACTTGAGACTGGCAATGCCGCCCTCGAAAGCTCGAATGACCATCATGTGACGCAGCGCCATGATCAAGGTGTCGGCACCGCGCCCCCGATGCTCCTCAGCCAAGGAACGCCCGTAGGCATGAACCGGAATTCGCTGCGATGCGAGTTCGGTCGAGCTTCTTGTGGCGGCCGGATCAATGTGAATGGATTTGGGCAAGGGGCCACCCCTTTGTGAATACTGTCGGCCGAATGGTTAAGTGTTGCTGTCTTACATCTTGGAACATCAGCATGCCTTCGTAGAAACGCCGCACTCATTCGAATGCAGCATTGGATTGTCAATTCCAGCGGTCACGTCCCACCGCAAATTGACCACGGTTCCTTCGTCAACCGATCGGGCAGTCAAAACCCGGTCGTGAAAGTGTACTCCTCGACCAGAGCGGAAGCCAGTTTCCGGCTCGACTTCAGTGCCGACCGATCGCAGGTGGACCGGCAAGGCATCTGCTTGGCTCTTCGGCGTGTCCGGTTCGCCATGATCTCGATTCCAGAGACTTGCCAGTCTTTCATTGTCTCCTTTCCAGTGCTGGTCAGCACGGGCTCTCGGAACTTTCGCTCCTCAAGCCCCTCCCTTCAGGGAGGGGTCGCTGACTCGCTCTCGTTGCTTTCAGTTGAGGTCTCTTGGGTGCTTGTCTCAAGAAAGGATCGAAAGACCTGCAATGCGGAAAGAGGATTCGGAAGAATTGTCTCGTCGGTTACCGTAAGCCTTGCAAGGATTTCCTCATGTCGAAGCGGCTTGCCGTAAGTCTTGCGGAAAACGTGACGAAAACGCATGAGATCCCTGAGTTCCTCGTCATTTTCGATGACAGCCGGACGCAGCGACGTTGGATGTGACATCTGATCGAGAAGCTTGCTGTGCCATCCTCCCCCGAACGGCTTCTCTCCATCCACAGTTTCCGCGATGTCACCAAGGATGTCCTCGATGCCGCAAAACACGTTATGCAAAGATGGCCCGATACTGTCGTCCAGTCCGGACATGATCAAGTCGGATTTGACGTCCTTCATCGCTTCACGAATGGCCTTGGCATGAGAGAGATCATCGTTGATGCGAAGAAGACTTGCATTGATTCTGCTGAACAGGGGGTCCGGAGAGTTGATTCTCATCTAACGACGTCCATCGGACGACGGTCCATGTCCTTCTCGAAAACGATGTCCATGTCCAGGTTCCTGTCTACGAACGTCCGCTCGACATCTCGCATGAAGGCTCTCGTGTCATTTGAAGACTCGCGACCCAGAACAAGAATGTCGAGATCGGACCTCGGTCCTGTGGAACCACGGGCGTAGCTGCCAAAGAAACCGACATCCAGGCCATGTTGTTTCGCAATGTCGCGGACGGTCTGAGCCGCCGCATCAAGTCTCTTGCGATGGCGGGCATTCCTTTTCGCCCTGATTCTCTGCATGCGAGTCATAAGATGCATTCCTTCGGGAACCGCGCTCGCGAAGCGGCATCGAGCCGCCAACAGAGCGCCATCTTGGGTGATTGTGTCCTTTGCGCGCAGGAGGCCCAATCCCGGCAAGAAGAAGCGCGCCTAGCCCCTCTTGTTGTTGCAAGACATGGTCTACTGCAAGAGTTTCGTCCCTTGCAACAAATTCTGGCGTGTTGGCACCAGGCCTCGAGAAGGGCGTTCATCGTCTCAAACGTTCCGACATTCGTCGCGTTGTTCGGGTGATTCCCACCACCCAACCGTTCATGGGCGACCTTTGCCTTCGATTCCGTATCGAGTTCAAAGGTGCTGAGGCTGTCGACCTGATCCCGGTTGAATCCTTCAATTGGCAGGTCGCCCTGATCGATGACGTGACAACGCCGGTTCGGTTGCGCTATGGGGCAGGGCCAACAGGGAGGGAACCGGTGATCCTTTGCGGCGGCGACGCATTGATTGACTTCGTTCCGGTGAAGCAGGCGAACGGCGCGGCCGCGTTCGTGCCGAGGCCCGGTGGCGCCGTGTTGAATGCGGCGACGGCCCTGGCGCGTCTGGAGCAGGATGTCTCCTTCGTTGGCGCTCTCTCCACCGACCTGTTCGGTGACATGCTTCACGACCACATGGTCCGCGAAGGCATCGGAACCGCCAACGTCAGCCGAAGCGGCGACGACAGCACTCTGGCCTTTGTCAGTCTGGCCGACGGCGAGGCGCGCTATGCATTTTATGACAGCGCTTCGGCAGGTCGGCTCTGGCCGGGCCTGACGGGGCCGTTGCCTGCAGCCGAAGCATTGCACTTCGGATCCCTCACGCTGTTCGCTGACCCTCCTGCAAGCGCCTATGTGGACTTGGCCGAGCAGGCATCATCTCGCATGGTCGTGTCCCTGGATCCGAATTGCCGTCCGAGCCTGGTGCCGGACAAGGAAGCCTATCGCAGGTGCATTGCCCGGGTCTCGACGGCCAGCCACATCGTCCGCCTGTCGGACGAGGATCTCGCGTTTCTTCATCCGTCAGCAAGTGAGGAGGAAGTGGCGGACGGTCTGCTCGACGGCCTGACGCGCCTGGTGATCGTGTCCCGGGGAGCCGAAGGCGCATCGGCCTGGTGGGCCGGAGGTCGGGTGGACGTTTCGGCGCACGAGATAGATGTACAGGACAGCATCGGCGCGGGAGACACCTTCCATGCCGGCGTGCTTGCGGCCTTGTCTCGCGCCGGGCGACTGCGGGTCGAGGCGCTTGACCGGCTGGATCGGGCATCGGTAGAAGACGTGCTGGCGTTCGGAACCGCTGCTGCATCCTTGAATTGCATGGAATCCGGGTGCGATCCGCCTGGCTTGAACTCGGTTCTGGAATGTCTTGGAGAATGATCGGATGACCCGTATCGACGCGCATCAACACTTCTGGTCATTGGCGCGCGGGGACTACGGTTGGCTCACGTCGGAGATGGAGCCGATCTACCGCGACTTCCTTCCGGACGACCTGGGGCCCTTGTTGACCGAGGCGGGCATTGACGGCACGATTCTCGTACAGGCCGCGCCGACCGTTGCGGAAACGGAATTCATGATTGGTCTCGCGCGCGAGCAACCCTTCATCAGGGGTGTCGTTGGCTGGGTTGACTTCGAGGACCCGCGCGCGCCTGGCGAAATCGCGCGCCTCGCAGGGCAATCGGCCTTGGTGGGCCTGCGCCCGATGATCCAGGACATCGCCGACGACGACTGGATGCTGGGCGAAGGGCTTGTCACCACATTCGGGGCCCTGATTGCGGCCGACCTTACCTTCGACGCCCTGACCCTGCCGCGGCATCTACCGGCGTTGCGAGAGCTCTTGGCGCGTCATCCGAACATGCGAACCGTCATTGATCACGGCTCGAAGCCGATGATCCGAGACGGGATCATGGACGGCTGGCATCAGGACATGGCGGCACTCGCATCCGGGACCTCGGCATTTTGCAAGCTGTCAGGCCTTGTGACCGAAGCGCGGGCCGACTGGACCGTCGATGACTTGCGCCCGTACGTGGATCATCTTCTGGACACGTTCGGACCGGACCGGCTCGTCTGGGGCAGCGACTGGCCCGTCTGCACCTTGGCGAGTTCCTACGGGCAGTGGGTGGAAGCGACCGGGGAGCTTCTTTCCGGGCTTGCCGAGGACGAAAGGAGTGCGATCCTCGGCGGCAACGCTGCGCGTGCCTACAGGATGCGGGCACCTGATTCCGCTAACGCGAAGTAGTTGGGAAGGGGCAGTCGGCATGGGAGAATTCGACGGCAAGGTGGCGGTGGTCACGGGCTCAAGCGGCATTGGACTGGGGGCGGCGCTGAAGTTCGCCCGGGAAGGCGCAACCGTGCACGTCTGCGGGAATGCCGCGGCGCATAACGAAAGGGCATGGAACGAGGCCGACGGGCTGGACGTGACCGTGGCCGAGGTTGACGTCACGCAGCCTGCGCAGCTGGGGTCATGGATATTTGATGTCGGCAGCAACGGAGGGATTGACGTCGTCGTGAATGCGGCGGCCATTCAAACCTACGGAACGACGGAGTCGACGGACATCGACCACTGGAACCAGGTCATCGCAACCAACCTGACCTCGTGTTTCCTGACTTCGCACTTCGCCTATCCCTTCATGAAGCAACGGGGCGGCGGGGCGATCGTCCATGTGTCTTCGGTCCAGGGCCACGCCAACCAGAACGAGGTTCTGGCCTATGCTACCAGCAAGGGAGGAATTCACGCGTTGACGAGGGCACAGGCTGTCGACGCGGCAAAGGACGGCATCCGCGTGAATTCCATTAGCCCGGGGTCGGTGCGGACGCCTCTCCTTGAGTTCGCGGCGCAGACTGTCGCGGGTGAAGGCAGTCCCATCGAGGAAGTCATTGAGGGTTTCGGCAAGGCCCACCCGGTTGGCCGGGTCGGGACTGTCGAGGAGACGAGCGAGTTGATCGCGTTTCTTTGCAGCGATCGTGCGGGGTTCTGCACCGGAGGCGACTACTTGATTGACGGAGGGCTGACGGCCGGGATCGGTGTTTGACGGCGAGGATTCAGGTTTTCGAGAGGCTGAACTGCGGAATTGCCGAAGGCCCCTTGTGGCTGGTGGCAGGCCCGGCTTGAGGGCGGCTTGATCCCCGCAGGGTGACGCGAACAACCGGGTCACGCTTGGCGGGCAGCCAATGGCGAAAGGGTCGTCGTGGTTGAAGTCTGGATCTGGAACGCTTGCAGCATTCCGGGTGTTCTGGTGCAGTGTCCCTCAGCAGGGGCCATGTTGCATCCAGGCCGCTGGACCGATCCAATTGCGGGAGTCAGCAGTATTGCGCTCTTGCAACCAGGGTTCACCCTCGCGGCAGGAGTTCCGGGACACGCAGGGACAGCCTCCAGGCAATGAGTGCAGCGCCCGGGAGACGTTCTGCGCCATCCTGGTCAATTTCGTGGCAGCAGGCCAGCCTCACGGGCGGCCGGGATGTTCGCGCGACTGACCGGAACCTCTTTCCCGTCCCGAAGGATCAGGAGCGTGCGGTCGCCGTCGCGGCGCGCGCCCGCCACATGTTCACTTGCCACCCAGTGCGAGCGGTGCACCTGCAGGCCGTCCACCGGCGCGGTCTCGCGGATCGCGTCGCTGAGGCGCAGCAGCAGCAGCTCTTCACCCTTGGTGGTTCGCACGCGCGTGTAGTGGTCTTCGACCGACAGCGCGACGAGCGCACCGCGCTTTCCGTGCGGCAGGCGGTCGAGCAGGGGCGGCAAGTTGTCATTGATGCCAGCCTGATCTTCAAGGCCCACCAGTTCGAACACGGTCGAGATGACCAGACACAGCACCAGGATGCTGAGTGCGAGAGTGGCCAGGCCCTCGAGTTGTTCGCCCACCACGATCGGCCAGATGAGGAAATTGACGGTCTGCACGAAGAGATTGATCCCGCAGCCCAGCGCCAATCCGGTCAGGCTGGCGCGAAACCAGAGCGGGTGGTGTTCCAGGCGGGGCCGAAGTGACAACGTTATGATGCTGCCGATCAGGTAGGTCGAGGCCACGATACCCACCCAATAGGCGATCCGGGGCAGGAACCGCATCACCTCGCCCGTTTCGAACGGCCCGGAAATGCCCAGCATCAGCCCGACCCCCAGCACCACGACTTGCACGCGGTAGTCGCCCAGATGCGCACGCAGTTTGCGAAGCGTAAATTGTGCGAAGCCGTCGGCCACGAACCGGTCCTGTCATCTGCGAACTCTGCCTTGGATGTGGCGCAATCTGCAGGCTTGAACAAGTCATCGACGGGCGAAACCGGAGACCGGCATGACCATTCAACCTTATTTGGCAGCAGGGCCGATCATCCAGATGCATGTCTTTGCCGCCGTGCTGGCCATCGTGCTGGGACCGATCGCGCTTGCGCGGCGCAGCCGCGATCGTTGGCACAGGCGTGCGGGATATGCCTGGGTCCTGTCCATGGCCGCGCTTGCGGCAAGCGGGCTGTTCATCCACAGCATCCGCATGGTGGGTCCGTTCAGTCCGATCCACTTGTTGAGCCTCCTGACGCTTTGGCAGCTCTGGCTGGGAGTGCGCGAGGCGCGCGCTGGCAGGATCGCGGCGCATCGCACTCGCATGCAGGCAATCTACCTGCTGGCGCTGATGCTCACCGGGGCGTTCACGCTGTTTCCCGGGCGGCTCATGAGCCGCATCCTGTTTCCCGAGGCCCCGGTGGCGGGATTCGTCGTGGTGCTTGCACTCACGGGAGCGGGTTGTGCGTGGTGGCTCCACGCCGTCTCGCGACGCGCGCGATTGACCAGCTCGAACTAGGATCTCGGCCCCTGTCGAAACGCCTGCCGTTGCTCCATGGTGGTTGTTCAAATGTCGCCGAAGCGCGGGCAGTCGACGGTCGAAATCGGCAACCGCGCGAGGGCCGGGATCGCCATCGTGCTCGGTCGCTCCGCCGCCCGGTCGACCGCCGGCTCCCGACGATGGCAGCGACGATAAGAGAACCGTGCAACTGCAAGATGTCCGTGACCGGCTCTCCCCCGACTCCCGAGTGTCCGGCTGGCTCGACATGGAATGGGCAATTCTGCTCCGGCGAGCGGGGAAGTTGAAAGCCGCCGGCATCCGGGAACACGAAACCGCCCCTGTCCGGTCAGCCGGGGCAGCGAGCCAGCCGGCGGGCCGCAGCGCAAGCGATCGATTGAATGACGTTCCAATACGATGCCCGCACACGAAGCTGACTTGCTGGAAGAGCGAAGATACCAATGGTTTGCTTCCCGCCCGGTGGCCAGTTCCAATGCAGAAGGACCGGGCGTCTTCTGACCGGCAGTCCGGGCTGCTTGGCCGATGCCGTGGCACCGCCTCCGGGGAGCGCGTCACGTCGCGCCGCTGTCCTTGCGTGTCACGGCGACGCTGGTGCGGGACTTGCACGATGGCAAGACGGCCTGGTTCAGCGTCTTGGTCCGCGCAGGCAGCAGAGATGGCGGTCGCGCGACGTCGGCACCAGTCAAGCGGTCCAGTGTCTTTCGATGCCAATCCCGTCAAAGGCCTGATCGGAGGATATCACCGGCAGGGTTTCCAGCCGGGCGACGGCTGCAATCATGCGGTCAAACGGGTCACGGTGATCCCATTCAAGCATCGAAGCATCCAGGCACGCCGCTGCGGTCAGCGGAATCAGATCGTAGCCATCGGAGTCTGCTCGCCGTTCCAGGCTTTCGACGTGGGCGGTCATTTCAGGCCACTTGCCCAACCTGACTTTCAGTCCGATTTCGTATAGCGAGATGACCGAAACCACCAGACGATCGGCCTCGCGCATTCGATCATGGGCCCGTTCTGGCAACCGGGGGTCGGCGGTCAGGGCCATCGAGAACGCATTCGTGTCGAGCAGGTATGAATTCACCGCCCTTCCCAGGCTCGCAGTTCATCTTCGCCCAAGGGCTCAAGGAACTCATCTGGCGGAGGCGCGACGACGTTCTTCAAGCCGCCGAGCTTCACGGATGCGGCGCGCGCGGGAACGAGCTCGGCGGCGGGAATGCCATGGCGCGTGATGATCACGCGTTCACCGCGGTTCATCCTTTCCAGTAGCTTGGAGAGATTTGTCTTTGCTTCATGAACCGACGCCTGCATCATGGCCTCCAATCAGACTAAGGCTTAGCTAAGTCTAATACGCGGAAATGTCAATCTCCCATGGTACTTCAGTCGCTCGCGAATCGGGGCATCGCGCCTGTGGCGCTCGGGCGGAGGCGGAATGCGCCATGCGGGGTCGTGCCATGCGAGATTGTGGCAGCTGGTACGCCAGGTTCGGCCTCGCATGCTTGACGTGGCCCCGTCTGGACCGAGCGAAGCCACGGGTGTGCCTGGCCTCGGTCCAGTGGCCGTGCGTCAGACGGTCATGTCGCCTTTCGTCCTCATGGAATTTCTCCTTCCTTCGGCGGAGCGCGTCGGCACCATCCGGACACGGACCGCTGACAGGGCGGGGAACAGCACTGTCAGCGAGCGAAAAGGTCGGCGTGACTGCCGGTTCGTACATCAGGCGCGTACGCTGGAACACCCGCCACGCCAATGACACACGTCGGGAGCATGGTCGTCCGCCCGCAACTGCTGCGAAGCAGTCTTGTTCAATGCCTGAATTTTCTGTTGCCTAATGCATGATCGTCGGCATAGTCGCGATAGCGAATCAAGATCCACGTTTCCAAGTCTCGGGAGCCTGCGGTGCATTGCAACGAATTGACGGGTTTGGAGTGCGGAAGTCTGCGCATTGACTGCAGTTTCGTGGAAGGGTCCGGCGGCTTTGCCATTCGGAGCGGGTGATGGAACAGGAGACTGCAGAACACCGGAGTGGATCCGACCGACCAAAGTGGATGGGTTACGCGCAGGCGATCCTGATATTGGCTGTCATCGGAGTCGTTCTCTACTTCGCGCAAGCGCCCAACCGTATGGAGCGCGACCCCATTTCCGACCTGACGCTCGATCAAGCCAAGCCAGCAGTTTCAGTAGTTCAGCCGGTCCCGACCGAACAGGCGTTGAGGGTCGACCTGACAGGTGCGGTTACGCTGCGCGGGACAGTGAAAGTCATGTCCGAAGTCGGCGGTCGCGTGGTCTGGGTCTCGCCGAGTTTCCGGAACGGCGGGTCGATCGCAGCGAACGAAACCTTCATCAGGCTCGATCCGGTCGAGTACGAGCTTGATCTCGAAGCCGCCACGGCCGAGGTTGCAAGGGCAGACGCCCGGGTTCTGGTCGAAAGGGCCAGGGCAGAGGAAAGCCTGGATTCGTTCGCGCGCGAGAACCCCGGAGCCGACATTCCAGCGTGGGTTCGCCGCGTGCCGCAAATCGCCCAATCGGAAGCGGAGCTCATGAAGGCCCGAGCCGAAATGAAGCGAGCTCGGCTCCGGCTCGACCGAACCGAGATTTCCCTTCCATTCGACGTCCGGGTCACGGCGGCGGATATCGATGTCGGTCAGCTGGTCGGCCCCGCCGAGCTGGTCGGCCGCGCCACGTCATTGGGGTCCGTCTACCGGACCGACGCAGTCCAGGTCAGAGCGCCCGTCGAGCAGGAAAGCCTGGCCTATCTCGCGCCGGCAATCGGTCGCTCGGCCACGATTCGGGCCGAGTCGGGTACGTTCCACGCCGTGGTGGAGCGCACGTCGGCGATCATCGGTCCCAAGTCGCGGCTCGCTGCGCTCTTCCTGAAATTTGCGGAAAGTCATCCTGTGGAGACTCTTCCGCGCCCCGGCTCCTTCGTGGAAGTCTCGATCGCGGGGCCCGTGCACGACAACGTGCTCGTCCTGCCGGAATCGGCCATGCAGGACAGGGGCAGCGTTTGGGTCGTCGATGATGGCGGCACGTTGCAAGCCGTCGCGCCGCAGGTGCTGGGACATGTCGATGGCGGCGTGTTGGTGGAGGCGTTCGACGTCGGCGCAGGCATTGTCGTCGGGTCCTTTCGGGGTGCGCGAGAAGGATTGGCCGTCGAGGTCAGCGACGCGCCGGCATCTGAGTAGCGGAGCCGGGCCTTGAGCATGACCGACTCCAACAGCACCGACGCCGGGCCCACGGCACAGCCTGGCCCAATTGGCCTCGGGTCGGGGCCGATCGCCTACTTCGCCGGCAATCCCGTTGCCGCCTACCTGTTGATGATTTTCCTGATCGTGGGCGGCGTGCTTTCCGGTCTTCAGCTCACCGTGCAGTACTACCCGGATTTTGAAGCGCGGCGTGCCTTTGTCTCGGTGCTGTATCCTGGTGCCTCGACCAAGGAGATCGAGGAGGACGTCAACCGCCGCATCGAAGAGGCCGTCTTCGGGCTGCCAGGCGTCGAGCGCGTGGTTTCGACAGCAAGCCAAGGCATCGGCAACGTCACGGTGGAGATGGCGACCTTTGCGGATTCCGACGCTGTCGTGAACGACATGCAGAGCGCCATAGACGGCATCGAGAATTTTCCGCCGGCAAGGGCGGAGCAACCGGACGTCCAGCTTCTCAAGGTCACTCACGAAGTCATGACGCTGGCGGTGATGTCGTCCAGCCGGTCCGAGGACGAACTGCGTCTCGCGGCGGAAGACCTGCGTGACAGGGTGTCGGAGCTGCCGGCCGTCTCGCAGGTCTTCCTGAAAGGCACCCGCGACCGCGAGATCACGATTGAGCTGAGCGAAGAAGAGCTGCGTCGTCACGGCCTCTCCATCGGCCAGGTGTCCAGATCTGTCAGGCAGGCATCCCTCAACCTGACCATGGGCGAGCTGCGGACGGACACCGGCGGCGTGGTCCTGCAAACCGTCGCCAAGAGGAGCGTCGGCCAGGACTTCGAGGACATTCCGCTCATCACCAGGGTCGACGGCACAATCGTGACGCTCGGCGACATCGCCACGATTCGCGACGGGTTTGTCGACGAGGACATCCTCACGGAAGTCAACGGCCATCCGGCGGTGCTCGTGCGCATCGATGCGAACGAGCGGCAGTCTGTTGTCGACATGGCTGAAGACATCAGGAACTTGCTTGCGAGCCACGAGGCGCCCGAGGGCGTCCGCGTCGCGATCTGGAACGACAATGCCAGCCCGATTCTTGACCGCTTGCAGGAGATCGTGAAGAGCGGAATGATCGGAACGATCCTGGTGTTCCTCTGCCTCGTTCTCGTTTTCGATCTCCGAATCGCGTTCTGGATGACCGTCGGCATCCCCTTGTCCTTTGTTGGATCGCTGCTCTTCTTCGAAGCTGCGGATCTCACGCTCAATCTGGGAACGATTTTCGGTTTCTTCCTTTTGGTGGGCATCGTCGTCGACGATTCCGTTGTCGTTGGAGAGAGCATTGCGTCGGAACGCGAAAAGGGCACGAATGCGCTCGACGCGGCAATTTCGGGTGCGCGGGCCATGGTGGGCCCGCTCACGATCAGCGCCGCAACCACGATTCTGGCCTTCCTGCCATTTCTCTTCATCACCTCGCCTGCGTTCCAGATCGTGAACGTTTTCCCCTATGTCGCGATCTTCGTGCTGCTCGTTTCCCTCGTGGCAGCGTTCTTCATTCTCCCGGCGCATCTCGCGCACGAGAGTCGGTGGAGCCTCTCTCCGCTGAGCGACGTGCAGGGCCGAGTCGGCGCCTGGCTCGACGAGGTACGCGACCTGGTTGTCGCCCCGGCAGCCGCTTGGTCCTTGCGCAACGTCTGGCTTTCGATCGTCGGCGCCCTCCTCATCCTGGCCTTTGCCGTCCTGCTCCTTGGTTCCAATGCAGTTCGAATTGTCCTCTTCGACGAGAACCTGAGCAGCACCGACAATGTGCAGGCAGACATCTACATGCCGGTGGGCACGCCGTTCGAGGAGACGGTGGCCGCCGCCGATCGCTTCGTCGAGGCAGCGCACGCCGTCAACGACCGGCGCGACGGGACCACTGTCGACGCGGTGAGCATCATCGTCGGCAACGTCGACACGGGGTGGCAGGTCAGGGAGCGCCTCAACAGCAGCCACCTCGCCTCCGTGCGTCTGCACCTCAGCGACCAGGCTGTCCGCAGCGCAAGCCCTCCCGAAGTCGAGCGGGCTTGGCGTGAGGCCGTCGGTCCCGTGACGAACCTGGAGAAAGTCGAATTCCGTTCCGGGCGCATTGCCCCCAGGCCGAGCATTTCCTATTCGCTCAAGCACGACGACATGGAAACGTTGAGAAGGGCGACCGCGGAACTGAGGGCAGGGATGGCGACCGTGCCGGGCATCTACGGGATCCATGACGACCTGGCGCCAGGCAAGCGTCACCTCGAGTTCGAGCTGACGCCGGCAGGGGAGGCCGCGGGCCTGACGCCGGCGCTGGTCGGGAGACAGCTGCGCTCCAGCTTCCACGGCGCGGATGTCCAGCGCATCCAGCGTGGCCGCGAGGAAGTCAAAGTAGTGGTCAGGTACCCCGCCGAGCAGCGGCGCAACTTGGGCGATCTGGCCCGCGAACGGATCCAGCGGCCGGGCGGCGGCGAAATCCCGCTGTCGCTGGCGGCGATCATTACCGAGAGGCGCGAGCCGACGACGCTGACGCGGATCGACGGAAGGCGTGCCGCGCGCGTCGGCGGGCGGGCGGACGCTGCCGTTGTCACGCCGATTCAGGCGCGACGGCAGGTCCATGAACAGGTCATTCCCGACCTTCTGACGAAGTATCCCGGTCTCGCCGTCGAAGTTGAAGCCGGTGCGCGCGACGAGGGCGACATGCTCGAGACGCTGGCGGTTCTCGTCCCCATCGTGTTGATCGCGATCTTCGCCCTCATTGCGTCGTTCCTGCGCAGCTACTGGAAGCCGGTCATCGCGACCGTTGGCATCCCGATCGCGTTCGCCGGGGCGATCATAAGTCACTGGGTTCTCGGCTGGGACCTGACCACCATGTCGATCTTCGGCATCATTGCCGTCAGCGGTGTGGTCGTGAACGACACGCTCGTGCTGATAGACCGCTACAACAGGATCCGGCGGGACAACGTGATGATACCCGCCATCGCTGCAGCAGCCGCCGCGACTCGACAACGATTCCGGCCGGTGTTCCTGACCACCCTCACCACGCTGCTTGGCCTCTCGCCCCTGCTCTATGAGCGCGGCGACGAGCTGATCGCCTTCGTGCCTTTCGTCGTCAGCATGTTGGGTGGCCTTGCTTTCTCCACCCTGTCGGTCCTTTTCCTGCTGCCGGCGCTGGTGATGATCGCAGCGGGCCGTTACGACTAGTCTCGGCCCGCCGTGCGCATCAGGGCCGTTCGTGTCTTGCTGGCAGCTGCCGTCTACGGATGGGCGATCCTGCGCCGCATCAGTTGGCGACGTCCCATCGCAATCACCCGATCCTCCAGCGTCGTCCAACCTGGTGATGCAGGCACGACGATCTTTGGCATCTTCACCTGGCCCGGCTCTGCCAGAAGCTTCGCATCCGCGGGATCGGCCATCGCTCGCCGGCCGGCCGCCCATGCGATCTGGCGGGCACGGTCCGGATTGGCCCGGGTCACCGGCAGACCGGCCGCGGACAGCCGGATGCGTGCCGGCCGGCGGCAGCGCCCGGTCGGCTCCATGATGTCCGGCTACGTCCCAAGCCCGCGATTCCCGGTGCAGGGCCATTCGATGCCGTCCGAATCGCTTCGGACCCTGCTCGTCTCGTCGAGCGGCAGGACATGAACTTGCAGTTCCGTCTTCCCGACGTCGATCCTGGTCATCGTTCCTGTCTGTCCCGGTGTGCCATTCTCCTCCTGTCAGCCTCACTGAACCCAGCGGTGCAAGGCAACGCGGGCCGTGTGTGCCCAAGCACTTGTCTGGACGTCACGGGCTGTGGCAAGACGGACGGTCGCGCTGGATGGCGCACCATGCGCGCCGCAGGACCTTCGACCCGCCGCGTCGCTCCTCATTCCAGGCGCACAAGAGGAGACCACCATTCGCGACTGGAGAAATCGGACCGCTTCCCGTGGCTTGGAATGCCGCGCCGAAGGACTGCAGATGTGGGACGTTCCAGGGAAACCCGGTTGAAGGCCGAAAGGGCGCAAGCGGGCCGGGCCTGGACGAAGGACCTCCGAAAGACTGCGGAACCTGCCCGAAAGAACATGACAAGACACAGGGCGTCGGCTAATGTCTGGCTCGATTGGCACGCGCACCTTGCGGCGAGCCGCCTTTTCGCCGGAGCGCAATGCCGATTCGCCGGTGCTTCCGGGATCGGGGGTGCGTCCGTCGTGTCGCGGCCGCAATACGGGTTGGGGAGACGATCGATGACGCAACGCTGGCGTCTGCAACCGCATGCCTGCACTTCGAGCCGTGAGCCCGCCGGGCGGTGCGCGGCCGATGTCACCGTGCCGAGATTCCGGAAGACGGCATGACGTCGCGGAAGACGGAAGGCGACGTCGCCATCGTTGGATACGGTCACCGCATGCCCGGTGGCATACGCTCCGACTCGGACTTCTGGCACCTGCTCGTCGAGCGTGAGATTGTCCGGGAGCCGATAAGGGATCGCTACGGGAGAGGCCACCCGCCCATCGGGGAGTTTTCAGGCCCGGGGCGCCTTGCAAGTCCTTGGGAAGGACTGGTCCGGGACAGCGACGAGCTGCTCTTCGACCGCGCTCTCTTCGGGATGTCCCACAACGAGATGATGAAGACGGAACCGCAGGTCAGGATGCTGCTCAACTGTGCGTGGGAGACCGTCGAGCATGCCGGCTGGGACTTCCATGCGCTGCGCAACAGTTCCACCGGCGTCTTTGTCGGGGCACAGGTGCCGGCCGTGTCCAGCTGGCGGCACCTGCATGGCATCAACGAGTACTCCGTCACCGGCATCAGTGTGGCCATGCTGGCCAACCGGATCTCGTACCACTTCAACCTCATGGGGTCCTCGATTTCCTACTGCACGGCCTGTTCCGCCGGGCTGAGCGCCCTGCATTCGGCGATGAACGCGCTCCAGTGCGGCGACTGCGACCAGGCGCTGGTCGGGGCCGTGACCTACTTGGCCAGCGCCAGGTTGAGCAGCAGCTTCAACCTCATGGGGGTCATCAGTCCGGACGGCAAGTGCCACTCCTTCGACGCCCGTGCCAACGGCTACATGCGTTCCGAGGGCGCCTTCATCTTCGCGCTGAAGCCCTTGGCCGCGGCGGAGCGCGACGGGGACCCCATTCATGCCGTGATCGAGGCGAGCGCGGTCAATGCAGCGGGATCGGCGGACGACGCCGTCGGCCTCGCACCGGGCCGCAACATCATCGCGCCGACCCGTCACGCACAGGTGGAACTGATGCGCACCGCAGCCGCCCGTGCCGGGCGGACCGCCCAGGAATTCGACTACGTCGAAGCCCACGCGACGGGCACCGTGGTGGGAGACCGGATCGAGGGCAATGCCATTTCGGAGGCGTTTGGAGGGTTTGGGCGCGAGGTGCCGCTTCGCGTGTCCAGCGTCAAGAGCAACGTCGGGCACATGGAAGCGGCCGCGTTCCATTGCGCGCTGCTGAAGGTCGTGCTGATGATGCAACGGCGCACCTTCGCGCCGACGTCGAAGAACCACGTGGTGCCGAATCCGGAGATCGACTTTGAAGGCTGCCCGATGAAGGTGCAGACGGAAGTCGAGCCCTTTCCCGATCATCCCGTCGTTGTCGGCATCAACTCCTTCGGCTTCGGTGGCGCCAACGGCCATTGCGTGGTGCGCGAGTATCGCCCGGCGCGTCCGCGCATCTGGTCGGCGGCCCTGGCTCCGGAGGCAGGCTACGTCGTTCCCCTGTCGGCGCGCAATGCGAAGTCGCTCGCCCAGACCGCAGGACAGCTTCGCGAGACGCTCGGCCAGCGGCCCATGGATCTCTACACGCTGGCCGGCAATCTCAGCCGCCGTCGCACCCATTTTGCCACCCGTGCCGCGCTTGCAGTGCGTGACCTGCAGGAGCTCAAGGACGGGCTCGATGCCGTTGCGGAGGAACGCGTCCCGATCGAAACCGCTGAGGAGGGCGAGCCGAGGCTGGCAATGGTGTTCTCCGGACAGGGAACGCAATGGTCCGGCTGTGGCCGCGCCCTCTATGACGCCGATCCGGTGTTTCGCCGCGTCATCGACGTGATCGAGGCGCATTGGCGTGAACACTCGGACGTCTCGCTGCGCGAAGCCTGTTTCTCCGCGCCGCAGTCGGCGCTTGACGAATGCGAGCTGGCTCAGCCAGCCATCTTCATGCTCCAGTGCGCGCTCGTCGAGCTGTTCAAGACGTGGGGGGTCTACCCGGATTGCGTGGTCGGCCACAGCTCCGGCGAGGTGGCCGCCGCCTACGCCTGCGGAGCGCTTTCCCTGGAAGATGCGACGCGCCTGGTCTTCCATAGGGCCACGCTGCAGCAACGGACCGCCGGGTCGGGCCGGATGCTGGCGATCGGCCTTGATCGTGGCGGCGTCGAGGAGTTGCTGGAAGATCTCGACATTCCGTTCCGGCTCGATGCAGGCCAGTCCGCCCAGATCGAGATCGCCTGCGAGAACGCGCCTGCCAACACGGTCATTTGCGGCATCGAGATTGCATTGCAGCCTGTCGTCGAGGAGCTGAACCTGCGCAACCTGCAGCATCGGCTGGTGCCCGGAAACATCGCCTTTCACTCACGGGCGATGGACGCCATCCGGGAGGACGTGGCAGAGGCGCTGTCCTTCCTCGACGAGCGCACCTTCGATTCCGACGTTCCCTTCATCTCGTCCGTGACCGGCAACCACACCGAGCGCTTCGACAGCGCGTACTGGTGGTCGAACATCCGCCAGCCCGTGCGCTTTGCGGCAGCGATGGACGCCATCAAGCGCGACCACCGGCCGCATGCGGTGCTCGAGCTTGCGCCGCATTGCGCGTTGCAGCCCGTCATCGCCCAATGCCTGGCCGATGGCGTGTCCGTTCCGACCTCTGTCGCGACATTCATGCGCGACACCGATACACGCATCAGCTTTCTCGAGTCGCTGGGGGCCTTGTTCAGGGCCGGGGTGACCCTCGACTTCGCCTCCCGCTATCCGCGCCCGGAGCCCGTCCCTCATCTGCTGCCCGGCCATCCGAGGGACGAAGAGAAAAAGGCGGATATGCTGGCGGACGACGAGTTCCACAATCGGGGGGCCGAGTACGCTCACGGCCCGCTCGTCGGTCACCGGATCCCGTGCGATCACCTGTTGTTCGAAGCGCGCTTTTCGGACCGGGCGTTCCCCTGGGCCGCCGACCACGTGGTGCATCACGCGGCGATCATGCCGGCGACGGGCTACATCGAGCTGGTGCTCGAGGCGCTTGGCGGTGTGCCGGTGCACTTCGACGTCATCGAGTTTCTTCAGCCCTGCCCGGTCCCGAGAACGCCGGTGCGCCTGCAGACGGCGCTGCATCCTGTCGCCAATTCACCGGACGAGTTCACTTTCGTGATTTCCACGCGGCCCTACGGCGAGGATGCCAGGAGCGAATCGCACTGCCGGGGCAAGGTCCGCGTGCTGAGCGAGCCGCCGGCGCCAGACACGCCCGGCACGCTCGGAGACGTCGACCGCTCTGGCTTTGCGCCCGTCGAGCATCCCTCCGGAGATGAGCTCTACGAACGCTTCGAGGCGGTGCTGGGCGACACGTACAGCTACGGTCCCCACTGCAGGAACATCCGGCAGATCCAGCGTCACGAGGCGACCCAGGCCTATCTGGTCGATCTCGAAGTCGACCAAAGGCTGTGGGCCGAAGGACGCGAGGAGGGGTATGTCTTCTACCCTCCGCTGATCGATGGTGCGTTTCAGGCGTTCCTCTACAGCCTGTTGCTCACTTCCGATCACTTGTGCATTCCGCGGCGCATCGAGCACATGACGTTTCTTGGTGCGGCGTCGGGAGCGCGGCTGACCTGTCTCCTGAGGGATCCCCCGGATCGAGCCCTGGACATCGACGACAAGGGCCAGTTCAACCCACCCGAGGGCGAGCGGCTGTCCGGCAGCATCAGCTTCTACGACGGCTCCACCGGAGCCCTCGTAGCCCATGTCCAGAAATACATCCATTTCGACTCGAACCTGAAGAGGGGCGACTTGCCCCACAGCAGGCACCGGATCGTCTGGCAACCCAAGTTCCTGACGGACGAACCTGCATGCACCGTCGGGTCACCCGATGACGACATCGATCCCGTGGCGTTGATCGCCGCTCTCGAAGAGCCCGTTGACGGGACGGGCCGCGCGATTCGCGTCCTTGAGCTCGCCGGGTGCAGGACGCCCGAGCAGACCATGCTCGGCCAGTGCGTCGGGCACCTGTCGAATGCCGGACGGCACAGCGAGTACTGGCTCGTCAGCCACGATGAAGAAGCCGCCAGGAAGAACTACGAAGCGTTCCGCGCAGCCGACGCCGCCCTGCGATTCGATTGCATCGACCCGACCGGGGGTCGGGCGGCCGGGCTCGATGAGGGCCTGCTGCGCCCGGGGGCGGCGGAGCTGCTCCTTCTGCATCGCGATGCGGCCGCAAGCGACCCCGCTGACTGGGAGTTCTGGAGACGCTTGGTCGTGGCCGGAGGCCTGGCACTTGTCTCCCACCCAGGGGATGAAGTGCTCGAACCCGGCGCTGGCTGGACCGTCGTCCGCGCTGCCACGCGCAGCACCCTTCTTCAGTCCTCGCAATCGTGGTCGGAACACCTGGCCTTGGCGGCAGTTCCGGCACCACGCTGGGTTGTGGGCGAACCGCGAAGCCTGGCACGGGACTGGCTGTCGCTGCTCGATGATCCGGAGGTTCACGAGATCGCGTTGCAGTCCATCGTCTCCGGTGACGTCGGCGGCATCGACGAATGGCCTCGGGTGGCCGAGCTGCAGGCCGTCGACTTCTTTTGCGGCCTTGATCCGGATGACCCCACCGGCGAGGGGGCGGTGTCGGCCTTCGTCGCCCTCGTCCGGGCGCTGGCGTTGCACCGGACCGGGCATGCACGTTCCCGGTGCCGCGTCACCGTCGTGACCCGCAAGGCGGCCTTCGATGTGCAGGACCCGCGCGGATCCGGCTTGTGGGGCGCGGTTCGCGGCATGGCGGTCGAGGTGGGCGAGGACGCCGCGTTCGACTTCCGTCTCGTGGATCTCGGTGACGACAGCGACCTGGATGCCCTGGCCTCGCTGGCGCGCTGCGATCTGCGCGAACGGGAGATCGCGGTGCGACAGGGCCGCCTGTGGGTGCCCCGCACGCAGAGCGTTCGCGACCACGCTCCCTGCGTCCCGGCCGGCGACGCCGCGACCTATCGCCTGTGCCTGGACAACCCGGGACAGATCGGCGGCTTGCAGATGAAGACGTACGATCCTGCTCCGCTGGGACCGGGCATGGTGGAAATCGACGTGAAGGCAGCGGCGCTCAACTTCCGCGATGTCATGGTGACCTTGGGACTGCTGCCCTCGGCGGCCTACGAACGCTCCGCCCTCGGGCTGGAGGTCGGCATGGAAGCGAGCGGGGTCGTGCGTCAGGTCGGCGACGGTGCAGGCAATTTCCAGGTCGGCGACGAGGTGATCTTCACCCAGGGCGGGTGCATAGCCAATCGGGCGGTCGTCAACGGCCACCTCGTGTTTTCCAAGCCCGCCAGCCTCGACCTGGAGCAGGCCGCGTCCTTGCTGTCGGTCTACCTCACCGCGTACTACGCCCTTGTTCACCTGGCTCGGCTCTCTGAAGGCCAGGCCGTCCTGATTCACTCGGCCATGGGCGGCGTGGGACAGGCCGCCATCGCGCTCGCCAGGCGCGCGGGGGCGACGATCTACGCGACGGCGGGCAGCGACGCCAAGCGCGACCGGCTTCTCGAGCTTGGTGCAAGCGCGGCATTCGATTCGCACAGCGAGGATTGGTACGACCAGTTGATGGAAGCGACACGCGGCGAAGGGGTCGACGTGGTGCTGAACTCCCTTGCCGGCCGTCAACTCGCCCAGTGCCTGGAGGCACTGCGCCCGGGCGGTTGGCACTGCGAGATCGGAAAGGTCGACATCTACTCGGACAGCCCGCTCGGCCTCTACGTCTTCCGCAAGAACCTGCGCTTCGCGGCGATCGATGTGGATCGGCTGATGGTCGATGATCCCTGGCTCTTGCGCCGGCTCTCACAGACGTGCCTTGACCTGCTTGGGCAGGGAGAACTGCCGCCGCTGCCGATCACCGTCTACGACTACGAGGACTACGCGAAGGCCCTGCGCCTGATGACCGGCGGAAAGCACCAGGGGAAGCTGGTGCTCAGGGCCCCGCCGGCTTGCGTCCATCCGCCGTTCCCGATTGTCGATCGGCGCCCGCTGCTCGACCCCGACGCGACCTACCTCGTGACCGGCGGCCTCGGCGGATTCGGCCTGTGCCTGCTGCCTTATCTCGTGTCCATCGGCGCCCGCCATCTCACCTTGATGGACCGGGACCCTGAGCGTCGCCGCGACGCCGACTGGTTGCGCAGTTCGACCGCATTGCAACACATGGACCAGGAATGCGAGATCGAAATCGTGGCGGGCGATGTCGCGGTCGAGGCGGACGTCGAGCGCTGCGTCGCCAACCTGCGCCGGCCGCTGAAGGGCGTCTTTCACCTCGCTGGCGTTCTTGATGATCGTCTGCTCGGCACGATGTCCCGGGAATCCGTTGAGACGGTGTTTGCCCCCAAGGCTGCCGGCGCGCTGAATCTTCACCGGGCAACCGCCGGGCATCCGCTCGACCACTTCGTCATGGCCTCGTCCACCGCCTCGACCTTCGGCAATCCCGGACAGATCAACTACGGCGCTGCCAGTGCCTACATCGACGGACTCGCAGCCTGCCGCCGCAGACAGGGATTGCCGGCGCTGTCCTGCAACGTTTCGGCGGTCGCCGAAGTCGGCATGGCATCGCGAAACCACCACGTGCTGCGCATGCTGAGAATGGCCGGCATGCCGCCGGTGAGCATTCATTTCGCGATCACCAACCTCGACTACGCCCTGCGCAGGCTGTCCGACAGCGACCACTTGGTCACCGCGGTGTTCAAGCGGGTTCCGTTGACCGTCGACTCTGCAGACTACATGCGCATCGGTCGCCTGATGAGCAACCACGATGCCTTCCAAGGCCATTCCGACGACCGGCTCACGCTCGAAGCCGTGATGACGCAGATTGCCGAGAAGGTCGCCGAGCTGTGCGGCCATGAGGAAGGCGACGTGGACGAGCCGTTGGCGAGTTTCGGATTCAATTCGATCTCGGTTGCCGAGCTTGTCGCCTTCATTCAGAACCGGTTCAACTTCCAGGTCAGCGCCCTTGAATTGATGACCACCGCCACCTGCAGGTCCTTGGCGCGCTCGATCGTCTACAGAGCCGAAGAGTCCGAGGAAACGGAAGGCGAGACCGGCGCGGCGAGCGGCACGGACGCGCCTCTTTCCGGGCGCCGCCTCGGGCGCAGAAGGCCGTCGGAATTTGCAGGCGTCCTGGAAGATCACTTTCCGTCGGCGCCCGGTGCGGGCCAAGACGCAACGACAGCGGAGTCTTGACCATTCACGAGCCCGGCCCAGATTCCTTGCCGGCGAGGATGCTGGCACGCTGCAGGTCAATGCATGCGTCCATGCGCCACCTTGTCGGGCAGTCGCCGCCCACGGGCCAGGCAAGGCCTCCTCCGCGGCGTCGCACCGCTGGCGCAACGGACCCGAGCGCTCCGGGCGCGTTCAGGTTCCGACTCGCACACCGGCAATCCCGCCCGCAGCGACCGGGCGGGCTCATGTCCGGCGGTCCCCTGTAGCGAGGCACGACATGGCCGAAATTTCTCCCGCCTCCCGCGCAGTGCCCTCCCTTGCAGGTCGAATGCCGTTGCAGTGCCACCGCGACCTCGACAGCTTGCAGGGATTCGTGCATTCCACCATTTCTGGGGAATCGCCAGCCGCACCGGTGTCGGCGGACGAGTTTCAGCAAGTGCTGCTGACAGGCGCCACCGGGCTCGTGGGCCGCTTTCTGCTGCGCGAACTCCTGCGGCAGAACGACAGCCTCGTCGTGCATTGCCTGGTCCGCGCGCGCGACGTTGAGCATGGTTTCGCGCGGATACGAACCGCCCTCGAGCATGCCGAAATCTGGGAGGACGCACTGGAGTCGCGCATCCGCGTCACGGTCGGGGACATTTGCGCGGCCCAATTCGGCTTGGGCGATGCGGAGTTCGAGGATCTGTGCCGGTGCATCGACGCGGTCTATCACCTCGCCGCCGACCTTTCCCTCACATCGTCCTACGCCTCGATTCGCGCCGTGAATTCATCCAGTCTTCGCAATGTGCTCGCGCTGTGCCTGCGAATTCGTTTCAAGCACGTCTTCTACGCTTCCACGATGGGCGTTTTCCCCGAATACTTCTGCAATTTCTCGAACGAGTTCAGCGGTCGACGCATCGAGCATCACATGCAGCCCGACCTGGCTGCCATGAAGAGGCTGTTTCCGCCCGGTTTCGTTGGATACCCGTGGAGCAAGCTCGTTTCCGAGCAGGTTCTGCTCTTCGCGAACGCGGCCGGACTTCCGGTGGCGATATTTCGCCTGCCGCAGACGGGGATGTCCAGCACAGGATTCACGCAAGCGAGCGCCGTCGCGGTCTCTGTCCACTACGCGGCGATGCAGGTCGAAATGGTTCCCGCGAGCTTCTCCATACAGAGCTATGCCGAGCCCGTGGACACGCTCTCGGAAATATGCGCCGCGATCTCGGCGAATCCCGGGCGGCGGTTCAAGATCTACCATTGCTGCGACACGCAACCTCCGCATGACGATTTCCGGCCGGCTGATTTCGGACTCTACTTGCGTGAAGTTCCGTACGAAACGTTCAAGCGTGCCTGCCAGGCGCTTGGAGAGCGCTCCCCCTTGCACGGGTTGTGGGACCTGCTCGATTTCTTTGCACCGTACTGGTTCGCGAGTGGCGAAGCCCGCGGCGTTGCTCCGGTCGACGACCGCGCGATTCGCGAGGATTGTCCCTTCGCCGTTCGGTGGCCGGCATTGCTGATTCGGCATGCGCGCTCCTACGACTGGATACGGCGGCAGCGCGATGCGTGGCCCTATCCGGTGCCGCATGTCCGTCTGGACTTCGACCGCCTGATGACGCAGGCCGAGGGCTATGCAGAATGGGCCGGCGTTCCCTTCGACCATGCGTATCCCGGGTGGATTCGAGCGGGACTCCAGCATCTTGTGGAGGCACTGAGCGCACGACAGGCCGGATTGCTGGAGGAGCGACGCCCGCATGTCGTCTACGAACTGAACCGCCAGCTTCGCAACAATGCGGCGCTCGCGCGAGAGTGGCGGCAGCACCCTGAGATCGAGCGCGAGGAGATAGTGCGTCCGGTGTTCATCGTGGGGATCAATCGGACCGGCACCACGTTTCTGCACCGCATGATGGCACGCGACCGAAGGTTCTGGACGCTTCGACGCTACGAGCTGGCGGAGCCGGTCCTGGCAAGCGGGGAGTACGGCACCGAGGCGTGGACCGTCGGCGACCCGCGGCGGGCTCACGTGAAGGAGGTGCTGGAGTCCATCCGGGTCGTGGAACAGTTCGCCGAAATGCACCATATCGATGTCGACCAGCCCGAAGAGGATTTCCCGATCCTGAGACAGTCCTTCGCGTCTTGGGTCAACGCCGTCGCGTACTACGTGCCAGACTACCGACGCTGGCTTGCCGCCACCGGTTCGGGCAATGCCTACGCCTTTCACCAGCGCGTCATGCGGCATTTCAACTGGCAGCGCAGGCAGCGCAATCGCGATGCAACAAAGGTCTGGCTGTTCAAGATGCCCTTCCATCTCATGGAGCTGGAGGCATTGCTCGCGAACTACCCGGATGCGATTTTCATCCAGACCCATCGCGAACCCGCGCAGTTCATGGGATCGTGGAACAGCCTGGTGGACCGGATACGCTCCGTCTCCCTGGAGCCGCGCCCGCCGCACGAAACTGGCGCCGAGCAACTGGACCTGATGAGCGGCATGCTCAACGAGGCGATGCGGTTCCGGGAATCACGTCCCGAGATCGAGTCGCGCTGGGTCGATGTCAGCTACCGCGACTTGGTCGAGAACCCGATGGCGGTGGTGAATGCCATCTACGAACGACTCGAATGGCGGTTCGAACCGGTGGTTGCTGCCGAAATGGAGAGCTGGCTCGAACGGCAGGCCGAGCAGCGTCGCCAGGGGCCTCCACATCGATACCGCCTGGAAGACTTCGGCCTCACTGCCGAACGAGTCGCGGCCGCATTTGAGCCATATCGGGAGTTTGTCGCCTCCCGGAAGATCGCTTAGCATCCTGGCGCATCGATGCACACGTTCGGTGGATTCGCGACTGGCCTCCCAATTCGTTGAGATGCCGACCGTCTCTCCCAGCAACCATCGGGGCCGGTGACGTCTGGCGCTCCGGAGGCATCCGCAATGGAATTGGGCGCCTGCAACCCTGTCCTGCATCGGCCGGCGCGAACCGTGGTCCAGCCAGCGGCCGGTGAGAAGACGCCGCCTTCCTTGTGGTGCTCCGGCACCGGACCGCCGGCCACCGTCAACCGGCGCGCCAATGCCCAGTCTTCCAGACCGTATGTCCGTGCCTGCCGGTGCAAGAAGGGAAGTTCGGCGGCTCCGGCTCGCAACAGACCCTTGTCCAGCGCTGCGTCCCGGCCAATCACGAAGAAGGGCCGTTGGCCGCCTCAGCCACAACGCCGCACAAGCTTTCGAACCCATGGGCGAGCAGGTGCCCCTGCACACGCGGAGATGGACTTCCTGAGCACGCCGGACGCGGGGTCCTCTGTCAGAGTTCCAGGCATCCGCAGGGATGCAGCCCATTTGGCCTCTCTTCAGGTCCGACCCGGCCCTCTCCCGGTGCCGGGTCGCATTCGGCATGACCTCATTCATTCAAGTCAGCGTGTGGGTTGCCTGTCGGCTCGATTCGGATTCCGAGGGCATGCGGTCGGCGAACGAGATGAAGTCAGTGCGAAGCGTCTCCGAGATGCATGAATTCTCGAAACGCCGTCGCGGCGCTGTTCAATTCGGCATTGGCGGCCCAGGCCATTCCGACGTCCATAGTTGGCACGTTGTCTGCCAATGACGTCACCTCGACCCTCCTGCCGTCCAGCGACCACTGACGATAGACCATGTCCGAGAGAATCGTCACGCCCATGCCGCCAGCAACCATTGACCTGACCGCTTCCACCGACGACGTGCGGAAAACCACGTTCGGGCGGTAGGCGGTCTTGTTCCAGTAGCGCTGCGCGGTGTTGCTGGCCTCGTCCACGGTCAGCATGATGTAGGGCTCTCGGGACACGTCGGCGAAAGTGATTGTGCCTTGTGCCAGGAGCGGATGCAGCGTCGGCAGCCAGAGACGCCGGCGCGATTGCATCAGGGTCTCGAATTTCAGGCCCTCCTGATCGATGATGTTTGAGGTCAGCATCACCGCCAGGTCGAAGTCGCCAGAGACCAGCCCGTCCTCGATCGCGTCCCGAGGGGCCTCGGTCAACTGCAGGCTCACGCTGGGAAAGGATCGCTGGAACCTCTCGAGAAAGGCGGGGATGTAGTATCCCGCCACCGTGTAGGTCAGCGCCAGCCGCAGCAGTCCCTGTATGTCGTCCCGCTTTCGGCGCGGCGCCTGAACCGCTTCGTCCACCGCCGCCATGATGCGGCGGGCATGGTCCAGGAAGATGTTGCCTTCATAGGTCAGGGAAACGCCGCCGCCATGCCGGACAAACAGGGGCGTCGCGATGGTCTCCTCGAGCTGCTTGATTGCCGTCGTCAGTGCGGATTGAGAGACATTGAGTCCCTTTGCGGCACGCGAGACCTGTCCGGCGTTCGCGACGGCGGTGAAGTAGCGGATCTGTCGCAGGGAGGGTTGCTTCATTTTCAGATACCTTGGATCTGATTTTTCTATTTTCTGTAAGGCAGCGTAGACGCGCTCTTCGTCCTTCGCAAGTTGCCCGATGCTGATCGATTCCAAAAAACATATTACATAACAAAATGATACATGTAGTTCATCTCTCTTGTGTCAACGCAATTCGGCAAATGTCCATCAATGTACAAATATCAATAATTTTAATTTCAGTAAAGTATTATTCGTATTTTACAATGAATCAGGGCGCACTTACACTTCCGGCAGGCCGCCCGTTGGCGGTTCAAACCTGAATTCTGTCCCCGGGAGGAAGACATGAGAACGTCAAATGCACTGCTTTCAGGATCATCCGCGCTGGCGTTGGCGCTGGTGCTCGGCAGCACGGCGCAGGCCGAAGCCTGGTATCCATATACGGTCGAGGTCTGGGATCCGCCGTTCGACATGTCCAGCCCGCGCACCAGCCTGGACTACGTGCCGCTGGAGACGTCCAGCCAGAAATGGGATCTCTGCATTTCCTTCCCGCACATGAAGGATGCCTACTGGCTGGGTGTCGACTATGGCGTGGTCGACGAGGCCAGGCGCCTGGGTGTTTCGGCCACCGTCGTCGAGGCCGGCGGATATACCGAACTCAACACCCAGATATCCCAGGTCGAGGATTGCGTTTCGGCCGGGGCTGACGCCGTGATCATCGGCGCAATCTCCTTTGACGGGTTGAACAATCTTGTCGGCGAGATCCGGGCAAAGGGCATCCCGGTGATCGACGTGATCAACGGCATGTCGTCGGACCAGCTGTCAGCCAAGTCGCTCGTGTCCTTCGGCGAGATGGGCGCAAAGGCCGGCGAGTTCCTGGCCAGCGAGCACCCCGCTGGCAGCGTCACGGTGAAGGCCGCCTGGTTCCCTGGACCCGCGGGGGCCGGCTGGGTCGAGGCGGGCAATGCAGGCTTTTCCGGTGCCATCGAGGGCAGCGCCGTCGATCTGGTCGACACGCGGTACGGAGACACCGGCAAGGAAGTGCAGGCCAAGCTGGTCGAGGACACGCTCGAGGCACATCCTGACCTCGGCTACATCGTAGGCACGGCAGTGACCGCCGAGGCAGCGGTGCCGATCCTGCGCTCGCGCGGGCTTGCCGACCAGGTCAAGGTGATCTCGTACTACTACACGCCTGGCGTGGACCGCGGCATCGCGCGTGGCCAGATTCTCGCCGCGCCAACCGACTCGACGGTGATCCAGGGACGCATCGCCGTCGACCAGGCGGTGCGCATTCTCGAAGGCGAGGAATACGTCAAGCATGCGGGTCCCGCGCTGTACGTGGTGACGCAGGAAAACCATGGCGAGTTCGACCCGTCGTCAACCCTTGCTCCCGACGGGTTTCGGCCGGTCTTCACGGTAGAATAGCGCAGGGGCTGACCATTTCCTCTCCTGCTCAGGCATTGGCAAGGGACCGCACCCCGTCCGCTGCGGACGAGGTGCTGGTCGCGACCTGCGCCGTCACCAAGGACTATCCGGGGGTGCGGGCGCTCGACTCGGTGGACTTCGACCTCCGAGCGGGCGAAGTGCACGTGCTCTTCGGAGAGAACGGCGCCGGCAAGTCGACCCTGATCTCGATCCTTGCCGGTGCCGTCCAGCCCACGTCGGGCAAGCTCCGTTTCAGGGGCCGGCAGGTTTCGCTCCATTCGGTGCACGATGCACGCGAACTGGGGATATCGGCGGTCTTCCAGGACTTTTCCCTGATTCCGCAAATGACGGTGGAGGAAAACCTCTTTCTGGGTGCGGAACCGAGAATGGGCGCGTTCCTTGACCGGCAGCGCAGTCGCGAGCGCGCGCGTGCGATGCTGGATGAACTTGATTTCCGCATCGATCCGGCCGCCCGCGTCAGTCACCTGACGCGGGCGGAGCAGCAGATGGTGGAGATTGCAAAGGCGTTCCGATCTGACCTGTCGGTGCTGATCCTTGACGAGCCTACTGCGTCGCTGACCAGCCACGAGACGGATCAGCTCTTCAACCTCATTGGCGAACTGACGGCACGCGGCATCGGCATAGTCTACATCACCCATCGAATGGCGGAGATTCGGCAGATCGGCAGCCGCATAACCGTGCTGCGGGACGGGCGCCATGTCGACACGCTGAATGCGCAAGACGTTTCAGAAGATGACCTCGTTCAACTGATGACTGGTCGCGAGGTGGGCAAGATCTTCCCTGAGCGGGTCGCGCAGTCTGCGGGCGACACGGTGCTGAGGGTCGAGGAATTGACGACGCGCGACGGAACCGTGGACGGCGCTTCGCTGGAGGTGCGGGCAGGCGAGATCGTGGGGCTCGCGGGCTTGGTCGGCTCTGGCAAGTCCGAACTTCTGCAGGCGGCCTTTGGATCCAGGTCGATTGCCGCAGGACGCGTGCACTATCTTGGTCGGGAGTCCACCGGCCACGGGCCGAAACGGAATATCCGTGACGGGTTTCTCTACCTGCCCCCTGACCGACGCTCCGAGGGGCTGATGATGATGCGCCCGGCGCGCGAGAACGTTGCGCTGGCCGCTCTGGACATAAGGCCCTTTTCGAGCGGTCCGGTTCTGACCCCGCGTGGCGAACGGCGGGCGGTCCTCGGCATGGCTGAGCGTGTCAACCTGCAGCCACGGCAGATCGAACGGACAGCTGACCAGTTCTCGGGCGGCAATCAGCAGAAGGTGATGCTGGCCCGGAGCCTCACGCGGGAATTCCGTCTGATCGCCTTTGACGAACCGACGGTCGGCGTCGATGTGGGCACGCGGGCAGCGATCTACGAGTTCATCGTGGAACTTGCGCGCAAACGCGTGGCGATAGCGCTTGTGTCATCCGATCTGCCGGAAATTCTGCACCTCTCAACGAGGGCCTACGTGTTCTATCGAGGACACGTGCAGGCGGAACTCCAGGGTGCGGGCCTCACCGAGGAGGCGGTCCTGACGAATTTCTTCGGAAGAGACGCAGCCTGATGGCTATGGAAAGGGCAGCCGAGCGCGCAGTGGCTCGTTTTCTTAAGCGGGCGTTCGTCCGGCTCGGCATTCTGCCCTTTCTGCTGCTGGCCGCCCTGGTGATCTTCACGCTGATGTCGGAGAATTTCCTGACATCGCGCAACCTGACAAACGTGCTCAGGCAGTCGGTCTATCTGACGATCGTCTCGATCGGGCAGATGCTGGCACTGCTGACCGGCGGATTCGACCTGTCCGTGGGCACGATCCTCGCCTTGGCGTCGGTGGCAGGCGCGATGGTCATGGCGGCCTTCTACGCTGCAATGCCGGAGGCGGTCTGGCTGTCGATTGTCATCGGATGCCTCGCCGGGATCGCGGCGGGCACAATGATCGGCGTGGTGAATGGCGTGGGAGTGGCCTTCTTCAACGTCTCGCCTTTCATGATGTCGCTCGGCATGGCATCCGTGGGTTTCGGCATCGCGCTCTACTTGACTGGCGGCGTGCCGGTCTATGGAATGCCAATTCGGTTCGGTGACACCTTCGGCTTTGGAAACCTGCTTGGAATTCCCACGCCGGTTCTGGTGGCCGCATGCCTCGTGGTGGCCCTCTACGTCTTTCTGTACCGCACCCCGTACGGTCGGCACTTCTACGCCGTGGGCGGCAATCGCAAGGCGGCGTCGCTTTCGGGTATCAACACGCGTGGCACGCTCTTCCTGACCTATGTGCTCTGCGCATTCTTCGCTGCCGTGGCGGGAATGCTGCTGACTGCGCGCCTCGACACGGGAGAGGCCAATATCGGCGCTTCGATGCCTTTGGAATCGATCGCAGCTTGCGTCATTGCAGGGGTCAGCCTTCGGGGAGGCGTGGGGCGGCTGGAAAACGTGGTTCTTGGCGCGCTCTTCATTGGTCTGGTGCAGAACGGGATGAACCTCGCCCGGATCGAGAGCTACCTGCAGATGGTTGTCCTGGGCGCACTTCTGATCCTGGCGGTGATCGCCGACCAGGTCCGCCTGAAGTACCTGGCGATCTTGAAAGACTAGGGAGGATTCTCCGTGCGGGTGGACATCAACTGCGACATGGGCGAGAGCTTTGGCCTCTACCGGATGGGCAACGATGCGGGAATGATGCCATACATCACCCAGGCAAACGTTGCCTGCGGATTCCACGGCTCCGATCCCAACCACATGCGCAGCACGGTCGCCCTGGCCAAGCGGCACGGGGTCAAGGTGGGCGCACACGTCTCTCTGCCCGACCTGACCGGATTCGGGCGGCGAGAGATGAAGATCGATCGCGACGAGCTGGTCAACATCATCCTCTATCAGATCGGCGCACTCATATCTTTCCTGAAACTGGAGGGAATGGCACTCTGCCATCTCAAGCCGCATGGCGCGCTCTATGGCATGGCGGCCCGGCAGGAGCATATTGCCGAAGCTGTCGCGGATGCCGCTGTGGTGTACGGCGTGCCAGTCACCGGAATAACCGGAACATTGCATGAAAAGGTCTACACGCGACGAGGCGTGGGCTTCCTGCCGGAGTTCTTCGCAGATCTGGAATATGATGACGAAGGTCACTTGATCATCACGCGCAAGCACGAGGCCGTAGCTCCGGAGCTTGCTGCAAGCCGCGCCGTTGCTGCCGTTCGTGACGGAACGATGACCACCGTAGGGGGCAGGTCGCTGCCGGTGCGCGCCGAAACGGTCTGCATCCATTCCGACACGCCAAACGCAGTGAAGATCGGGAAGGCGGTCAACTTCGCGCTCAGCCAACTCGACGTCTCGTGAGCGTCGTGGCGGGTCCAACGGGAGGAATTTCCATGGCCAGACACGAAATCAGGTCCCCCATTCCGGGCACCTTCTATCGCAGGCCCGCGCCTGACGAACCGCCCTTCGTGGAAGTCGGCGATGCCGTGGCCGAGGGCGACGTGGTCGCCCTTGTTGAAGTGATGAAGTCCTTTCACCCGATCAAGGCGGATGCCGAGGGCACCGTCTCGGGCTTTCCGCTGGAAGATGGTGAACCCGTGGCGGCCGGGATGACCATCGTTGAGCTGGGCTGACCGTGGAACAGGGACTGTCGACCAAAAGGCTGCTCATCGCAAATCGCGGTGAAATCGCCTGTCGCGTGATCCGGGCGGCGAGGGAACTCGGCCTGGAAACCGTTCAGGTGGCGAGCGAAGCCGATACGGACAGCCTCGCGGCCCGGCTGTCGGACGAAGTGAAGGTGATCGGGCCGCCTCACCCTACGAAGTCGTACCTCGATGCCGGAGCCATTCTGTCAGCGGCAATCGAAAGCGGTGCTGACGCGATCCACCCAGGTTACGGGTTTCTCGCGGAAAACGCCGGGTTTGCCGATGCAGTGGAAAGCGCCGGACTGACTTTCATCGGGCCTTCCGCCGACACGATCCGACTGATGGGTGACAAGGCCGCAGCGCGGCTGCAGGCAAGAGACGCAGGCGTGCCGACCGTTCCGGGCAGCGACGGCGTGATTGCCGATCTGGACGAGGCCCTCGCCGTGGCCGAGACAATCGGCTTTCCGGTGATGATCAAGGCGAGCGCCGGCGGCGGCGGACGCGGCATCCGCGTGGCCAGAAGCGCTGAGGAGTTTCGCAAACTGGCGCCTCAGGCCTCGTCCGAGGCGGCGGCAGCTTTCGGAGACGACGGCATCTATGTCGAGAAGCTGATCGAGAAGGCCCGTCATGTCGAGGTGCAGGTGCTGGGAGACGGCATTGACGTGGTGCATTTCTACGTCCGAGAATGCTCGCTTCAGCGACGGCGGCAGAAGGTCTGGGAAGAGGCGCCTTCGGCGGCACTCGGCGAGGCGGCGCGCGCGCGCCTCTGTGCGTCGGCGGTTGATCTCGCGAATTCGGTAAGCTACCGCGGAGCCGGGACGGTCGAGTATCTCTACGACGACGCGACCGGGAATTTCCACTTCATCGAGATGAACACCCGCATCCAGGTCGAACATCCGGTAACCGAAATGATATGCGGAACGGATCTGGTGATCGGCATGATCCGGGCATGCGCGGGCGAGGGCCTGGGACTGACGCAGGATGACATTGTCCGCTCGGGCCACGCCATTGAAGTGCGTCTCAACGCGGAGGACCCGGCCAGCGATTTCATGCCTTTCCCCGGCATCGTGACGAAATTGCGCGTTCCGGAGGGTGAAGACGTCCGTTTCGACCACATGCTCTATGACGGGTACGCGGTTCCGCCGTTCTACGACTCGCTGCTGGGCAAGCTGATCGTGTGGGCGCCGGACCGGCCACGGGCAATCGCCCGACTGGCATCCGCACTCGAAGGGCTGGAAATCGAAGGTCTGCCTACAACCGCCCCGCTCTTCTCGGCGCTGGCCGACAGTGCCGACGTGCAGGCCAACGCGGTCCATACTTCCTGGATGGAGACGTGGCTTGCACAGAACGCCAAGAAACTCATTAGCCAAGGGGAGGAGGCCGCATGAGTCGATTCACGTTCGGAGGCGACGAGCACATCTTCGTGGAAGTCGACGAAGCGATGTCGCTTGAGGCATTCTTCACGTCTCTGTCGATGACCAACGCCGTGCGAGCGGCCGGCATCGACGGGGTTACGGAAATCTGTCCCGCCAACGCTTCCTTCCAGATCAAGTTTGACCCCGACAGGATCCATCCCCATGCCTTGATGGACCGCCTGAGGCTTTTGGAGGAAGAGGCCGGGAACGCCGAAGCCAAGCTGGATACGCGCATCATAGAGGTGCCGGTCTTCTATCAGGATCCCTGGACACATGAGACCCTGATGCGGTTCCGCGAACGGCACCAGGATCCGGAAGGAACCGACCTCGAATTTGCCGCGCGGATCAACGGGTACGAAACGGTCGAGGCATTCATTGAAGCGCATGCCGGCGCGCCATGGTTTGTCTCGATGGTAGGCTTCGTGTCGGGCCTGCCGTTCCTCTACCAGATGGTCGACCGATCGCGGCAGATCCAGGTGCCAAAATACCTGCGCCCTCGCACGGACACGCCGAAGCAGACCGTTGGCTACGGCGGCTCCTTCTCCTGCATCTATTCGGTGCGCGGTGCGGGTGGCTACCAGATGTTTGGCATCACCCCGATGACGATTTACGACCCGAGGCAGGAAGTCCCGTACTTGAAGGACTTCATGGTGTTCTTCCGTCCCGGCGACATCGTCAAGTGGCGGCCCATAGGGCGGACCGAATACGACCGGATCATCGAGGACATGCAGGCCGGGCGGTTTGAACCCCGCATGCGGTACGTTGTCTTTTCACTCGACGACTTCAACGCGGACCTGGACGGCACGAACGCCAGACTGATGGAGGCGCTCTATGCCGATTGAAGTGATCTCCGCCGGAATCATGACCACGATCCAGGATCTCGGCAGGCCTGGCTTCTACCATCTCGGCATCCCGATGGGCGGCGCGATGGACAGGTTCGCGCTGCGCACCGCAAACCTGCTGGTGGGCAACGATGAAGGCGCAGCAGGCCTGGAATCGGCGTTCCTGGGGCCGGAGCTGGAGTTCACCGAGGATGCGACCGTCGCGGTCTGCGGTGCCGAGCTTCCGCCAAGGATCGATGGCGAGCAAATGCCAACCTGGACCGCGCTGGGCGTCAGGAAGGGGCAGGTTGTGTCATTTGATTTCCTTGAGTCCGGGGCTCGAGCGTACATTGCGGTTTCGGGCGGGATTGACACGCCGCCTGCCCTGGGCAGCCGGTCGACCTATCCGATTGGCGCGCTGGGCGGTGTCGACGGGCGTGCGGTTCAACCCGGCGACTCCTTGCCGCTTGGCGCCGCAAGCGGCACGGCAAGGCCGGGCAAGTCTGTGCCCGATGCGCTCAGGCGGCTGCCAGGGTCATCAGCCGAGCTGCGGGTGCTGCCAGGCCTCTATTGGCACCGGATCACGGAAGGCGCGCAGCAAGGGTTCTTTGACGACACGTGGATGGTCGCCAACGAGGCTGACCGGATGGGCTACCGCTTCAAGGGCGGGCGGCAGCTGGAGTTCGTGCCGCGTGAACAGCCCTACAGCGCGGGCTCAAATCCCTCGAACATCACCGATGCGTGCTACCCCTACGGATCGATACAGGTGCCCAACGGCACGGAACCCATCGTGCTGCACCGCGATGCGGTCTCGGGCGGCGGCTACTTCATGCTGGGCACGGTGGTTTCGGCAGACATGGACCTCATCGGCCAGCTTCAGCCCAACACGCCGACCAGATTCGCAAGGGTGGCGATGGATGTCGCGCTTGCCGCACGGAGGGACAGGTCGGCCATGCTTGACAGAATTCGCGAGACAACAGCCTGAGGCCATGGAAAAGGAGACAACGATGAGCATCATTTCAGACAGCCGCCCGACATTGGCGCAAAGCTTGTGGCAGGCCGGAGACGAGCGGATGAAGTTCCTCCTTCTCGCGGTCATGGGCAGCCTTGCGCTTTGGCTGTCCGCCAAGATACAGGTCCCCTTCTACCCGGTGCCGATCACCATGCAGACCTTTGTGGTCCTGGTGGTGGGCATGGCCTTTGGCTGGCGCCTTGGGACAGCGACGGTTCTGCTCTATCTGGCCGAAGGGGCGTTGGGCCTGCCGGTCTTCGCCGGAACGCCTGAACGCGGGACCGGTTTGGCGTACATGGCGGGACCGACCGGTGGCTACCTGCTAGGCTTCGCGTTCGCTGCAGCCGCTGTTGGATGGCTGGCGCAAAGAGGCTGGGACCGGCGTGTCGCCACGACCTTGGCGGCCATGGTGTTGGGCACTGCAATCATCTATGTTCCTGGCCTGATCTGGCTTGGGATGGAAATTGGATGGGACAAACCGGTGCTCGATCTGGGCCTCTGGCCATTTCTGGCCGGGGACGCGTTCAAGGCCGCGCTGGCCGCACTCGCGCTCCCGTCGATCTGGCGCCTTTCCCGCCAACGCTGAGGGCGCCCCGTTGAGTGTCCTCGCTTCAAGCGACGGAACTGCCAGCGGCACGGTTCTTGTGGAGAATGAACGCACACGAGTGACCGAATGGCGCTTTCCCGCAAAGGGCGACAACACTGGCTGGCATGTTCACGAACACGACTATCTCGTCGTGCCGCTCCTGGACGGGGAGCTTCTGCTGCACGAACCTGACGGCACGACCAGGGTCGTCGAATTGCGTTGCGGGGCACCGTATTTCCGAGAGAAGGGCGTTCATCATGACGTGGTGAACGCCAGCAATTTCGAGATTGCGTTCATCGAGGTGGAGTTCCTCGAACGCGTCGCAGGCTGAACGTCGTTGCCCGATTGCGCCAATCGTTGGTGTCGCGCCTTCCGCACGGTTCAGGCATGTCCCCGAGGCAGACGCGCTCGGGAGATTTCGCGGGTGGCGCGCATCCAATCCGTGGTGGAGCGGGTCGCAGGACAGCCAGAAGCGTGCGCGAAGGCCAGGCTTCTTGATGGTCATGGCAGCCCTTGAAATGGTGAGCATTCCGGGACGGCGCTTCGGTGCCACGTTTGGTTGGGCGGAAAGACGCGAATTTCTCGCGGCAAGTCAGTCCATTACGGCGTCATCAGGGTTCTATGCCAAAGCAGTGCCGTCATCATGTGCGGGTGACCGTCCTTGCATGCGGCTCACGAAGATGCCATCAACTTGCGGCCAAGCGGCTGCGGTTTTCGGTCGTCCGGAATCGCGGCATGTCCGTGGCATCCCGATGCCCCAGGCAAGACGGCAAGGAATTTGGCCTGGAATGACCATGCGGAGGTGAAGCGTCGTTGTGGACCTTGGTCGCGGTGACGGGTAGGCTTCGTTCGGGTAAGGCGAGTGGCTCGGCAACCGGGAGCAACAGCGGGAGCAGTGACAATGGTGGCACGGTCTGGGCGCAAGGAGACCCGTCGGGCGACCTATCAGGACGTGCTGGATGCACCACCCCACAAGGTCGCGGAGGTGATCGCGGGAAGCCTTCACGCTCATCCGAGACCAGCGTCGCGCCATGCCTGGGCAAGTTCCGGCATAGGCGCCAAGATCAGCCCGCCGTTCAACTATGGCGATGGCGGTCCAGGCGGCTGGTGGATCGTTTTTGAGCCGGAGCTTCATCTGGCCGAGGATATCGTCGTCCCGGATCTTGCCGGCTGGCGGCGTGAGACGATGCCCGAATATCCCGACGCCGCATATTTCACGATCGCGCCGGACTGGGTTTGCGAAGTGCTTTCGCCGTCCACGCGGCGGCTCGACCTGAGCGAGAAGAGGGCGCTCTATGCCCGCGAGGGCGTGCGGCATCTCTGGTTCGTCGACCCCGATGCACGGACGCTCGAGGCGTTCGAACTGCGCGACGGGCAGTGGGTGCTGCTGGGCACCCTTGCAGGTGACGCGCCGGTCTCGCTTCCGCCCTTCGACGCAATCACCTTCCCGCTTGACGCCCTCTGGCCCGAGGTGATCACCAAGGCGGAAATGGCGGACAACGGGGATGGGTCGTGAAACACCGGCGAGAGAAGACGTCGGCATGCGTGGAGTGCCGTCCCGCTTGAGGCCGGCACTTTCCCGATTGGCTCACGAGCGAGCATTCGAGTTGTCAGGCGAGCATGACCGGAGCCTCCCGCAGCGGGATTTCGTGAAGGCCCCTACGGCGCGCATGCATCAAGAAACCGGGCATGGCCGTCCGTTCGGGGTCGCAGCACATGTCGGCGCGCTCGGGACAAGTCTGCCTGCCGCGTGCCAGACCCCAGCCTGATTGGATCCAGATCCGTGAATCCGCCCCGGAGGCCGGTTCTCAGCAATCGTGCGGGGACGCTCCAGGCTGCGAAACCGCGAACCGGCGGCTATCTGTTGTCGAATCCGAACCCCATCTTGCGGGCGGAGCTTCGGAAAGACTGTTCCGACGAAGTCGGGACAAAGATCCCCTTTTCGCCGGCGCGCGAACCGAACCTTGCGATTCTCTTGTCGGAAAGCAGGGTTTCGGCCGTTTGCGCGCTGTCGCATTCGAAGAGTATTCCTGTTCCGGCACGTCGAATCGATCGTGCGCGAGACTCGATCCTTGACAGGAATCCATCGACCAGTTCCGGCAGCGGCTGCTCATCCCGGGCGGACAGGAATTCCCTGACGGTCCCGGTGTCCAGACCCGTCTCGACCGCTTTCAGGATCCTTTCCGTGCTAAGTCGCCACACGGAATCCGGCTCCTCCTCGTCCGCGCAGCTGCGCAGGAAGGCCCTTTCTTCCTGGTCCAGGCGCCCGCCCCGCACGACGATGCGCAGATCCGGGAAGACGGAAAGGGGCGTCGATGTCTCGGGGGTCTCGGGTTCATAGGCGTCCGTCAGTCCGAGGCAGTAGGCCCCAAGCGCGGTCAGCCGAAAGAACTTCAGGCCGTCATATCGAGTCAGAAAGGCGCCGTCGAAGTATCCCGTCGGCTCCCAAGGCTTCCTGCGCGCCCCGGCAGGCGGAACGAATGCCACGTCGATCAATCCCAGCGTCGCCGCGTACTCGAAGAGAAAGCACAGCAGGTACCTGTCCTGGAGCACGCCCCAGCCTGCGGCGCTCTCGCTGTACAGGCCCCCGTAGTGAGGGTCGCCAACGTAGAGAGTCCACGGAGATCTCGACACCTCGAACCCGAGGTCCGCGGCAACCATGAACTTGGCGAAGCCGTCGACCGGCACGACGCCTCCGGGCGGACATTGAGCAAGCGCCTGGTCGATCGCGTCCCGGCGCAACTCCACCGCTCTCATGGCTCGCTTTCCCTTGCCGCGGGTCTGCCCCTTTATCGCCTCAACCCTGGAGAACTCGTCAATGATCTTCGAGTCGATCCAACGACTCCAGATCAGCTGGATCGTCTCGTGCGGCGGCGCAGTCATTGCCTTGCGCCCCGCGGTGGTGAGCGCGAGCCGGGGTCCGTCCTGCCTTGCGAGCTTCCCGGCCTGAACCAGCAAGGGCCAGGCGAAGGCCTGGATCGGTCCGACATCGGCTTCGCATTCGGTCGACGCGTAGAAGTCGCCGCCGTCAAGCGCTCCCGAAACCCGTTTCATGGATGCCGCCGACGGCCGCTTCGTCGACGCGCTGACCGAAACCTTGCCTTCGTCGATCAAGCTCAGCACCGAATGCAGACCCGCCTTCGCCGTAGTCTCCATGTTGCGCCATTCGATCGGAACCGGGGTGCTCCTTGCCTCCCGTACATGTCGTCCAGACTTGTGGACATAGTGGTGCGAGACCAGGTCCACGGTAGGAGGAAGTTCCGTCAGGAAAGGCACTGCAGCCTGTTCGGGCGCCGGAACGATGTCCCGTAACGCAATCTGGAGATCACGAGGAACATGGATCCGCGGGTCATGCCTGTCACCCAGGTGCAGGAACAGGTTGAGCTTGGTCGCCGTGTTGCTGTCATTGTACCTCGAAACGCTGAACCGTTTGCCGGGAGGCTTGCCGTGCTTGGCAGTGAACCTGTCAACGTCGAGCAGTCCGAGCGGATCGTGGACGGCTTCCTGCACAGCCAGTTTTTCGTGCTTCGTGAGCCTGTTCCACTCGGCCTCGACCCTGTTCAGGAGGATCCGGTTGATTGCCGAGACCAGTTGATCCTTGCGTGCGGGCCGCGGTCCGTTGTTGCCGCCGAGCTCGTCGTAGATCGCTCTCAGCTTGCCGGCATAGGAGAATTCGAGCGCTTCGAGCAACGTACGGGGCTGCATGCCGAAATCCCTTCGAGACCAGTCGTCGCCGCATGAACTATGCGGCGGCGAACTGCAAGGCAGTCAGGCGACAACATCCCTGCACGACATCAGGTTTCGGCAAAACGCCGCCGTGCATTCCTGCTGTCAGAAGTGGCGAAGGACCCGTATGCGTGGGTTTCGATCATCCCGTGGCAAGGCCGCTTCAGAAGATGGCGAGACGCTGGCCTTGATCAAGTCTCCAGATTCCGTTCTCGTCAGTCCTTGAGCGGGCCGAGGTCGCTGACCTGCCATGGCCGCTGCCGAAGAGCGGGAGCGAGACGGAGCTTCCAGACGTGATCTGGCTCCCGCAGGCGTGCCGGAAGGATGGCAACAGGCCGCTTCCTCATTTCGCGCGACGGCCAGGGAGCCCGGAAAGCGTTCCAACGGATCCGGCCTTGTGCCGTTCAGGGCGTGTCGCGCGCCACGGGTCAACGGGAACTTGCCGACCGCCAGTGCGTCTTTGACCCTCCATCTCTGAACTTCACCGGGGCGCATCTTGATCGTGGGACCGGCGCCGCCGCCTCCATTTGGATCGGTCAGCACCAGCACCAGGCCCTGGTTCATGGTCATCAGGATCTTCTCGGTGGCCTGTGCAATGTACTCGGGCTTCGCCTGCGGGACAGCGAGAGTCAGGCGGGGTCGGGACACAGCTTGAGTCAATGTCCGAGAAATTGGGATCGTGCCCGAGACGGCATCGCGACTTGCAAGAGGCAACGTCGCAAGAGATTTTGCCCTTGGAAGCTCGGAGACATCCATGTCCAGCGCGAGCGCGGCAGGGATCGATCTGGCCGTGAGTCACATTTGGGCCCCTCAGGTCCATGTGGGGGACGTAACGACCGTGCTCTGCACACGACGGAATGGGCCCCCGAGCGCCACGAAACGATGCCGCCCCCTCGCTTGACGCCCCAAACGCCGTGGCATAAGCACGAGGCCACCCAGGCGGGTATGGTGAAATGGTATCACACGAGCCTTCCAAGCTCTTGGTGCGGGTTCGATTCCCGCTACCCGCTCCAACCCATTCCAGTCGGATTTCGGCGTCTTGTGACGATTTCAAGGCTTGAGTGTCGGATGGTCGAAAGGGGAACCGAATGACGGACATTTCTGGGCACGACCGAGCCAAGTCCCGGAATGTCCGCGCGCTGCGGGCGCTCTGGCCGTTCGTGCGCCGCTATCGCGGCACGGTTGCGGTGGCAGCCGTCGCGCTGGTGCTGACAGCCGTCGTTGCGCTCATCCTGCCGATCGCCGTCCGACGCGTTGTCGACGGGTTCGAAACCTCCGCCGTCGACCTGCTCGACGACTACTTCACGGCTGCCCTTGGGCTCGCGCTCCTCCTCGCTCTCGGGGCCGGGCTTCGCTACTACCTCGTCACCCGGCTGGGCGAGCGCGTGGTGGCCGACATCCGGATCGCGGTCTTCGACCGCATGATCGGAATGAGCCCCGCCTTCTACGAGCGGATCATGACCGGCGAGGTCCTCTCCCGCCTCACCACGGACACGACCCTGATCCTCTCCGTCATCGGCTCGTCGGTTTCGGTCGCGCTCAGGAATGCCCTCGTCCTCGCGGGCGGGCTGGCGCTGCTTTTCGTGACATCTCCGAAGCTGGCCGGCCTCGTCCTGCTCCTGGTGCCGATGATCGTCGTCCCGATCATCGTGCTCGGTCGGCGGCTGCGGACGCTCAGCCGCGAAAACCAGGACTGGATCGCGGCATCGTCGGGGAACGCATCCGAATCCCTCCTGTCCGTGCAGGCCGTGCAGGCGTTCACGCACGAGGCGGAAAGCCGCAAGGCATTTTCCGAAGTGACCGAGCGGTCGTTTCGATCGGCCCGCAGGAGGATCGCCACGCGTGCCTTGATGACGGTGATCGTGATCGCGCTGATCTTCTCCGGCATCGTCGGCGTGCTCTGGGTCGGCGCGCGGGACGTCCGCACGGACGCGATGACAGTGGGCGAACTCGTGCAGTTCGTCATCTACTCGGTGATGGTGGCCGGTTCCGTCGGGGCCCTGAGCGAAATCTGGGGCGAACTGATGAGGGCCGCTGGCGCGACCGAGCGGCTGGTTGAGCTCCTGAATGCCGACGACGGCATGAGCGACCCGGTCGACGCCCCCCCGGTCGAGACGCCGGTCAGGGGGGAAATCGCCTTCGAGGGTGTGCATTTTTCCTATCCGTCCAGGCCCGGAATGGCCGCGTTGAATGACGTTTCCCTGATCGTTCGGCCGGGCGAGACCGTGGCTCTCGTCGGCCCGTCCGGAGCTGGCAAGTCGACGGTGGTGCAGCTTCTCCTGCGCTTCTACGACCCGGCCGCCGGCGTGATTCGCGTGGACGGGCGGGACCTGCGAACGATCAAGCGGGCTGACTTTCGACGCCATATCGCCCTCGTGCCGCAGGAGCCCGTGATCTTTGCCGCGCCCGCGCACGACAACATTCGCTTCGGTCGGCTCGATGCGACGGATGACGAGATCCGGGAGGCCGCCCGTGCAGCCGCCGCGCACGCGTTTCTGAGCGCTCTTCCCGACGGCTATGCAACGCAGGTGGGTGAGCGTGGCGTGATGCTGTCTGGCGGGCAAAGGCAGAGAATCGCGATCGCCAGGGCGATCCTGCGCAATGCGCCGATCCTGCTGCTCGACGAGGCCACAAGCGCCCTTGACGCCGAAAGCGAAAGCGCGGTGCAGGCGGCGGTGGACCGGCTGTCCGAGGATCGCACGACGCTCGTGATCGCTCACCGGCTCGCAACGGTGAAGAAGGCGGACCGCATCCTTGTCTTCGACGAAGGGAAGATCGTGGCAACCGGGACGCATGACAGCCTTGTGGCGGAGGGCGGGCTCTACGCTCGCCTGGCCCGGCTTCAGTTCACGGAGGGCGGCACTTTCGCCTGATCGTTGACGGCATCCGACCGCCGGGCCATCCGATCTTGCCAGACGTCGGGATTCGGGCGAAGGTTTCCATGACTGACGGGGAGGTGAGCATGGATTTCACGAGCGTCGAAGATCGCAATGCAATCGAAGCGGAGATGGGCTGGGAGGCACGGGACGTCCCGAGATCCGTCTATGGCGCCCTGGCGGCCACGGCTGCCGCCCATGGCGACGGAAGCGCGATTTCCTACCAGTTGCTTTCCGGGCCGAAAGATCCGGCGGAAACGCTCACTTGGCGCGAGATGCTGGACCGGACGACCCAGGCGGCCAACATGTTTCGGGAGTTGGGCATCGGTGAGGACGACGTCGTCGCCTATGTCCTGCCCAACGCGACCGAAACGGCGGTTGCGCTCCTCGGAGGCATGACGGCCGGAATCGTGAGTCCGATCAATCCGCTGCTTGAAACCGAGCAGATCGCCGCCCTGCTGCGCGAGACCGGCGCGAGCGTCGTCGTCACGCTGAAGGCGTTTCCCAAGACGGACGTGCCGCAGAAGGTGGCCGCAGCGGTCGCACAGGCACCGGATGTCGAGACGGTGCTCGAGGTCGACCTGCATCGCTACCTGACGCCACCGAAGTCATGGATCGTGCCCCTGTTGCGTCCCCGCAATCCCACGACGCACAAGGCACGGGTCCTCGACTTCAATGCCGAGGTCGGTCGCCAGAACACGACACTGGACTTTGCGCCGCCCGGGCAGGACCGGGTGGCCGCATACTTTCACACCGGTGGTACGACCGGCATGCCAAAAGTGGCGCAGCATCGCTACGACGGCATGGTCTACAACGGTTGGCTGGGCGGTTCGATCCTGTTCGATGCGGACAGCGTCATCATGTGCCCGTTGCCGCTGTTCCATGTCTTTGCGGTCGATCCGATCCTGATGTCGGCAATCTGTTCGGGCGCGCATGTCGTTTTCCCGACGCCGGCAGGCTATCGGGGGGACGGTGTCTTCGACAACTTCTGGAAACTGGTGGAGCGGTGGCAGGCCACGTTCATCATCGGCGTGCCAACCGCATTCTCCGCGCTCATGCAGCGGCCGGTGAATGCGGACATTTCATCCGTGAGGACCGCGTTTTCGGGTTCCGCTCCGCTGCCGGTCGAGCTCTACAGGAAATTCGAATCGGCGTGCGGCGTGGAAGTGATCGAAGGCTATGGCCTGACCGAGGCAACCTGCCTCGTGTCGTGCAACCCGATCGGCGGCGTCAAGAAGGTGGGATCCGTGGGCATCCCGTTCCCCTACACGGACGTGAAGATCCTGCGCTCCGCGGACGGCGGACCCGAGGAATGCGCCGTCGACGAGGTGGGCGAGATCTGCGTGTCGAACCCCGGGGTTGTCGCGGGCAGCACCTACACGGAGGCGGAGAAAAACGCGGGTCTCTACCATTTCGAACGCTACCTGCGCACCGGCGATCTCGGCCGTGTCGACGGCGACGGCTACATCTGGATCACGGGACGTTCCAAGGACCTGATCATTCGTGGCGGCCACAACATCGATCCCGCGGTCATCGAGGAGGCGCTGGCCGGCCATGAGGGTGTCGCCCTCGCGGGTGCCATCGGGCAGCCTGACGCCCATGCCGGCGAGCTGCCTTGCGCCTACGTGGAACTTGTCGCCGGGGCTTCGGTCACGCCGGACGAGTTGACCAGCTTCGCCGAAGACAGGATTTCCGAACGGGCCGCATTGCCAAAATACATCGAGATCGTTGACGAACTTCCAAAGACCGCCGTCGGAAAGATCTTCAAGCCCGACCTGCGAAGGATGGCCATACGGCGCGTGTACAATGCGGCGCTTGAGGCCGACGGCCATGCCGCCCGCGTGGCTGACGTGGTCGAGGACAAGCGTCTTGGGCTTGTGGCCAGGCTGGACGGACGGGATGCGGCGGATGAAGCTGAAGTCACCAAGACCCTGGGGGTCTACACACGACCTTGGCAATGGGCTGACTGAATCACGTTGGGACGGGACCGGCCGCCCGCGGTGCCGTCTCAGCTTGACGTCACGGACGGGCGGGGCGCGCTGACGGCAGGGCGGCCCCGAGGGAAGGGTTCGGACGCGCACCTTGCTGACCGATGCAACTGCCGTCAGGGATGCCATGCAAGCCAGTTGGCGATCAGCCGCAATCCTGCGGCCTGGCTCTTCTCTGGATGGAACTGGGTGCCGACCATCGTGTCGCGCGCCACGATCGCCGTGACATCGCCCCCGTAGTCGCAATGGGCGATCCGTTCGGCCGGGTCGGCCATTTCCATCTGGTAGGAGTGAACGAAGAAGGCGTGGTGGCCGCTCGCAATCCCGTCAAGAACGGGGTGCGGGCGCTCGACAACCAGCTCGTTCCACCCCATGTGGGGCACCTTCAGGGTCGCGTTCTCCGGCTTGAACCGGCGGACTTCGCCGTTGATCCAGCCAAGACCGTCCACTTCCTCGTGCTCGTGGCCCTTGCGCGCCATGAGCTGCATGCCCACGCAGATGCCCAGGAACGGACGACCGCTGACCTCAACAGCCTCGACCAGTGCCTCGAAGATGCCGCTTTCCTTCCGGAGCGCCCGCATGCACGCCGGAAAGGCGCCGTCTCCCGGCAACACGATGCGGTCCGCGCAGGCGATCTCCTCGGCTCGGGAGGTGACAAGGACCTCGCCGGCCCGTGCCTCGGCGGCCATGCGCTGAAACGCCTTTTCCGCCGAATGAAGGTTGCCCGCGCCGTAGTCTATGAGAACGGTTCGCATCGCCTCAGAGGGCGCCCTTCGTCGAAGGGATCTCGTCAATCTTGCGCGGGTCGATTTCGACCGCATCGCGCAGCGCGCGTGCAACGGACTTGAACGTGGCCTCGGCGATGTGGTGGCTGTTCAGTCCATGCAGCATGTCCACGTGGAGCGTGATGCCCCCATGCGTGCTGAGCGCCTGGAAAAACTCCCGCACGAGTTCCGTGTCGAAGCTGCCGATCTTCGGGGTCGGCATCTCGACGTTCCACGCCAGGTAGGGGCGGCCCGACAGGTCGAGCGCACTCCGCACGAGCGCATCATCCATGGGCAGGAGACAGCTGCCGTAGCGGCGGATCCCGCGCTTGTCCACGAGCGAGTGCGCAAGCGCCTGGCCAAGGGCAATGCCGGCATCCTCAACCGTATGGTGATCATCGACGTGCAGGTCGCCCGAGACGCGGGTCGTGATGTCAATCAGCGCGTGCCGGGCAAGCTGGTCAAGCATGTGGTCGAAGAATCCGACGCCGGTCTTGTTGTCGAACGCGCCCGAACCGTCGAGATTCACCGCTGCGGACACGTCTGTCTCCGCCGTCTTTCGCCTGACCTTGGCCTTGCGCATGTCCTATCGCTCCTCGCATCAGTTCATGCATCCGCAAGGTGGCGACTCCATGAACGGCGATGCTTATAGGCCGGGCCTCGCGCAGCGGGAAGGGCAAACGACACGGCAGCGGGAAACCGAAAGGACGCGAGGCGCGTTCCACACGGTTCGGGACGGAGGACGCAGGTCGCTACTTCGAGCCGTGCAGGCGGACCGGCGGATTGCGCCGCCCGAGCGAACTTTCCCGATCCGAAACCTGCGCGGCGGGCCGGCGGCAACCGGTGCCCAGGCAATGCAGGTCAGCCGCGCCTCAGCCCCGGCTCATGCGATTCTCGATCAGGTCGTCCACGACCTCGGGTTCCGCAAGGGTCGACGTGTCGCCGAGCGCGCCATAGTCGTTCTCGGCGATCTTCCTGAGAATCCGGCGCATGATCTTTCCGGAGCGGGTCTTCGGGAGCCCCGGAGCCCATTGAATCAGGTCCGGCTTGGCAATCGGGCCGATTTCCGAACGCACCCAGGTCTCAAGTTCCTTGCGCAGGTCCTCGGAAGGCTCTTCCCCGCTCATGAGAGTCACGTAGGCATAGATGCCCTGGCCCTTGATTTGATGCGGATAGCCGACCACCGCGGCTTCCGCGACCTTCGCGTGCGCGACAAGGGCGCTTTCGACCTCGGCCGTGCCCATGCGGTGGCCGGAGACGTTGATCACGTCGTCGACACGCCCCGTGATCCAGTAGTAGCCGTCCGCATCCCTGCGGCAGCCGTCCCCGGAGAAGTAGTAGTTCTTGTAGTCCGAGAAATACGTCTTCTCGAAACGCTCGTGGTCACCCCAGACGGTGCGCATCTGGCCCGGCCAGCTGTCCTTGATGCAAAGCACGCCTTCCGCCTCCGCGCTGTCGATCTCCTCGCCGGATTGCGGCTCAAGGATCGCCGGCTGCACGCCGAAGAAGGGCAGCGTGGCGGAACCGGGCTTGGTCGCGGTCGCGCCCGGCAGCGGCGTCAGCATGTGGCCGCCGGTCTCGGTTTGCCACCACGTGTCGACGATGGGGACGTTTCCCTTGCCGACGACCTTGTGGTACCAGTCCCAGGCTTCGGGATTGATGGGCTCCCCGACGGTTCCGAGCACCTTGAGCGAAGAAAGGTCGTGATTCTCCACGAATTTCGGTCCCTTGCCCATCAGCGCACGGATGGCGGTGGGCGCGGTGTAGAACTGCGTGACCTCGTGTTTCTCGCAGACCGCCCAGAAGCGTCCCGCGTCGGGGTAGGTCGGGACTCCCTCGAACATCAGCGTTGTCGCGCCGTTCGCCAGGGGTCCGTAGACGATGTAGCTGTGGCCGGTGACCCATCCTACGTCGGCGGTGCACCAGAAGATGTCACCGTCATGATAGTCGAAGACGTACTGGTGGGTCATCGAGGCAAAGAGCAGGTAGCCGCCCGTGCAGTGCACGACGCCTTTCGGGGCGCCTGTGGAACCGGACGTATACAGGATGAACAGGGGATCCTCGGCGTTCATCTCCTCTGGCGGACAGTCGTCGGAAACGTCTGCCGCAAGTTCGTGCAGCCAGTGATCGCGCCCGTCCTGCATGGCGATGTCGCCGCCCGTCCGGCGGATCACCAGCATCCTGGCATCGGTCTCGATCTTCTCGAACGCCTTGTCCGCATTGGCTTTCAGCGGCGTGTTCCGTCCGCCACGCGGCGCCTCGTCGGCGGTCACGATCACGCCCGCTTCGCACTGGTTCACGCGCGCCGCCAAGGCATCGGGAGAAAACCCGCCGAACACGACCGAGTGGATCGCCCCGATCCGGGCGCATGCCAGCATGGCATAGGCCGCTTCGGGGATCATCGGCATGTACAGCACGACCCGGTCGCCCCTTGAGACTCCGAGACTCTTCAGGACGTTCGCGAAGCGGCAGACTTCCCCGTGCAGTTCGCGATAGGTGATGAATCGGGAGGGCGCCTCCGGGTCATCAGGCTCCCAGATGATCGCGGTCTGGTCGCCGCGCCCGGCGAGGTGGCGGTCGATGCAGTTGGCTGCGACGTTGAGCGTTCCGTCCTCGAACCAGCGAATGTCGACCTGGCCGGGCGCGAACGAGGTGTTCTTGACCCGGGAGAAGGGCTTGATCCAGTCCAGGCGCTTTCCGTGCTCGGCCCAGAACGCTTCGGGGTCTTCGATCGAAGCCCTGTACATCGCCTCGTATGTTCCCTTGCCGGCGTGGGCGGCGGCTGCCATTTCCGCATCCGGCCAGTACATCCCGTCGCGCTGCTTGAGCATATCCTCTTCCTCCGTTCTTGCGTCCGGGGACCGGACTTCGGTCAGATCGCCAGGTATTTTGCACGAAGCGCCTCGTCGTCCAGAACCCGCTGTGCGCTGTCGTCATAGACGACCTTCCCAGTGTCCAGAATTACCGCCCTGTCCGCAAGCTTGAGGGCTGCAACCGCGTTCTGCTCCACGATGATGGTCGTGATCCCCTGGTCGCGGATGACGTTCAGCGTCTTCGCGATCTCCTGGACAATGACGGGAGCCAGGCCTTCGTAAGGTTCGTCCAGCAGCAGCACCTTGATGTCCCTGGCCAGCGCGCGGGCGATGGAGAGCATCTGCTGCTCTCCGCCGGAAAGGGTCGAGCCGTCCTGGTTGTGTCGCTCGCCGAGCCGCGGAAAGAGATCGTAGATGCGCTCGATCGACCAGCCGATCGGCGGTGCGATCTGGGCCAGTTTCAGGTTCTGCTCCACGCTCAGGCCGGGAATGATCCTGCGGTCTTCGGGGACGAACGCGATTCCGCTCTGGGCCGCTTCGTGGCTCGTCGCGAAGTGAAGCGGCTTGTGGTCCAGCCAGATCTCGCCGTGGCGCAGGTCCGGACTCTCCATGCGCGCGATCGTGCGCAGCGTCGATGTCTTGCCCGCGCCGTTGCGCCCGAGAAGGGCCAGGATTTCGCCTTCATGGACGTTGAACGTCACGTCCTGGACGATGTAGCTTTCGCCGTAGAAGCTCTCGATGTTCCAGACGCTCAGGTAGGCCGGTGCCGTCGAGGCTTGGTTGGCGTGCTTGTTGTATGCTTGATCTTCGGGCATTCTCGTCTCCCTCCCGGGCGGGTTTGGCGTGTCTCGGGCGGCAGGTGCCGCCGACGGCTGACGTCCTAGTTTTGGCTTTCTCCCAGATAGGCTTCCTGCACCTTCGGGTTGCCCTTGATGTTGTCCGGCGTGTCCTCGACCAGCGGCGTGCCCTGCGCCAGGACCGTGATTCGCTCGGCAAGGCTGAACACGACATGCATGTCATGCTCGATGATCACCATTGTGATGTCGCGCTTGCGGTTGATTTCCTTGAGGAGGTCGATCGTGTTGTTGGTGTCCGCGCGGGCCATGCCGGCAGTCGGCTCGTCAAGCAGCAGGAGACGCGGCTCCTGCACCAGGCACATGGCCATTTCGAGCCGGCGCTTGTCACCCCGGCTGAGCGATGCGGCATGCGCGTCCCGCTGGTCGGCCATGCTGACATCCGCGAGGATCCCGTCGGACCTGTCGATGAGTTCCGTCTCGTGGGCGAACTGCTCGAAGGCGTGCATCCGGAATGCCCCGTCACGTTTGGCGAAACACGGGATCATGATGTTCTCGAGGACCGTCAGGTCGCCGAAGATCTCGGGCGTCTGGAACACGCGGCTGATGCCCATCTGGTTGATTTCGTGCGGTTTGAGCCCGAGCACCGACTGGCCGTCAAACATGACCGATCCGGAATCCGGCATGAGCTTGCCCACGAGGCAGTTGAGCAATGTCGACTTTCCGGCGCCGTTCGGGCCGATGATGGCGTGGACGGTGCTTTCCTGTACCGAGAGGTTCACGTCCGACAGCGCGGCAAGGCCACCAAAGTTCTTGTTGACGCCCTTGACTTCAAGAATTGCCATTTTCCCAAATCCTCATTCCGCAGAGACGTTCGCCGCGTCGGCAGCCTTTCCGCGCCTCATCAGGCGGCGGACGGCACGTTCAACGCGCTGCCCGCCCTCGACGAGCCCGCCGGGCAGGAAAATGACCACGAGCATGAAGAGGATGCCCAGCGTCAGATGCCAGCCCTTGCCGATGAACGGGTGGACGATGGCGACGAGGAAGTCCTCCAGGCCGTCCGGAAGGAACGTGAACCACTGATGGAGAACCTGGTCGTTGATCTTCGAGAAGATGTTCTCGAAATACTTGATGAAGCCCGCACCGAGAACCGGGCCGATCAGCGTTCCGGTGCCGCCGAGAATGGTCATCAGCACGACCTCGCCGCTCGCGGTCCACTGCATCCTTTCGGCGCCGGCGAGGGGATCGGTCACCGCGAGGAGACCGCCGGCCAGGCCTGCATACATTCCCGAGATCACGAAGGCCGCAAGCATGTAGGGGCGCGAATTTAGGCCGGTGTAGTTCAATCGCTGCTGGTTCGACTTGACGGCGCGCAGCATCATCCCGAACGGCGACCGGAAAAGCCTGATCGCGAAGTAGAAGGCCAGGATCATCATGATCGCGCAGAAATAGTAGGCCACGTTGAACTGGAACTCCCAAGGCCCGGCCCCGAGCTTGTATGTCGAGCCCATGGACAGCCCGAAGAGGTGCGGAAAGTCCGGCAGGCTCTCGCGATGGAACAGCTGCAGGTCGTTCGCGTAGACCTGCAGCCCGGTTTCCCCGTTCGTCAGGTTGAATTTCGGGTTTGACAGCACGGAGTAGGCGAGCGCGAAGCTCATCTGCGCAAATGCCAGCGTCAGGATCGAGAAGTAGATCCCGGAACGTCGGAGCGACACGTAGCCGATCAGGACCGCGAAGAAGCCCGAGACGATGATGGCCAGGACCAGCGCGGGCAGCACGTTGTAGGTGAACAGCTTGTAGATCCAGACCGCGGAGTAGGACCCGATCCCGAGAAACGCTGCATGACCGAACGAAAGGTAGCCGGTCAGGCCGAACAGGATGTTGAACCCGATGGCGAAGATGCCGAAGACGACGAACCTCTGCATCAGGTCCGGATAGCCCGCGTTGAACTGTGCCAGGGCGGTCTCGCTCGGAAACGGATTGAGCAGAAGCGGCGCCAGGATCGTGAGGACGACGATGACCAGGAATAGCGACGTGTCTTTCTTGTTCAGACCCAGCATGTTCTTACTCCTCCATCACGCCCTTGCGGCCCATGAGCCCACGCGGGCGGGTCAGAAGCACGATGATCGCGACAACGTAGATGATGACCTGGTTGATGCCCGGGATGGTGGTCGTGGCCCAGGTCGTCGAGGCGAAGCTCTCCAGGATGCCGAGCAGGAACCCGGCGAGGACGGCGCCAGGAAGGGATCCCATGCCGCCCACGACCACCACGACGAAGCTGAGAACCAGAAAGTCCATGCCCATGTGGTAGTTCGGCGGGTTGATCGGGGTGTACATCACGCCCGCGAGCCCCGCGACCGCGGCGGCGATGCCGAACATCATGGTGAAGCGCTTGTCGATGTTGATTCCGAGCATGCTCACCGTCTCGCGGTCAGCCATGCCCGCGCGCACCACCATGCCGTAGGTCGTGAACTGCAGGAAGGCGAAGACGGCCCCGATGATCGCGATGGCGAACACGAAATAGATCATGCGCCAGTACGGATAGATGATGGCGTTCGGATCGAAGCCGAACAGCACGCCGAAGTCGAACGCGCCCGCCAGCGAGGAGGGGGCGGGCGTCGGGATGGGATTGGCGCCGTAGAAATACTTGATGACTTCCTGCAGGACGATCGCCAGGCCAAAGGTCACCAGGATCTGGTCGGCATGGGGACGCTTGTAGAAGTGCTTGATCAGGCCGCGCTCCATGATGACGCCGACCGCGATCATGACGGGTATGGCGAACAGGATCGCCAGCGGCACGGACCAGTCGATGATCGCCGCCCCCGTTTCGGGACCGAACCAGTTCTCGACATGGGGAGTCTTGACCTTCAGCGGGTTCCCGAGAAAGTCCTTTTGCGTCTCGTCAACCGTTTCGTAGCTGAGGTTCAGCACCCCTTGGATGAACACGGCGCAGAACGCGCCGATCATGAAGAGGGCGCCGTGCGCGAAGTTGACGACGCCGAGCGTTCCGAAGATGAGCGTCAGGCCGAGCGCGATCAGCGCATACGCCGAACCCTTGTCCAGCCCGTTCAGGATTTGCAGGAGTAAGGCGTCCACTGTTCTGTCTCCCGGTTGTCCGACTTGATGGTGGCGTGCCCCTTGGTAATGGAATCGCCGATTCTTGTCACCTTCAAGGGTGTTGCGAAGGCGCCGTGGGGGCGCCTTCGCTGTTCTGGTGCCGTTATGCGCCCGGGTTGCAGCTGCCGAGGCTGGCCTCGGGACCGCCGAACATCGGATGGTCCGAGGGATACTCGACCTGCGCGCGCGGCGTGACTTCCACGACCTCGAGAATGTCGAACTCGGACGTCGGGTTCTCCTTGCCCTGCACGACCAGCACGTCCTTGAAGCACTGGTGGTCGTCGGCGCGGTAGAGCGTCGGACCGTTGCCAAGACCGTCGAACTGGAACCCTTCGAGGGCTTCGACGACGGCGCAGGGGTTGAAGCTGCCGGCCCTGTTCACGGCGTCCGCGTAGAGCAGCGTCTGCACGTAGCAGGTGTGGGCGGCCTGGCTCGGCGGGAAGCCGTACTTGGTCCCGAACGACCGCACGAAGGCCTTCGACCCGTCGTCAGGCAACGACCAGTGCCAGTTCGTGGAGCCGAAGATGCCCTTGACGTTCTCGCCGGCGCCGCGCGCCATCAGGCGCGAGTAGAGGGGCACGACGATCTCGAAGTTCTTCCCGTTCGCTTCCCTGTCGCGCAGCCCGAACTGGACGGCGTTGGTGAGCGAGTTCACCATGTTGCCGCCGTAGTGGTTCAGGACCAGCACGTCGGCGCCGGAGTTCAGCACCGGCGCGATGTAGGCGGAGAAGTCCGTCGACGCCAGCGGGGTCAGCACGTTGTTGATGGTTTCCCAGCCAAGCGCTTCCGTCGAGTTGGCAATCGACTCCTGCTGCGTCCAGCCCCAGGTGTAGTCCGCCGTCAGGTGATAGGCCTTGCGGTCGGTGCCGTAGCGATTGGCAAGCACCGGTGCCAGCGCTGCGCCGGACATGTAGCCGTTGAAGAAGTGACGGAAGCCGTTCGCCTTCCGGTCCTTCCCGGTCGTGTCGTTCGAGTGGGTGAGGCCGGCCATGAAGATGACGCCCGCCTCCTGGCAGAGGCCCTGCACGGCGATGGCGGTGCTCGAGGACGAACCGCCGGTGATCATGATGGCGCCGTCCTTCTCGATCATCGACTTCGCCGACGCGCGGGCTGCGTCACCCTTTGTCTGCGTGTCGCCGGTGACAAACTCGACCTTCTGGCCAAGGATGCCCGCGCCGTCGAGCGTCTTTGACGAGAAGGTGTTGATCATGCCGCCGTCGCCGCCGCCGTTCAGGTGTTCGACGGCCAGTTCGTAGGCGCGCAGTTCGTCCGCGCCCTCGTCCGCGTAGGGCCCGGTCTGCGGCACGTTGAAGCCGAGGGTGACCGCACCGCCCTGCGGGTCGTTCGTGAAAGACCATGCCGCACCTGCAAAGACAGTCGGCGTTGCCAGCCCGGCGGCACCGGCCTTCAGCATGCTGCGGCGGGATAGTTCGATTCTTGACATGGGTGTCCTCCCGTGTGGATGGAATGCCGATCGCCCTCCGGTGCGAAGCTGCACATTGATCGATCGACGTTTACAAAGTGTCGTCATTATCGATGGCAATCTGAAAATGTCGCAACAATCCCATGGAACGAAAAAGCAATCTTGCAAATTGATAGACAGGAACAGTGGGATGGCTGTAAATTAGTTTTCGCGCGGCTGCAAAGCCGGCCGTATGGAAAGGGAGGCCCCCGTGAGCCGTTCGCTGCGTGCAGGCACGCGGATTCGCAACAGCCGGATGTCGCTCGGAATGAAGCAGGCGGAACTGGCAAGGTCCTGCGGGATTTCGGCGAGCTATCTGAATCTCATCGAACACAACCGCCGCAGAATCGGCGGTTCCCTGTTGCTGAGAATTGCCGAGGCGCTCGGCGCCGATCCGTCGGCACTCGGCGAAGGGGCGGAGTCGGCGCTCCTGGGATCGCTGGATTCCGCTGCCGACAAGCACAACGAGGTGGCGGTGGAGCGCGACGGGGCCGACGAGCTCGCCAGCCGGTTCCCTGGCTGGGCCCGGTTGATCAGGGCGCAGTTCCGCGAGAACGCCCGGCTTGAGCAGGTGGTCGAACGTCTCGACGATCGCCTGACTCACGATCCCTTCCTTTCGGCATCGATGCACAACGTGCTCACGAGCGTCACGGCCATCCGGTCCGCCAGCGGCATCCTGGCAGGCGGCGATCCGGTCGAGCCCGAATGGCAGAGGAGGTTCGCCCGCAACATCCACGAGGACAGCCAGCGTCTTGCCGATGCCACGGAGTCGCTGGTGGGCTACCTGGAAGCCGAGGCCGATGACCGTGGCACGGGCTCGCTGCCGCAGGACGAGGTCGAGCAATGGTTGATCACGCGCGGCTGGACGATCGACGAGCTTGAGCGTGATGCCGCGGCTCCGCTCGCAGCGATCATGGATGGTGCGGACGGGATAAGGACCCTGGCGGCGCGGGAACTCGCCCATGGCTACCTTGAGCAATACGCGGCGGACGCGGCGGCGATCCCGAAACCGTCGCTTGAGAACGCGCTCGGAAGCACGGAAGAGCCCCTTGCCCTTGCAGACATGCTCGGTGCGCCGCTGCCGGCCTTGTTCCGTCGCCTGGCAACGCTGGGTTCCGATGCCTTGCCCGTTCACGGGTCCTTCGGTCTTGTCGGGTGTGACGCTTCGGGCACCCTGACCTTTCGCAAGCCCTTGCCTGACTTCGACCTGCCGCGCTACGGCGGGGCCTGTCCGCTCTGGCCGCTCTTCAGGGCCGGCCAGCAACCGATGGTTCCGGTTCGGGAAACGCTTGCGATGCGCGGGCGCGACGACCACCTGTTCGACGTGCATGCCGTTGCGGAGATCACTCACCCGTCGGGATTCGCGGGTCCTGCGGTCACGATGTCGTGGATGCTGATCCGGCCTTGGCCGCGTGGCCGTGAGGCCAACCGAGTTCTCCGGGCCGGAACGACCTGCCGGGTTTGCGCCGAGACCGCCTGCCCGGCGCGGCGTGAGCCTTCCGTGTTCTCGACCCTTTCGGACGAACGGCTTTGACACTTCCGGCCCGCGTGGTCATATTCTTGCGACCAGCGCCATCATCCGGGGAGGGGATCGACGGTGAAGGAAACGCGGGTCCTGCTGATCGAGGACGAGCCGAACATCATCGAGGCGATCAGGTTCATCCTGTCGCGCGAAGGCTGGCGCGTGGACACAAGTTCGGACGGCGGGAATGCGCTGGAGGCGGTTCGAAACCGGAATCCCGACCTCGTGATTCTTGACGTCATGCTGCCGAACCGGACGGGCTACGACATTCTGAGCGACATGCGTGCCGACGCGGCGACCCGGGACATTCCGGTCATGATGCTCACGGCGCGCGGGCAGAAGAAGGACAAGGAGCTGGCCGAAAGGCTTGGCGTGAACAAGTTCATGACCAAGCCCTTCTCGAACGCCGAGATGCTGGCGAGCGTGCGCGAACTGGTGCGCTGATGGCCGACCCGGACCCGAATCCACCGTCAAGTGCATCGACGCGCCAGCGACGCGTGCTTGACGCCGCGAATCTCCTGCCGGTGCTTGCGATCGTCCTGATGCTGGTCCCGATTCTCTGGGCCATGGGTCGCGCGACATCCTCGGCACTCGTGTACGTGTTCACGGTCTGGATGGCGCTGATCGGCCTGTCCGGGATACTGTCGCGATCTTTGGCAAGAATCGCGCGCATTGCCGAACGCTCCCGCGAGGGTCGGCAGGAGGAGCGCAAGACGTGAGCTTCGACATCCTGGTCGTAATTTGCGTCGTCTATGTCCTGTTGCTCTTCGGGGTAGCGTTCTGGGCCGACAAGCAGGCCGAGCGCGGAAGGGCCGGATGGCTGCGTTCGCCCGTCGTCTACACCTTGTCACTGTCAGTCTATTGCACGGCCTGGACGTTCTACGGCGCTGTCGGATACGCGGCGCGCTCCGGCCTGGAGTTCGTGGCGATCTATCTCGGCCCAACGCTCGTCATGGTCGGATGGTGGGTGATCCTGCGTCGGCTTGTGCGGATCGGGCGCTCGCAGAGGATCACGTCGATCGCCGACCTGATCTCGTCACGTTACGGCAAGTCGAACACGCTTGGCGTGCTCGTGACCTGCCTTGCCGTGATTGGCACGACCCCGTACGTCGCCCTGCAGCTTCAGTCAGTGACGCTGAGCCTGGACGCGTTTGCCCAGTCCGGCCCGGCGTCAGATCCGCAATCCTTGCGGAGCACGGCGCTCCTGATCGCCGCAGGGCTGGCCCTTTTCACGATCATCTTCGGAACGCGCAACCTTAACGCGAACGAGCGGCATCACGGGGTGGTCACGGCCATTGCCGTCGAGGCGGTGGTCAAGCTCGCCGCCCTCATGGCCGTGGGCATGTTTGTCGTCTTTGTCGTCAGCGGCGGCATTGGTCCCACGCTTCAGGCAATAGATGCGTCGCCGATATCCAGCTGGGACACCGGGGCGGATCGCTGGGCTACGCTGATATTCCTTTCGGCGGCAGCGTTCATCTGCCTGCCGCGCATGTTCCAGGTGATGGTCGTCGAGAACTCCGACGAGCGTCATCTCGCAACGGCAAGCTGGGCGTTCCCGCTCTATCTCCTGTTGATCAGCCTCTTCGTCGTCCCGATCGCCGTCGTCGGTCTGTCGGTGAGTTCCGAGGGGTCGAATCCAGACCTGTTCGTGCAGACCGTACCCCTTGCATTCGATCGGAACGCGCTCGCGATGCTGGCCTTTCTTGGCGGCTTCAGCTCGGCGACATCGATGGTGATCGTGGCGGCAATCGCGGTTTCCACCATGGTCTCGAACCACGTCGTGATGCCGATCTGGCTCAACCTGAGGGAGGGCAGGGCGGCGCTGTCGGGCGACGTGCGCCATGTCGTGATCCTGTCACGTCGCCTGTCGATCGCGGGCATCCTTCTGTTCGGGTATCTCTACTTCGTGCTTTCGGGGGGAGGCGCGGCGCTGGCCGCAATCGGCCTGGTGTCGTTCACGGGCGTTGCGCAGGTGCTCCCCGCCCTTCTTGGCGCCATATTCTGGCGCGGGGCGACCCGGACCGGCGCGGCTGTCGGGCTTTCGGTCGGCTTTGCGGTCTGGGTCTGGACGTCGTTCCTGCCGAGTTTCGGCGAGGCCGGCATCCTGACCCCCGACATCTTCGCGCATGGACCGTTCGGCGTCGCGCTGCTTCGTCCTCATGCGCTCTTCGGAATCGAGGGGATGGATCCGCTGGTGCACTCCGTGTTCTGGTCCATGGTCCTGAACGCCGGGTCGTTCCTGGCGTTTTCCCTTCTGAGTGGCCAGACTCCGCTCGAGCGTCTCCAGGGCGCCCGCTTCGTCAACATATTCCGGTATTCGGAGGGAACCCGGGGCTGGAGCGGTGGTGTGGTCGAAGCCGAGGATCTGCTCATGATGTCGCAACGGCTTCTCGGCGCCGCAGATGCCCAGGCGCTCTTCGGGGCGGAGGCCCGAAGACAGGACAAGAGCGGGTCTCTTCCGGACGTGACGCCGGCATTTGTTGAACGGCTCGAGCGCGAACTTTCGGGTTCCGTCGGAGCGGCGACCGCGCACGCGATGATCGCGCAGATCACGGGGGGCGCGTCGGTGTCGGTCGAGGACATGATGAGGGTCGCCGACGAGACCCAGCAGATTCTCGAGTATTCCAGCCAGCTTGAGGCAAAGTCGAGGGAGCTTGAAAACACCGCGGGCCAGTTGCGTGAGGCGAACGAGAAGCTCGTGGCGCTCTCGTTCCAGAAAGACAACTTTCTCAGCCAGGTCAGTCACGAGTTGCGCACCCCGATGACCTCGATCCGTTCGTTCAGCGAGATACTGATGGATGGCGAGTCCATGTCGGCCGAGGATCGCCAGAATTTCAGCCAGATCATAAACGGGGAGGCGGCGCGCATGACGCGGCTTCTCGACGATCTGCTGGACCTGAGCGTGCTCGAGAGCGGACAGGTCATCCTGAACCGGCAGGACGACACTCTTGACGCGGTGCTGGACCGGGCGTTTGCGGCAACCTGGCGGCTTGGCGCCGAAGTGTCGATGGCGATCGACCGGAACGGACTTGACGAGAAGGTACCGATTTGCACCGACTGCGGCCGGCTGGCCCAGGTGTTCATCAACCTGATCTCGAATGCCAGGGAACATTGCGACGCTCCCGAACCGCACCTGAGGGTCCATGTTCACGAGGTTGACGGGTGTCACGTCGTCGATTTCATCGACAACGGTTCCGGCATCCCGGAGGAATCCCGGGCGGAGATGTTCGAGAAGTTCTCGCGCACCGACGACCATCGGGCGGGCGGCGGCGCAGGGCTCGGCCTGGCGATCTGTCGCGAGGTCATGAAGCGCCTTGGTGGCGATGTTGACTACGTTGCCGGTCTGGGCGGCGCAGCGTTTCGGGTCACCTTGCCGGACACGGGGAGCGCGACCCGGGGGCAGGACGGCTGAGCATTGCCGTCCCTATCCAAGCAGGATTCCGACGACGACGATCATCAGTCCGACAGCAGACAGCGCGAGTGCGCCCGTGTTCATCGCAACCGCCTTCTGGAGCCTGGCCTTCAAGGCAGCTTCGTCAAGCGCCTGGCGCCGCGCTCTTTGAACCGCGACGATGCACCAAGCCAGGACTGCAACGCCGGCAAGCGTCACCAAGGCACCCATCCAGACGAGGTTGTCCATGCTTCCCCGCATGCTTGAACTCTGGTGCCCTCGAATAGTTGGCGGGCAGGCGCCGATCAACCCTTGTCGGCACGATCCGTGCGGAATATCGAGGGTCGCCACCCCTCCAGGCGCGTTTCCGGGCGGAGAGAAACATGACCGAGCAGACCTATCGCGTTGCGGCGGACGAGCTGCGCCAGTTCATCGAGCGCTTCGAGACGCTCGAGGAGGAGAGGACCGTCATCACCGGCCAGCAGAAGGAGGTGCTGGCCGAGGCCGGATCACGGGGCTACGACACGAAGGTCATGCGCAAGCTGATTGCCTTGAGAAAGAGAGACCTGAACGAGGTTGCCGAGGAAGAGGCGATCCTTCAGATGTACAAGGAAGCGCTTGGCATGTGATGCGGGGCGTGCCGGTCGGGCCTGCCTGACCTGACAGATGTCTCCGTGAATGCGCCACCTTGCTGATTGCCGCGTCGGCATGAGCCCTTGCGTGGCGCCCGGTCCGAGCGACGCCAAAGGCAACTGGACAGGCAGGCCCGTTTCAAGTTAGGCGATTCGCAATGGCCGAGCGAAACACTCAACTACTGCGTCGCCTGCACCTTCCAGTGCCGGATGCCTGGAGTCTCGGGGCTTTGGTGATTGCGGCGCTTGTGCTCATGCCGATCATTTCCGTCATCTGGATTGCGGCCCATCCTTCGGAGCCGGTCTGGGGCCATTTGGTGTCGACGACCCTGCCGCGCTACCTGTCGAACACCTTGACCATCATGGCCGCGGTTGGCCTGCTATCCGCCCTTGTCGGGACATGCACGGCCTGGCTGATCGTGTGCTGCCGTTTTCCTGGATCGAGGTGGCTTGAGTGGCTCCTCCTCTTTCCGCTTGCGGTGCCCGGATACTTGGGAGCCTATGCGCTGGTCGATTTTCTTGAATATGCGGGACCCGTGCAAACCGGTCTGCGCGAGGCTTTTGGCTGGCAGAGCGCCAGCGACTACCGTTTCCCTGAAATCCGGTCGCGCTATGGCGCGATCTTCGTGCTGACGGCATCGCTCTATCCGTACGTCTACCTGCTTGCGCGTGCCGGGTTTCGGGAGCAGTCCGGTCGCGCCCACGAGGTTGCCCGCGCGCTTGGGGCGGGATTCCGGCGACGCTTCCTGAGGATCGGGTTGCCGCTTGCCCGGCCAGCGATCATGGCCGGCACGGCGATCGTGATGATGGAGACGGTGAACGACTTCGGTGCGGTTGACTACTTTGGCGTGCAGACCCTGACGACAGGGATCTTCACCGTCTGGCTGGAAGCCGGGAACGCGGGCGGCGCGGCGCAGATTGCATGCGCGATTCTCGGGATGATCCTCTTTCTCGTGGTGCTCGAGAGGGCCAGCCGTCGGCGCATGCAGTTCCACCGGATGTCTCGGACGGATCACCGCATCGAACGGGTGGTGCTGACCGGCCTGGCGAGCTGGATGGCTTCAATTGCATGTGCGTTGCCGTTCCTGGCCGGCTTTGCGTTTCCCGTCGCGGTCTTGGGCAACCATGCGTTGTCGAGTTCCGAGGGATGGCTGGCGCCGGGTCTGGGCGCGGCGCTGGCGAACACCTTCATCGTGGGCGGTGCTGCGGCCGTTGTGACTGTCACGGCGTCCCTGTTTCTCGTGTACGGGACGCGATTGTCCGGAAGGCAGGGACCAGGGATGCTCTTGCCGATCACCACGATCGGATACGCGGCGCCGGGAGCCGTGTTGGCATTGGGCTTGCTGATTCCGTTGGCGGCATTTGACAATGCGCTTGCAGACGGCATTCTCGGCATGACCGGCTGGGATCCGGGATTGCTGCTGACGGGAGGTGTCGTTGCACTGGTCTACGCATATTCGGTCAGGTTCTTCGCAATAGGGCAAGGTGCGGCTGATGCGGCCGTCGCTCGCGTCGCGCCAAGCCTGCCCATGGCGGCCAGGACACTCGGCCAGTCTGCCGGCGGCACGCTTCTCAGGGTCTATCTGCCGCTGATACGGGGGTCGGTGGCTACGGCGCTCCTGCTGGTGTTCGTGGACGCCGCCAAAGAGCTCCCGGCGACGCTTCTGCTACGGCCGTTCAATTTCGACACGCTCGCGACGCGGGCGTACGAGCAGGCTTCGCTGGAGAAAATCGTGCAGGCTGCACCGTCTGCAATTCTTGTCATCCTCGTAAGCCTGACGGCCGTTGCGTTGCTGGCGCGTCAGATGATGAACGCGCGGTAGCGCGTTACCATAACGGGCGTCTGCGACGTTTCGGTCCGAGTCCGTTTCGCTCAGGACACCGCTTTCTCAACTGGAACCGGCAGTGATTGAGAACGAAATTGCCGTCATGACAACGCCCGATCACTCCCCTTGACGCGCGAGTCCTCGCAGCAATTCTCCACGATGCCTCATTTTGTGCTGTCGAGAATCGCTATGCCGTAGCGTGCGATCTTTGTGTCTGAAGTCAGAAGGGGCATGGCTTCGGCCTCGCTTTGCGCGATCAGCATTCTGCCAAACGGATCGCGATGATGAAAGGGCAGGGCTTGCAGGCTGATCATGTGCCGGTCCGAGATGCCAAGTCGTTCAAGACCCTGTTCGGCGATGACCCTGCTTACCTCGGAGACATCCGCCGAGAGCTTCCCAAGGCTGGCCTTGATTGCAATTTCCCACAATACGACCGGGCTGACGACCGGTTCGCCAGAGACGAATATGCGCCGCGCCTTCGCTCCGAGCCTCTCGGAATCCATCAGCCACCAGAGCAGGGCCTGCGTATCAACGAGAATCCGCACGCGACCTCGGATCTTCGAAGTCAGCGATGATGTCCGGATCTTCGTCATCGAACGTGTCCGGAACCACGATCCGTCCTTTCAGCGCACCTGGCCGACGCTGCCCGAAAGTTCCATCAACCGAAACCAATTTGAATCGTCCCCTCTTGGTCCCCTGCCGGGTGATTTCCACGACATTTCCTGCGGCGGCGAGGTCCAGCAACTCGGATAGCCGAGCCTTCGCGTCGCGAAGCGAGTATTGGTATGGCATTTGCCGCCCTCCAAGAGGGAACTACATTTATCAATTGTAGTCACAATTGCAACCCCCAAAGTCGAATTTTCCTGCCTTTACCCAACCGTCGGGCTTGCGATCAATTTGACGACTCGTCCCGCGAATGCGTGAATTCCACTCGCTTCAATGGATTCAGAGTGCCGCAGGCAAGACTGCAAGTGGCTTGCGTCTCGATCAGGCTTGCCCATTTGCCGTGCCGTTGCTAGAGACGCCGCCGTGCCCCTATAGCTCAGCTGGTAGAGCATCTGATTTGTAATCAGGGGGTCGGGAGTTCGAGTCTCTCTGGGGGCACCAGAAGATCAAGCAAAACAATGTACTTGCGGGACAAGACGGAGAGCTGGAGATGCCGATTTGCCGCCTTGTCACCACCATGCCACCAATTTGCCTGGACGTGTCGGCACGCAACGGGACCTGGCTTCAGGCGACTCGCATTTTGGCCAGAGCGGCAGGCGTTGCCGGACGGTACATGGCCGCTCGCGGTGTGGGTCATTGCCGCCGCGAGACGATCAAGTCACGGGGATGCCCAGCAACTGGCGGTCGGTGAAGTTCCTGTGCGCACAGGCGTGCCAGCGAGGCTGATCCAACTCGAAATTGAACCGGATTCTCCCGGTCGCCACGCCAGCCAGTTTCATTGCCGAAAGAGACACGTCGCCTCCAGCCGCGGCCAGGTCAAGTCCCGCGGCGTCAGGCGGGGACGGGCTGCATTCCTCTCCGCAAGCGCCTTTCAACCGGAGTTGCCTGAGGCCGAACTGACATAGTATTTTTCGGCTCTCCGTTCCTTGATCAAGAGCTCGCGGCAAACGTCGGCAAAAATCTCCACCAGCCTTGTTGGAACCGATCGATTGGTAAAGGCGAGCCCGTAGTGCGATTTCGGAATGTCGCCGCGCAGCGGAACATAGGCCAATTCGTTTCCGTCATAGGCGCGCTCGTTGACAGGGCGCATGATCAGGATCGCATACCCCTCACCGGCGCCGACCAGGCTGCGCACAAGCTCATAGGACTTGGTCTGATGCTTGACTTTGGGGCGCAGGTTCAGCTGTGAGAAAAGTGACAGAAAAAACTGCTGGGTAACTGGAAGGTTCAGCGAGACCATGTCGCGTTCAACCAGTTGCTTGAGCGAGATGCTGTCCTGCCGGGCCAGCGGATCGTCCTTCGATATCAGTACATAGGGCGATGACTCGATCAGGGGTTCGAACTCGATCGCCGGACTGGGCGCCATGTTGTAGGTTAGCGCCACGTCGATGGTTCCCTGCGCAAGCAAGGTGTTCAATTCATCCAGATCCGCTTCGTGCACCTGCACCGAGATGTCCAGGCCACGATCACGTAACCCTTTGAGGATAATAGGAATGATGAAGGCGGCCGTCGGCATGAAGCAGCCAACCTGAATCACGCCACGCGGCGAATGCCTGAGATTGCGGGCATCGCTGTCGAACTCCTGCCCGGCCTCGAGAAACCGCCGTGCCTGCGCGATGAAGCGTTGCCCGACCGGGGAGACGGCCAGCCGGTGCGGGCGTTCGCGGATGAAGAGCTTCAACTGGTATTCGTTTTCGACCTTCTGGATCGCCGCGCTGATCGCCGGTTGGGATATGGCCAGGTGCTTCGCGGCGGCCTGAATGCTGCCGTGATCTGCCACGGCGACCACATAGGTCAGCTGCCGGAACGGGGTCATTATAGGAAATCCTGAGATTGAAGCTCACATATTAGTATTTTACAAATGATGATGGCTGGCCGCAAGATATGGCTCAAGGAACACGGGTCTCGCCTGACGAACAGCAGCGAAGGAATGTCCGGCCTGTCCCAAAAAAGTCCCATCGGGGAGGAAGAACCCTGGCTGGTATCTCGCTTCGCCAAGTGACCAAGACATATGGAACCCTCAGGGTTCTGAACGGCATAGATCTGGACATTGCCGATGGCGAGTACCTGACGCTCGTCGGCCCTTCGGGGTGCGGAAAATCGACCACGCTGCGGATCATAGCCGGGCTGGAGACCCAGACGACGGGCGACGTTGAAATCGACGGCAGAGTTGTCAACGAGGTGCGTCCAAGCCGCCGCGATCTCGCGATGGTGTTCCAGTCCTACGCCTTGTATCCGCATTTGACAGTGCGGCAGAACCTCGTGACCCCGTTACAGCTGCGGGACATGAACTTTTGGCAGAGAATTCCGCTTCTGGGGTACCTCGCACCGGGGCGCCGCGCGAAGATGTCCAAAATAGAAGACGACATGCGATGGGCGGCCGAGACCCTCAAGATCGAGCCGCTCTTGCACCGCAAGCCCGGCCAGCTTTCCGGCGGGCAAAGGCAGCGCGTGGCCCTGGGCCGGGCCATGGTCAGGAATCCGGCCGCCTTCCTGATGGACGAACCGTTGTCCAATCTCGATGCGGCCCTGCGGGTTCACATGCGCGCCGAATTGTCCGAACTGCACCGCGCGCTCGGGGCCACGTTTGTCTATGTCACCCACGACCAGGCCGAAGCGCTGACGATGTCGGACCGCATGGCGGTGATGATGGACGGCGACATTTTGCAGCTCGGTCCGCCCGATGAAGTCTACGAGGATCCGCGAGACATCCGCGTGGCCGAGTTCATCGGAAGCCCGAAGATGAACATCCTGCCCGGGCATGGCGACAGCGCCGGGCGGATCACCGCCCTGGGGGTTGCCGTGGAGGAAGCGCTGGCGGAGCCTTCCGAAGGGCCCTTGTCGGTCGGGTTCCGTCCCGAACATCTGCACATTCAACCCGAAGATACCGGCGCCTGCTTCTCGGGGCGGCTGACCTACAAGGAAAACCTGGGCTCGGACGTATTCCTGCATCTGGCGGTCGAGGGTATCGAGGTTAAGGCCGTGATCAGGGCCAAGCCCCACGAGGCCGATTTTGCGGAAGTCGGAGAGGACGTCTGGTTCAGCGGCGAAGCCGGCAAGGCGCGCGTGTTTGGTGCCGACGGCAAACGGGTGGCGCTGACAGAACCGCAGCTGCAGCGAAAGACAGGCTGATGGGGCACTCGCGGGTTCATCTCTGGTTCATCGGGCCGGCCGTCATCTTGATGGCGGGGCTGCTGATATTCCCGGTCTTCGTCGCCGCGGCCTTGTCATTCACCGACTACAATCTGGGGAATCCGAGCTTCAACTGGATCGGTGTCGAAAACTATGACAGGCTCGTAACCCGTTCAACCTACAAGAAAATGTTCACGGCCTCACTGACCTATGTCCTGCTTGTCGTGCCGATATCTGTGGCGCTTGGCCTGGGCGCCGCGTTGCTGATTTCCAGCCTTCGCATCGGCGGCGAGCTCTACAAGGCCGTCTTCTTTCTGCCTGTCATGGCGACCTTGCTTGCGATGGCGATCGTGTGGGAATTCGCCCTGCATCCGATCGTCGGCGTCGTAAACGACATCCTGCGCACGGGCTGCGATGTCGGCTGGCTGCACGCGCTGCTGTCAGGATCCTGGCTGGGCGGCGACCCGTTGCAGAGCTGGTACGGCCACGCCTGCGCCGAGGACTTCCCGCTGTGGCTGGGCGACAAGGACTATGCGCTGGGCACGATCGCCTTCATCGGGATCTGGCAGGGCTTCGGGTTCAACATGGTGCTCTATCTGGCCGGGCTGACATCGGTGCCCAGAGAACTCTACCAGGCCGCCCACATGGACGGGGCCGACAGTGCCTGGGAGCGCTTCCGCTTGGTGACCTGGCCGATGCTGGGGCCCACCAACGTCTTTGTCGTCACGATTTCGTCGATCCGCTCCTTCCAGGTCTTTGACACGGTCGAGGCACTGACCCGCGGCGGTCCGTCGAAATCCACCTATGTGATGGTCTACGCGATGTTCGAAAAGGGCGTGAAACAGAACCTGCTCGGCATCGGTTCTGCCATCACCATCGTCTTTCTGGGCTTTGTCCTGATCCTGACCCTGATCCAGGTCTATTTCGTCAACAGAAGGGTACACTACGCATGATGGCGCGCACCAACTGGCTGGGAGAGTTCCTCAAGCACAGCGTGCTGCTGGCCGGCGCGATTGTCGTGTTGCTGCCGTTCTACCTGATGCTGTCCTATTCGCTGAAATCGCCGGCCGAGATCGAATCCAACACCGGAGGATTTGTCGGCAGCCAGGAAATCATGACCGACCGACGGTGCATCAAGGCCGGCAAGCCGCCCGAAGAGTGCGACATGCGGCCCATCGTCTACAATTACACGGCCGCCTTCAGCGAAGCGCCCCTGGTGCGTTACATGTTGAACGGGGTCTTCGTGACGGTGTCGATATTCGTCATCCAGGTTCTGGTCGCGCTGCCATGCGCCTATGCGCTTTCCAAACTGAAATTCTGGGGAAGGGACGTCGTATTCGGCCTGGTGATATTCTGTCTGCTGATTCCGGTCCACGCCATCGCGCTGCCCTTGTACATCATGTTGGCCAAGGTCGGGCTCACCAACACATATGCAGCCCTGATCATACCGTGGACGATATCCGTCTTCGGGATATTCCTGATGCGCCAGTTCTTCATGACGGTGCCCGATGACCTGATCGACGCCGCCCGCATGGACGGGATGAGCGAATTTGCCATCGTCTGGCGCGTCATGCTGCCGACCGCGATACCCGCACTTCTGGCCTTCGGCATATTTTCGGTCGTTGCGCACTGGAACGACTACTACTGGCCGCGCGTCGTCATCACCGGGAATCGCGACCTGATGACCCCGCCCCTGGGCCTGCGGATGTTCAAGTCCGACCTCGACGGCAACGAATACGGTCCGATGATGGCCGCGACGACAGTCATCGTCCTGCCGCTGGTCATCATATTCCTGCTGGCGCAGCGGCGGTTCATCGAAGGCATCACGATGACCGGAATGAAATAGATCCAGCCACAGAGATTCCGGCGTTGATTGACAGATGCCGGATGCAAAAGGGGCCCACCCATGAATTGAAGACGCTGGGTTCCGAAACCGACCAGAGGAGAAAGTGAAAATGAAGAGGAAACATACCTTTGCGGCAATCGCGGCGGTAGGCGTTGCTGTCGCGGGAACCGCATCGAACGCAGTCGAGATCGAAGTTGGCTATCCCTACTCGGCACTGTTTGACGTGACGTTCGAGCGGATGATGCCCGAATTCAACAAGGCGCATCCGGATATCCAGGTGAAATTCCGCGCCACCTACGAAAATTACGAAGACGCGACCAACACGATCCTGCGCGAGGCCGTCGCCGGCGATTTGCCCGATGTCACGTTTCAGGGGCTGAACCGGCAGGCGTTGATGGTGGCGAAGGGAATCGCCAAGTCAATGGAGCCATTCATTGCGAACGAATCCGACTTCGCCAAGGACGGCTATCACAAGGCGATGCTGGATCTCGGCACATTCGATGGCGAGGTCTACGGGCTGCCGTTTTCGGTGTCGCTTCCGGTCGGCTATTACAACATGGACGCGCTGGGCAAGGCCGGCATTACCGAGCTGCCCGCAACCTGGGACGAAGTCATCAACAATTGCAAGAAGCTGCACGAAGCCGGGTTCAAGAACCCGATCTTCTGGGGCTGGAACATCACGGGCAACTGGTTCTTCCAGGCGCTGATGTGGAGCCAGGGCGAGCCGATCCTGAAAGACGGCAAGATCAACTTCGGCGGCGAGGCCGGGCTGGCCGCGCTGGAGACCATGCGCAAGATCTTCCGCGAGTGCAACATGCTGAACCTGTCGGTCGGCGATGCGGGCAAGCCGTTTGCCGCCGGTGAGGTCGCCATGCATTTCTGGTCGACCTCGGCCGTCGGCGCGATCGAACGTTCGAAGGGCGATTTCGAGGTCAGGACCGGCGAATTCCCCGGCATGGGTCAGCCACCCATGGGCCTGCCGGCAGGCGGCAATTCGGTGATGTTCGTGTCCACCTCGGAAGATCCCGAGGAAATCGACGCCGCCTGGAAGTTCATCAAGTTCGCGACTTCGGGCGTCGGCGCAGCCATGGTGGCAGAGACCACCGGCTACATGCCACCGAACAAGGCCGCGAACGATCTTCTGGCCGACTTCTATGCACAGAATCCCAACAAGCACACCGCCGTCCGTCAGGCTGGCCTGTTGCGCGACTGGATCGCTTATCCCGGCGACAACGGCCTGGCGATCACCCAGGTCATCTATGACGGTCTGGAATCCATCGTGACCGGCGATTCCGACGATATGGAGGCCTTGCAGGAAGAGCTGGTGGAAGAGGTCAACGACCTGCTGCCGAACTGAGGTTAGCATAACGCCAAGGCGCTGACCGGGGCACTGCCTTGCCCCGGTCAGCCCGACCCCATCCAGCAATCCAGCGTGAGCCGGGACATGACGACCAACCAGGAATTCGAAGCGCGCCGGGACGGCGCGGTTGCAAGGGCGATCGCATACTCGTCGACCTTCATCGCAGACAGGGCCGAAAGCGCCGAGGTCTGGGATGTCGAGGGCAAGCGCTATATCGACTTTTGCGGCGGAATCGGCTGCCAGAACGTCGGCCACCGCGACGAACGGGTCGTGGACGCGATCAAGGATCAGCTCGACCGCCTGACCCATACATGCTTTCAGGTCACGCCCTATGAAAGCTACATCGCGCTGGCAGAGCGCCTGAACGCGTTGCTGCCCGGCGACTTTGCCAAGAAATCACTGTTCTTTTCGGCTGGAGGCGAGGCGGTGGAGAATGCCGTCAAGATTGCCCGCTATCACACCGGGCGCCCGGCCCTGATCACCTTTACCAACGGCTATCACGGCCGGTCCTACATGGGAATGGCGCTGAGCGCGCGAATGGTGCCGTTCAAGGTCGGTTTCCGGCCGTTCCCGTCCGAGATCTTCCGACTGCCGTTTCCCGACGAATTCCATGGCGCCAGCCTGGACGACACCAAGCGCGCCATTGACGTTCTGTTTCGCAGCGATTGCCCGCCCGACCAGATCGCGGCGGTGTTTTTTGAACCCGTTCAGGGCGAAGGCGGCTATAACATCGCGACTGCGGAATTCGTGAACTACCTGCGCGAGCTTTGCGACGAGCACGGCATCGTTCTCGTCGCGGACGAGATACAGACCGCGATGGGCCGGACCGGCAAGATGTTCGCGATGGAGCATTTCGGCGTCGACGCCGATCTGACTTGCGTCGGCAAGAGCATCGGGGGCGGGCTGCCGATTTCCGGCATCGTCGGCAAGGCTGACATCGTGGATGCAGTGCCTCCCGGCGGTCTGGGCGGGACCTTCGGAGGCAATCCGCTGGCCTGTGCGGCCGCGCTTGCAGTGCTGGATGTCATCGAGGCGGACAACCTTCTGCAGCGTGGACTGGAGATGGGCAAGGTCATCGATGCGCGTCTGCAAAAGATGGCGCAACGCAATTCGCTCGATTGTATCGGCGATGTCCGGGCGCTGGGCTGCATGAACGCAATCGAGCTGGTCAAGAGCCGTGACAGCCGTGAAGCCGACGGCGACCTGACCTCCCGGGTGGTGGCAATCGCCTTGAAGAAGGGCCTGATACTCGTTTCGGCCGGGCCGGCCCGTAACGTCATCCGCCTGCTGGTGCCGCTGTCGGCCCCTTCGGAGGTGGTCGACGAGGGGTTGGACATTCTCGAAGCCGCACTAGAGGAAGCGGTTGCCTAGGCGCCCGGCCTGCTGGTGCCAAGTTCGCGATCCGGAGGGCAAAGATGAAGATAAAGGCAGCCGTTCTGAGGCAATCCGGCCTGCCCCGGCCCTTTGCCAGCAGCCAGCCCTTGTGCATTGAGGAAATCGAGCTTGACCCGCCGAAAGCCGGCGAGGTTCTGATCCGGATAAGGGCCGTGGGTCTGTGCCATTCCGATCTGGTCGCCATCACCGGCGAACGTGGCAAGCCGATGCCGATTGTCATCGGTCACGAGGCCGCGGGCGCCATCGTCGAACTGGGTGATGGCGTGGACGGGTTCGACATCGGCGACCATGTTGTGCCGACCTATGTTGCCAGCTGTGGCGATTGCGAAATGTGCCATGTTGGCCGGCCGGCTCTGTGTGAGCCTGCGACTCGCGCCAATGCGGCGGCCGTGCTGCGCGACGGCACGACCCGACTACACAAGAACGGCGAAGCCATACATCACCACTCGGGCATCGCCGGCTTTGCGGAATATGCAGTGATCCCGAAGGACGCGCTGGTCAAGATCGACAAGTCGATTCCCTTCGAACACGCAGCGCTTTTCGGCTGTGGAGTCATCACTGGCGTCGGATCGGTCGTCAACACGGGCGGCGCGACGCCTGGCGAAAGCGTTGCCGTGATCGGTCTCGGCGGCGTGGGGCTCAGCGCGCTGCTTGCCGCGGTCGCCGCCGGCGCGGGACATGTCACGGCGATCGATCTCAGCGACGGGAAACTGGAGCTCGCCAGTCAGCTCGGCGCTCACTTGACCGTCAATGCCCGGGACGCTGACTGCGTCGAACAAGTCCGCAAGGCCACGCGCGGCGGCGCCCATGTCGCTGTCGAGACGGCGGGCTCTTCTCGAGCCCTGGCCACGGCATTTGCGATCACACGTCGCGGCGGCATCACCGTGACGGCCGGAATGCCTGGGCCCGAGGCAAAGGTCACCCTGCCGCATCTCTGCATCGCCGCCGAAGAGCGTACGCTGAAAGGTTCCTATATGGGCAGTTGCGTGCCCAAGCGCGACATTCCGCGATTCCTGGCGCTGTTCCGCGACGGGAAACTGCCCGTGGATCGCCTGTTGTCTCGGACGATCGGCTTTGACGACCTCAACGCCGCATTGGACCGTCTCAATGATGCCGCGACGGTGCGCGAGGTGCTGATCCCGTGAAAACTGTGCAGGCGAAACGATACGAGTTTTCGGCGAACACGGGTTATCTGTGGACCGAATTGCCATTCCTGGACCGGATCCGGCAAGCTGCGGCTCACGGGTTCGACGCCGTCGAGTTTCACGACGAAGCGCGCAGAACCGATCGCCACGAACTGAAGGAGGTGCTGGCGGAAACTGCGTTGCCGGTGGGCGGCATCAATGTTCGCATGGAAGAGACTTTTGGATGCGCCGCCATTCCCGGCCAGGGCGACCAGGCGAAACGGGATGTCGACGAGGCCATAGAGATCGCCGAGGATGTCGACGCCGACGCGATCCATGTGCTGGCGGGCCTGACATCGGGGCAGGATGCGCATGCGGCCTTCCTGGGGACCTTGCGACACGCGTTGGGCCATACCGACCGAACCATCCTGGTCGAACCAGTCTCCGCCGAGCAATTGCCAGGTTATTTCCTGCGTACCATCGAGCAGGCTGCAAGGGTGATCTCAAACATCGGTCATCCCCGGCTGAAGATCATGTTTGACTGCTATCACGTCTTCCGGGAGAGCGGCGACCTGATGGCCAATTTCAGCGTGCATGCCGGCAACATTGGTCACGTGCAGATCGCGGCGGCAGAAGGCAGGGCCGAACCGTTTCCCGGCGCGATCGACTATGGCGACCTGCTGCCTGCCATGCGGTCCTGCGGTTATGCGGGTCGGTTCGGCTGTGAATACCGGCCTGCCGGCCCAACCGAGGACGGACTGTCCTGGCGCGATGCGTTCCGCGATCACGCTGGCACTGCAGCGGCCAGAGCCTCGGCGCATGTGGCGTCGCATCCGGGAGCATAGCGCGTGACAGGGATCGAGGAATACGCATTCCCGCACGGGATATCCTTGCTGCGCCGCTGGCAGGCGGGCGAGGCGGGCGCGAAAGAGGAACTGACCGGTGTCTTCGACGCGGCCATCTCTGGTGAATTCGACGCGAATTTCAAACTGTTGACCGCCCCCGACCGGGTGCATTCCACCGCCTCGGTCCATATGCTCGGTCTTGCAATCCTGTTCGATCTCTACGGCATCGAATCCCACGACTACTATCACAACGACCCCTATCGCTACGCCCGGGCGAACCTGGCGGTCTCGCGCCTTCTCGGGGTCCACAAGTTCTACATGACCTGGGCGCTTTATGCCTGGACCTGCGAGCCACTTGGCCAAAAGATGATGTATCCCGACAGGTTCCCGCCGGGCGCGGACCCCGACGAGGTTCTGATCACTCGCGAAAACTGGCACGAATTGCAAACGCCAGATTTCTCGACCGGCACCCCGGCCGCGGTGGATGCAATCTTGGCGGCCACCCAGGACCTGACCGGCGCCGCCCCCACATTGCAGATTTCGGCGCCCTACAGCCTGGCGGCGGACATCTACGGGCAGGAACCGCTCCTGGCGGACGTCGTGAACGAACCCGACACTGTCAATGCCATGCTCGATCACCTGGGCGACACGGTGCTGGGGCCGTGGATGGACCATCATTTCGAGCTCTTCCCCGATGGCTGGGTCGAGCTTTCCGACGCCTCCGGTTCGCCGTTCTTCATCGGGCAGGACAACTGCCAGAACATGTCAATCCGATCGATCCGGCACATGTTGCGGAACAAGCCCTATGCGAGCCGGGTATTCGACAACAATTACCGCGGCGATTTCGTGGCCGAGGTGACAAGGAAACGCCGTGCGTCGCGCCGCCGGGGCCGGGGTGATGCAACGGATGCATCGGCTGACCGCAGTCGGCTTCAGGAACTGACCGATGCGAAGGTCAGCGTCAATCCGCTGTTCATCATGCGGCTCGAGGCCGACAAGGTGGATGTCTCGTTCTACGAGCAGCAGGCGATCGAGCGGAACCTGCCGCTGACCGTTGGCATCGGCTCGCCCGAAATCGACCGAAACAGCATCGAGGACCTGGAAGCGACCAAGGCGGAGACCGCCGAGAAGGCGCGCCGACACGTGGCGGCGGTCAAGCGGGTCTGCGAGGCGGTCGATCTGCCGGAGGACAACCACGTGGACCAGTCCTGGCCGAGCCACATCTACTTCGAGGACATCAACGGCCAGTCGCAATTCGACCTGATCGAGATCATCCTCGACGAGGTCTTCAAGAGCGCGCGGTTCGAAAGTCAGTCGCCGGCGTGACGCATGACCATGCAGTTGCCCCCACCAGCTGTGATCCGGTCGGAAATGTGTGCTCACATCATCGCGGCACTGGAGCCTTGAAGATTGCAAAACCCGGATGTTCGAACGCCACAGCGAAAGACGATCCTGCCGGTCTTCCATCTCGGCCCTGCCACGATCTTGCCGATCCGACCCATGCCCGTTGACGCTCCGAAAATGCGTCGGCATGCGGTTGATGACTTGCGTCACACCGTGAAACGTTCTCAGACGGCCTTGCGACCAAGGCGTGAAACCATGACTCTGGTCGTGTGATTTCGATCATTTGTGTCGATCACGGACAAGAACATGCAATTACGTCCATTTTGCCTTACGGACCCTGCAAGCCTGCACTTCCGCCGGATTGGCACATTCTCATGAACTCACGAATGACCCTGACATCGCGACGTTGGCGCAAATGCACCACCATTTCCCGCATTTCCAGGTCAATGTCTTCAAGTTCGAAAGCCTGAATGCGCTGATCTTCGCCCAGTTCCGCACGGGATACGATACCGACACCGTCGTTGGCGGCGACGATTTCGCGAACTGCCTCGCGTCCTTCCGCAACGACCGCAGGATCAAGCGTCACGCCTCGCTCCTTGCCAAGCTCTTCTAGCTGTTGCCGTGTCCTTGAGCCAGGTTCGCGCAGAACGAGCGGCAGATCGGCAAGCTCAGCGAGCGAGATGCTCCGCTTTCCGGCGGGGAAATAGTCCCTGCGCGCAAACCCCACCAACTTGCTTTTTGACAAGGACAGCGTCTCGAAATCATCGTAGGATTCCCCGCTGCCGATAACCCCGATGTCGGCATCAAAGGATCGCAACCTTTGAACGATCTCTTCGGTATTTCCTGAGGCGATGACAATCCGAACGCCAGGGTAGGTCTTCCGAAATCTCTGAATGATGCTGCTGACATGGCTGGCGGAGTCGACCATAATGCGCAGTTCTTCCTCAATCCGGTTTGCCGTTTCAGACAACAGACCCTTGATCTCGCCTTCCATTTCGAAATATGCGCGGGTCTTGGCAAAAAGCGCTTCACCGTCCGGTGTCAGGACAACCCTCTTCCGGATGCGGGAAAACAGCAGAACATCATTGTCTCTTTCCAGTCTCAGCACCTGGTCCGAGATTGCCGGTTGTGTCAGGCCAAGAGCCTCGGCGGCAAGAGAGAAACCTCCCAGCAAGGCCACATGGTGAAACGCACGGATCTGAGCATGGGTCATGCATCGCTCATGTATCGATGAAAATTATTCAATGATAATATTTAACGATTTTATTTATGCAATCACTTTCACCATAACGGAACCGGAAACAATGACGGGTGATCACATGACGGCACCGCAATTGGAACCGCCACGGCAAGGGGAGCGATATCTGCTCACCCCGGGACCGCTGACCACTTCCTTTGCCACCAAGGAGGCGATGCTGAAGGACTGGGGCAGCAGGGATGAAGACTTCCGTGCCATGACGCGCGATCTGAGGTCTCGGCTGCTGGGCATGATCGGGCGCGGGTCCGACGCATATGATTGCGTCCCGATTCAGGGATCAGGCACCTATTGCGTCGAGGCAATGCTGGGTTCCTTTGTGCCGCAGGACGGCAAGGTCCTTGTTCTGGCCAATGGAGCCTATGGCCTGCGGGCTTCGGCAACGCTGGACTATCTTGGACGCCAGAAGGTGTTGCTCGACAAAGGTGACTATCTGCCGCCACGTGGCGAGGAGGTTGCCGCAATTTTGGCAAACGATCCCGAAGTCACCCACGTGTTCGCCATTCACTGCGAAACCTCGTCCGGCATTCTGAACCCGATCGAAGAGATCGCCGATGCCACACGTGCCGGGGGCCGCAAGCTGCTGATCGACAGCATGTCCGCGTTTGGCGCCCTCGCCCTGCACCCGGAAGAGCTGGGATGCGCAGCATTTGCCTCTTCTGCCAACAAGTGCATAGAGGGCGTGCCCGGCTTCGGCTTTGTCATTGCGCGCAAGGACGAGATCGAGGCGGCCAAGGGCAACTCGCACTCGCTGTCATTGGATGTGCATGCCCAGTGGGCCTCGATGGAGAGGACCCGCCAGTGGCGGTTTACGCCGCCAACCCACGTTGTTGCGGCCTTTGTCGAAGCGCTGAAACAGCACGAGGCTGAGGGTGGCGTTGCCGGACGTGGCGCGCGCTACATGCGCAACCGCGAAGTCATGGTTGCAGGCATGCGCAGCCTGGGCTTTGAAACCTTGCTCGCCGACCGCTGGCTCAGCCCGATCATCACCACGTTCTTCTGCCCCGCCGACCCGGCCTTCAGCTTCGACCGGTTCTATGATCTGCTGAAGGACAAGGGCTTCATAATCTATCCCGGAAAGTTGACGGTTGTGGAATCGTTCCGCATCGGATGTATCGGGCAGATGGACGAATCCGTCATGCGGGCGGTCGTCGCCGCTGCAAAGGAGGCGCTCGAACTTATGGGTGTCGTCTCCGCAGTTCCCCCAGCTGCTGCGCTGGAAGAGCGCAGGAAACTCGCCGCTTGAGGAACAACGTGCCGATCAATGCCCCCGTCGTTGCAAACGGTCGCAGCTATCCTGTGCCCCGAACCTGTGCCATTGCCATCTGCCTGGATGGGTGCGAACCGGAATACTTGAAGGTCGCCATCGCCGAAGGGCTGATGCCGAACCTCAAGCGAATCCGCGAGACCGGGACCGACCGGTTGGCGCATTCGGTGATCCCGTCCTTCACCAACCCGAACAACCTGTCGATTGCCACGGGCCGGCCGCCGGCGGTGCATGGCATCTGCGGGAACTTCCTGTTCGACCCGGATACCGGCGAGGAAGTGATGATGAACGACGTCCGCTTTCTTCGTGCGCCCACCATCTTTTCGAAGTTCTACGAGGCTGGCGCCCGCGTTGCGATGGTCACCGCCAAGGACAAGCTGCGCGCCCTGCTCGGCGCAGGCCTGAAATTCCATGACGATCGCGCCGTGGCCTTTTCCGCGGAACGGTCTGGCGACACCACGAAGGCCCAGCACGGGATCGACAATGCGAGCGATTGGCTGGGCATGCCGGTACCGGAGGTCTACTCGGCCGATCTGTCCGAATTTGTCTTCGCTGCAGGCGTGAAACTTCTGAAAGAAATGAAGCCTGACGTGATGTACCTGTCGACAACAGACTACGTGCAGCACAAATTCGCGCCAGACGAACAAGGCGCAAAGGACTTTTGCGCCATGTTCGACCGCTACTTGGGCGAGCTGGACGCGCTTGGCGCGGCCATCGTGACAACTGCAGATCACGGCATGAAGCCCAAGCATGACGCCACGACCAAGGAACCGTCCGTCATCTACATGCAGGACGTGTTCGACAAATGGCTCGGCCAGTCCGCAGCCCGCGTGATCCTGCCGATCACCGACCCTTATGTCGTTCACCATGGTGCCCTTGGCTCGTTTGCGACCGCATATCTCCCTGAGGATGCTGACCAGGCCGAGATCAAGGCCAAGGTCGCCGCGTTGCCCGAAATGCTCGAAGTGCTGACCCGCGAAGAGGCGGTGGCCAGCTACGAACTGCCCGCCGACCGTATTGGCGACCTGACCATGATCTGCACCGAAAACATGACCATCGGCACCTCTGAGGACCGCCACGACCTGGCCGCTCTGGGCGAGCCCCTGCGCAGTCACGGCGGGCTGACCGAGCAGCAAGTGCCCTTCATCGTCAACCGTGTGATCGACGTGCCCAACGCGCCCGTTTTGCGCAATTTCGACGCGTTCCTTTACGCAACCGCCGCCGCAGCATTGGAAGAGGTCTCCGCATGAACGAGATGACAGATCTGGATATCCGCAACGAAGGCATGCGCATCGGCGGAGAGGCGGTCTTCACCGACGGCACCGTGCCGGTATTGTACCCCTACACGGATGAGGTTGTTGGATATGTGCCCGCCGGTGACGCCGGTCATGCGGCAAGAGCCTTTGAAATCGCGGCGAATTACAATTCGAAGCTCACGCGCTACGAGCGCGGCGAGATCCTGAAACGTGCAGGCGAGATCATCGGAGAGAGACGCGAGTACCTGGCAAAATGGCTGACGCTGGAACTGGGCATCTGCCACCAGCACGCGATCTACGAGACCCGGCGTGCGCAGGACGTGTTCCAGTTTGCCGCCGCCGAAGCGTTGAAGGACGATGGCGAGATCTTCTCCTGCGACCTGACCCACAATGGCAAGGATCGCAAGATATTCACCAAGCGCGAGCCGGTTCGCGCCATCAGCGCGATCACGCCGTTCAACCACCCGTTGAACATGGTCAGTCACAAGATTGCGCCATCCATCGCGACGAACAACTGCATGGTCTGCAAGCCAACCGAATTGACGCCGCTGACGGCAATCACGCTTGCCGACGTCCTTTACGATGCTGGCCTTCCGCACGAGATGTTCCAGATCGTGACCGGATGGCCGCAGGACATCGGCGAAGAGATGATCACCAACGAGCATATCGACATCATCACGTTCACCGGCGGCGTCTCCGTCGGCAAGATGATAGCGGAGAAGGCGGCGTACAAGCGTGCCGCGCTCGAGTTGGGCGGCAACGACCCGCTGATCATCTGCAATGACCTGAGCGAGGCGGATCTCGACAGGGCCGCGACCATCGCCGTTGCGGGCGCCACCGGAAACTCGGGCCAGCGCTGCACGGCAGTGAAGCGAATCCTCGTGCAGGAAAGCGTGGCGGACCAGTTCGTGCCGCTGGTGCTGGAGAAGGCCAGGAAGATCAAGTTCGGCGATCCCCAAGACCCGGACACCGAACTTGGTTGCGTCATCCACAAGGAAGCTGCCGAAGTCATTGAGAACCGCGTCTTGCAAGCTGAAAGGGAAGGGGCGGAGATCCTGTACAACCCGGGACGGCGCGGCGCGCTGCTGCCGCCCATCGTGGTGGACAAGGTGCCGCATTCCTCGGAACTGGTGATGGAGGAAACCTTCGGGCCCGTAGTGCCCATCGTGCGCGTGCCGGACAATGACGAAGAGGTGATGGCGATCTCGAACTCCACCGATTTCGGTCTGTCTTCGGGCGTCTGCACCAACAGCTTCCACCGGATGCACGCCTATATCGAAGGACTGAACGTCGGCACCGTCAACATATGGGAGCAGCCGGGCTACCGTATCGAGATGTCACCCTTCGGCGGCATCAAGGACAGCGGCAATGGCGTCAAGGAGGGCGTCATCGAAGCGATGAAGTTCTTCACGACGGTCAAGACATATTCCCTGCCTTGGCCGCGCTGATCGTGTTGGGACCGGGGCGCTTGCTTGACCGTGGCCAGTCAAGTCACCTTTCATTCCCGTGAGTCTTCTGGTCATTTTCATCGTTCTCGCGGCCGCGCTGATGCACGCGACCTGGAATGCGCTCGTAAAGGGTGCGGAAGACCGGTTGATGGTTTTGGGCCTGATCGCGCTGGGGCATATGGCACCAGGGCTTGTGATCCTGGCCTTTACCGGCCTGCCCCGGACAGCCTCCTACACCTACATCATCGCCTCAACGGTCATTCACTGGGGATACTATTGGTGCCTCAACGTGGCCTACCGCAGCGGTGACCTGTCGGTCGCCTATCCGATTGCGCGCGGCATCGCGCCAGTGCTGGTCGCGCTGGGTGCGCAGGTCTGGATCGGGGAAGTCCTGCCGATCATGGCCTGGATTGGCATTCTGGCCGTGTCCTTTGGCATCGGCATCCTGTCATTCGCGGGGACTGGGGCCAGGACACCCAGCGCGGGCATGGCCCCCGCTCTTCTCACGGGGCTGACCATTGCCGCCTATTCCCTGGCCGACGGTGTTGGCGTGCGCGTGTCCGGCAACGCGCTGGCCTACATCGCGCTCCTGTTTGCGGCAGAGGCAATTGTGGCAGGATTCATCTTTTCCACCAGGATGGACCGGCTGCGCGCTCTGCCCGCGCGCACGATCTTGCTTGGGTTTGCCGGCGGCGTCGTCTCAAGCGCGGCCTATGCACTGGTGCTTTTTGCCAAGACCCTTGCGCCTTTGGGGGCGGTATCAGCCCTGCGGGAAACCTCGGTGATCTTTGCGGCGCTGATTGGCGTGATCTGGCTCAAGGAAGCGCCAGTGTCCAACCGACTTGCCGCCGCCTGCATTGTGGCTTTTGGCATTGTTGTCCTGGGGGTTGCGACATGATCCTTCTGTCCTCCCAGTTCCAAATCGCGGACGCTGATCGGCTTGCTCGCGGTGGGCACGACACTGCGCAGGCTGTGCGGACCGTGCCGCGTTCGGGGCATGTCGAACGCGACGACGTCTTCCCAGGCCCTCGCCACGTTCGCGGACAGCAAACGGGGCTGAACGTGCAGCCTTCCGGGATGGCCTCCTTGATGGCCAGGCTGCACGGTACCCTTCAAGCCCTTCCAAGAGCTTGGATGGGCGGAGCCACCGAGGCGTTGCCAAACGTCATGCAGCGGCGGCGGGTCGCAGGTGCAGAACATGAAGTCGCCATTTGGCGTTCAATTGCCTCGATTCCCCAATAGACGGGGGGGAACCCGAGAAGACTGTGCGGAGCATGGGTCATGGCAGACGAAGACGACGACATCATCCTGGGCGAACTCGACGACGAAGAACTCGTCCTCCAGATGCATGACGACCTCTACGACGGACTGAGGGAGGAGATCGAGGAAGGGACGCGGATCCTGCTCGATCGCGGATGGGAAC
>VXSG01000067.1 GCA_009838075.1 Boseongicola sp. SB0665_bin_10 | reverse complement strand
TGCCTGTGCCCGCCCCAGTCCTCGCCCCGCCCTTCAACACGGTTCGCCTCAGCCATGCCTGCCTGAACGTCGCGGACATGAAGGCGTCAAGACGCTTCTACGTTGACACGCTGGGACTTCAGGTCACGGACGAGAACGCGGGCCACATCTATCTTCGCGCGATGGAGGAACGCGGCCATCATTGCCTGGTCCTGCGGAAATCCAGCAACCCCGGCACGGTTGAATCCCTGTCGTTCAAGGTGTTCTCGGACGAGGACCTGGACCGGGCCGAGGCGTTCTTCCGATCCAGGGGTCACCCCACTGAATGGATCAATCGAGCCCATCAGGGTCGCACGCTCGCGACCAACGACAATCTCGGGGTTCCGATCGAGTTCTACCACCAGATGGACCGCATGCCCTGGATCCACCAGCAATACGCGCTCTACCGGGGCGTGAAGCCGCTTCGAATCGACCATTGCAATTTCTTCTCGACCGACGTCGACGCTTCGGCCGCGTTCTACAACGACTTCGGATTCCGTGTGACCGAATACACCGAAGACAAGGACACGGGCCGACTCTGGGCTGCATGGATGCATCGGAAGGGCGGCGTCCACGACGTTGCCTTCACCAACGGCACCGGCCCAAGGTTGCACCACATCGCGTTCTGGGTGCCGACGCCGCTGAACATCATCGACCTTCTCGATCTCATGTCGACCACCGGCTATCTGGACAACATCGAGCGAGGTCCGGGACGCCACGGGATTTCCAACGCATTCTTTCTGTACATTCTCGACCCTGACGGTCACAGGACGGAAATCTACTGCTCCGACTACCAGACGATCGACCCGGACCATGAACCGATCCGGTGGGACCTGAAGGATCCGCAGCGGCAAACCCTTTGGGGGGCACCGGCCCCCCGCAGCTGGTTCGAGCACGGCACGCGCTTTGCCGGCGTCGAAACCGGACCTCCGACACTTGAAGCCACGCCGATCATCGCGCCATGACAGAGCACCGGGAACCGACTTGGGAAGATCTCGCCCGCTGGGGCCGACGAGCTGCCGAATGGGGCGCCGACTACCACCGCACCATTCGCGAGCGCCCGGTCCGGTCGCAGGTCTCGCCCGGCGAGATCGCGGCCGCGCTTCCGGAAGCGCCGCCGGAGGAAGCCGAGGACATGGAGACGATCTTCAACGACGTGGACCGCGTCATCATGCCCGGCATCACGCATTGGCAGCACCCGAGCTTCTTCGCCTATTTCTGCTCAAATGCGACGCCGCCCTCCGTGGTCGCGGACTACATGATCGCGAACCTCGCCGTTCAGTGCATGATCTGGCAGACATCGCCCGCAGGAACCGAACTGGAAACGCGGGTCCTTGACTGGCTCCGCCAGGCTGTTGACCTGCCCGAGGCGTTCCATGGCGTCGTTCACGGCAGCGCCTCCGAAGCCACGCTTGCCGCCGTTCTCACGATGCGAGAGCGCACGCTCGCGTGGCAGGGAAACCGGGCCGGGCTGCCCGGACAGAAACCTCTTCGGATCTACGCGACGGATGAAGTGCATACGTCGATCGACCGCGCGATCTGGGTTGCCGGGATCGGGCAGGACAACCTCGTCAGGATTCCCACGGCAGGTCCGCTGAGATCCATGGACCCCACGGCACTGGACGCCGCGATAGAGTCCGACCTTGCCGCGGGACACCTGCCCACGGGCATCATATCCTGCGTCGGCGGCACCAGCATGGGCGCATCGGACGAAGTGGGACGAGTCGCGGAGGTCGCAAGACGGCACGGCCTTTACCTCCACGTGGATGCAGCCTGGGCCGGAAACGCCATGATCTGCCCCGAGTTCCGGCACCTCTGGTCCGGCACCGAGGAGGCGGACAGCGTGGTCTTCAATCCCTACAAGTGGATCGGGGGACAGTTCGACGGATCGGTCCATTTCGTGCGCTCGCCGGAGGATCTGACCCGCACGCTGGCAATCAAGCCGGAATACCTGAAAACGCACGGCGCGGACGGATTCATCAACTATTCGGAATGGTCGATTCCCCTCGGTCGCAGGTTCCGCGCGCTCAAGCTCTGGTTCCTGGTCAGGGCCTACGGGCTGGAAGGTCTCCGCCGCCGCATCCGGAACCATGTCGCATGGGCCGAAGAGCTCGCCGGGAAGCTTCGGGACGACGACAGGTTCGAGATCGTGACCGACCCGATCCTGTCGCTGTTCACGTTCCGCCTCGTGGGGAAGGACGACGCGAGCCAGCTGGACTTCGTGAACCGCCTCAACGACGACGGGCGGATCTACGTAACGCAGACCCAAGTTGACGGCCGGGCCACGGTACGCTTCCAGGTCGGCCAGTTCGGCACCACACGCGACGACGTCATGGCTGCCCATGCCGTCATGGCGGAACTGGCATGAGAATCGCGACCTACATTCACGATGGCGATCGCTTCTACGGCATGGCGGACGAGCACGGCGCCATCCCGCTTTCGCCTGACTTTCCGGAATGGCCAACGCTCAGGGAGGTCGTCGCGGCGAACGGCCTCGACGCGTTGGCGCGCGCGGCAGCGGGCCGAACTGTCTCCCACAAGGACATCATGTTCGAACCTCCGATCCCGGAGCCGCGCAGGATCATCTGCGTCGGCGTCAACTTCCCTGACCGGAACGCCGAGTACAAGGACGGCAGCGACCAGCCGAAGCACATGTCGCTCTTCCCCCGCTTCCCGTCGAGCTTCACCGGCCATGACAGGCCCCTGATCCGGCCGCCCGAGAGCGAAAGGCTCGACTACGAGGGCGAGGTCGCGATCGTGATCGGCAAGGGCGGGCGCCGAATACCGGCATCAAGCGCTCACGAGCACATCGCGGCGCTCACGCTGTGCAACGAGGGAACGATCCGCGACTGGGTTCGGCATGCGAAATTCAATGTCACTCAAGGCAAGAACTGGGACAGTTCCGGCGCCATTGGGCCCTGGATCGTGCCTTTCGCCGACCCGGCCCAACTCGACGACGCCCGCCTCGTCACGCGGGTCAACGGCGAGGTCCGGCAGGACGATCACCTGAAGAACATGCTCTTCCCGGTGCGCGAACAGATCGCCTACATCTCGACCTTCACGACACTCGACGGCGGCGACATCATTGTCACCGGCACCCCCACCGGCGCGGGCGCGCGGTTCGATCCGCCGCGGTTCCTGCAGCCCGGCGACGTGATCGAGGTCGAGGTCGAGGGCATCGGCACCCTTCGCAACACTGTCCGGGACGAGGCATGACGCCCGAAGAGCACGCCAGCGCCGCTGCCGCCCTGCTTCGGGCCGAGGAGACAAGGACCCAGGTCGGCCTTCTCAGCCAGGCGCATCCCGGCATGACCATGGATGATGCGTATGCGATCCAGAACGAGATACTATCGGCCAAGATCGCCCAAGGCCGGCAGATAGCCGGATGGAAGATCGGGCTCACGTCCAGGGCCATGCGAGCCGCGCTGAACATCGACGTGCCGGACAGCGGGATCCTCTTCGACGACATGGAATTCGCCAACGGAAGCGAAGTGCCGGCCGGACGCTTCATCCAGCCGCGCATCGAAGCGGAGATAGCCTTCATCATGAGGAACGCGATCAGCGGGCAGGACGTCACACGCGAAGATGTCCTGGCCGCAACCGAATGCGTCGCGCCGGTCATTGAAATCCTCGACACCCGCATCCAACGTGCCGACCCGGCAAGCGGGCGCGCCCGCATCATCACCGACACGATCAGCGACAATGCGGCGAATGCAGGCTTCGTTCTTGGGCGCGAACGCCACGACGTGGATGCGCACGACCTCCGCTGGGTTCCGGCAATTGTCTTCAAGGACGGCGAGGTCGAGGAGACCGGCCTCGGCGCAGGGGTCCTGAACGACCCCGTCGAGAGCGTTTGCTGGCTCGCCCGCCGCATGGCATGCTATGGCCAGCGGATCGAGGCCGGGCAGGTGATCCTGTCAGGATCGTTCATTCGCCCCCTTGAATGTCCCCCGGGGACCCGAATACATGCCGACTACGGAGCTTTCGGCACCGTCGACATAGCTTTCGCCTGAAAGGTCACTCCCATGAAAGACTCGAACTTCCTGAAAGAACAGAACGCCCGCCTGCTCTGGCACCCGATGGCCAGCCCGACGGACTGCATCGAGAGCCCGCCGGTCATCGTCACGGCCGCCGAGGGATCGCGCATTCGCGACATCGACGGCCATGAGGCGGTGGACGCCGTGGGCGGCCTCTGGAACGTCAACCTGGGATACTCCTGCGAACCCGTGAAGAAGGCGATTGCAGACCAGCTTGGCACCCTGCCCTATTATTCGGCGTTTCGCGGCACAACGAACGACAAGATCATCGAGCTGGCGCACGAACTGGCCGATTTCTTCGGCCCGGACGGCATGGCTCGTGCCTTCTTCACCAGCGGGGGGTCGGACAGCGTCGAGACCGCCCTTCGCCTTGCGCGGCAATATCACAAGATTAGGGGAGAGGCTGGCCGGGTGAAGTTCCTGAGCCTGAAGAAGGGCTACCATGGCACGCACATGGGTGGCGCCAGCGTCAACGGAAACGCGAACTTCCGGACGAATTACGAGCCACTGCTGCCGGGTTGCCACCACATTCCGGCTCCCTACACCTACCGGAACCCCTTCGACGAAAGCGATCCGGCAAGGCTCGCAAACCTTTGCGCGGCAGCTCTGGAAGACGAAATCGCGTTCCAGGGCGCGGGCACGATCGCCGCCTTCATCATGGAGCCGATTCTGGGCGCGGGCGGCGTGATCCCGCCACATTCCTCGTTCATGCCGATGGTGCGCGAGATCTGCCACCGCCATGGCATTCTCCTGATCTCCGACGAGGTCATCACCGGCTACGGCCGCACGGGCGCGTGGTCCGGCGCACGGCTTTGGGGCGTCCGTCCCGACATGATGAGCACCGCCAAGGCGATCACCAACGGCTACTTTCCGTTCGGCGCCTTGATGATCGGCGAAAGGATGGCCGACGTCTTCGAGAACGACAAGTCACCCAACGCCTTCATCGGCCATGGTTACACCTATTCGGGCCATCCGGTCGGGGCGGCCGCAGCGCTTGCCTGCCTGGCCGAAACGAAGCGTCTCAACGTGATCGACAGCGCAGCGGCGCGGGGCGCCGAGCTGTTTGACGGCCTGCTGGCCCTCAAGGACAGGCACGAGCAGATCGGTGACGTCCGGGGCGGCCACGGGCTGATGCTTGCCATCGAATGCGTTTCCGATCGCGCGACCAAGACCGCGGACATCGACATGCCGCTCAAGGTGCAGAAAGTGGCTTACGAAAACGGCGCGATGGTTCGAGCCGCAGGACCGAACCTGTTGATGTCCCCGCCCCTGGTGCTGACATCCGAGGACGTGCAGATCATCATCGCGGCGCTCGACGCGGGCTTTTCGGCGCTCTGAACCAAGCTGCCGGTCGCCGGGAACCCGGCCCGAGGCTGCGCCCCGGCAGGTGCGCCGCCTGTTCAGGGCTGCATCGTGTCCGCTGCTGCACGCAACGGCCCGGCAAAGGAGACGGTCCGATGACAACAGGCCAGTTTCGGCATCCGCGCACCACCGGGACCGGAAGGCCCTGATGGACACAACGGATCGGCTGTTGCGCAATGTTGAGCAAGCCGTTCGACGCACGCGAAGGGGTACATGCCGCAAGTCTCGTCACGCATTGGCGCCCGACGAGCGAATTGACATGAGTGTCGTGCAGCACGGATGTCCCGATTGCCAACGAGCCACCGTGACATTGATTGCCAGGCAGCGAGAATGTTGGACAGCAATGCGTGCAACGCCCCGAGGCACCGAAATGTCACGTCTGGCCCAGGACGTGACATTCCGCTAACAGTGTGGCGTCACATGGCACTGCAAGGATGAATCTCATGGCGCGGCCGTTCCTGATCTTGATCACCTGCCTGGTCGCAATGCCCGCCTGGGCAGACGATGATTCGGCGCGTTTCGACTTCGGAGGCGACGCGTTCCGCGCCGGGATGTCAGTCACGCATGATGCGGCCGGAGCCGACGACCTGTTCATGGCCGGCGACAGGGTGACGGGAAGGGTCGACATCACGGGCTCAGCCCATTTGGCGGGCCGCAAGGTCACGATGGAAGGCGCGGTAAGCGGTGATCTCTATGCCGCTGGTGAGGAAGTCGCGATTCAAGGCGATGTATCCGGCGATGCCAGCCTGTTGGGGCGCACCGTATCGGTGGCGAGGGTCGGCGGAGACCTGCGGGTGGCGGCATCCGACTTGCAGGTTGGCGGCAACATCGGAGGCAATGCGATCATTGCCGGCAGGGATGTCGCGTTCGATGCGGCGGTCGGAGGTGACGTGACCCTTGCGGCACGGAACGTCGATTGGGGTGAAGCAGCCTCGATTGCCGGACGACTGATCATCCATGAAGAAGAACTGGGCGATCTGGAAGTACCCGAGCGAGTGGCGTCCGTCGACAGGATCGAGCGACGCGAAGTCGAGGGACGGGAGGTTGAGAGGCAACAGGAGCCGCGACGGTCGCATTGGCGGTCATCGATCGGGGATTTCCTCTTCGAAGTGATCGTGGTGACCATTCTGGCCGTTCTGATCGCGGCATTGATGCCCACGCGCCTCGCCAAGATGCAGCGACAGGTCCTTGCACGCCCGATCCATACCTTGTGGCTGGGCTTCCTGTCGCTGTCGGCAGTGACTGGAGCGAGCATTCTTCTTGCAGTCACGATTGTCGGGCTGCCGTTGGTCGCCGCGTTGGTCCTGCTGGCATTTGTCGGCACGATTGCCGGATACGCGGTAGCGACGTACGTCTTGGGCGCCCGGCTGTTGCTGGCAACAGGCAGGCCGGAGCCGGACAGCATCGGCAGCCGCGGGATAGCGGCGGGCGCAGGTGCCTTTGCGGCAGCAGTCATCGGACTCGTTCCGTTTCTGGGCTGGCTCTTTGCCATCGCACTGGCGCTTGCAGGAATCGGCGCGATCACGGTGCAGTCGATTCGGCCGGTGTTCTTCGCCGACACGGTCTGAACCCGGTCGCGAAACGGGCTTGCCAAGCGCAGGAATTGCGGAGGCCCTGTGCACCAATGCGCCGTCAACTTGGCGTGCACTGTCCGGCTGGGTCCCTTGCGAGATCGGAGTGTCGCCGCGAACGAGGCCCGGCGTCCTCAAGGGCACGGATCCCTGGGCGTGACGCACGGCTCAGGATATGTGATTCAGCGAATATTTCTGATTTATGTTCTAATTTTCATATTGGCGACTTATCGGATTTGGTGCATATCCAATAACATGTCAGCGCTTGCCAGAACCCCAAGGCAGATTGGGAACATTGTCCGACGCAGCCGCAAGGCGTTAGGCCTGAACCAAACGCAGCTCGGCGAGAAGGCCGGCTTGCGACAAGAGACGATTTCCCTGATTGAAACGGGCAATCCGGCCGCCAAGATGAAGACGATATTGGCCGTTCTTGCAGCACTCGACCTGGAGTTCAGGATCGGCTCACGCACAAAAGGCAACGCCAAAGACATCGAAGGCATCTTCTGATGCCCCGTCGCCGCATGTACGTTCCACTGCGCGTCTTGCTGAACGGGCGCCTTGTCGGCCACCTGGCCAAGGAACCAGGCGGCTCCATCAACTTTCGGTATGACGAGAGTTGGCTGGCCTGGGAGCATGCGCTGCCCGTCTCGCTTTCCTTGCCGCTCAGTGAATCCGGCTTTCGGGGAGAGCCTGTCGTCGCCGTGTTCGAGAATCTCCTGCCCGATTCAGACGTACTGCGCCGACGCATTGCCGATACGGTCGGTGCCCGTGGAACAGACGCCTACGGCTTGCTGGCGGCCATCGGACGCGATTGCATTGGCGCACTTCAGTTCATCGTTGAAGGTGAGGAGGCCGTCAACGAAACCGGCGAAATCAAGGGCGACGTTGTCGACGATGAATTCATCGACAAGCTCCTGCGCAGCTTGCCGCAAGCACCTCTTGGACTGAGCGGGGATGACGAGTTTCGTGTTTCAGTTGCAGGTGCACAGGAAAAAACCGCCCTGCTCCGGCACGGCGGGAAATGGATCAGGCCGCACGGAACCACGCCGACCACCCACCTGCTCAAGACACGCATTGGAGTGTTGCCCAATGGCATTGATCTTTCCGACAGCGTCGAAAGCGAATTCTATTGCCTGAAGCTCATGGAAGCCTTCGGCCTGCCGGTGAACCGCGCAACGATCAAGACATTCGGAGAGACCAAGGCGCTTGTCATCGAGAGGTTTGACCGCAAGTGGACAGCGGATGGCCTGCTCTTGCGCCTGCCGCAGGAAGACTGCTGCCAGGCACTGTCCGTACTGCCAACGAAGAAGTACCAGAACGAAGGCGGCCCCGACATGGTCGACGTCCTCGACCTGCTCAGGGGCAGTGACACACCGGAAGATGACCAAGGGAAGTTTTTCAAGGCCCAGATACTGTTCTGGCTGCTTGGGGCAACTGACGGACACGCGAAGAACTTCAGCATTTTCATCGGTCCCGGCGGAAGCTACCGCCTGACCCCGCTCTATGATGTGCTGACAACGCAACCACTCCTCGACAGGAAGCAAATCGATCGCAAACATGTGAGGCTTGCCATGTCGGTTGGCAAGAGACGCCACTACCGGATCGACAAGATCCTAGGCCGGCACTTCGTTCAGACTGCCGAAAGGGCCGGGTTGCCAAAGTCTCTCGCAAGGTCATCAATCGAGGAAATCGCGGATTCCGCCAAATCGGCGATGGCGCATGTGGAGTCAATTCTGCCTGCCGACTTCCCCGAATTCATCCACGACTGCGTGCAAACGGCCTTCTTCGCCCGCCTGCGCCACCTTGCTCTCTCGCCGTAGTCTTGATCCCACAGAAGACAGGAATCTAGGTGGAAAATCCGGCGCGTGCCGGTTCTGCGGACTCCGGGGGCGTCGCCGATGGCAGCATGTATCGGTGCGACGGCCATGTCGCGCCCATGCGCTCGGCTATGTCTCGCGGATGAATGAGCAGCAGATGCACCCTGATGAATTCAAGGCAAGCGGACGTGTCATGCAGCGAGCCGACGGCCGGGAAATGTCCGGATCGGTCAGCCCCAGAGACTCGCCAAAGGCATGGCGGACAGATTCTCGCCGAATGGCACGACTTGATCGCTGTCGTACAGGACAATGCCGTGCACGAAGTTGTTGCCGCAAGCCGCAGCGAGCTTTCTCAAGCCGGAAAAGTCCGCACTCAAAACGGTCGCCGACGCCTTGACTTCGATGCCCACGATCTCGCCGCGGCGGTTTTCCATCACGAGATCGACCTCGTATCCGTCCTTGTCGCGGAAATGGGAAAAGGAGCAGCGTTCATCGCTCCAGCTCGCGACCTTCAGGATCTCCCCGACGACGAATGTCTCGAGAGGCGCGCCGAACGCCGTCCTGTCCTTTGCAGTTCGCTCGAGTGTCAGGCCCTTCAGCGCGGCGAGAAGCCCGGAGTCCAGGAAGTGCAGTTTCGGCGACTTGATCAGCCGCTTGAGCCTGTTCGAATGCCAGGACTGCAATGAATGGATCAAGTACAGGCTCTCGAACACCTTCGTGTATTTCTGCGTGGTCACGTGGTTCATGCCCAAGCCTGCGCCTATGCCAGAATAGTTCACCAGCTGCCCCGCATGCTCGGCGAGAACGTTGAGCAGTTTCGGCATTTGGGCAAGCTGGCCGACCTGAGCAAATTCCCGGATGTCGCGCTGGATGATGCCATCCACGTAATGGTCGTACCAGTCCTGTCTTCGCCGCCAGCTTCTGCGTTCAAGCACCTCGGGGTAGCCGCCTGCCAAGACAAGCTCGACCAGGTCCGTGCCAAGAACCGGTTCGCCGACGGACGGTGACTTGCCCGAGAACGCGTCGTCCAGGAAGCGCCCCTGCCCGCCCCTGATCTCGGCTTGGGACAACGGCAGAAGCCGAACGACCTCCATCCGTCCGGCAAGCGAATCCGCAACCTTAGGGAGCATCATCAGGTTGGCCGGTCCGGTCAGCAGGAATCGTCCGGGCCGCGTGTCCCTGTCGACCAAGGACTTGATCACAAGCAAGAGGGAGGGCGCCCGTTGAACCTCGTCGATCACTGCCCGGTCAATGCCTCGAAGGAAGCCAACCGGGTCGCTTGACGCAACATCCAGCAATGTTGGATCGTCAAGCGAGAGGATTGGCATGTCCTTGTTCGCAATTGTCGTTGCAAGCGTTGTCTTGCCTGACTGGCGTGGTCCGGACATCAGGACGACACGCGTGTCCTTGAGCGCTTCCTCGATACGCCTCTTTCCCAACCTCGGATGCATGAACTGCGCCTGCGCCAGCCAGTCTCAATGCTCTTGACGTCCATCTGTAACCGATTTTTCGGCCAATTGAAAGAAATTTCTCGTCCAATTGAAAATCGTATCTCGGCCAAGTGAAAGAAACTCTCCGTCCAATTGAAAACCAAATGCCGAGATACTCTCGGGATTCGCCAAGTGCGACGCGTCCGCCGTCTTCGGCTCCCGCGGCTGTTCGCACCAAGATTGACCCAGCAGGGAAGCATGGCCAAGAGCCGCCCCTGGTCGCGCACATTCATGGGATAAGCCACAGCAGGCTCTGCACGTCTCGTCAAACTCAAGCAATTGGAACAGCGCCCTCCGGTCAAGTTGCGGCTGGTTGAATTGTCCAGATCGCCTTCGGAGCATTCCTGCTGATCGGGTGGCGCCGGAATGTTCCGGTCGATTCCGTTCAGGTCAAGAAACCGCTCGCGGGCGTCTGCAATCCCCCGGATTGTTCCGGCCCCCGGAAATATGCGAAGAGTTCCCAGCAGCTACAGGAAGGACTCCGCCATGGCTGGAAGCCAGCACTTCGTCGCCGACCCGCGGAACGAGACCGCAAGAATATATCTCAACGGCGAATTCGTGCCCCGTGAACAAGCCCTGGTCTCGATCTTCGACGCGGGCTGGATCCTGGGCGACGGCGTCTGGGAAGGTTTCCGGATGCACGGAGGACGGCTTGCCTTCATGGATCTCCATCTGGACCGCCTGTTCATGGGCGCGAGAGCGGTCGACATGGACATTGGAATGACCCGCGATGAAGTCCGTTCCGCCCTTGAAGCAACCCTTGAACGGAACGGAATGACAGGCCAGTCCGGAGTCCATGTCCGGCTGATGATCACACGCGGCCTGAAGAAGTCCCCGAACCAGGATCCCCGCAACACGGTCTCGGGGCCGACCGTCGCCATCGTCGCCGAATACAAGGAGCCGGATCCCGAACTCCTGAACACGGGTCTTTCGCTGTTCACATCGGCGATTCGCACCTGCCGGGCGGACATGTTCGACATGACGCTCAACACGCATTCGCGTCTCAACTACATCATGGCACTCAACCAGGCGATCAAGGCGGGAGCCGACGAGGCACTGATGCTCGACGACAGGGGATTCGTCGCGACATGCAATGCAACCAACTTCTTTGCCGTGAGAAACAGACGGGTCCTGACATCGACCGGCGCAAATTGCTTCAACGGAATCACTCGTGCCAACATCATCGCGCTTTGCGACAGTCATGGCATCTACTGCGAGCAGAAAGACTTCACTCTCGCCCAAGTCTACGATGCGGACGAGGCATTCGTGACCGGCACGTTCGGCGGACTGACGCCCGTGCGCATGGTGGACGGCCACCCCATGCCCTCGGTGATGGGGCCGATCTCCTCCATGCTGCGCGAAGCCTATCTGGAATATGCCGCAACATGCACTTGATCCAGGGGTTGTGAAGTCTTGGGATGATGCCGAGAGCGGGACTTGAACAACGTTGCAGCAGATCAGGCAATGAATCTGTCGAAACACGCCTTGGTCAGCGGCGAACGGCGCGGCTCATTTTCGAGCGAGCCAATTCGAGGAAGTGGGCATTGATGCGCGAGAACAGTCCCGGTGGGACAAAACCGTAGCTGTAGACGTCTCGCTGGCCTGACGGCTTGGAAAGCCCAGCGTTGGACCATTCATCGACATTGTGTTCCGACAAGATCACCCAGCCAGACGTTTCATCGAGTCCCAAAGCCCGCTCGACGCGCATGCGGACTTCGATACCCGACGAATCGCTCGCGGGCGGCGTACGGGTGATCGGAAGCAGCACGGCATGTCGCGGTCGATCTGCCCAATCAATCGCGGCTATCAGACAGGTCGGACGGATCTTGCCTTGGTCCGCGGCCGGCGGCAGCCTCGTGCATCCCGAGGCAGTCGCAGCGGATAACCAGGCTCGGCCCCGGGTCGGACAGTGCCACCGCTTCGTCGCTATTTCAACAGGTCGTCGAGCGGCCTGTTTACCACGTGCATCTCTGCGCGCTCCACGTCGTCGATCAGCGCATCGGCAGCGGCGTCAGCGCGATGACTGCGCTGTGCTGAAGCCCGAAGCCAGTCAAATTGCTCGGCAGACAGAAGCACGAACTCGCGGCGTCCATGCAGCGTTGTTTCCGCCGGCTCGCGCTGCGCTACATGCTGGAACCGACAGTACCTGCGCTGGAACTCAAATGCTCTCACGGTGGACATGCCATTCTCCTCAACCAACGGAAACCTGCCTCCAAATGCATAAGATTCGTAGCAACGATTGGGACCGATGTTAGGGTATTTCGGCGAGTGACCCGTTGGGTCGCCGGTTGCGGTGCCGTGGCGGCCAAAAACAGGCACCGGTGTGACACCTCGCGACACAATTGGCATCCCTTGCGAAAAGAAGGACTTCACGCCCACCGAGGTCTACGATGCGGACGGATCGTTCGCGGCTAGCACGTTCGGCAGATTGGCATCCGTACGCATGGTCGCGGGCCAGGGTATCGTCAGGCTACCTGACAGGCTTGCAGGTGATTCTTCGCCGACCTGCGCCATCCGCAGCTAGATCAGACAGTCCCGGATTCCGGTCGAGACGTACCTCGGTCCTGGCGCTCGCCGCTGCTTCCGCCTCCTCCCCCAGATCATCCTCGATCTCGCCTCCGACCCGTCTGAACGTCGCCCCCAGGCCGCCCAGCGTGCCGTGAATCGCCTCGGTCGAGGATACGCCGCACGTACTCAGCGACGAGTTTTTCACGGAAGGCGAATATGTCCATCAGCGGCTCCTCGACCCCGCGGCGTTGGCGCGCGCCTCGATCGCGGCGCACCGCTCCATCAGCGCATCGAACGGTTCGGCGTCATCGAGCAGCATGCCATCGGCCAGCATCCGTGCGTAGTCGTCGGTGAGTACGGCAAGCGCGGCGCCGGCGGGCACAAGTTGCAGGTCGCCGGAGACCGCTGCTTCGTAATCGATTCGCGTGCCGGTGGCGTCGTTCTCGGAGAAGAACATTGCCTTGTGGCGAGCGACCGAGAGCGCGATCGCGCGGTCGGTCAATGCGCGCCCGGCAACGCCAGCCTCGTCGAGGCGTGCGAGGTCGTGCCAGTGCCGGGACAGCCGCTCGCCGCGCCGCCGCTCCTGGCGGCAGAAGACGTGGATCGCGGTCGCCTTTTCCCAGAAGGTCCGCTCGGCCAGCATGACCGCAGGACTCGCCGTGGCAAACGCCAGATCGGGCAAATGCGCCGCTGCGTCGCAGATGACGGGATGAATTGTGTGCGGCTCACCCGTGGAGCGCGCACCGAACTCGACCATGACCTCCGGGCGCACCAATCCGGTCTCCTCGAACAGCGGCTCGTAGCCGACGTAAAGGCGATCCCCGTCGACACGAAATGCTGCGGTGAATCCGGCGCGCGCGAGCCCGGCCTCGACGACCGGGTGCGCCTGATCCCGAACCCACTCGGTCAGGCGGGGGCGGATCGCCCGCGTCCAACGCTTCTCCTGGCTCCGGGTGGGGGGAAGCGCCTCGTCGCCGGCGCCGGAAACCAGGTCCGGCGCGAAGGCGCGGATGTCGTAAGTGATGTCGACATCTTCGGAGAAGCGCCGGATCGCGCGCCATACCTTGGACAGCGAAGTGCCGCCCTTGAAGGTCAGGTGCTGGGCGAAAGGGCTGTCGAAGAGGACACCGAGCGTCGCAACGACCCAGATGTCTTTCTCCAGAAGGTGCGCCTTGTGGTTGCCGCCGCGCTCCGCCACCTGCAATGCGTCGCGTCGGTCGTCGGCCGAAAGGTCCTGATACCGCGCCTCAGCCATGCGAGAGGCGGGCGCTCACCGGTTGCGCCATCCAGTTCGGCATGGTGGCTCGCGCGGCCGACAGTTCGTCGCGGTCCTCGTCGCGAAGCGTCGGCAGGACCGCTTCCAGCCCGTCCTCGACCTCTTCCGGACCGAGCCATGCCAATGCGCGGATGACATCGCCGGCCTTGCGGTGCGGGGCCGCGAGTTGCCAGCGCGGCGCGTGCCGCAGCTCCACGACGGACGATCCGAAGTGAAGACGGCGGTTGGGGCCGGAGGTCAGGTAGACCGCGCGGACCGGATTCTGCGTGGTCAGCCCGAGGCGGTTGGCCGCCGCGCCGCCGCAGGGCACGATGGTTTCGCCCCAGAGTGCGGACAGCGCGGCGAGAGCCTTGCCGAGACGGGGCGCCCGAAGTCCGAATCGGGTCTCGACGGGACGCATGTATACGCCCTGGCAGATCCGCATTAGCTCTCCCGAGCAGGCCAAGCGTGACAATGCTTGGTCGATCGCCGCGCGGTGACCTAGGTGAAGCAGGGCACCCGGACACAGCGGCGTCGCCTCCGGATGAGCCTGGGCATGCTCCATGATGCGTTTGGGCAGGCCTCGCATCGGTTGATGTCCCTTACTGGTTTGTCAGAAATCTAATGGCAATCCTGTCGTATTACAACGCTTGGAACTTCGTTCTCGATTGGTGTATCGGACAACGTGACGATGCGCGTGGACCCGCATGCCCTCGGCCGACTCCGATCCCGCACGCTCGGCCGCGTCGACGTCCCGTCCTCCTTGCTGTCGGCGGCCGCGCTCGCACGGGCGAGAGGAGGAGTCTGGCCGGAAGCCAGTCCAGGTATTCGGGGCATGCGTCCCAGGCTTCATTGAAGTGCGGATAATTCCTTTCAGCCCGTTCCGGCCCGGAGCACTCGGGTCGCTCGGGCACTGAGCCAATCCGTCGAAAGAATTTTGCGGCATCAAGGAATTATTCCATGAACATCAGAAGGTTGGCCCAAGGATCGGATACGGAGGCGCAACGTGACTTTCACGGGCTCATTCCCCCCAATTCGCCTGCCACACGTGCACCCATGACAGTGAAGCGGCAGCGTTAGACTCAGTGGGCCTTCGCGGCAAGCCGGTTCCGGGCGAGACTGCATTAGGCAGCATTCGGCCTCTGGGCACTTCCCGAAAGGATTGGAACCCAAGTTGTGCAAATGGTCATGGCGATCAACGGCTGGAAGATTGTATTTCACGAGATAGATGCGCACGCTTCGCCGCGTTCGACGCTACGCGTTCTGACCAACGCTGACACTGAGTCGGAGGAGGCGACATGGCACAAGGGTTGCAAGATTGAAGCCGCCACCGAGACGTGCCATCCCTTCGCATCTAGTTCCCGCCGAGGCGGGCAGCGGACACGGACAGGTCCGCGCCATATGTGACGCGTAACATAGCAGCTGGGATCAGGATCTCAGTAGTCCGATCGCGGCAGTCTTTGGAGGACAAGCGCTACGATCTGATTGAAGTCCGCCCGCTCAACTCTCGGCACCACCTGGCCAAGCATGTGCAGGCGACTGACACTTGATCTATTCCGCAACGAGCGCAACATCGGCGCCCGCCGCCCGGAAACGGCCCAAGTTGCCGTAGAGCGCGCGCAGCATGATGCCCCGCGCGCCGTTCATGTCCCGGTCGACGACGATGCTGCCGTCCGAAACCGTCTTTGCGCCGCCAAGGTTCTCGTTCACGAAGCCGTCCCATGAGCGTGTCCTGCTCGTGTAGGCTTCGTTGCAGATCACCAGACGCTTGCCGTATTTCCGACACGTCCACTCGAGCTTCCGCCTGAACCGGTAATGGGCAAGACCCAGCATCGAGCGCACGGTCCTGGTCCTGATCTTGCGATCCTCCTTCGCGCTCATCTCCTTCGTCTCGAAGGACGGAAGCAGGATCACGTCGAAGGACTGCACGAGATCGTAGGCCACCCGCCTGTGCAGGTCGTCGACCAGGTTGCGGACGCGGATCGCGAGCCTGTCGATCCGCTTCTGGAAGTGGCGCTTCCATTGCCCGCACCTTGCCTTCGCGCGCTGCCCGACCAGGCGGTCGAGCTGCAGCAGGAGCGGAAACACCCTTTCGGCGTAGAAGCCATCGCCGTAGCTGGCGGCGTGGTTCACCGCGTATGCAGTCACGAAGGACCGCACGCCGGGGTCAAGCGCCACGGCGGAGCGGACTTGGATTTCGTCCTGCCCCACCGTGACCATGTGCAACTGAGCGCAGATGAACCACTGCCCCCGCTCAAGCACTATCGTCGTCAATTTCTTCCACGCCTCGTCGGGCATGGGTTCGGCCAGGCCGAAGTTCTGCGCGACGAACGCGCCCGAGAGCTTCTGGACGGCAATGCGCTGCCGCATGTCCTTGATGCTGCGGAAGGAAAGGCGGCACCGCCCGCCCCTGGACCGTCGCCGGATCACGGCGTCCCGGGCCCTGCACGCCGCGTTGACCGCCTCGTCGCAGTCGGCCGAGCGGAACGTGCCGCCGCGCTCGTGGACCTCCGAACGCACGTAGTCGCGGATCGTTGCGCGGAGCGCGGTCTGCTTCAGGTCCGGTCCCTTCGGGTCCACGAGGCCCGTGTCGGCTTCCCGGAAGCATGCGATGGCAAGGTTGTAGGCCCGGCGCTGCTGGCGGACCATCTCATGCAGCAGGTCCGGGTTCTTCGGGTAGGCCCTGATCTTTCTTGTGCCTTTGACCAGAACGCTTGCCGTGGTGGGCGTTGCAGAAGGAAGTGATATACGCAACGAGGCATCGCACGTCGAACTGGTCGGAAAGATCGTCCTCTTCCAGAAGTCCGACGCTTCCTCCCTGAAGTTCGATGACATCCCTGGCGGGCAGGCGGACTGGCCAGGCGACATGGTCCGGTGCGGCAGCCACCATTTGGACTGCATCTCCGCGCAGCGCCCGTTCCAGTAGGGCGACAGGGCATCGTCGCTTGCAATCGATTCCGGATCCAGCGTCACGGACAACGTGGCCGTCGGGACATCGATCGCGCAAGAGTCGCTCCTGGGTGTCAAGGGATGACTCCTGCCTGGCGCCGGACACGCGGGCGCAGAGGAAGGTGTCGGGATCGACAGGGACCCAGACCCTGCAATGCCCTCCGGGTGTCCGCTCAAGTCGTTGATGTCGCCCTCCCTCGGTCCAGCGCCGGACGGTTTGCGTGGTGACCCTCTCGCGTCTCGCAAGGCGTGTCGTCGTCATCCACAAATCGAGACTTGCTGGATGTTCCAGTATTGTTCAAGGGAGAATGCGCAAAATGTTGCGCTCGTTGCTTAAGAATGAAGCAGCTTCCGTGGTCAGGCAATCGCAGACCACCCACGCGCGCTGCCCATCCAGCGGCGAAGCGATTGGGTAGGCAGATGGATTGTCCGGTTGCGACTTCGTGGTGAAGGGAAGAACCGTAACCCTTCCATGTTGAGCCGATCTCTTGGAAAAGATCAGCACCGGGCGACGCTTCCCATTGATGCAATTGTCAAGTCAAAGTGCCTTCTGGATTCATCATTGATGCGTTTGCGCGCCAGTGCGGCCCGCTAAGCGATCAATTCACCCTCGATGGGAATTATATACGATAGTGCCATCAGGCCGCTCTCGCACTGATTTCACGGGTCGACGGGG
>VXSG01000103.1 GCA_009838075.1 Boseongicola sp. SB0665_bin_10 | reverse complement strand
CGAGGCGAATCAGCCGCAAGCGAAAAGCCCGACACGGCTCATGGCATCTATATGCCAAAGTCACAATCCTTCCCTCGCGCCACGGCTGGAATCTGACAACATCGCGGCTAGGCTTCCTGGTCTTCGATCACGCGAACGGGCCTGAGCACGGCGTCAGCGAGTTCCTCCGGCGTTGCGTTGATCCTGAATGCTTCCAGTTTCTCGGCGAGCTTCGGTTGGTAGGAGTGCGATCGCACGTGCACCGTGCGGGGTTCTTCCAGTTCCTTCCGGAGCCGTTCGGCTTTGGCATTGCGCTTCCGGTTCTTCATTGTTTTCTCCCGTCATGTCGAATCAGGTTCATCCCAAAATCCTTGAGTTGTGCGCAAAGGTGACTGCCAAGAGGCCGCGCACGGTCATAGACCACTTGCTTGAGCATGGGTCCATAACGAGTGAAGAACTGCAAGTTCTGTACGGTTATGACCACCCGCCAAGAGCCATTGCAGACGTTCGCGACCAAGGCATTCCGATTGAGACGTTCAGAACGATCCACACGGAATCGGGTCGCAAGATCGGAGCTTACAGGTTCGGTGATCCCGACAGGATCGTTCGTGGACGGATTGGCGGGCGCAAAGCCTTCTCCAAGGCTTTCAAGTCGGCTCTCATTGGACGCTACGGGGCAAAGGATGCCTTCACCGGCGAGGAATGCCACCGCCGCTTTCTTCAGATCGACCATCGAGTCCCCTATCGTGTGGCCGGAGAAACCGTCTTTGAAGAAGGCAAGCCTGAAGACTACCTGCTGCTTGATGCATCCAGCCAACGCGCCAAGTCGTGGTCGTGCGAACAATGCCACAATTGGCAGGAAGCCAAGGACGTGGACATTTGCCGATCGTGCTTCTGGGCTTCCCCGGAGCAATACGCGCATATTGCCGGACGGGACGTGCGGCGCGTCGACATTGAATGGCAAGGGGATGAAATCGCCGTTTACGAGGATTTGCGCAGAAGGGCGGCAGGTGAAAGTTCCCCGATTTCGGCGCATATCAAGCGGCTTCTTCGCAAGGCTGTTGGGAAGTGACTGCCGCCAACCCCGGCGTGAGATACAGGCTTTCAACTGTTTCTTCCCGTTTGCCCGCAAGCGTCGATTGCGTAGAGATTCCTGCATTCAGCATGATTTGCGCAAGACCAAGACTTTCAGGCAATCGCGGGCCGTACGAACGATTGCCCGTCATGCCGTCATACGACAATGCAAATGCCAGGTTGCGCTTGCGCATGCTTTCCAAGCCAGCAATAAGATCTTCTCGTGTGATTTGCTGGTGATACCGCCTGTCCGACCCTACGGATGTGCCAAGATATGGCGGGTCCATATAGATGAAGTCACCAACACCTGCATCCTTGGTCGTTTCCATCCAGTCTCCGACCCGAAACAGGGCGCGACCGTTCAGCAGGACATGGACGCCTAGCATTGCTTGCCGCATTTTCTCCGGGCGCATTCCAAGCCTTCGCTTGTCCACTGATTGCGAAAAGCCGCCCGAACCGTTGAACCGGACAGAATTCTTGACGCACCTGCATATCAGGTAAAGCAGATCGACCGGATTCTTGTGCTCATTGAAGCGATCCCGAACCCGATAGAAGTATTGAGCATCTTCCGCCGACTGGCCACGCCAAATCTCGCCGTATCGTGTCGCCGTGCCTTCCGGGTCTTCCACGATTGCTTGCAGCAGGTTCACCATAGGCGCGAGACTGTCAGCAATCACGAAACGCGATGCGCGACGATGGCAAGCGGCATAGATCGTCATGGCGGCAGACCCGGCAAAAGGCTCGTAGAATGTGCCAATTCCTTCTGGCACGTATTGGTCTATCGCAGGAGCCAACTTGCGCTTGCTGCCTTGGTAGGGGATCGGATGCGGGACGCTCATGCCACCAAGTCCTCGTAGCGAAGCCGCTTGCCCTTGCCCCGCTCGGCAATCAGTTCAATTTGCGTCATGGTGTCCGCTTTGCGGAAATTGTGACGCGCCGTGAATTCTGCGATGTAGCGGTGCATGTGCCTTTTGCTGAAGTGCTGGAACGTGCCGCGATAGCTGTGCGCCACCATCGACCACAGGGACTCGATTCCGTTCGCGTGGGCCATGCCCTTGACGTATTCAACTGCCGAGTGATTGACGCTCTCATGCTCTCTGTCCATGCCTACATGCGCCTTGGCGTCGTCGTCGTAAACCCCCGTCGCATCCGGCGTGGTGACGCCTTCCGCGAAGCCTTGGAGCGTCGGTGCGTCGGTTGACTCCGCGACCATCGCAGCAACCTTGTTGGTGTCGCGGTCTTTGGCACCCACAAAGGCAGTCTTTCCGACAGGCCCGCTTCCGGCCAGTTCCTTGCGCTTGTTCTTCGGCATGTTGCGCCGCTTGCCTCCGACATGGGTTTCGTCAACCTCAATCGGTCCCTTGAACAGTTCAACACCTTCATCCATGCACTTGCGCAGACGCATGGACAGATGCCAGGCGCTCTTTTGCGTGATTTCCAGGTCGCGATGGAGCTTCATGCTCGAAACACCATTGAGACTGGTTGTCACGAGGTAGATCGCGATTGCCCAAGTCTGATAGCCGAGCTTGGAACCTTCCATGATGTTTCCGGTCTTGAGCGAGAACATGGGGCGGCGTTCGCAGTCCCTGCATCTGTGCGTCATGGTCTTGTGCTTGATGTTGCATTGGACGTTGAACGAACCACAGTAGGGACAATGCGGGCCTTGCTTCCACAAACGGTCCTCGAACCACTTGCGCGCCGCTTCGTCATTTGGGAACATGCGGATCAACTTGGTGATGCTGATACCGTCGCGATGGCTTTTCCCCGGACCCTTCTTGGACATTGTGTCACCCCTTGTTTGGTGACTTTAATGTAATGGTTTAGGGCGGGGAAGTCAAGAGGAAAATGTGACTTTGGTATATAATCCCCTTCTGATGCCAGGCCTCCTGGCATCGACTTGCGGCGGCAGGCCCCGCCTCGGCATTGCCCCATGGCCGCACCGCCCCGGACCTGACGTCCTTCCCCGAAGCTTTCGTCGCCAGAGGCATGACCGTCGCGCGGGCCGGACGGGAACGTTCGGACATCGGGGACTCATGGGCCGCGCGTGGCAGGATCATGGAGGCTGGCGTGCCGTCGGAAGCCCGGGCCTTGGCCGACGCCCCAGTCAACCATCCTCTCGTGGCGCCAGGATGACGGCGTGCCATCCGGATGCGATGTCGGAACCTCCGCCTGGTACCTTGACTTCCTTCCTGGCGGATCGTCTTCGGCAAAGAGCGCGACGACCCGGGCTTCGACGGAACGTCGCCTCGGCGCATCGTCCCTGGTCGCCGGATCGTTGAAAGCCGTGTGAAAGGTCACGCGGCAGGCCGGCTCCTCGATGCGGGAATCATACTGCCTGAAGATCAGCGCCTCGTCCGGCTCCATTCCCGGAAAGCAGTGCCAGCACTGGGCCGCGTCATGAACGAGATTGTACAGCACCACGCGGGTGCTCGGCTCGGTCAGGCGCCGGCCGTCGGAACTTACCATGTCGGCGGGAGACACGGTCGAAGGGTCGCACATGGCAAGGGGCTTCGACTCGATCGCCCGCAAGGGGTCCGTGCTGCGCCAGACGTTGTACACGCCGAAGTGACGGCCGTCCGGAATGTCGAGCACGTCCTCGACATACGGGGTCAGGTCCGCATGGGCCTTTTCCGCATAGGTCCCGGCGCCGCCGGGCCAGCGCGGCGCGCCGACCCGGAACTCGTGCTGCATGGTCCGCGCGGAAAGGCATCCAGTCGCCGCGATGACCAGCTCCGCGCATTGGTCGTAGAAGCGGGAGACGACGCTGTCGTGGTCGCCGTAGTCGATGCCGATCGGCGCAACCACGAGCTCGAAGCCCATGCGGTCGATGGTTGGCGCTCTCGCGAGGGCACGTGCGTCGTGAACCCGGATCGGCTTCATGACCATCATTTCCGAACGATCGGCGCCCGACCCGCGGCATGGCAGCCGGAACCCCCGGAATCGCGGCTTGACGAAGAGACTCTCCGAGACGACGAACGGCGTGTCGGGAAAGAGCGGAATGGCCATCGTGACGCTGACCCTCTCAAGCTGTCTGGCGCAGGGCAAGATCGCGAAACTTCCCTTCCGCCGCAAGCAGTTCCTCGTAGCTTCCGGTCTGCACCAGCCGCCCCCGATGCAGCACATGGATCCGGTCCGCGTTCCGGATCGTGGACAGGCGGTGGGCGATGACAACCCGGGTGCTCGTGGACTCCTCGATTCCTTTCATAGTCAGTGCCTGGCTCCTTGTGTCCAGCCAGCTCGTCGGCTCGTCAAGGAACAGGATCCGGGGCCTGTGCACCAGCGCCGCAGCCATCCTTATCCGCTGGCTCTGGCCGCCGGACAGGTTGGCCGAGTTCTCGCCCACCGAAGTGTGCAGGCCCATCGGCATGGCGCGGATCTCGTCGGCGACCCCGGCCTGCTCCAGGGCGCGCCATGCATCATCCTCGGTCAGGCTGCCGTCGGCGCCAATGACGTTGTCGAGCACGCTCCCCGGTCGCAGGGCGCTGTCCTGCATGACCACGCCCATCTGCCGTCTCACGAAAACGGAATCCAGTTGTGCGAGATCCCGGCCGTCATAGCAGACCGCCCCCGACTGCGGCCGTTCCAGGCCAAGCAGGAGCCGGAGCAGGGTCGTCTTGCCTGCACCGGATTCCCCGACGATCGCGACGAGCTCGCCCGGCTTCGCGCTGATCGAGACGTCGTCCAGCACCTTCGGCCCGCCGGCGGAATAGGCGTAGCTTGCCCGGTCGACGAGGATCCGGCCGGAAAGCGCGGCTCGGGCCCGTCCCGCCCTTCTCGCAGGCGCGGGGCTCGCCAGGACGGGCCGGACCTGGTCACAGGCCGGCTTGAGGAAAGCAACCGCCCGGGCCGCGTTGCCAAGCATGACCGTCGCCATGCACAGCACCATGACGGCCGTGAAGACCGCAAGGAAGTCCGCCGTTTCCACGCCGCCACGGACGGCGACCGTCGAGAACAGGACGGCGGCTGCCAGGGCGGGCACCGTCGCACCGAATGCGGCAAGGTGCTCGCCAAGCATCGACAGCCGGATCTCCGCCTTCTTGTGAGCATGATACCGCCGTGCCCAGGCGGCGAAGGCAGAGTCCTCGGCCGCCGTGGCCCGCAGCTTGGAGATCCCCGTGAGGAACTGCTGGGTGTCTCCGGCGAGCCGGCGCATGGTCTCCAGGTACCGTTGCTGCGGCCCGATCATCAGGATGCAGAACATGGCCGTCACCCCGATCATCGCGGCGGAGAGCAGCAGCGCGATCAAGCCCAGCCAGGCGTCGTAGAGGAACAGGAGCCCGAGCGCGGGCAGCAGGAACAGCGTCGACAGCACGCCATCGGCCGTGACGCCGGCGACCTGGTCCCGAACGTCCTGGAACACCAGGGATCTTGCCGAGAGCTCGCCGGCGGTATGGCCGCGGAAGAATCCGGGACCCAGGCGCAGCAGGCGATCCCAGACCAGGGCGCCCAGGCGGGCGGCCACGCGGCCCTCGACCCTCATGAGCGCCGTTCCCCGAAGGATGTGCAGAAGCGCCACGAGCGCGCCGGTTCCGGCGAGGATCGCCGCCAGTTGCAGTGCAGGAACCGCGTTTACGCCTGACGCTGCCGCGCCGGCCAGCCGGCTGACCGCGAATGCAGGCGTCAGCGCGAGCGTGCCGGCGGCAATGCCTGTCAGGACAAGCACGGCGACATCGCGGGCCACGCCGCAGGCCCCCGCACGGAACAGGTCCCTCAGGCCAGCGGTCCCGTCCGCCCGGCTGTCGGTCAGTCCCGGATACAGGCAGTGCACCTCCCGGAACGAGGCGGAGGTGCTGCCGTCCGCAAGGCGCGACTCGCCGGTCGAGGGGTCCGCAACCCGGTAGCGGCCTGCCATTCCCGGCAACAGCGCCAGGGGCTGTCCGTCCTCGTGCCGGACTGCGAGCATGGCCCCGCTGTCCCCGAGCCACCAGCGTCCGGACGTCCTCAGGCGCACCTTGCGCTTGCGCAACGCCGATGCGTCGCAGATGCCGTCCAGCGACGGTTCCTCGCCGTCCGGAACGGCAGGCACGCGGATCTCGAACCCTTCCCGCCTGCCGATCATGCGCAAGGCTTCCGCCATGGCACCGCCGTCCTTCGCCGACCGGAGCCCGGGACTGTGCAGCGCTTCCAGGCTGGTCCTGGCGCGCGCCTTGTCATCCCGGCGCCTTGTGGCCTGGGCGGCCTGCAGGTTCGCCTCGTCGACAAGCAGCAGTCTCCGGCCCAGGCTTTCCGCTTCGAGCAGGATCTCGTGGAATCCCGGCAAGCCCTCGTCCAGAAGCCGCCTCGCGTCGAGTTCGGCGGTGGTCATGCAGTCGAACGTTTCCTCCCCGTGCAAGCGGATCCAGGCATCCCGGGAGACGGGCACCAGGTCGTGGCCGTCGGTGTCCGCGAGATCGAGGAAGGCGGCCTCCATGCCGCCTGCGGCGAGCCAGGCCACGCCATGGCCGGGCGAGGCGACGCCGCTTCCCGTCATTTGCCCGGGACGAAGACGAAGTTCCGTTGCCGGAACGCCTTCCATTTCGCGGGACACGGCTGCGGACAGGGACTCGATCCAGAAGTCGACATGCCTTTCGAGTTCCGCCCTGATCGCATCGCCATCGTCACCTTCCGCCAACGCATCGAGCAGGCATTCATGGGTCAGCCGGCGCAACCCGGATCCCGGAAGTCCCTTGGCAACGAGCCTCATGCCATGGCCGGATTCGTCGATGCTGAAAGCCAGCTGGCCGGTCTCGAGACGGACAAAATGCCTGTAGGCTGAGGTCATCTGCCCGGAGTCGTGCCTGGCCGCCAGCACGTCGATGGCCCCTTCCTCGACAAGCCATGCATTGCCGGACCGGCACAGGCTCACCGGCCGGCTTGCGGCGGCCGGACACGCTTCGCCACGTTCGAGGAACAGGGCGTCCAGGCCGGCCTGGGCACTGAACTCATTCGCCATCAAGCAGCCTCCGGTAGCTGCCGTCCCGGGCGTAAAGCTCGTCGTGGGACCCCTGCCCGACGATGCGGCCGCCGTCGACGACCATGATCCGGTCCGCGTCGCGGATCGTGCTCAGGCGGTGCGCGACGATCAGGCAGGAGCATCCGCGGCGCCGGATGCTGTCGTCGATCAACAGCTCTGTGACGGGGTCGAGGGCGCTCGTCGCCTCGTCCATGATCAGCAGCGACGGCCTGCTGACAAGCGCCCTGGCGATCTCCAGCCGCAGCCGCTGCCCGCCGCTGAAGTTCCGCCCTCCCTCCTCCACCATGGAGTCGTACCCTTGGGGACGGCTGATGATCTCCTCGTGAATCCGCGCGTCCCTTGCGGCGGCGGTCACGTGGTGGTCCGGAACGGTCGCGTCCCACATGGTCAGGTTGTCGTGGACCGTGGCCGCGAACAGCACCGGGTTCTGGTCAACGATCGCAACCGACCTGCAGAACACTTCCCGCGGGACGTCACCCGCAGGGCGGCCGTCGAACAGGATCTCGCCCGACCAGGGCAGGTGCAGGCCCGCCACAAGCTGCGCGACCGTGGACTTGCCCGAACCGCTGGCGCCCACCAGGGCGATGCGCTGGCCAGGCTCGATGGTCAGGCTGAAGTCCCTGACCAGCGGATCGCGGTTCCTCTGGTAGCCGAAGCTGACGCCCTTCAATTCGAGCTTGCCGATCAGCCGCAGCCCGCCCTCGCCGTTCATCGGCAACCTCGGCTTCCCGACGTCGCTGGAGGCCGGCGCCGTCTCCTTGGGTGCGTTCATCACGTCGTCCATCCTGGCCAGGTCAGCCTCCAGGGTCTCCAGAATGTCGGAGAACTGCCCGATTCGCGCGACCGGACGGATGAAGTTGTCGGCGAGGATGTAGAATCCCATCAGCTGGCCGAGTGTGACATGTCCCAGCGTCATAAGCCAGCCGCCAAGGCCGAACACCGCCGCCGCGTTGAGCAGCTGGAACAGGTGCGGGAACGACGATGCCACATGCCCCAGCTCCACGAATTCCTGGCGCGCGACAAGCTCCCGGGCCTGCCTGCCGCTCCAGTCGGAGAAGAAGTCGTTCTCCCGGGCCGTGGCCTGGAGGCTCTCGACCGACGACAGGCCGGCGGCGCTGACGCCGGCCAGCATGCTCTGCTCCCGGCGCAGCCGGTGACTGTGGTCGCGGCGAAGGCGGGCCAGCAGCCGCGTCATGACGAGGCAGGACGCTCCCATGCCGGCGACCACGAACGCCAGCGGCCAGTGCCAGGCCAGCATGACCGCCAGGAACGCGGCGCTCATGATCAGGTCGACAGACAGGCGCACGAGCTGTCCGGCGCCGGTGTCCGCGACCTGGTCGATCGTTCGCAGGCGCAGGGCGAGGTCCCCCGCCAGCCTGTGGCTGAAGAACCTGACGGGAAGGTGCAGCAAGGTGTCCAGGAACCTGTCGGACTGGGTGATCGAGAGGCGAATCACGAGATCGCGCAGGGAACGCATCTGCAGCCAGGTCAGGAGATAGGCGGCGGCGCCGGCCAGGAGCGTGCCTGCCGCCAGCGTCCAGCCCAGCCCGGCCTGCCCGGCGTCCAGAACGCGGTCCACGAACAGCGCCAGCAGGAGCGGCAGGGCCAGCAGCACGATCGCGAGCAGCAGTCCTAAGGCCGTCGTGCGCGCCAGCAGCGCCCTGTGACCGCGCAGCCAGGGCCAGAGCCTCTGCACGACGCTGCGCCTCGCGCCCCGCCGCCTGAATCCGCTGCCAGGTTCGAGCAGCAGGCTGACGCCGGTGAAGTGGCGGTCGAACTCCTCCAGACCGACGCTCCGATGCCCTTCGGCGGGGTCATTGAGAAGGAAGCGATCCCCTGCCATGCCTTCAAGGACGACGAAGTGATTGAATCCCCAGAAGAGGACGAGCGGCAGGGGCAGCGCCGCCAGCTGGTGGATCTCGCAGCTGTGGCCGGTCGCTTCCAGGCCATGGCCGCGCGCCGCCTGCGCGATGTCCTTCAGGCTGGAGCCATCACGGCCGACGCCGCATTGCTCGCGAAGCTCCTCCAGCGATGTCCAGCAGCCATGGTGCGCAAGCACGATGCCCAGACAGGCGGCCCCGCAGTCGGTCGACTCCAGCTGCATCATGAGCGGGGTGCGGCGCGGCCGCCTCCGGAACCTCGGGACCCGGACCGCCTTCGGGGAAACCGAGCCTGATGTGGCCTGCCGTGCCATCTCGGTCCGGGATCAGCCTGTCACCGCGACCAGTCCAAGCGTTGCCAGCAGCACGACCATCAGCGCCGTCCTGAACATGCGTTCATGCGGGGCCGACACCTTCAGCGGTTCGTCCATGGCCTCGGGCTGCGCCCTGTGAATGAGGGAATCCCTTCGAAACAACTTCGGAACGCCTCCAGGAAGCATGACTGGTTGCATGCCACGTTATGCCGCCCAAACACGCCGTGCAACGGGTTTCGTTCAGGACACGTTTTGCAAAATCTGGACGGCCCCAACGCGCCACCGCCGCGAGAGTTTCCAGCGCCGCAACAGTTCCTCGCAGTCAGGCCCGCGGTTCCCGCGCCCTATCACCGGCCTGGCCGAGTGCGCAATCGCTTGACGCATTGCCACGCCGGATTCATCACGCGTCATCGGCCCCCGCCCGGCCTCCGCGAAGGCGCCTGGATCGATCTGTGCACTCTGGGCCATCCCCGGTCCCCAGGCCGTGCAATGATCCACCAGTCAGTTGGCCATCATGACTTGCTGCCGCGGGCACCATGGGTCAAGCTCGTGACCGCTCAGTCAGGCCGGTTTCACAGCTGGCGAACTGTCATGAACCATTCGCCATTTTGCCAAATTTTCAAGAAATCACCCCTCCGGGCAGTGTCAGGTAGATGACGAAAATCACGTACACCAGGATCAAGAGCGCCAAAGGGGCCAGGAAATTCCAGATCCACCGCCGAGCGTCCCTGGATCGTTCAGGACGCTTGTCCGATGCGGGGTGGATGCGGGCGCTCCTTGTCGCGAAGTACGGGCCGCTCCGTCGTTCCTTCATCAATCGTCCTCCTGCAGCGTGCGGGGTGGCGCTCGTCCGACCGTGTTCCCGTGGTCTCGCGCGCGCCGCCCCTGCCTGCGTTCAGGAGCTGGAACTGGTCCAGACGCAGATGGCGGAGGATTGCCGGAAGTCAGGCACTGCGTCAACGCGGAATTCGGCGGGAATGACTTGATGAAGCTGCGAGGCGGAAACATCCGCTTCGCCACAAGAGGGGCAAGTCGATTGACTTTCTTGAATTGTTCTTTCCTGGCTAACGATGGCATGTGCTCTCTTGCCAGAAGCGACTCCTCACAGCAGCCTTCCAATTGATCGCCGTCAGGCACCAACCATCCAGGCAGACTGGCCGACCTGACGATGACTCGTCAGGTCTCATGGTCGGGCCTTGTCGCAGGAGACATGGAGAGGATCGCGGCAATGCGCCGCGCCGTCTCCGCAAAGTGCTGGACTTCGTCGATCCGCAGGGGACGACCGAGGATGTCGCGTTCGCGGTAGGAGAGCCACTTCTTTAGAACCCGGTAGCCGCCGAGGCGGTAGTCCCAGACGGCGGCGGGGACGTTGCGCCAGTATGCGTTGCCGTTCAGCCAGATATCGAAGGTCGTTTCGCCCAGCGCTGGCACGGCGACGTTCATGGTAATGCGCTCCTCTGCCGCGAAGGGACGCTCGGTTGCGCGGCCCTGGCTGGGCATCACGGCGTCGTCCCGGCCATGATGGCCCCAGTTGGCAGTCACTGCGAAATCGTCGCCGGCCATATTGCGGCCGCCCAAAGTGGCAGGCGCGGCGATCGCTGCCATTTCCGCGCGAAGCGGGCCTTGCGTGACTCCAGGCACGGGTGTTTCGGAGTCTAGCAGCGTGGCAATTTCGCGACCGCGAGCCGCCGAATTCGCAAGCGCCGTCGCGGCGTCCCCATCCCCATCATCGGGCCAGCCAGGCAACGGAATGCGAGGCCAGCCCATTCGCAACGCCCCGGCGTTTGCGTCGCGGTAGGCCGGGTCGTGAAGCGTCGCGAGGACATGATGGAACAGGTCCTCCACGCCGAGGCCCAGCCGCTTCAGATAGCGATGTGCGGCTTCCGTGAGATTAGCTCGCGAGGCATCGTCTCCATTGCCGGCAAGATCGTCGTCGCGCAAGCGGGCGGGAAAGAAACTGGACAAGCCGTTACCGAAATTGTCTGCCAAATGACGGACTGGAGTGCCGCGCGAATAGTCTTCCCTGGCGTCCCGTTCGCGCACCTCGATCCAGACATTTCCCTCGAATATCTGCCGCCTGTATTCAGCGCGCTTCTCGTCCAGAAGCTTCGTGTCCCTTTCCCAGTAAAGCCAGCGATTGTCGAATGGTCGGTAAGCATGGCGCACGAACCCTGCTTCGTCCGGCCCTCCGCGTTTCAGCAGCGCTTCGCGCACCGCGCGGGCGTCGAAACGCGCCGTCTCCCTCATTGCCGCCGGGTAGAGCCGGGCGATGTCGTCATGACTCAGCGCCGGATTGAAATAGTCCGCAATACGCGCCTTGAGCCGGTCGAGGTCGGTGTCGATCAGGAATCCGTTCCGGCTGGTCTTGATGCCGGGGAAGGAAACAGGGAACAGATCCGGCAGCGTCGGCCAGCCGGACCAGTCCGCGCTCACCGTCGTTTGCGCGAAGGGCAATCCGAGCGACAGATCAGGCGTTATGTCCTCATATAGCGTGCCGGGCGCCGCTTCCGCAGTCGCGACGAGTTCCGCACGCTTGGCCCGCCCCCAGAAATGCCGGAACGCCACCCGTTCCGCCGGTTTGTGCGCTGCCTTTCGCACAAGTGTGGCAATTGCGGTGCCGACCTGGATGCCGACCGGATCGCACTCGGTCGAGAATATGCTGGGGTCGGGCGTGCCGTCCGGTGCAACCTTGCCAGTCTTGTATTTGTCGCCGTTCAGGCAGTCGATCCGGATCGCGTCGAATGCTTCCAGATAATGCTCCCGCATGCCCGTGAAGGACAGGCCGTCGAGCCAGGAGTAATTCGAAATGAAGCAGACCACGCCCTGCCCGGTCTTTTCCGCGATTCGTCGTTCAGCCATGCGGAAGAATCGGACATAGAGGTCGTTCAGCCCTTGACCTCCGGGCGGGCGCACAAGCTTTGTCGTGCGGTAGGCTTCGGACAGCGTCCGTTCCTCGTCCACTGCCATGCCCGCGAAACCGTTGTAAGGCGGGTTGCCGAGAATGACCAGAATTGGACGATCCTGCTTCACGCGCTCCGCCCGGTCGCGCTCTTCCTCCAGTTCCGGGAAGGGTAACGGTTTCGTTGCTTGCGGCTCCCATCCGGTAAGTGCGTTGGTCAGGAACACCCCGGCGCGCTCGGTTCCGTCCTCTGCGAGCGGCGCGTCGAGGTCCTGCATGGTCAAGCCGACCTGCAAATGCGCGACAACGAAGGGCGCGGGCATGATCTCGAAGCCGAATACTCTTTCGGTCGCCGCCTGCTTCACCCGTGCCCCGGCAAGCGCCCCAAGACCCTGGCCTTCCAGATTGGCTGCGATACGGCGCAGCACTTCGGCCAGATAGGCCCCAGTGCCGCAGCAAGGATCGAGCACATAGACGTTCTCTGCTGCCAGCCCTTCCGCGATGCCGAGGTCGTCCCTCAGCGCCTTGTCAACTCGGGCGACCATGTAACGGACCACTTCCGCCGGCGTGTACCAGACTCCGAGCTGCTTGCGCAGTTCGGGATCGAAAGCTTCCAGAAACGGCTCGTAGAAGTAAGGCACCGCCTCGCCTTCATTGAAGCGCGAGAAGAAAGTCTCCCGATCAACCCGGTCGAGAGCGGCGGCCGTCCAGTCAAGCACCTCGACCAAGCCTAGAGGTTGCAGCCGTCCCGGCTGCGATAGCTGCTGGAACAGCGCCGCGAGCACAGGCGCTCGCAGGTGCCAGACCGCGGTGCGCCAATCGAACCGGCGGGCGGCAGGTTCACCATCGAACAACGGCCCCTCATCGGACCGCCAGTCACGCGCCCACAAGACCCACGCGGAGAAGACCCCGTAGAACAGTGTCTGCACCAGCGTCGAATGGAAGAAGCGCGCGCCGCGCTCCCCCTCGAAGCGAATGCCGAGCGCGTCTTCCAGCGCGGCGCGAACCGTTGCAAGCGCCGGTGCATCCCCAGCCGCCTCGACCCGTGCCAGACCATCGCGCGCGTAGGAAGCAAGCAGCCAGGCCAGATCCTTCGGCTCCGCCAGCGCGGCCCGGTGCGTCAACGCACGGGCCAGATATTCTCCGAGGCCAGTGCCAGCCGACCGGGCAAATGCGCGGGGCTTTTCAAGCTTGCGCCGAAAGTCATCCACGCTGTCTGCAAGCCGGAAGGTTTCCAGCTTCGCCGGGCGGCCCGCAGCATCCTCGCCCACCAGCACAAAGTCGCGCGTGTTGGTCACGAGCACCAGACGATAGCGTCTCCAGTAGCGGCTGACCTGATCGCCCGCCGCCGTGAGCCAGGCATCGTCGTCTGCCGTCTTCACCTCGACGACGCCGCATTCCGGTATCTGGCCTTCGCGCGGGCGACCCCGTTGGACCTGCTTCGCCGCATAGAGGCCAAAGTCGGGATGGCCCGCGCCCTGGTCAGCAAGCTCGCCGACACAGAACACCTTCGGCCTAAGTGCCGCGCCTGCATCGTTCAGCAGGTTGGCGAGCGGCCCATACGCAGAGCGTTCGGCGGTCGCGCCTCCCGAACCGCGCATACGTCCAAGGCCGGTGAAGTACGCCTCAACAGCCGCCGACAACTTTGCGTTCATTCTCGCCATCAATCCCGTTCTGGTCGAGCTTGGCTCAGTGTGCAAGCATTCTTGCAGATTGATCGCCGCCAGTGCTGGCGCGATCCCCGATCATGCGTGCAGCGCGCGCACGGGCCGTTCGGCGGCGGTCCGGTCGCGGCGCGCCTGCGCAAGCTCGTAGCTCGCCTGCATACGCATCCAGTGCTCGGCAGTGCCCCAGCCGATGTCCTCCAGCGCAGGCGCCGTGTTCGCCAACACGCCCGCCTTGCCGTTCAGCAGCCGCAACAGCGTTCCACGCTCGCACCCGAGACGCGCGGCTATCCGCGCGGAACCAGCCGTCCTGCGGAAGGGCCACGAGCTGGAGGTCGAGGGTTCCCCGAACATGCTCGCGCACTTCCAGGAGGGCCTCGACGGTCTTGAAGTTCGGATCCGTCACATCGACATGGCTTCGGATCGCCAGAAGCCCCTTGGTCACGCCCTGACGGCAGTAGGTGAGCGCGCGCGCCACAATGTCTTCTCGGGTCTGGAGAGCCTTGAGATTACCCCAGAGCGCAATGCCCTCCAGGAGGGTGCCAGATGCGTTGACGCGCGGCGTGCCATAGCTGAGCGTCGCATCCATGTGGAAGTGCGGGTCGACGAAGGGGCTCGAGACCAGCTTTCCCGCGGCATCCACAACCTCGCCGGCTTCGGCGTCGATCGGCGCTTCGACGGCAGCGATCTTCCCGTCCGCGATTGCGACATCGGCAATTCGACCATCGGGAAGCGTTCCTCCCTTGACCAGGATGTCGAAGGTCACGTTCGTCCCTCTCTATGCGTCAAGACATGGGGTGAGTCCGCGGCCCAGGCCAGCCAAAACGGCTTCCCGGGCTCGGGCGAGAGCTCGGCCAGGCGGGCCTCGGGAACCTGCGCCCTGAGCTCCAGGTCACCTGGTCCCTCGAAGTGGCAGATGACCCCCGCGCCGGCGAACTCCTCGGATACAAAGGCCGCTTTCAACGCAGGCGACGACGGAGGGCTGCCATAGATCTCCATGCGGTCCGCCGCCACGACGATCTCTGCGGGACCATCGGAAACGCCGGCCAAGGGCAGACGGACACCATCGACATCGATCTCGCCTTGGGTGACCGTGCCTGAAAGGATGTTGTTGTGGCCGACGAATTCCGCAACGAAGCGGTTCCTTGGCGCGCGGAAGATCTCCCGGGGGCGCCCGATCTGGACGATTTCGCCATGTCCCATGATCACCACGCGATCAGACATGGCAAAGGCTTCCGATTGCGAGTGCGTGACGTAGACGAAAGTGATGCCAAGCTCTTTCTGAAGCCTGGTTAGCACGCCCTGCATGCGGACAACCAGATGCGCGTCCAACGCGGAAAGCGGTTCGTCAAGAAGCAGCATCTCGGGCTCGGTGATCAGGGAGCGCGCCAAGGCGACTCGCTGCTTCTGGCCGCCTGAAAGCTGGTCGATCGGTCGGTGCTCGAAGCCTTCGAGACCGAGACGTTCCAGCCAGAGCGCAACCCTGGCCTGGCGCTCGGCCCGGGGCACGTCGCGCATCTTCAAGCCAAACTCCACGTTCTGCGCCACATCGAGAAAGGGAAAGAGCGCAAGCGACTGCCAGACGAGCGGCGTGTCGCGTTCATGGGCCGGCAGGCGGTTCGTGACGCGCCCGTCAATGGTGATGGTGCCAGCGGTCGGGATCTCCAGTCCTGCCAGCATCCTCAGGGTCGTCGTCTTGCCGCAGCCGGAAGGTCCCATGATCGCGACGAACTCGCCGCGGCCGATGTCAAGGTCGATGCCCCTGACGGCCTCGATCGCGCCGTAGGACTTGCGCACCTGCGAAAAGCGCACGAGCGGCGCCGCTCCGGTCATCGTGCGGTCCTTCCCAGGAGCAGGAGCTGGGCGGCGACCACGAGCGTAATCGAGGTGATGAAGACGACGGTGCCGATGGCGTTGATCTGGGGATCGACATTGCCCTGCAGGATTTCCAGGATCATCACGGGAACCGTCCTGTTCAGGCCGGACACGAACCAGGCGACGATGAACTCGTCGAAGCTGACCGCCGCGGTCAGGCAGAAGGCCGAAATGATCGCGGGCAGGCAGAATGGCACGACCACGACACGCATCGCGCGCCACGGCGAGGCGCCGAGGTTCCAGGCGGCGGCTTCCAGCGAAGCGTCCATCTGCTGCAGGCGCAAGCGGCAGATCGCCATCGCGAAGGGCGCCGCCATGACGGTGTGGGCAATGACGATGCCCGTGATGGTGCCCGAAAGGCCCAGCTGTCCGAGCCATGCAAGCATCGCCAGCCCCATGATCACCAGCGGGATCGTTGGCGGCAGGAGCGCAAGCGCAAGGTACGCGGGCTTGAAGCGGAAGCCGAAGCGGAAATCCGTGTAGGCGGTGGCGAAGCCGAGCGCGGTCGACAAGGTTGCGGCCGACAGGGCGACAGTCATCGAGTTGCGGAAGGCCTCCCAGACCTCCGGCCTGGCGAAGGCGGTCTGGTACCACTGGGTCGTGAAATGCCCCAGGGGCATGGTTGGAAACCGGTCCGAGTTGAACGAAAACACCGTGCTGGTGACGATGGGTGCAAAGACGAAGCAAAAGAGTGCCAGCAGGTAGAGGCGAAAGAAGAGGATCGGGAGCCGCATGCGTCAGGCTTTCCGGCGGTATGCCGCGCCGACGGCAGCGAAGGCGACGGTGAACAGCGTCAGGATCATCATCACCGCGACGACGGCGGCGCGCGGCCATTGCTGCCCGGACTTCGTGGTGTCGATGATCAGGATGGAGAGGGTCGGCGGTTTCGAACCCCCGAGATAGAACGGGCTCACGAAATCGCCGAACGAGAGAATGAACGCGAAGACGGCGCCAAGGATGAGGCCGACCCTGGCCGCCGGGACGATCACCCGCACCAGGGTCCGGCGGGGAGAGGCACCCAGGTTCCAGGCCGCCTCGATCAGGTTGCGGTCGATGGCGGCGAGGCTGAAGGTCTGGAGGATCACCACGAGGGGCATGACGAGAGTCAGGTAGCCGACCATCGCTCCGAAGCCTGAATTCAGCATCGTGAACGGTCCCATGCCAGCGAATCCGATGACCGCATTCACGGGCCCGCTTTCGGCGAGCAGGACCTGCCAAGCGTACACGCGGACAAGGTACGAAGTGAAGAAGGGCACGATCAGGAAGAAGATCGCCCAGCGGCGCGCTGTCGCGGAAACCTTGAACGCAAGCGCGTAGGAGGCGGGAAACGCGAAGAGGCTGGCCAGTGCCGCTGCAAGGCTCGCGCGCAGGAACGTCACTTGATACGCGCTCCAGAAGTAGTCCCGGGTCAGCATGCGTTCCCAGTTCGCCAGCACGAAGTCCGGTTCCATGCGGTAGTTGCGCACCAGCCAGAAGGACATCGCGACCATCAGGATCAGGGGTCCGACGAAAAAAAGCCCCTGCCAGATCAGCAAAGGCACTCGCCAGACGTGAGGATAGATCGAAGGTATTCGTGCCATGGCCTGCAGGTGTCCGATGCGCCGCTGCGGGACGGCGACGCATCAGTCTCTTGTCTTCGCTATGCGGTCTTGTACTCCGACCAGAAGTCGTTCCAGTCCTCGAGCGTCTGCTGGCGTGGAATGTCGCGGAGAAAGAGCCGTTTCTCGGCAAGCAGCTTCCGTGGGCTTTGGTCATGCCCTTCGATCAGCCCTGACCGCTCGGCCTCGGCCGGATTGGCGTCCTGGATCGCCTTCCAGCCCGACTTCGTTGGCGAGAGGCCCGGATAGGCCGCCATCTGGATCGAGCGCACCTGTCCGCCGGGACTCAGCATGTACTGGATGAACTTGTTGGCGATCTCCTGCCTGGTCGAGCCCTTGCCGATCGAGTAGCTCTCGGTCCACTGGATGCCGCCCTCTTCCGGGATCACGCTGGCGACCGGGGCGCCGTCCTTATGCAGGACGCCCGTGATCCAGTCGCCGATTCCGCACATGGCCAGCATCTCCCCGTT
>VXSG01000106.1 GCA_009838075.1 Boseongicola sp. SB0665_bin_10 | reverse complement strand
GGTGAGAATTGCCGAAAAATCCCGCGCGGCGGCGGTTGGCACACGAATCACCCGGGCCGGACCGGAGAGACCTGTCCTGCCTGGACTCGTCACCGTGAAGCCGGAAACTGCGCGCCCTTGCAACGGCCCTTCCGGCAGGCCCCGTGCCCGCCGAGGCCCGTGACGGCAGGTGTCACGTGGCACAGGGTCCCGCCGGATGACCATGACCGGGGACGGTCCGGGTCCCGCCCGCGCCCGTGACCGCGAGGTTCCGTCCGGGAATGCGCGGCGGCTCGGCCGAACGTCCGCGCGTCGACGCGGCACTGAAACCGGACGCCGTTCAAACTGGAAGTTGCAATTGCGTTGGTTGACCTGTCTGCGCATGTCCGCTCATGCATAGACAAGAGTGATATTTTTCAGTCAGTTGCATGGTAAAGCGCTCGACAGGTGAGGACAGCGGAACTCCAGGAACGCCTTCGGTTGAGCCGTTGGTGATGATCTTTACGTTGACTTTCGAAACACGTTCGGGAGAATTCCAAGATGTCAACACAGTCCGGCAAGCGCACCGCAAATCTTAGCATCACGCTCAACAAGCGCAACGTCAAGGCGTTGCAGCCCGAAGCGAAGCCCTTCATCGCGCGGGTCGCGGGATCGCGCATCCTCGTCTCGACGGCGTGCTCCTCAATCCAGTCCAGCGTCGCCGTCACCGCCCGGTCGTGCGTCTCGACGATCCTTTCGTCGCCGCCGACCAGCGCCATGAGCGACACCGACTTGGGTGCGCTCAGCGTCACGTCGCAGCCTGGGCGGTAGACGATGTTCCCGTTGATTTCCCGGCGCCCGAGCCGCCGCCCGCCCGGAACCTCGCCCTTCAGCACCGACCGGAAGCGCTCTGGATCGACCGGCCCGGAGAGGCCCAGGGCCTCCGCGCCGCCCTGTCGCCACGTGGCCGTGAATGTCTTCGAACGTCAGTTGCGGCGATCAGAAAGAAGTGCGCCGCCAACTGTTGTGGATCGGTCCGAATCGATGCTGGGAATCAACCGAACGACTTTGGCTGCAGACGCTGTGCCTAGTGGTTCGTCGTATACGAATGATTCCCTTTCTGGTCACCGAGTGTGATGCATTCTCCGTTAAAGAAATAGGCCGTTATTGCCTCGACGCGGCCCGTCACTGCCCATCATTTGCATCCAATGGTACCGATTCGGATTCGCAATGGACGCGCTCGCTTTAGCCGTCCTGAAACAGGGCGAGACCAACATCAGGAAGGCGGACACAATCCTCTTGCAGCACACGCGACCTGACCTCCAGGAAACGCGCTGACATCCATGACCAGTTTTTGAGTCGATGCGCGTTTCCAACTCCCGCGCAATGACGAGAAATTCCGCCAGACCTTGGCGGACACTGCCCTTCACCCGAGACCAACGTTACTTTACTGCCGACCACCAGGATGAATTCATCCTTGTCGGCAAGCCGACATTGGAGCGACCAAAACGAGAGACTCCAGCGTCACGTCTTACACTCCAATTCTGTCTGCATCGCACTCCAAAACGTCGTTTTTCCCCGTGTGTTCGGGGAACAGAAGCAATTCGGTTTCGTGCCTGGTGGTGAGCGGCGGGTTGTCCCAGAGTGCGCGAGGAACGGCTGCGCGTGTCTCCCGGTTTCAAGACCGGCGTTGGATCATCCCGCGGGCGCGGGAAATCGGGTGCACCGGTGTGCCGACCGTCTTGTGCACGAGACCGGGTGCACAACTGTGCATGCAAAACAGTCATGAACGCGTTGCCGGAGCAAGTGGTTGCCTGCCTCCTTGACATTCCAGCACGTGAACGACCATGCGCTACGATCATCAGGGCGACCGGGACGTCTGCGCCGGAGCGCAAAGGCCTTCCGCCCGGGAGGACACGGGACACCGCCCCCTCCATGCATCCGTCATGGCCTGTTCCTTCGCACAGCCCTCCGGGCACCGCCCGGATTCTTCTTGAGGTCGCTTCGGCGAACCGGGCAATCTCCGGCTCCGGACCAAACGCCAACGCCGCTCCCGGCATCACCGTCGCACCCCCTTGCCGCTGGCGCCGGAACATCTTTTGCCAGGTTCGGGCCTTGTGGCCGCCCATGCGGGAATCTTGTGCTTGACGTCGGGGCCCCATTACGGAAGGCAACTTGGGGGAGCGCCGGTCCTCGCGGGTGCGCATCCTCATGAGGTCGGCCTCGAACCTTGCGAAGGTGGTGACGACGTTGAAAGCCATGCGACGCATGGGCTCGGAGGGCTTGTCGACCGCCGCTCCGAGATCAAGCGTTACGCCCTTCCACTCAACGGCTTGGCCGGTTCCGGTCAGTCCATGTTCAGTGTAGATCCGGTCCTCGACCGCGCCAGCCCGAGAAGCGCTCTCCGTTGCGCCTCAAGATCCTGGACGTGGGTCGAGCAGCGGGCGTATCCGATCCTGATTGCCAAGGCCGAACCGTACGAAAAGGACCTCGTCATTGCAACTCTCATCGTACCAGGCAATTCAGACGCGACTCGGCCTTGTTTCGCACGGTCGCAAATCCACCCTGAAACCGTCCGCCGTACGACTGTCTATCGGGCGACCGCGATCATGAACCCGTGGACTCCGGCATATTGTCTGCACCCACCGGAAATGCACGACTTGCAGTTGAGTCCTGAGGACGGTCTTCAAGACACCGGCCTTGCGCCACGTCCAAAGGCTTGACTGGAGCGGCGAGCGGGCGCATATCCGAAGGCATGGCAGACGCAACCTTCGATACATTGGCGGTGACGCGCCAACTCAAAGCTAAGGGCTTTGATTCCGACCAGGCTGAGGCGATCACCGAGGCTGTGCGGACTGGCGTAACCGGCGGGGTAGCGACTAAGGCCGATCTGGCGGACCTGGAAACTCGACTGACTTGGCGCATCATCATCGTGGGGCTCGCCTTGAACTCCGTCAGCGCCGCCGCCGTTGTCGCTGCGGTCGGCTGGATGCTTTCCGGCGGCTGATGCCGTGCCGATTCTGCGCGAATTCCTTGGGTGAGCTGGAAGACGGCCTCGAGAGGTTGATTGCTTCAACGAGGAGCGGTGGTTTCGGTGATCCTGATGCATTCCAGCAGCCTCTCAGAGCGATAGACCACGCAAGGTTCAAGATCACTCAGCGTGACGACATACGGACTGCATTGCCAAGCGCCGTTGTCGTTTGTCACAAAAGACTTCAGTGGACTGTCACACAAGACTTCAGTGGCCGTCGGCACGGGAATGTCAGCTCTGCCCCGGGAGCGCCGCCGACCTCCAAGCGGGTGGGGGTCGGTCCGGATCTGAGGGAGTTGTGGAATGTTCCTCATGTCCATGACCGGCCCCGCCTGCTGAAACACACTGAAGTCATATCCGGAAGACTTGCAACACACTGAACTTGTTTGTGGCAGCTGCTGAAGTCACTTGTGGAAAACGCGGAGAAAAAAAATGCGCAATATCAATGGCCGCCACTGAACTCATTTCTGGTTGAATGACCTGGACGCAGCCTTGTCGACCTTGATGTCGGCGTCCGCAAATTCGAATTCCGAAAATCACAACCCCGACTTGGGTGCATGTCGCACCAGCGTGGCCGAAGTTCTCGCCAGGCATCCGGCCCTCGTGGATCTTTTGCCGACGAGCAACCGCTGGCTCTTAGAGCTTGAATCATAAGTCATTGATTTGACTTTGGGGTCGATTCCGGCTGGGGGCGAAATGACACGCTAAGCGCCTTGCCTTCGCCTCTCGCCGCGTTCATGGGCGATTGCCCGCACATTTGATGCTGAGCGCGGCGAGAATGCACGTTTGTCCAGCCTGCCTGTGCCGTTTCACGATGTCTGGCACGGTGTTCTTGCTGATTCCGAGATCACGCGCGATCAAACGGCAGCTTCGTCCGTCGCAGACAGTCTGAAGGACCTTTGGCGCGGGCCTGTCCGACTTTGACCGCTGTCCGGGCTGGCGACTGAGCTTTTCCCCTGCGCCTTCGCCGCAGCCAGCCCCGACTTCACGCATTCGCTGATCAGGTCGCGCTCGAACCGGGCGACCCCCGCCAGCATTGCGGCCATCATCCGTCCGTGCGGAGCGTCGAGCTCGAGGGTCATGCCGTCCATCGCGACGACCGAGACTTTCCATCTTGCCAGCTGGTGCAGAGTGGCGAGCAGGTCCTGTGTCGATCGGCCCCGCCGGGAGAGCTCGGAGACAAGGACGGCATCGATCTGCCGGGCCTGCGCGAGATCCATCACCTTCTTGCGTGCCGCGCGACTTGCGGATGCCCCTGGCGCGGTATCCCTGAATGTCCCCGCCGCGGCAAAGCCGCAACGTTCGGCGAAGGACGTCAGCTCCGAGACCTGGCGTTCGCAGGACTGGTCCGCGGTGGAAACCCTGGCGCATATGGCCGCGCGCCGTCCCAATTGAACCTCCCCTGATCCCGGCCTTGCAAGTCACTGATTCATGTGAGCCGGGATCTGTATCGAACAGACTACACTTCAAGAAGGACAATCCCGCATGCCAAGACGCAGCATCCTGACGGCGCGCCAGCGCGCCGCCCTTTTCGACCTGCCCACGGACGAGGCATCCGTTCTGCGACACTGCACGATGGCGGACGACGACATCGAGCATGTCCGGGAGAGACGGCGTCCGGAAAACCAGCTGGGCTTCGCTCTTCAGCTCTGTGCCCTGCGCCACCCGGGGCGCCTTCTGGGGTCCGGTGAAGTCATTCCCGAGGAAGCTCTCAATTTCATTGGCGCCCAATTGGGCATCACGGGCGACGCCTTGCTCACCTATGCCGCCCGGCGCCAGACCCGGCAGGAGCACCTTGTCGCCCTGCGCGAGATCTATGGCTACAGGATGTTCACGGGCAAGCGCGTGCGCCGGATGAAGTCCTGGCTGACAGAGCATGCCGAAGCGGCGGGTTCCGGAGAGGACCTGGTGCGAGGCTTCGTCGAGGAGTGCCGCCGCAGGCTTGTCATCCTGCCTGCCATGTCGACCATCGAGCGGCTCTGCGCGGATGCCCTGGTCGCGGCGGAACGCCGGATCGATGCCCTGATCGCCGCACGTCTCGACGGCAGGATGCGCGAGCGCCTCGACAGCCTGCTGAGCGAAAGCGCGGACGGGCACACGAGCAGGTTCATATGGCTGCGGCAGTTCCAGGTGGGGAACAACTCGGCCGATGCCAACCGCCTGCTCGACCGGCTCGAACTCCTGCAGGAACTGGACCTGCCCGCCGCGGTTCTCGACGGCGTTTCGCCCCACAGGATCACGCGCCTGCGCCGGCAGGGCGAGCGGTATTTCACCGACGGCCTTCTCGACATCTCCGGCGACCGCCGCCTGGCCATACTGGCCGTCTGCGTCGCGGAATGGGGCGCCGCCATTGCGGACACCGTTGTCGAGACCCATGACCGGATCGTCGGCAGGATCTCCCGTGAGGCGAAGAGGCTCGCCGACCTTCGGGTCGAGGAGGCGCACGCGGACATCCAGGACACCCTCGGCTCGTTTCGGGGGCTTGCCGACGCCCTGATGGAGGCGAGGAGCGACGGGTCCTCGCTTGAGGACGCGGTCGAGGCTTCCTGCGGATGGGGCCATCTTGAGAAGTTCGCCGTCATGGCCGGGCAGCTGACCGACACCGTCAAGGCCGATCCCCTGGACCATGTCGCAAGAGGTCGTCACCGGTTCCGGCTGTATGCGCCGCGCATGCTGAAGGCGCTGGACATCTCCGGCGGCTCCGTGGCCGACGCGTTGATCGAGGCCGCCGCCGTGATCCGGGACGGCCTGGAAATCCCGGTCGGCGCGGCCTCGTTCCTGCGGCCCCGGTCAAGCTGGAGCAGCCGTCTCCAGAGAGAGCGGGCCGACAGGGAAGGCCTCTGGACCGTTGCCGTGCTGTTCCATCTGCGCGACGCGTTCCGGTCCGGAGACATCTGGCTGAACCATTCGAGGCGCTACGCCGACATGAAGCGGGCGCTCGTCCCGATCGAGGCGGCAAGGGCCACGCCGCAGTTCGTGGTGCCGCTCGAGCCGGAAGCATGGGCGGCCGACCGCCGGCAACGCATGGACGACGGCCTCGCCAGGCTCTCGAAAGCGGTCCGGAACGGAACCCTGCCGAGCGGCGTCATCGAGAACGGAGAGCTGCGCCTTGAGCGTCTCAAGTCCGAAGTGCCGGACGAGGCCGGCGACCTGGTGCTGGACCTTCATCGGTGCCTGCCCGAGGTGCGGATCACGGATCTTCTTCTCGAGGTGGACAGGGCCACGGGATTTGCCGACGCCTTCACCCACCTGCGCACGGGCGCACCGTGCAAGGACAGGATCGGCCTGCTGAACGTGATCCTCGCCGAAGGGCTCAATCTCGGCCTGAGCAAGATGGCCGGAGCGTCCAGCAGCCACGATTTCCTCCAGCTGTCCCGCCTGGCGCGCTGGCATGTCGAAAGCGACGCGATCAGGCTGGCCCTGGCGATCGTGATCGAGGCGCATGCCAGGCTGCCCATGGCGCAGTTCCGGGGAGAGGGGCTGACCGCGTCAAGCGACGGACAGTTCTTCCCGACCACGCGCCAGGGCGAGGCCATGAACCTCGTCAACGCAAAATACGGAAACGAACCCGGGCTGAAGTCCTGCACCCATGTCTCCGATCAATATGGCCCCTTCGCCACCCAGCTCATCCCGGCCACGGTGAACGAGGCCCCGTTCATGCTGGACGGCCTGCTCATGAACGAAACCGGCCGACGGATCAGGGAGCAATATGCCGACACGGGAGGGGTCACCGATCTCGTCTTCGCTGTCACGGCCCTTCTCGGGCTACCGTTTCATTCCCCGCATTCGCGATCTCCCGTCCAAACGGCTTCATGTCTTCGACCCGAATAGCGTCCCAAACGAACTGAAGGGGCTGGTCGACGACAGGATCCGGAAGGGCACGATTGCCGCCAACTGGCCCGATGTCCTGCGCAGCGTGGCCACGATGGTGTCCGGAGCGATGCCGCCGAGCGAGCTGCTGCGGAAGTTCGCGTCCTGTCCCCGCCAGCATGACCTGGCCGTCGCGCTGCGGGAGATCGGAAGGGTCGAACGGACGCTGTTCATGATCGACTGGCTGCTCGATGTCGACATGCAGCGGCGTGCCGGTCTCGGCCTGAACAAGGGCGAGGCGCATCATGCCCTGAAGAGCGCCTTGCGGATCGGACGCCAGGGAGCGATCCGGGACCGGACGTCCGGAGCCCAGCACTTCCGGATCGCTGGGCTGAACCTGCTCGCGGCGATCATAATCTACTGGAATACCGACCAGCTTGGCCACGCGATCCGGGAACGCAAGCATGCAGGCATCGAAATTCCTAGGAACCTTCTCAGGCACATTTCGCCACTCGGATGGGAACGCATGCTCCTGACAGGCGAATGCAGGTGGTCCAGAAAGCCGAACCCAATCGCTTAGAGTGTCATTTCGCCCCCTGCCGGAATCGACCCCTGTCTGGGCATCCGCAATCGCTCGAAACCGGGCAGGCCGACCTCGGCCAGAACCTTGATTGCCGACATCGCGGCCGTCATGGAAGGCGCGTCCCGAAACTCCGGTCACGCTGCAAGTAGCGGTGGCAGCGTCACGGCCAGTTCCGCGAGGAACCGGAAGATTTCCGGGTCTCCGGGCTTCACGTTTCGGCGCAGCAAAAGCGACCGCACCTCGCAGCGCTGCCCGGCGGCGCCGATAGCCGCGAAGGAACGCGCGCGCGCAGGTGTCAATTGCATCGTTCGTACCGGGCGGCCATTCCGGGAGATCGGAAAGCACGCCGTTCATCTGACAAGCGTCCGCCTCTTCACCTTGTTCCTGAAATCCAGCGCCAGATGGTGCACGCGCATTGAGCGCCCGTGATCCGCTGGCTCACCGCACCACACACACTGTCCCCAGTGATGCCGCCGCCAGTAGCACGCTCGTTCCTGTTCCGCCGTCCGCAGGTTCCCCATGCGTCGTTCTCCATGTCTGCTCCGGCATGCACGCCCTGCGAGAGGGCAGGGCGCTCACGCCTGATCGAGCAAGTCCTTCAGCAGCGCCTTGTGGCGGTCCACGCGTTGCACCTGCTCCAGAAACCCGACCAGTTCCGCGGAAACCAGGTCCCGCAGCTCCTTGAGATGCTCCCGGCGGGCCAGCACCCAGGCGCCGAGGAGAATCAGCCGGTGCGTCCGCTCCTTCCTCGCCTTCATCGAGATCGTCGGCGGGGCGGAGAGGCCCTTGTCCCCGGGATCCGCGAGAAACCCCGCCAGCGCCCGGACGTTCCTTGCGCCGACGTCCTCGTTGCGGTGCGACCACAGGAATTCACGGATGTCGGGCACCAGGGCCGCATGAACGTCGGGCTTGAGCCGGCACTGCGCGACAACGAATCCGCCAAGCAGCGCCTTGCGGCGGGCGTTCCGGGTGCGTGGGCCCGCGAAAAGCAGGTCGCGCCGCGTCTCGAGGCGGGCAAGCGTGGACGGCCGCTTCGGCACCTCCTGGAGCGGATCCCGGAAAAGGCCGAGGATCTCCGCGTTCTTCATCCGCCTGTGAAAGTAGCCGGCCTTGCGAGCCAGCTTGACCAGGCGCTGTTCCTCGCGATGCCGCACCCGCTCAATCTCGGCATCCAGGGCATCAAGGCTCTCCAGATCGCCGAGGACGTCAGCGGGATCCAGCGCGTCGCTCTCTTTCGCCACGGCCTCAGTCTCCATCGCTTCGGGCTCCCACAAGGATCAGGGGCCGCCACCACCCCCGGATCTCGTCACGCCGGACCGGCCCGAGGGCGTCGCTGTCCAAGGCCCGCGGCACGTCGCCCTCGACGATCACCACAGCACCCCGTCGTTTCCGCACGCGCTTGAGGATCCGCACGCCGTCCGGGTCGTCCGGAGAGCACAGGGACCGGTACCACGCGCGTGCCCGGTGGCGTTCGCCCAGGCAGAACGTGACGTAGGTCGCCGCGCCCGGATCGGCCCGCAGATATAGTCCGCGTGGCACGGACGTCGTGGCGTTGCCCAGGATCAGCCCCGATGAGGCGGCGATTCCGAGCGTCGCCAGCAGGACTGCGGCGCCTGCGGCCGCGAGGAGCGACGGACGCAAGGGCAACGCCGACACGGTCACCGCTCGTCGCCTCCCCTTTCTCCGGCAAGCCAGGGCGGCGGGCCGCTCGGCTTCCCCCCACAGGCAGCGGCGAACCGCACCAGCGCCCACGCGACCAGGCTTTCCTGTCGGGCCTGGCGCCGTTCCGCGTGCAGGATGTAGCGGTCGTCGGGCAGGGCCGCATGCCACGCGATCCGGTCCATCAGCCGCGCCAGCGGTGACCCGTCGCGGGTCTCGCTCACGTGCGGCAGCAGTTCCCACGTCCATGGCATGACATTGATCGGGACGGCGTCCTCGGGCCTTTCCCCGGCGATTTCCGGCCCTTCCCCGGAGTCCGACCCTCTCAAACGCCCGAGGAGCGCTCTCACGCAATTTTTCCAAGACGTGGTGGCCGGCCACACGAGCGCCTCTGGAGGCAGGCCTGCGAGGCTCCAGGGACAGTCCGCCCCGGAATCGCCCGTCTCGGTCGCGGAATCGGGCCGCTTCCCGCCGTTTTCGGCACCGCGGATCATCGCTCCCGCCTCCAGCGCAGGATCCTCGGTCGCGGCCTTCGGCCGGCCAGGCGCCAGGAATGCCGTCGCCTTCCGCATCACGGCATTGGCCCGCAGCATTCGCCGGCCCCGCATCATGCCGGCTCCCCAGGGCCGTCATCTTCCGGTCCGGCCGCACCGTTTCCGCATTCTGGGTCCCTCGCGCCTCCGGGCACAAGCGCCCGCGCGCACTGATCCTCGCTCCATGCCTCGACATCCGCCAGACCCTTGCCAAGGCCCGCCGCGATCTCCGGGAGCGACATCCCCAGCTGAGACAGGTGCACGAACTTCCTGGCCTCTGCCGTTGTCCATTCCGGCCGGGCCGCGCCAGCCCGGGAGCCCGCCCCCGGCGCCAATGCGCCTCCCATCTCCCCACCATCGTCCGCCGGCGCTGGCGCCGCCCTGCCTCCGGCTGCATCGTGCATCCGCTCTGCGCCCTCCGGTGGATCTGAGGTGGCCGCCGCCTCGTCCCGCCTCGCCGCGGCACCCGGTCCCGCCACGCTCTCCGTGTCGCTGGCCGTCTCCGATTCCCGAGGCCCGGGCCCGATGTTCTGGTCGTCCTGGGGCGCCTCCGCTGTCTCGGAACCGTCCGCTTCCGGCCTTGGCCCGCCTGGCTGCTCCGCTACAGGGTCTGGCGCCTGCTTTCCCCGGGCCGCATCGCCAGCCCCTTTCTCCGTGCCCTTGGCTGTCTCCGGTTCCGGAGGTCCGGCCCTGTCGTCCGCGTTTCCTTGCGCCGCCGCGCCTGTCGGGATCCCGTCCCGTCGTGTCCCCGCCTCGGCCGACGGGGCGGCGGACGTCGGCGTTTTCGCAGCCTCGGCCACTTCCGGAGGTGCGCCACGATCGGGCGTCGTGCCTTGGGCGATCTGCGCTTCCGGAGACTCGGCAGTGCCGGCCTCCTCTTCCGGAGCAGACGCTTGCCCGCCTCCTTCTGGCTCCACATCGCGCGACGGTGCCGGAGCGGCCGCCACGATGCCTTGGCCAGGCACCGACTCCGTGTTGTGGGGGGCGGGGGGCTTCACCGCCTCGCTCTCGACGCCACCGGGCTCCGGGTTGGCCTGGCTCCCGGTGCCGCTGGCCGACTCCGGTGCCGGAGCCGCCGCTGCGCCGTCCTGGCAGGGCGCCGTTTCCTTGGTGTCCGGCGGGGCAGGGGGCGGCGGGCCTTCGCCTTGGGCGCCAGCGTGCCCCGAAATTGCCTGGCTCCCCATGCCGTTGGCGGTCTGCTTGTCCGCAACTCCCGGCTCTGCGGCCAGGCCGTCGTCAGGCACCGATTTCGTCGAGGGGCCTTCCCCTTCCGGTTGCGGCGTGGCCGGATCCAGCGCAGCCGCAGGCGCGCCGTCTGCGGGTGGCAACAGCTTCGCCAGCCGTTTCATCAGTTCGTCCTGTGACTTCGTCACCGCGAGCTCGGGCTTGATGTCCTTCGTGCTCCGAACACGGCCCTGCATGTCCTTGCGCGTGAACCAGATCGCCTTGCTGGCCAGGATCGGCTTCTTTCCGGTCGCGGTGATGATGGACGCATGGGTCGGCAGCTGGCTGATCTCGGTCGGGCTGATCAAGGCCACGTCGCGCAGCTGCTCCTGCTCCGACGAACTGACCGAGCCGCTCATGACCGACATGACCTGGGTGGACGAGGACGTGCTTCCGGTCCGCACGCGAACATGGCGCCTGCCGATCATCGCGGAGATCTCGGTGGCGCTGGTGCGGCTCGACACCGGCCCCGTGATCGTGGCCGAGCACCCGTCGCGCCACGACGTCATGCCGGCCCGGCCCCAGATCCGCTCGATCTCCCCGGGCGTCTGGTAGAACAGCATCAGGTGCAGCCCGCGGGACCGGCCCCGGTCGCGGATGTTCTCGAGGATGTCCATGTTGCCGAGCTTCGCCGCCTCGTCGATCAGGAACAGCCGGCGCGCGCGAGGGTCTTCGTTGACCTCGATGAACTCCGCGGCCGTCAGCATGGATCCGAGCATGAGCCGCAGCATCGGGGCGAAGTCCTCCGCCACGTGCTGGGGGATGTTCAGGAAGATGTCGCACTTCCGGTCGAGGATCTGCGCCGGCAGCGGGCTCTTCGGATCCATCGAGACGTAACGCAGGATGTCCGGCATCTCGCTGAACATGAGCTGGTTCGTGATCTCGGTCTTGATCGACCCCCAGAACCTCTCGTCCATGCCCTCCAGCTCCGAGAGGTGGTTCCTGACGAAGGGCAGCTCCGATTCCAGCAGCCTGTCGCTGATCTCCTCGTAAACCTTGCTTGGCGACTGGGACAGCAGCTTCGCGATGTCCTGGATGATGTGCGGAGAGCCACGCTCGCCGTAGAATCCGAGCAGCGCCGTGAACAGGCTGATCGCGGCGTCCTTGAAGAACTGCCCGTTGTCGACCCCGCCGTACCCCTTCGGGATCATCATCCGCGCCATTCGCCGGTACGCGGACGGGTGGTCGACGGCCAGCAAGGCGATCAGGCGTGCCGGGTCGAATCCGTTCGTCTCGTCGATCACGACCGGCTTGAATTCCATGGCCTCCCGCGCCCTGCGTGTCCTGGCGTAGAGCTCGCACTTCGGATCGAAGACGACGATCGGATCATCGTAGGTCAGGATGTTCGGAATCACGAGGCCGGTACTCTTGTAGCCGGAGGCCTGCGACGTCACGAGAACGTGTCCGTTCCCGTCCGTCGGGCTCAGCGTGATCAGCTGCTCGCGCCCCTGACCGCCCCAGGTTTCCGGACGGTCCGGCGCGAAGTCCGGGCTCTCCTTTAAGGGATCGGTCAACTCGCCCAGCACGATTCCCCCGGGGACGCTGAACCGTTCGGCGACCTCGCTCCGCGACGCCCAGGCGGCGCTGGGCAGCACGTCCTCCGGGGCGGCGGCCGTGTCCGGCCCCAGGCGCCCGACCGCCTTGCCGGCACCGAGCCAGAGCTTGCCGAAGGTCACGATGGTAACCGTGAGCATGGCCACGAACGCCCCGAAACTGTTGAAGACCTCGGGCGGCGCCGTGTTCCAGTGAAGGAAGATGGCCCGCCCCCAGTCCCGGGCGTGCCCGAAGATCCCGAGCGCCTCCCAGGTCTCCCTCTTTCTCCAGGGGAAGGCCGCGTAGACCACGATCCCGGGGAGCCAGACCGTCCACCACGCCGCCCCCCGCCGCCCGGAATGCGCCGCGCCCCAATGCACGGCCGCCGCCGGCACGATGCAGAGGGCCGCGAACGCGACTTGGTAGTGCCCCCCCGCGATCCAGCCCATCACGTAGAGCCGCCGCAGGACGGGCAGTCCGCCAGCTGTCAGCAGGGCCACGACCGCGCACGCGGTCGCAACCAGGAGCGCGCGCTTCAGGCCCGCCGGGACCCGGACCCGGAGCGCCCGCCGACGGACCCGGCCCCAAATGGTGCGCAGATGGCTCCAGCCCGGCACCCTCATCATTCCGGCGCCCCCTCTGCGCGCACCAGGAGCGTCCGGCCCGTCTCGGCATGCGCGATGCCGCGCTTCAGCAGCGCGGCCAGGGCCCCGGCCGCCTTGCGTCGCAGCACCGCAACCGGCAGCGCCCCGAACGCGCCGTCGTTCGACAACACGACCACGTCTCGCTCCGCGCCACTCGCCAAGAGCCGGGCCCAGGACCAGGGAAGGAAGCCTTCCAGGCAGATGAGGAAATGCGGTCCTGCCGCGCCCGGCTCGACGAAGGGCATCGGCCGCCAGTCCCCCGTGATCCCGGGAATGCCAAGCCGGGCCCGTGCCGCCACACCGGGCGTGCTGCCGACCCGGCAGGTTTCCCGGTCAAGCCGCCAGACGGCTCCGCGGTCGGCGCCGTCCGAGGTCTCGGTGACGCCCACGAAGAGCGTGAGATCCTTGGCCGCCGCAGCACGGCACCAGAAATCCAGCGCGGACGCGTCACCGGCGTGGAACACGGCCTCGCCGAGCACGGCTGCCGATCCCTCGGGCAGGGAATCGCGGATCGCGATCCAGCGCCCGCGTTCCGTCAGGCCCGGCGGTTCCGGCAACTCGGCCCACGGCGACGGAGGCGACCGGAACCCCTCGAATTCGGTCCAGTTCACGGCGGCAAGCGCCACCAGAACGGCGAGGAGGCACCGGCCCCGGAAGGATGGCAGGAGTTCCACCCAGGCCAGTGCGGCCGCGACGAGGCAGAGCCCGCCGATGCCCGTGCCCGGCACCACGTCGGCCAGCGCCGCGAGCGGCGAGGCCGGGAAGAACGGCACGAGGGCCAGGAGGAACGTTGCCGGCAACAATCCCGTGCAAGCGGCGACGCACGCGATCGAGACCACGACGGCGGCCGCCCCCGGCCAGACCAGCTCGGGCGCATGCCCGATGCCGGTCAGCCCGATCGCCGACACCGCCGCCGGCACCGCCAACCAGCCGAACATGGCCGCCGCCCGGGCAAGGCGCGTTCCTGCCCAGATTCCGCCGAGCAGCGGCAGGCCCGCGAGCCAGAGGGGCACCTCCGCCTGGAAGAAGGCCGGGATCGCGAGGGCAGGGCCCGCGAGGGCGAGCAACGTGGCGAACGTGGCGTTCCCGATCATCGCGCGTTTCTCCGCCTGGCGGGCCGCGCGCCTTTCCGGGGAAAGGCGATTTCCCGGCTTCGCGCCGAATTTTGGCGACGCCTGCGCGGGTCGCGGCATCCGTGCCCGGATGCGGCCGGACGATCCGGGAAACCGTTCCGCGCGATGTCCGACGCAGGGAAATTGTTCCGGCTCATGTTGCAGCATCCTCCATGTCGGCGTCCCTGACCGGTCGCGCCGCCTTGATCGCCTCGCGCACCGCATCGTCGCCTCGCCCCCGCAGCGTGTCGTTCAGGTCTCGCTTGCTCCCTTCGGGCTCCGGGGCCTCCGCAATCATCAGCTCGACGCCCTGCGACCGGTGGAGGAGAACCGCACGCCGGAAGGAGCGGCCGGCATTGCTCTCCCTGGCGTCCCGGTCCGGCGCCAGGATCACCCTCCTGCCCTTCGGCAGCGGCGCGTTCTTGAAGAAGCCCACCCCGAACACCGCCCAGGTTTCCAGGCCCGTCGCCTGCCGCACCGAGAGCGCGGTTTCCGGGCCCTCGGCGATCACCAGCGGCCCCTTCGCGAGATCCGCGTCCCGCGCCGCGAACCGGGCGGGGCAGCTGCCGATCCGCCCGAAGGCGGGCTTCGAGACCTTGGCTTTCGAAGGCGCGCCCTTCGGTGTCACCAGGATGCGCTGGCCGCCCGTCGGCCACCCGTTCGCGCCGATCGCCCACACGAGAAGCGCGCCGCTCCAGCAGTTCATGAGGGGCAGGTCCTTCGCCGGCGGGAGCCAGCCGAGGCCGGTTTCCGGCAGCTCGCTCACGCCGCGCCGAACGAGATAGGCGGCTGCCGGCGTTTCGGCGACCGGCCGGATCAGGTCGATGGCCGCAAGGACCGTCGCGGCTCCCCAGTCACGCTCCCGGACCGGTCCTTCCGGCTCCTGCTCCGGAGGCGGCGCAGGCTTCGGGAAACCACGCCACGCCGGGTGCCCGCTCACGAGGCCGGTCATCAGGCCAGCCTCCTCAAGCACTTTCGGAAAATCGTCCCTTGCCTTGAGCAGGCCGCAACGCGTGACCGCCACGAGATCGAACAGGTCGCCGCCCGCGTCCGCCGCAAAGTCCTTCCACAAGCCGCGCTCGTCCCCCCGCATCGTCATCGAGATCGAGCCCTTCTCCCTGTCCCTCCAGTCGTGCGCGCGCGGGTTGGCCGGCTCTCCGAACGCGGCCCGGAACAACGCCTCCGCATGCGCCCTGACCGCAGTCCTGACCTGGCCCACGTCAAGGCCCTCCCCGGGCCGGCGCTTTCTTCCTCTAGTCGACGGCATAGGGATCGAAGCTCCAGTTGCGGACAGAGGGGGTCAGCGTGCCGGTCCCCGTCGCCGCGCGCACGGCCGACTGGATGCGGCGGAGGCGAACGGTGCCGAAGGCCAGCACCGCCTCGTCGTCAGGGGAGGGAGCGCCACGCTCCGTCGGCCTGTCCGGAAGCCGCACCGGTTGTCCCGCCAGGACGGCCAGCACCGTGTCCGGGTCCGTCAGCGCCCGGTTGCCGGCAACGTCCCGGTACGCCGACTGGCCCCGGCGTGCGCCGGTAGCCAGCGGCAGCGCCGCCCAGATGCCTGCAAGGCAGTCCGCGACGACCGGATGCCGCGAGGGCGGGCCCGGATCGCCGCACTCGGCGACGAGCAGCCGCGCGAGCCGGTCCTGCATCGCCGGGTCGAACAGGGCGTCGCGGTCAAGGCCGTGCTGCCGGACCAGGCGTGCGAGCGTGGGGCGGATGATCTGGTATCCCCCGGACGCCGTGGAAGGCGCGCCGGAGTCTCGAACCCGCGACTGCCACGACAGCACCTCGTCAAGCGTCATGGCCGTCAGCGGCTTCGGCGGTGCAAGACGAATGCGCCTCTCGTAGTCGTCGTATCCGCGCGGGGCCTCGAGCGCGCGGACGAGCGCCAGGAGGTCCGTGGTCGTGCCGGATTGGGCGGCGGCCGGGTTCGCGGCGAGCAGGATCCAGAACAGCACGGACCGGAAGGCCCGGGCGAGGCGTAGGCTCGGCGTCATTGCGTGGCACTCCCCGTCGGACGCCTCAGGTGCAGCGCCTCGCGCTGCCAGCCAGGCCTCGCGGCCGAGCGCGGGCAGTCGCGCCAGCGACGCTCTTCGAGGCGCGGTGCCAGCGCCGCCAGGACCAGTTTCGGATGTGGCGCGATGCAGTCCCGGCACTCGTGCCGCCCTCTCTCGGAGTGGCGCCGGACGACCGCGTCGATCCGCATCGTGCCCCGCCCGAACGGCGGCCGCACCGCGCGCGGCATGTTCCCCAGGCCGCCGGCCGGACCGCAGACGCCGAGCAGGAAATCGCCGCCCGGCGCGACGGCGCTCGCCATGGACGAAAGCGGCTGGGGCACCTCGTCGACGCTTTCCTGGTGCACGCATCCGCACCAGAACCTCGCCACGAGGTCGAAGCTGCCAAGCGCGGACAGGTCGCGCGCGTCCCGGCAGTGGAACGTCGCCGCGCGTCCCGGTCTCCGGCGGGCGACCTCCAGCATCGCTTCCGCCCGGTCGACGCCCGTGCGCCGCATGTGGCCGCCGGCGTTCGCCAGGTGGAACCCGGTGCCGCACGCCACGTTGAGCCAGGACAGGCCGGACCGCTCGCCAGCCAGCTCCTCGATCATCCCGAGCTCGAACCGGCTGTGGACGGCGTTGGCGGGATCCGCGTGAAAGTCCGCGTCGTGTCCGTCGGCGTATTCCGGATCGTCGTAGGGCAGTCGGGTTTCCGTCATGCCGGCCTCCCTTGGAGAAGCCGTCCGCCCGGACCTGGAGCGGAAACGGCCCGTGACGGAGACAGCGCAGCGGCCAGGCTTGGCGCCGGAACATCGGCACGCGCCCTCATGGCCAGGCTCCCGGTGCGGGCTGGGCCGGAAGGTGCATGTCATCCTCGACGAGAACGTTCATGCGTGCGCCCGCCGCGACCCGGAACCGGGTGCCCCGATCCAGCAGTTCGCGGAGATACTCCTGCCCGACTTGCGAAGTCGATTTGCCCAGGGCCGCGCCAAGAATCTCCGCAAGCCCGTCCTGCCGCTGCGGCGCCTGACCGGTCTCCGTCGCGACGAGGATCTGCGACGCGTTGCCTGCGAGATCGAAGAGGACGGCCGCACCGAGGGCTGTCCAGATGCCCGTCGATCGACGGCCACGGACTCCGCTGGCGCCGTCCGCCCCAAGCGATCCCGTGCCGCCGAGCGGCACCGGCGTCCCGTCGGGCAGGCGAAGGTCGGTCCAGCTCACGAAAAGGCGGCGCTGGCCGGTCGGCGCGCCCGATCCGTACGTGCCCACGAGCCGGGACCCGCGCGGGATCACCACGTGGCCCCCGGTCACGGTGTCGTACACGGTCTCCGCCACCCATGCCCTGACGAGGCCGGGCAGGTCGGAATCGATGGACGATTCCAGCACTGCCGGGATCACGCTGCCGCGCGCAAGCACATGCGTCCGCGCCCCGAGCGCCGGGAGTGCCGCAGCGGGCGACGCGGGATCGGCCACGGCCATGGCGCCGGGTTGCGACACGGGATCCGACACCGGGGCCGACGGCGCAGACCCTGCCGGACCATCCTCCCGATCCGCGGCCCTCCAGCGCTCCACGAGTTCGTTCACCGCGATCACCGGGGCGGCGAGCACGGCTTCCGACGCCAGCCGCGCGCGCTCCGCGAGCCGCGCCTCCTCCTCCGCGAGACGCGCCGCGAAGGCGTCCTCAGCCGGCGACGCCTCCTGCGCGGTCTCCGTGCCGGCCTCGGTCGCCGGCTCCGCCGCGTCTTGGACTTCCGTCTCGGCCCCCAGATTCTCGGCGCGGTCCTGGACGTCGCCCGTGTTGAGCTCCGGCGCGTCGACAACTGCCGACCCTTCGCCCCTCCCCCCGAACCAGAAGCACCCCCCGCCCCCCACAGCCAACGCCCCCCCCACCGCCCGAGCGGCAAAGCCCAGCGTCCCTCGCGCAACGCGGCGAA
>VXSG01000020.1:92909-102214 GCA_009838075.1 Boseongicola sp. SB0665_bin_10 | reverse complement strand
GTTCGGGCTGCCGACCTCACCGACCCGTGAAATCAGTGCGAGGGCGGCCTGATGGCACTATCGTATATTCCCAAAAATTGTCTCAGTTGTCGCATCGGCGGAATGCGCGGATTCTCAGCCTGGCGGGGCGAACGGGCCGGGAGAGACCGAATTTCGACATGCGGTGTCGCAATTCGTTGATCGCGGCGGCACGGTCCGGGCAAGAATCGCGCCAGTGGAGAATCGCCATGACCGTCACGCTTGAGAACGGCCGCCTGTCGGAAGGGGACATCACGCAATACTGGCGGGACGGGTTCCTCTTTCCGGTCCCCGTTTTCAGTGCCGCGGAGGTGGCCGCTGCGCGAGCCTCCCTGGAACGCATGGAACGAGACTGGCTGGACGCCGGCCTCCCCGCGCCCCTGAACACGTACAAGCGGGTGAACGCGCACGTGGTCATGCCGTTCGTGGTCGATGTTGCGCGCCACCCCGCGATTCTGGACGCGGTCGAGGGAATCCTGGGTCCGGACATCCTGATCTACGCTGCGGAGTTCTTCATCAAGGAGCCCAGGACGACGTCGATCGTCAGCATGCACCAGGATCTCACCTATTGGGGGCTGGGAGCGATTGACGGGCTCGTGACGGCCTGGCTTGCGCTTTCGCCTGCAACCGTCGCATCGGGATGCATGGACTTCGTGCGGGGCAGTCACAAGCAGCCGATCCTGCCGCACGAGGACACGTTCGACGCGAACAACCTCCTGAGCAGGGGCCAGGAGGTCAAGGTCGACATCGCGGACGAGGACAAGACGCCGATCACGCTGGAGCCTGGCGAGATGAGTCTCCATCACGGGCTGACCATACACGGATCCGGGCCGAACGGTTCGGACGACCGGCGCATCGGCTGCGTGATCCGCTACGTGCGCCCCGACATGGAGCAGGTGGTCGGGGCCGTTGACTACGCGATGCCGGCCCGTGGCGAGGACCGGTTCGGGAACTTCGTCCTTGCGCCCGCGCCGGACTCCCTCTTTGCGCCGCAGGCCCTTGATATCTACGAGAAGATGCGGGCCGAGCAAGCCAAGGTCATGATGAAGGACGCCACGAAGTCGACGGGGATCTATGCCTGATGGAGAGTGTCAAGTTCACGGCCATGAAGGATGGCGACAAGGAAGACTACGACCTCCTGTCCGTGCACGAGGTCGCATACGCAAAGGGCACGGCCGACCGGCTTCTGAAAGCCCTTGTCCAGCTTGACGAGAGTCTTTCCGGCTACCGGGTGACGCGGCTTGGGCATTCGCTCCAGGCCGCGACGCGGGCGTGGCGCGACGGGGCCGACACGGACTGGATGGTTTCCGCTCTCCTGCACGATGTGGGCGACATATTCGCGCCCTACAATCACGACGAGTATGCGGCGGCGATCCTCAAGCCCTTCGTGCGCGAGCAATGCACCTGGGTGGTTCGGACCCACGGCGACTTCCAGCTCCTGTATTTTGGCGAGCACGTCGGGGCGGATCCCATGAAGCGCGACAGGCACAAGGGTCACGTCTATTTCGATGACTGCGCCGAGTTCTGCGAGCGCTGGGACCAGTCGAGCTTCGACCCCGACTACGACACGAAGCCGCTCTCGTTCTTCGAGCCGATGGTGCACGAGGCCTTCGCGCGCGACGCCTACGACCCGGCGGTGCTGCGCGAAGGCGAACGCGAGCCGCTGGCCGATCCGGAGCGGGCGGCAGGGAGAAGCTGACGGCGAACGCACCGGTTGCGGAAGCCCCCGGCGCTGCACGGCCGGCTCACGGCGCCTGCATCAAGCCCGGCCCGCCGCCCCGAACACCTGACCGAACGTCCTCCTCAAGGCGGCATCCACGTCAGCCATGGTCACCGGCAGGCCAAGGTCGACAAGCGAGGTCACGCCATGGCCCGAGACGCCGCAGGGCACGATGCCGTCGAAGTGGGAAAGGTCTGGGTCCACGTTTATCGAAATGCCGTGGAACGAGATCCACTTCCGCAATCGGATTCCCAGCGCGGCGATCTTGTCCTCCCTGGGCGTTCCGTCTTCGAGCGGCGGCCTTTCCGGCCTCGCCACCCAGACGCCGATGCGTCCCTCCCGGCGTTCTCCCCTGACGTTGAACTCGGCAAGCGTGGCGATGATCCACTCCTCCAGGTCGTGCACGAACTTCCTCACGTCCCGGCCGCGCGCCGCGACGTCGAGCATCACGTAGGCCACCCTCTGTCCGGGCCCGTGATAGGTATACTGGCCACCGCGCTTGCTCCGATGAACCGGGAAGCGGGCCGGATCCCTCAAGTCCCTCTCCTTGGCGGACGTGCCGGCAGTGTAGAGGGGGGGATGTTCAAGAAGCCAGATTGACTCGCGTGCTTCGCCGGTGCGGATCCTGGACACGCGATCCTCCATGAAAGCGACCGCCTTCATGTAGTCCTGCAAGTCGTCCGACTGGATCCATTCGACCATATTGCCCGCTCCGACGGCAATCCGGGTTTGATCACGTCGCGTCTGCCGTTCCGCATCGCCTGGCAGGCCCCCGTGTATTCAATGCGAACATCAATGCCAATGTCAGGTGCCAGGCACGCATGGCGAGAGTCGTGGTGCCGGCGGAATTCGCGGCGGCTGGCCTGTGCTGACCGCAACGGGACCGAGGGCAGATTTTGTCCGTTCGCCCCTTCACAACGCCGCAGGCGCCCGCTAAGAGGCGGAGGTTCCAAGCCGGTGCGTGCGGTCGTGGCGGAATTGGTAGACGCGCAGCGTTGAGGTCGCTGTGGGGTAACACCCGTGGAAGTTCGAGTCTTCTCGACCGCACCAATTCCGGCGGACTGCAGCCGAACCGGTGCGGCTGGCGTGCCTTTCCGGAGATCTTGCAGCCCGTGCGGCTCGCACGTCGCTCTCAGGCGTCGTGGGGACGGGTGTGCACGGGTGCGGCCGTTCCGCGGCGGTGGCCTCAGGCAATCGCGGCGGAGTGCCAGACGTTCTTCACGTTCATGTAGTTCTCGAGGCCTTCGGTGCCGCCTTCGCGCCCGGAGCCGCTGGACTTCACGCCGCCGAACGGGGTTTCCGGCATCGACGCCTCCAGCGTGTTGATCGAGAGGTTGCCGACCTCGACCTCGTCGACGAGACGGTCGATGTAGTCCGCCCGGTTGGTGAAGGCGTAACCGGCAAGCCCGTAGGGCACGGCATTGGACTGGGCGATGGCATGGTCAAGTGACGCGACCGGGTTCAGGACCGCCACGGGGCCAAAGGGTTCCTCCTGCATGATCCGGGCGGTCTCGTGCACGTTCAGCAGGACCGTGGGCTGGAAGAAGTACCCTTCGGTGCCTTGCCGGGCGCCTCCGGTTGCCACGGACGCACCCTTGTCGCGCGCGTCCTCCACCAGCGCGGCGAGGGCGGGAACGCGGCGGTGGTTGGCGGTGGGGCCCATCTCCACGCCGGCATCCATGCCGTTGCCGACGACCGTCGCCCTGGCGCGCGAGACGAAAGCCTCGGCGAAGGCGTCAAAGATGCTGTCATGGATGAAGAAGCGCGTGGGCGAGGTGCAGACCTGCCCGGCATTGCGCATCTTGCGGACCGCGCCCGCGACGGCCGCGGTCTCGACGTCCGTGTCCTCGCACACGATCACCGGGGCGTGGCCGCCCAGTTCCATCAGGACCCGCGTGTCGTTCTGCGCCGCGAGACCGGTCAGGTGCCGTCCGACCCTTGTGGAACCGGTGAAGGCCACCAGCCGGACCGGATCCTGCGGGATCAGGTATTCGGAGATGTCCGAGGGCGTCCCGAAGACGAGGTTCAGCGCGCCCGGCGGCAGGCCCGCGTCCTGGAAGGCGCGGGCGATGTGGAAGGCACCGGCCGGGGTCTCCTCGGCCGCCTTGATGATGATAGAGCAGCCCGAGGCGAGCGCGCCCGCAATCTTGCGTGCGGGCTGGCTCATCGGGAAGTTCCAAGGCGAGAATGCCGCCACGACACCGATCGGCTGGCGATGCACGGAAAGCCTGTGCCCCTTCGGCGCGGGGATCACCCGGCCGTAGGTTCGCATGACCTCGCCCGCGTCCCATTCGAAGAATTCCGCGCCGCGGATCACCTCAAGACGGGCTTGAGGCAGGGGCTTGCCGTGCTCCAGGGTTATGGTCCGGGCGATCTCCTCCTGGCGCTCCCGCATCAGCGTCGCTGCGCGCCTCATTAGATTGGCCCGGTCACGGGGCGGCGTGCGGCTCCAGACCCGGAACCCGTTCACCGCCGCCTCGAGCGCGTCGTCGAGATCGGACCGTGCGGCGCATGGCAAGCGGCCGATCTCTTCCTCCGTGGCCGGGTTGACCACGGCAAGGTCGTCCGCGGTCTTGCGCCATTGTCCGTCAATGAAGAGCCTAAGGTCCGGATACATCGGCGGGCCTCCTGCGTCCGCCGAGCCAGATCAGGCGAAGCGGACCGCGGCTTCAAGTGAATTGAGGGAATACTGGTATCAATTCGATGAATATCAGGCGGCGCGTTCGGCCGCCACCTCGTGCAGCGCGGCCTTGAACGCGCGAGCGGCCGGAGACAGGCTGTCGTCGGCACGAAGCGAAATGCCGATCGGCCCCCGGCCAAAGGGCACGGTCCAGTCGAGCCGGGCCAGGTTCCCGTTGCCGACGTCCTGCGCCGTCACCTCTTCCGGCATCAGGCAGATCAGGTCGCGCGACTGCAGGAGCGCCCGGTTGGCCAGGTAGGAGACCGATTCGATTGCGCGCGGCGGTATGTATTGCCGCTGGTTGACGAAGAACTGGTCCACCTGGCGGCGCAGCGTCGTCTCAAGGGGCGGCAGGAGCCAGCCATAGGGCCGGATCTGGTCGAAGCACACGTCGGGCTTGCCCGCCAGGGGGTGCTCCGGGCCGACGACCGCGACGATCCGCTCCTCGATGAGCTTCTCCCGCGTGATCCTCTCGCGGTAGCGAAGCGTTGAAAGGCGCCCGACGACCATGTCGATCTTGCCGGAGAGGAGCGCGGGGATCAGTACCTCGTTCGTGCCTTCGCTGATCTTTATGGCCACCTTGGGCCGGTCGCTCAGAAGGCGGTCGATCGCGGCCGGCAAGAGGTCGGTGGAAGCGGCCAGCAGGGTGCCGATGACCACGCGGCCGGAATTCCCCTCGCTCAGGTCGTCCAGCTCCTGCGCGGCGTAGGACACCTGCGCGAAGATCAGCTTGCCATGGCGAATGAGGGTCTCGCCGAAGACGGTCGGGATGACGCCGCGATTGGTTCGGCTGAACAGGGTGACCTCGAAATCCAGTTCGAGGTCCTGGATCATCTTGGTGGCGGCGGGCTGGGAAATGCCCAGTTCGCGCGCGGCGTTCTGGATGTTGCCGTGGGTGCCCACGGCGACGAGCAGGCGGAGCTGACGCAACTTCAGGCGGGTCAGCGCCCGATCGAGGATGCGGGAATGCCTGGCGGTCACGGCACGATCCGGCGTGAAATCTGGTCGAGCCTGGCGACAACGCTCATCGCCGCCAGCGCGGAACTGCGCGGATTGTCCGGCAGGGACTTGCCGCTGACGCGGAACCGGAACGCGCCGAAGTCGCCTCGGGCCCGGATCTCGTGGACGTTCTCGACGATGTTCGCATCGGCGATCAGCCTGACCTCCGTGCGGTCGAACCCGACACCGGCGAGCGCGACGGCGGCGGCGACATTCGCGTTCCTTGGATACTGCAGGGCCGCGTCACGGGCGGAGCCGACGAAATGCGTCACCGCCCCGTCCTGCAGCGCGTCAAGGTCCGTCACGCTTTCGGCGGGCGAGCCTTTCCAGCCATCGGGGGGCTTGCGTCCGACATAGGTGACCTCGGCCAGCGCGCCCACCCGTGCGGAGAGCAGGCAATCGAGCGCACCGATCGCGCCGCTTGCCAGGTGCAGGCGGGCGTTTCCGCGCAGGGCGGCCGCCTCGAGCCCGGCCGACAGGTCGGCGTCGGCCAGGGCGCCGGCGGACACGGAGACCAGGTCCAGCCCGCGTTCCAGGATCGCGGGTCCGTGCTCGCGCAAGGCGCCATGGCCTGCGCAGTCGACGACCGCCTCCAACCCGTCCGGCAGCGCGGCGACGGATCCGACGAACCGCCCTGGCGCTTCCGGGACACTTTCGGGACGCACCAGGGTCGCCTCGATCGTATGCGGGGTCGCGGCAAGCGCCTCTCGCACGTAGCTCGCGATCGCGCCGGTTCCGATGATGGCGATTTTCATGAGCGTGATTCCTTGCGGAAATCAGATATCCTGAACTGCACACGCTTTGGTATGCTTTTTTTTGATAGCCACTTCCGCCAATTCGGATTGGATGCGGCGGGCGCATGCGCCCTCTTGGGCGCAGCGGCAACGATGCGGGGCAGCGCCATGAAATATGCCGGGCACGAGGCCAAGGACCATGCACGCGAGAACTTGCGCGGAATCTGGGCGGCCGCCCTGAACCCGTTCGGCGCCGACCTCGCGCTGGACGAGGCGGGGCTGCGCTCGAACATCCGCCACTGGATCGACGACCTGGGGATCAGGGGCCTGTTCGTTGCCGGCAAGCAGGGCGAGTTCTGGTCGATGTCGCTGGAGGAGCGAAAGCGCACCATGACCGTCGCGGCCGATGAATGCGCGGGCAGGGCCGGGACGATCATGTCGATCTCGGACCAGAACCTTGACACCGCGCTGGAACTGGGACGCCACGCGGAGGCCTGCGGTGCCGACTACGTGGTGGTGCATGCGCCGATGCTCAGCTTCTGCCATGACAGGGGCGAGCTGCTGTACCGGTACTACAAGAGGTTCTGCGACGAGCTGGACATCGGCATCGCCATGTGGAGCCATCCTGACAGCGGCTACCTCATGCAACCGGAGGAATGCGCGCGGATTGCCGAGCTGCCCAACATCGTCGCGATCAAGTACTCGGTGCCGCGCGAGATGTACGTGCGGCTGACCAGCATGGTCGGCGACAGGATCCAGGTTTCCACCTCGCTCGAAGACGACTGGCTGGACAACATCGAGGAGCTGGGCTGGCGGCTGTATCTCTGTTCCTCGCCGCCCTACCTGCTGCAAACGGCGAACGACAGGAGGATGCATGACTATACCGAACTCGCCTTTGCCGGACGGTTCGCCGAGGCGCGCAAGGTGCGCGACAGCCTCGACCCTGTCCGCGAAGCGATCAGGCGCAGCAGGCCGCCCGGAAAGCCCGCCGCCTTCGGCAAGTGCTGGCAGGAGCTGCTGGGCCAGGTCGGCGGACATGTCCGACCGCCGATGCTGGAATTGACCGGGAAGGAGAGAGACGCCGTGCGCGCCGCGTTCGAGGCCGGCGGTCTCAGGCCGTAGAGCGTTGCTCGATATATTAATTTCCGATAGCTACATGCAGAAGATTCCTTTGCGGTTACGGTGGCTGTCGGGAACAGTCCACGCAAAGAGGAGGACGTTATGGCCAGACTCGGCGCCTTCAACTTCAAGGCCTGGATCGACGAGCATCGCCATCTGCTGAAACCGCCGGTCGGCAACAAGATGGTGTTCGAGGACAGCGACATGATGGTGACCGTCGTGGGCGGTCCGAACAAGCGGACGGACTACCACGACGACCCTGTCGAGGAGTTCTTCTACCAGCTTGAGGGCGACATGTTGCTCAAGCTCTACGACGGCGAGGAATTCTACGACGTCCCGATCCGGCAGGGCGACGTGTTCCTGCTGCCGCCGCATGTCCGGCACTCGCCGCAGCGGCCCCAGGAGGGCTCGGTCGGCCTGGTGATCGAACCCAAGCGCCAGCCGGGCCAGCTTGACGCGATCGAGTGGTATTGCTTTGAATGCCGCGCACGGGTGTTCCGTGCAGAACTGCAGCTTCAGTCCATCGTGGAGGACCTGCCGCCCATCTACGAGAGCTTCTACGCCGCCGAGGACCGCCGCACCTGCCCGGAATGCGGGACCGTGCACCCGGGCAAGGAGCCGCCCGAGGGCTGGGTGAGGCTCTAGACGGCGCATCGGCCTCGGGGCGCTTGCGGAAGGCTGGGGTCCGCACCGTGCCGGCGGTCCGTGGATCCTGAAACGAAACAATTGGGAGAACGACATGAAACTCATGAAAATCAATGCTCTGGCCGGTCTTCTTCTATCCGCGACCTGCGCGGCTGCGCTCGCCGAGGAAGTGAAGATTGGCATGATCACGACGCTTTCGGGTCCGGCGGGATACCTGGGCCAGGACGTGCGCGACGGCTTCATGCTGGCCATCGCGGAAGAGGGCGGCATGCTTGGAGGCGTCAAGGTCGAAGTGCTGGTCGAGGACGACGGGTTGAAGCCCGAGAACGGGCGGGCGATCGCCGAGCGCTTCCTCGAGCGCGACGAGGTCGAGATCATGACCGGCGTGATCTTCTCGAACATCTCGCCGGTGGTCGCGCCGTTGACGCTTCGCGCCGGACGGTTCTACATCACGCCGAACTCGGCGCCGTCGCAGTTCGCGGGCAAGAACTGCCACGAGAACTACTTCGCGGTCGCGTGGCAGAACGATTCCCTGCATGAAAGCGCTGGCCTGAACGCGACGGCGCAGGGCTACGGCAATGCCTTCGTGCTGGCTCCGAACTACCAGGCCGGCAAGGACGCGATCGCCGGGTTCAAGCGCTATTTCGGGGGCGAGATCGTCGGCGAGGTCTACACCCAGCTTGGCCAGACCGACTACGCGGCTGAAATTGCGAGGATCCGCGCGGCCGGCCCGGAAATGGTCTTCCAGTTCCTGCCCGGCGGAATGGGCATCAACTTCGCCAAGCAGTACGATCAGGCGGGCATGAACGCGGAGGTACCGATGGTGCTGGCGGCGCCGTCCTCGGACATCAACATCCTGCGGGCCGTGGGCGAGTCCATGGTTGGCGTGTCCAGTTCGTCGCACTGGAACCACGATCTCGAGAACGAGGCCAACCAGGCCTTCCTCGCCGGATTCGAGGCGGAATACGGTCGGCCGCCCACCGTCTATGCCAGCCAAGGCTACGACACCGCCAAGCTGATCGCCAGCGCGCTCATGAAGACGGGCGGCAAGGTCACCGAGGACATGGACGGCTTCAGGAGCGCGCTGAAGGCGGCGGATTTCGACTCCGTCCGCGGCGCGTTCGCGTTCAACACGAACAACCACCCGATCCAGAACTGGTACGCCCGGGTCGTCGTCGAGCGCGACGGGGAGTTCGTGAACGAGACCATGGGCGTCATCGCCGAGAACCACGCTGACGCCTACGCTTCGGAGTGCGCACTCAACTAGGGAGGCGCCCGAAGGAATGACGGAGCCGGGGGGCCCCCCCCGGCCCGCCCGCGGGGGAAGGGCGCCCGGTGCGGGGGCCGGGGAGGGGGGGGAGGGCGCGCAGTGGGAGCAGTTAAAAGAGGC
>VXSG01000020.1:0-92899 GCA_009838075.1 Boseongicola sp. SB0665_bin_10 | reverse complement strand
CCCCGCGCCCGCCTACTCTGCGGAGTGCCCCCTCACCTCGGGCGCCCCCCAATGCACTCCCGGCGCGGGCGCGCCCGCGGGGGCGCGCCGGCGGTATCCGGGCGCCTTGTCCGGCGGCCTGGAAGGACGGGCAGGACGCGATGTCGCAGCTTTTCCTCGAGCAACTGCTCAACGGTGTCCAGCTGGGCATGTTCCTCTTCCTGGTCTCGGCAGGGCTGACGCTGGTGTTCGGCTTCATGAACATCATCAACCTGGCGCACGGCTCGCTCTTCATGATCGGCGCCTACGCGATGGCGCTGATCGGGGGCGTCACAGGCTCGTTCCTGGCGGCGCTGGTCCTGAGCGTTCCCGTCGTTGCATGCGCGGCCTGGGTGATCGAGATCGTCATCATTCGCCGACTTCATGCAAGGGACCATCTGGACCAGGTCCTGGCGACCTTTGCACTGATCCTGTTCATCAACGAGGGCACGACGATGCTCTTCGGCCGCGTGCCGCTGTTCCTGGACGTGCCGGAATCGCTGTCGGGGACGGTGACGTTGCCTGGCGGCGTGACCTATCCTCTCTATCGTGTCGCGATCATCGGCGCGGGGCTGGCGGTGGCCCTGGCGCTCTGGCTGATCATCGCGCGCACCCGCGTCGGCATGCAGATCCGCGCCGGAACGACGAACCGCGAGACCGTCGAGCAGCTCGGGGTCAACATCGACCGTCTCAACACGCTGATCTTCGTCGTCGGCGCGATGTTCGCAGGGCTCGCGGGCGCGCTGGCCGGACCGCTGACATCCGTCGAGGTCGGCATGGGAGAGAACCTCCTGATCCTCTGCTTCGTCTGCGTCGTGATCGGCGGCATCGGGTCGATCCGCGGCGCGATGCTGGGCGCGATCACGGTCGGCGTGGTCGACACGATGGGCCGCGCCTTCGTGCCGGACATCCTTGGCCGGTTCCTGGACCCTGCCACGGCGAGCGGGATATCGGCGGGCCTGTCGTCGATGTCGATCTATCTCCTGATGGTGGTGGTCCTGGTCTTCAGGCCGACGGGGCTGTTCCCGGTGGCGCGGAGCGTCTGACATGCGGTACACCCACCACCTGCGGTTCATGCTGGGCTGCCTCGCAGCGCTTCTGATCCTGCCGTTCGTGTTGCAGGCGACGGGATCGTCCTACCTGATCTCCACCGCGACCCGGCTGGTGGTCTTCGCCATCGCGGCGGTCAGCCTCGACCTGCTGATCGGCTACGCGGGGCTCGTGTCTTTCGGCCATGCGGCGTTCCTGGGTGTCGGCGCCTACACGGTCGGCATCCTGTCCTTTCACGCCTACGAGGAGACCACGCTGATCGGCCTCCCCGGATCCCTGTCCGGCCTCGTGGCGCTCCCGCTGGCGCTGGCCCTGTCGGCGCTGGCCGCGCTGGTCGTCGGCGCCCTGTCGCTCCGGACGCGCGGCGTCTACTTCATCATGATCACGCTCAGCTTCGGGCAGATGCTGTTCTTCCTTTTCGTCTCGCTCGAGCAGTATGGCGGCGACGACGGCATGATGATGTTCGAAGGGCGCAACACGCTGCCCTTGCTGGACCTGAACGACCGTGTGAGCTTCTACTACTTCTGTCTTGCGTGGTTCGTCCTGTTCTTCTGGTTCTGCACCTGGCTGGTGCGCTCGAAGTTCGGGCGCACGCTGGCCGCCATCAAGCAGAACCAGGACCGCCTGTCCTCGATCGGAATCAACGCCTACTGGGCCAAGCTCCAGGTCTTCGTGATCGCCGGCGTCGGTGCCGGGCTGGCCGGGGCGCTCTCGGCGAACCACACCGAGTTCGTCAGCCCCGCGCTGACGCACTGGACCCGCTCGGGCGACCTGATGATCGTGGTGATCCTCGGCGGCATGGGCACGCTGGTCGGGCCGGTGCTGGGCACCTTCCTGTTCCTTCTTCTGGAGGAGTTCCTGCCGTTGATCCTGCGCGGGCTGGGGCTCGGGCTCCTGTCCGAACACTGGCGGTTCGTCTTCGGGCCAATCCTTATCCTGGTGGTTCTCTACGCAAAGACGGGCCTCTACGGCCTGATCTTCCCGCGAAGGGACTGAACGATGCTGGAAATCCGCAACCTTTGCAAATCGTTCGGGGCGCTCAAGGCCGCCGACGACGTCTCGCTGACGGTCGAACGCGGCACGATTCACGCGCTGATCGGCCCCAACGGCGCCGGCAAGACCACGTTGATCGCGTTGCTTTCCGGCTACTTGCAGCCCTCGAGCGGCACAATGACCTTTGACGGGCAGGATCTCCTGGCGATCCCCACGCACCTGAGGCCCCACGCGGGGCTGGTGCGGAGCTTCCAGATCACCTCGGTCTTTCCAGAGATGTCGGTTCGCGAAAACGTCTGCCTCGTGCTGCAGTCCTTCGCAGGACAGGCCCGAAGCCTTTTCCGCCTGGCGGATGCCGACCGCGCCGAACAGGAGGAGGCCGAGGCCATGCTGGCCCGCGTCGGGCTGATCGACCAGGCCGACGCGCTGACCGGCAACCTTGCCCACGGACAGAAACGGCAGGTCGAGATCGCGATGGCGCTCGCCGCCAGGCCCAAGCTGCTGCTCCTGGACGAACCGACAGCCGGCATGGGCGTGGAGGAAAGCCGCCGCATCATGGACTTGCTGGAAGACCTGCGCGAATCGGTCACCATGCTGCTGGTGGAGCACGACATGGACGTCGTCTTCGGACTCGCCGACAGGGTCTCGGTCCTGGTCTACGGCAAGGTCATCGCCTCGGACACGCCCGGGAGGATCCGGGTGAACGCGGACGTTCGGGAAGCCTATCTTGGCGATCATGAGCTCCACGGGGAGGCGGGCTGATGCTGCAGGTCGAAGGCGTCGAGGCAGGCTACGGCAGCTCCAAGGTCCTGTTCGGTGTCGACCTGGAGCTGGGCGAGGGCCAGCTTGGCGCGATGATGGGCCGCAACGGGATGGGCAAGACCACGACCGTGCGGGCGATCAGCGGGCTGACGCCCGCCAGCGCGGGCTCGGTCCGGCTCGCCGGCCGCGACATCACGGCGCTCAAGCCCTACGAGATCGGTCAGGCGGGAATCGCGCTGGTGCCCGAGGGCCGGCAGGTCTTCCCGACGCTCACTGTGCGCGAAAACCTGGTCTGCACCGCCAGCAACCGATCGGGCCTCGGGCTCTGGACGCTTGACCTGGTGTTTGACCATTTTCCGCCCCTGAGGGCGCGGGCCGACCAGCTGGGGAACTCGCTCTCGGGCGGCGAGCAGCAGATGCTCGCCATCGGGCGCGCGCTGATGACGAACCCGAGGGTGCTGATCCTGGACGAGGCGACCGAAGGGCTCGCTCCCCTGATCCGCACGGGGATCTGGAAGACTCTCGGCGCCCTGAAGGCGCAGGGTCAGACGATTCTCGTGATCGACAAGAACCTCGACGAGATGTGGAACGTTGCGGATCACGCGACGGTGCTGGTCAAGGGCAGGGTCGCCTGGTCGGGCGACATGGACGCGATGCGCGCGGAGCCGAGCTTCGCCGAGACCTACCTGGGCGTTTGACCATGCGGGACGACTGGACGAACCTCGAACAGGAGGAGCTGGAGCGCCAGTACGATGCCCGGGCCTCGGTCCCGGACTTCGACGCCGAGATCGCGCGTTACCGCGAACTCAGCGCGGAGTGCCTTGCCGATTGCGCAGTGATCCGCGACCTGGCCTACGGACCCTCGGAGGACGAGCGCATCGACTACTTTCCGGCGGGGTCCGGCAGGCCGGTCCTCGTCTTCCTGCACGGCGGCTACTGGCGGCTGCTTGGGCGGACCGAAAGCGCCTTCATGGCGAAGGCGCTCGCCGGTCGGGGAATCAGCACGGCGGTCGTCGAGTACAGCCTCGCGCCCAAGGTGAACCTTGACGTGATCGTCGCGCAGTGCCGCCGCGCCGTCGCCTGGATTCACGGGAACATCGCCCGGCATGGCGGCGATCCGAAGCGGCTGTTCGTCTGCGGCTCGTCCGCCGGCGCGCAGCTGGCCGCGATGGCGCTGGCCACGGACTGGAGCGCGTTCCCCGGCGTGCCGGGCGACGTCCTGAAAGGCGGTGTGCTGGCAAGCGGGCTCTACGATCTTGAGCCGGTGCGCCATTGCAAGCCGAACGAATGGCTCCGGCTCGATGCCGCAGCGGCCCGTCGGAACTCGCCGCTGCACATGACCTTTCCCGAGGAGGTCAGGTTGCTGGTCACCTGGGGCGGAAAGGAAACGGACGAGTTCAAGCGCCAGAGCCGGGACTTTGCCAGGAGGCTGCATGACGCGGGCCGGACCGTGACGTGCCTGGAGGTCGAGGACCGGAACCATTTCGACGTCGTCACGGACCTGGCCGATCCCGGACGGCGTCTGCACCAGGCAGCGGAATCGTTGATCGACGGTCGCCCGGCGCCATGAGGCGACCGCAAGCCGACGAGGGTGAAGCCGCATCGCGCCGATGCACGGACCGCAATTCCTGAGATGTCCGGACCTTGCGCCGGCCGGGCCCGCGAGTCGGGCCGGAAGCGGTCCGGAAACCGGGGGCCCCGGGCGTCTCGGGAAACGGAGTGTGACATGGAGATCTCGAAAGGGTTCAAGGGACAGGAAGAGGAGATCATCGACCTTCTCGCCGCGACGTTTGCCGCTTCGGAGGGCGTGGAGGAAGGCGCGCTGATCCGCGACCTGACACGCGACCTCTTGGCGACGACGGCAGATGCCGACATCCAGGTCTACACCGCGCGCGAGAAGCGCTCCCTGATCGGCGCGATCATCTTTTCGCGGCTGACCTACGACCAGGATGAACGGGCCGTCTTCGTGCTGGGTCCGGTCGGGGTCGCGACCGAACGCCAGGGCAGGGGAATCGGGCAGGGGCTTCTGGCCCACGGTCTCGCCGGCCTGCGGAAGAGCGGCGTCGACGTCGCGGTGACCTATGGCGATCCGAACTACTATTCCAGGGTGGGATTCCGGCCCATCACCGAAGAGCTTGCCCGGGCGCCGTTCAGGCTGAAGCATCCGAAGGGGTGGCTTGGCCAATCCTTGACCGATCGCGAGCTTGAGCCGCTGACAGGTCCGTCTCGCTGCGTCGAGGCGTTCAACCGCCCGGACTACTGGTGATCGACCGGCCGGTTCCGTTCGAAGGCCGTGCCAAACGTGCATGGCGGAGCCGCCTCACCGCCTGCGCGCCGGCGGCGAGGATCGCGGATGCGGCCCGCCCCGGCGCGAGGGGGGCCGGTATCGGTCTCCGCCGGGGTGACCGTCCCGCGACAGGCGCGCAAGCCGCCTGCGTCGCATGTGCCGTGACGCAGGGGATCCATGCCCTGTCCTTTCGCCTGCAGGAAATGTCGCTGGATGTCGTCGGGCACAGGATGGCCACGACATCGCCGACTTCGACACCGGGCCGGGCGGTCATCGCAAGCTCTTCCAGAACTGGTTTGCGGTGAAGGCCAGATCATAGATCCTTGCCGTGATCCTGGCGCGCGGTGCTTGCGAGGGATCGGTCATGGGCAATGGCAGCTCAGTCGGGTCCATGCCCGTCAGGAGATCGGCGATCGCGATCCCGAAGAGCGTGCCCGTTGTGATCCCCCGGCCATTGTACCCGATGGCTGTCCAGAGCCGTGGCGCCAGTTGATGGACGCGGGGCAGGTGGTCCGGCGTCATCGCGATCTGGCCATGCCACGCCTCGTCAAAGGAAACGCGGCCAAGTTCCGGGAACATGCGGGCGATCCGCCTTTCTGCCCAACGTCGCGTGAGGCCCTTTTCCCTTGAACCAATCACGCGGCCCATTGTGCCGATGAGCAGTCGGTCATGGGCGTCGCGCCGGACGTTGGACATGATCGGACCCGTATCCCACACGCCCTGCCGTCCCGGCAGGATGTGACCCGCGTCTGGGCCAAGCGGCCCCGTCGCCAACTGGAGGTAGTGAATCATCGTAAAGACATCTTTCAAGCCAGGCCAAAGCTCGTCGGTGTAGGCATTGGTGCCGAGAACCACGGCCTTGGCAAGAATGTCTCCGGCGTCGGTGCGCACATGCCAAGTCCCGTCCACGCGGTCCAGTTCCTGGACGCGAACACCCGTGCTGATCCGTGCGCCAGCTCCCGAGGCCGCCCGGGCAAGCCCACGGCAATAGCCCATCGGATTTATCGTGCCGGCGCGGTGATCGAGGAGACCGCCGTGGAAAACCGTTGTTCCGACAATTTCGGCGACTTCATTTCGATCAAGCAGATCAACCGGCTCGCCAAGGCGTTGCCACTCTGCGTGGCGACCTTTCAGATCGTCCCAACCCGAGGGCCCGTGTGCCGCGTGAATGGTGCCGGTCTCGGTAGCCTCGCAGCGGACTTGATGCCTTTCGATCAGATCAAAGACAATGGACGGGCCGTCACTGAACCGGCGCAGGAATCGTTCCCCGTAGTGCGGGCCGAGCCTTTCGCGCACTTCCGCGGGCGGCAGCCAGAGCGCGGCGTTCACGAGGCCCACGTTTCGGCCCGATCCTCCATACCCAATGTGCTTTGCTTCCAGGACCTGCGCCGACAGCCCTCTTTCGGCGCAGTGAAGCGCCGTGGACAGGCCAGTGTAGCCGCCACCCACGATGGCCACGTCGACAATCTGGCTGGACACGGCAGCGGGTCCGATTTCACTCTCTTCGGACGTTGCATCCCAGAGGGACATTGGGGCGGAGCGATCCATCGCGGTCACCAGTGAGCAGAATGCGGGCGCAGATCGACATTGCGATCTATCCGTTTTCGTGTCAATATAATGAAATTGCGTTTCATATCTCAGCACAGTAGGCGGCCAGCATCGTGACGGTTCCAGTTGGGACAGCGGTCGAGACGGTTGCTTCATGATGGAAGGAGATCGAGAAAATCAGGGCGCTGGAATTGATCGCTGTCTTCGATGTCCACGGACGTCGTGATCGGAGGCGCCCGAAGGATCCGCGAAAGGCAGCGCTCCGGCCTCATTCCCGGCAATGCGCATGTGCCAGGCAAAATGAGCGCGTTCCGGGTCGACCGGAATGGCCCGAACAGCAAAGAGGTCACGGGTCATTCGGGGAAGCGCCGTGGCTTTGGTTGCGCGAGCGGTTGGCGTTCGGCACTGGCCGCGGCGGTGCATCAGGACTTGGATCTCCTGGCATCGCACCTGAAGGAAGGCTGCTTCATCTGGACAGGGCGGTCCGGTCGCAGGACCCGAAGCCCGTGACTAGAGCCGTCCGAGATTCTTGGACACGGAGCTCGCAGCGTGCTGTACGAGTGCACCAATTCGTTCGCTGTCACCCTCTCCCAAATTGATGTCAGGCACAGACACGCCCAGCGCACCGGCCGTCTCGCCGTTGGGCAGGTGGATGGCGGCGCCAAAGCTCAGGACGTTTGGGCGGAACTCTCCGGTGTCTATGGCGTATCCGCGCAGCCTGGTCGCGGCCATGTCCTTGTCGAGTGCCTCTGCATCGGTGATTGTCCGGTCGGTGAACGGCTTAAGGTTGGCTGCCACTTGATCCCTCAATTGACGATAGTCTTCCGCGAGAAGCGCCTTGCCGGTTCCGACACAGTAGATCGGCGCTGCCCCGCCGATTGGGTTCCACGAACGAATTGGTTTCGTGCTTTCGATCTTGTCGATGTAGACTATGTTCAACCCGTCGCGGACGGCCAGATAGATCGTTTCCCTTGTCTCTCGTGACAGGTAGAGCATCATTTGGGAGGCAGCCGCGCGCAGGTTGAGGTTTTCCACCACCGAGCGCCCGACCTGCCAGGCCTTGAGCGTGGCAGCGTAGTTCCTGTCGGGTTCGCGGCGGACATATCCGAGTGCGGTCAGGGTTTGCAGGAGCCGGAAGGTATTTGACTTGGTAAGTCCCAGTTCGCGGGAGAGTTCCGAAACGCCGATTCCCGACTTCATGCCGGTCAGTTTCTCAAGAATCGCCAGTCCCTTGGACAGGGTTGAATCGACGCGCGGTTTGGAATCCGTGCTCATGCCTGGGGCCCTTTCTTGTCAGGATGCCTGACGAACGGCGGTGGTTCATGTGCCCTGACTGGGGACGGAATCGCGTTGAAGCGGCGGATGTCAACAAGCGCGGAATGCGCGGCCGGGCTCTGGCTGAATTCCGATGTGCGCAGGTCATGGGTCAAGACGTTGGGATTGCCGTGCCTGTCGCAATGGCCCGGTTCGTCGAGTTCCGGATCGTACCAGGCGCCGGTCCACAGGAAGACGACGCCCGGCGCAACGTCGGACGTGACGCGCGCTCCTGCAAGGCACATTCCCCTGTCGTTGAAGAGCTCGATGACATCGCCGTCCGAGATCCGTCTTTCCGCAGCATCGGCGGGATTGATCAATGCAGGCTCGCGTCCCGCGACCTTTCCGGCCATGCTGAGCGCGCCGTTGTCGTACTGGCTGTGAAGCCGCGTCCCGGGCTGGCCGGAGACGAGCGCGAGCGGATACGTCTTCGCGGCGGGGGAGGACAGGTCGTGCGGGACGTTCCATGTCGCGTGCCCCGCGCATTCGCCAAGGCCGAAACCGGCAACCGTCTCCGAGAAGAGTTCGATCCGCCCGCTGGGCGTCCTGCGCGGGTTCTTCGACGGGTCCGCGCGAAACTCGGACAGGAACACCTGGGTCGGCGACGGGTCCGGGAGTTCGATGATGTCCCCGGCCATGAAGGCGTCCCAGTCCGGCAAGGGGGTTCCGTGGGCGTCAGCCGCCGCCCGGGTGTCGGACCAGAGCCTGCGCAGCCAGGCGTCCTCGTCCAGCCCCTCGGTGAAGTCTTGCGCGACCCCGAGCCGTTGCGCGAGGTCGGCGTAGATCTCGTACTCGACTCGCGCATGTCCCGGCGGATCGACGGCCTTCGGCATCGGCACCAAGACGTTGTCGGTCTGGCCGGCGCCAAAATCGGTGCGCTCCTGCGGGGCGGCGACAGGGAGCACGATGTCGGCGTGCCGCGCGGTGGCCGTCCAGTTGATTTCGTTCACGATCACCGTCTCGGGCCTTTGGAACGCCTGGCGCAGGCGATTGAGGTCCTGGTGGTGGTGAAAGGGATTGCCTCCCGCCCACCAGACCAGGCGGCAATCGGGCAATGCGAGCGTTCGACCGTCGTACCTGTAAGCTGCGCCCGGGTTCAGCAGCATTTCCGAGATCATGGCGACGGGAATGAACGCGGAGACCGGGTTGTCGCCCTGCGGCAGGCTCCCCCAGCGGAAGGGCCGCGCGACGTTGCCGACATGGGCGTTGACCGCGTAGCCGACGGCATAGCCACCCCCCGGGAGCCCGATCTGCCCAAGCATGGCCGCCAGCGACACGCAGGCCCAGAGCGCCTGCTCCCCCCAGTCGGCGCGCTGCAGGCCGGCGGCGCAGGTGATCATGGTGCGCCCCGCCGCCATCTCGCGGGCAAGCGCGCGGATGCGGCCGGCCTCTAGACCGCTGATTCCCGCCGCCCACTCAACGGACTTGGGCGTGCCGTCGCCCGCGCCCCGGAGGTAGTCGATGAAGCGGTCCGCCCCGACGGTGTAGCGGTCGAGAAACGCCTGATCGTGCAATCCCTCCTCCACGACGGCGTGGGCGAGCGCGAGCATGACCGCCGTATCCGTCCCCGGTCTCGGGGCCAGCCATTCGGCGTTGAGCGACGCATCGACGTCGGTGCGCAGCGGGCTGAGATTGACGAACCGGACGCCCTTTTCGGCGCAGAGCCTCAGATTGCCCGCCATCCGGTGCTTCGAGGCCCCGCCGTCGCAGATCTGCTGGTTTCGCATCGCCAGGCCGCCGAACAGGACGACCAGGTCCGAATGCTCGGCGATGACCGGCCAGCGCGTCGCCTCGACGACGTGCTCGCGAAAGCTGCCGCCCACGAAATGCGGCATCGCCACGAGCGCGGCGTTGTAGCTGTAGTTCCCCTCGGAGCGAACAAAGCCGCCGATGGCGTTCAGGAACCTCTTGAGCTGGCTCTGCGCATGATGGAATCGCCCGGCGCTCGCCCAGCCATAGGAGCCGCCGAAGATTCCCTCGTTGCCACGCTCCTCCCTGACTCGCGTCAACTCGCGGGCGACGAGATCGAGGGCCACGTCCCAGCCGACCTCCACGAACGCGTCGCGGCCCCGCTCGCCCTTGCGACAGTCCAGCCATCCAGACCGCACGGCGGGCTTCAGTATCCTGGCGCGGCTGCCAAGCCCGCCAGGAATGTTCCCGTTGAGGGGCGAAGGGTCAGGGTCGCCGGGATGACCTTCGACGTTCGTGATTCGGTTGCCCTCCGCCCGGACAATGCCGATGCCCCAATGGGAAGAGGTCAGTTTCGGACGATCCTGCGGCAAGGTTTCATGTTCCGCTATATGGAAAGACTATTTCGTTAATTGACACGTTTGGGCACGCCTGTCATCGGTAATCTGCGGGAGTGTGCATGCCAGGTTCCAGGATTTCCGACATCCTCGTCCAGAAGGGCCAGCCAGACCGTGACGTGGCTGGCTGTCCTGACCAATGGTTCGGTCATCCAGACCGAAACGCCAAGGCCCTCCAGATGCTCTGCATAGCATCGTACAACATGGGAATCCCGTTCCGGAACCACGCCGGGCAGCGGCGGCAGGAACTTCTTTGAAGACATGATCTCTCTCCTGTCAGTGTCAAAACCGACAGGAGTGGAGCATGTTTTTACGGGAACCTGATCAGGGCAAAGGGCGCGTCATGACAGGCACTTAGGGTCAAGGGTTCCCATAGCCATATGGTTCCCATTATACGGCAAGCGTTTGGTGATCTGCAACGAAGCCTACACGAGCAGGACACGCTCATGGGACGGCTTCGTGAACGAGAACCTTGGCGGCGCAAAGACGGTTTCGGACGGCAGCATCGTCGTCGACCGGGACATGAACGGCGCGCGGGGCATCATGCTGCGCGCGCTCTACGGCAACTTGGGCCGTTTTCGGGCGGCGGGCGCCGATGTTGCGCTCGTTGCGGAATAAATCAAGTGACCGCTCAATGCTCGTCCTGCTTCATGCGGTCCTTCACGAATTCGCCATAGCGCCCGAGTGACGTGATGAACGCCCAGTAGATCAACGCCACGAAAATGTAGGTCTCCATGTAGTAGGCGACCCAGTCGCCCGTTCCGAACGCCGCCTGGGCGGAGGCGAGAAGGTCGAAGAGGCCGATGATAATCACGACGGCCGTTTCCTTGAACGTCACGACGACCATGTTGATCGTGGCGGGCAGGGCGTGCCGAAACACCTGTGGCAGGATGATCAGCCCGAGCGCCTGCCATTTCCCAAGGCCCAGGGCCATGCCGGCCTCGAACTGCCCGCTCGGGATCGCCTGGAAGCCGCCGCGGAACACTTCGGCCTGGTAGCATGCGAAGAACAGCGAGAACGCGATGATGATTCGCCATATCTTGTCACCCTGCAGCCAGTCCGGGAGCAGGATCGGCACGACGACGGCCGCGGTGAAGAGCGTCGTCAAGAGCGGCAGGGAGCGGATGAAGTCGATCAGAAGGGAAGCCACCAGCCGCAGCACCGGCAGGCGCGAGCGGCGCATCAGCGCCAGCCCCAGCCCAGTCGGCATGCCGATCAGCACGACGGTCGAGAAGAGGAACAGGACCAGCGACAGCCCGCCCCATTTGTCGGTCGTCACCTGTGCCATTCCAAGGAGGCTGCCGTCCATCAGCAGATAGTAGGTCGCGAACCCCGCGATCCAGAGCGAAACCAGCCGCCGCGTGGTCCAGAACCACGGGATGCAGGACAGGACCACGGTGGCGATGATGGCGACGGCGGCGGACGTGGAGCGCCAGTGTTCGTCGAATGGGTAAAGGCCGAACAGGATGAGGCGGTGCCTTGCATCTATGATCGACCAGCACGCGCCCGAGGCCGCCTCGCGGCAAAGCGCCACGTCTTCGGCGCGCCAGACCGCGCGCAGGACGCCCCAGTCGATCGCCTGCCACGCCAGCCCTGCGAGAAGCGCCACGAAGACCAGTGTAACGAGACCGTCGAGCGGCGTGCGGAAAGCACGGCGCTGCAGCCGCTCAAACGCGCCTATGGCCGGCGGCGCGGCGTTCACGACCCGTATCCCTTCAGCGCGAGGCGCGCGTTCAGCCAGTTCACGGCCTGGGCAAGCGCGAAGTTCACCAGGAGGAACGCCCCCATAAGAATGGCTATGAGCTCGAGCGTCTGGCCGGATTGCGTGATGGAGGTCGACACGATGTAGAACAGGTCGGAGAAACCGATGGCGACGCCGACCGTCGTGGCCTTCATTATGAAGATCCACTGGTTGCCAAGCGGCGGAATGATCGAGCGCAGGGCCATGGGCACCCGGATGGTCCACCAAACCGCGAAGGCCCCGAGGCCAAGGCTTTCCCCGGCCTCGCGCAGGCCTCTCGGGACTTCCGCAAGGCCGCCTCGCACGACTTCACCAATGTAGGCAGCGCCATAGAGCACGATGCCCACGATCATCGCGACCAGCTCGACGGACAGCGTCAGCCCGCCCACGAAACGAAGCCCCTTGAGTTCGGGGTAGGAGACCAGGTCCCGACCGTCAGGCGTGAGCAGAATCGCCGCCGCAACGAAGAGGACGACGGTTCCGGCCAGCCAGACGGCCAGCGCCCGCCGCGTCGAACCGGCATGGCGCGCCGCGCCGATGCCGAGCAGGACTGATCCCAGGACGACTCCCGCCACTGCGCCGAGCGGCAGGGAAAGAACGGGCATCATGATGCCGCGGTTGGACATGAAGACAGTGTCCGAGATCGAATATGCCTGTCGCGGGCCCGGGAAGTGAATGAGCAGCGCGTAGAGGAACACGACCTGGAGGATGAGCGGGATGTTCCTGAAGATCTGGATGTAAACGCTTGAAATAACTTGCAGGCCAATATTCCGGTTGTCCCGCATCGTGCCGATGACGAATCCGAGGATTGTCGCAAGGACAATCGAGATTGAGCCCACGAAAACCGTGTTCAGAAACCCGATCAGCAGCGTCCGCGCGTAGGGATCATCGATGGAACGCTCGAGCAGGGAGAAGCTGTAGCTCCACCCGGTCGAACGGTCGAGGAACGAGAAACCCGAGGTGATGCCAAGCGTGGCAAGGTTGACCTGCGCGCTGCGGACGGAGCCGATCACGATGACCAGCACGAGAAGGACCAGCCCGGCCTGGACCGCGATTTCCCGCGCCTTCATGCGGTGGAAGTCTCGCCACCCAAGCATGACCTGACCCTAACCGGTTAGGCCGCCCCCTGGAAGGGGACGGCCTTCGAGCAATTGGTCCGGATCAGTCAAGGATCGGCGTATAGAGCACGCCACCGTTGCTCCAGAGGTTGTTCAGGCCCCGCTCGAGCTTGTAGGGCGACCCTTCGCCAAGGTTCCGGTCGTAGATCTCCGCGAAGTTGCCCATTGCCGCGATCATTTCGCGCGCCCATGTGTCGCGCAAGCCGAGGCGCTCGCCCATGCCGGCGTCGACGCCCAGCAGACGGGCTACGGTGGGGTTCGGCGGGTTTGCGACCATTTCGTCGACGTTCGAAGACGTTACGCCGAGCTCTTCCGCCTTGATCAGCGCTGCCAGCATCCAGTTCACGATATCGACCCAGTCCTCGTCACCCTGACGCATCGCGGCAGCGATGGGTTCGGCCGAGAGCTTGTCGGCGAGAATGACATGGGAATCGGCGTCTTCGAACTGGTTTGCCAGCAAGACGGCGATGGACGGACCCCAGGCCGCGTAGGCGTCGCAACGTCCGGCCTTGTACGCGCCGATCACCTCGGCCGTCTTCTCGAAGCTGACCATCGTGTGCTCGACGTTCTCGGCCTTCAGGTGATCAGCGACAATGCGTTCGATCGTGGTTCCGGCGGCCACGCAGACGGTGCCTCCGCCAAGCTCGCTTGCCGTACTGATTCCGAGTTCCTTGCGGACCATCAACTGTGCGCCGCCGAAGAAGTAGGGAATCGAGAACTGGAGGCCCAACTCCGTGTCGCGACCCATGGTCCAGCCCGTGGCCTTGATGACGACATCGACGTCGCCCGACTGAAGCGCCGGGAAACGCTGCGCCCAGCTAAGCGGCACGATCTGGTTCTTGTCCGGGTCACCCAGGATTGCCACGGTCAGTGCACGGCACAGGTCGATGTCGAGCCCTTTCCACTCGTTCTTGTCGTTCACTTCGACAAATCCGAAGTAGCTGCCATTGTGGCCGGAGCACAAAAGCGTGCCCCGGTCCTGCACCGTCTTCAGCGTTGTGCTTTCTGCGAAAGCCAAGGTTCCGATCCCTGACAAGCCAGCGGCGGCAACCGCTGCCGCAATCCATCCGCGCTTCATGGTCATTTTCCAACTCCCTGTCGTTCCATATGTCAGCACAGTCATTCTGCATAGCGAAAATGGCAGTCGTACCTCAATTAGTCAAGAATTTTGTTGGAACCAGTACGGCCAATTTCGGCCTTCGCGACGTCCGACGACAGGTATGCTGCATGCTGCCGGGACCATCGTCGGCGACATGGTTCGCGACCTGAACCTTGAAGCGATCTCTAGGCTGATCGCGATCAACGTCACCAGATTGATGATCTGCCTCCGCGAGGCTGCGCGCTCCTGATCTCAATTTTCGCGAGAGGATTCAATCGTCACGGGCCATTCTCGAATCCGCGACGAACAGTACCATGAACTTCACGATCCTCGTTGGGGCAGGACTGCTTGGCTACTTCATCACCTTGACGGACTTTCCGCTGCAATCTGCGAACTTCCTGAACATGGCCGATGTCTCAAGCTATGTCGTCTACGTGCTCATCCTTGTGCGCTATTTGATGCTCGGCATGGTGACGAACATCATTCCGACGATCATGCTGACCCTGCCGATCCTGTTTCCAACGGTCGTCGGCTTTCGGTTTGAACCCATGTGGTTCGGTGTCATCATGGTGATCATGATAGAAATGGGGCAGATCACGCCACCAGCCGGCATCAACATGTCCGCGGCCACGATCTATCGCGGCATCATTGCGGTCGTCATCGTTGAGGTCATCGTGATCTTCTCGCTGACGCTGTTGCCGGACGTTGTCCTGTGGTTGCCCAATTCCATGGACGTGCTGGCACATTTGGATTGAGGGAGCGTTGTCTTGGACAAGAATGGAGCTAGGCTTGGCGTTTCGCTGACTGGCCTGCGCGCGGTCGTGTCTGCCGGGGCGGCAGGCATCGGCCGCTCGATCGTCGAGGCGCTGATCGGAGCTGGAGCAAGGGTCGCCGCGTTCGACGTGGCCGGAGACAAGGTTCGCGCCATGCGTTCCGCACATCCGGAAATCATTGCCCGCGTCGTGGACGTTTCGGATCGCGCAGGCGTCGATGCGTTCCTTGAAGAGGTCACGACCGAGTTCGGTGGACTCGATGTTCTGGTGAACAATGCTGGCATTGCGGGTCCGACGGCAAAGGTTGAAGACATTGATCCGACCGATTGGGAAGCCACGATCGCGATCAATCTCACGGGTCAATTCTACTGCGCGCGCAAGGCGGCCCCTGCGCTCAAGGCCTCGAAAAATGGCGTGATCATCAACATCTCTTCCGTGGCCGGGCGGTTGGGCTACGCAAACCGCACGCCATATGCGGCGTCCAAATGGGCTGTCGTCGGCTTCACCAAGAGTCTCGCGATCGAAATGGGCCCCGATGGCGTTCGCGTGAATGCAATTCTCCCTGGCGTTGTCGAAGGTCCGCGCATTGACAGGGTGATCCAGGCGCGTGCGGATGCCATCGGCACCAGCTTTGACGAAGTGCGCGACGAGTATCTCGGCAAGGTTTCTCTCCGCAGGATGGTGAGCGCTGATGACGTGGCCAACATGGTCTTGTTCCTCTGCTCGCCGGCTGGCCGCAACATTTCCGGGCAGGCGCTGGGCGTGTGTGGCAACGTCGAATCCCTCTGATCCCAGGCAATGTGCACGGCTATCGGGGAAAGGTCATCATCACCTGCATGACGACAGAGGCGATCCATGGTCCTTCCATGTCTCCGCATTTGCCGCTCACTCCCGATCAGATCGGGGCGGACGCCTTGGGCACCGCGGAGGCGGGGGCCGCCATATTGCACTTGCACGCCCGTGACCCCACGGACGGTAGCATGGTCGGACTGTTCCGCGAGGACGAGACGATTGAACTGACAGGACCCGCGACTTCCTGCGCAAGCGCAAGGTCCAGGGCTCGCTTCTCGGCTCGAACCGGTTCCGGGCGGACATGCTCCAGATCATCGAACTCCATAGGCACGGCCGAATGAGTCGCGCCGCGCTCATCTCGCAGGAATTCCGGCTGGAGGACATCAACGACGGGATTGCCGTCACGCGGGACGGCAAGGTCCTGAGGAGCCTGGTCGACTTTGGGATGGCAGAATGATGGCGCCTCAAAGGCTTGTTTGCGCAACGGCCTTCGTCGCAAGGAACGGATCCAGGCTGTCGGGGCCACCCTCAATTCCGTAACCGCTCTCCTTGACACCGCTGAATGGTGCTTCGGGGCTGGCCACGGCAACCGTGTTGATTCCCACCATTCCCGCTTGCAGCGCGTCTGAAATGCGCGTCGCTCGGTCCAGCGACCGGGTCACCGCATAGGCGGCAAGGCCGAGTTCCAGGGCATTCGCACGCCCGGCAACCTCCTCGATGCCGGAGAAGCGTGTCATTGGGGCAAGCGGGCCAAACGGTTCTTCCGTCATGACGCGGCAATCGTCCGGAGCATCCTTGATCACCGTGGGAGCAAAGAAATAGCCGCGATTGCCGATCCGTTCGCCCCCGGCGGCTATGGTCGCCCCTCGGGATGCGGCGTCGTCGACAAATTCCGCCATCGCGTCCAGTCGGCGGTCGTTTGTCAGCGGGCCCATCTGCGAGGCGGGGTCCATGCCGTCGCCGACGACGATTTCCTTGGCACGCTCCACGAACGCGCCGATGAAGTCTTCGTAGATGCGTTCCTGCACGTAGAAGCGCGTCGGGGAAATGCAGACCTGTCCGGCGTTGCGATACTTGCCTGCCACCAGGAGATCGGCCGCCTTGGCAATGTCGACATCGTCAAACACGACAACCGGAGAATGCCCGCCCAGTTCCATTGTCGTTCGCTGCATTCGCTGCGCGGCGAGTCCGGCAAGGTGCTTGCCGACCGGAACCGAACCCGTGAACGAGATCTTCCGCACGGCAGGCGAGGACATCAGGTGACTTGAGACCTCGGCAGGCACGCCGAACACCAGGTTGAGCACGCCCGCGGGAAGCCCGGCATCGGCCAGCGCCTTTGCCATCGCAGCCGCCGACGCGGGTGTCTCTTCCGCCGCCTTGGCCACGATCGAACATCCGACCGCCAGGGCGGGGCCAATCTTGCGCGCGAACGTGTTGATCGGAAAATTCCAGGGCGTGAACGAGAGCGTGACCCCCACCGGCTCCTTCTGCACCAGATGCCGGACGCCGGGGACGCGGCCGGGCACAATGTTTCCGAACACGCGCTTGGCCTGCTCTCCGGCGAATTCGAGAATGTCGGCGGACCCCGCAACTTCCTTTCGCGCCTCGGCAATGGGCTTGCCGTTTTCGAGAGTCAACGCCGTTGCAATCTCCTCGAGCCTTTCCCGGACCAGAGTCGCTGCAACGCAAATCGTTCGTGCCCGTTCATGCGGCGGCGTTGCCTTCCAAACGGCAAATCCGCTCTCGGCGGCGGCAAGTGCTTCGTTCAGGTCCGAGACGGAAGCGTGCGGGACCTCCCCGAGCGTCTCCTCGGTCGCCGGATTCAACACCGGCTCCGATACGCCGTCCGAGCCCTTTCGCCACGTTCCGTTGATCAGGAGATTCAGTTCAGGATAGGAAGCCATAGCCATCTTTCCTCAGCAGGTCACGGGCTTGTTCACACCACCACGGACGTGTTGCCTGATTGCATCAAAGTCGGACTGGTGATCCCAGACACAGCCAAGACTGCCTTTCATGCTCTGGTGCAAGAAGCAACGCTGCATCTTGCTTTCCTTCACTGGCTAGCCCGATCTGACTGGTCCGATCCGATTGTTAGTGCATGACTGGCCTCTGGTCCATCGGGACGATGGTTTCAGGGGCTGGTGGCCGATAGCCGAGTGCGCTGTGCGGCCGCTTGGTGTTGTAGTGTTTCCTCCAGCCTTCGATGATGATCTGAGCCTCCCTCGGCGAGTAGAACAGTTCGCCGTTCAGTAGCTCGTCCTGGAACCTGGCGTTGAAGCTCTCCACATAATCGTTCTCCCATGGACTGCCTGGTTCGATGAAGGCTGTCTTTGCACCGACGGCTTCGATCCATGCCCGAACGTCCCTGGCCACGAACTCGGGGCCATTGTCGCTGCGGACAAAAGTCGGCGGCCCTCTCAGAATGAAGAGGTTGGTCAGAGCGTCGATTGCGTCGGTCGAGTTCAGCTTCCGCTTCACCGTGACCGACAGGCATTCCCGGCTGAACTCATCGAGGATGTTCAAGGTACGGAAGGCCTTACCGTCGTCAGTGCGGCAATGCACGAAGTCATGGCTCCAGACGTGGTTGCGGTGTTCGGGCCTCCGACGGATGCACGATCCGTCGTTCAGCCAGAGCCGACTTTTCTTCGGCTGCTTGCGCGGCACCTTCAGCCCCTCCCGTTTCCATAGCCGCTCGACACGACCGACACTGACCAGCCAGCCCGCATCTCTCAGTGGAACGGCGACACGGCGGCATCCGTAGCTGCCGTATTGCCGCGCCAGTTCGATCATGTCCGCGACAAGCCGGTCTTCATCTTCCCTGCCTCGGGGAGAGTACCTTTGCGTCGATCGATGCTGCCCCAACACCTGGCAGATCCTGCGTTCGGAAACCTTCATCTCACTTCGGATCAGGTCGATGCAGGCACGCCGACGGGCGGGGCTCGGAAGTTTCCCCGGGCGGCTTCCTTCAGGATCAGCTTGTCCAGGGTCAGGTCCGACACTGCCTTTCGTAGCCGCTCATTCTCTTTCTGGAGACGCTTGAGCTCCTTCAGTTGGTCGGTTTCCATACCGCCATACTGCTTGCGCCAGCGGCAATGGGTCTGCTCGGTTATGCGTGCTTCGCGGATCGCATCCGCACGCTGCATCCCTTGGCCGACGAGTATGTCAACCTGCCGCAACTTCTGAACTGTTTCCTCGGGCTTGTGCCGCTTGTTCGCCATTCTCTGTCCTCCGTTCCCTAAGCATAACGGTGGACCTAATCGGATGGGGCATTCCAGATCAGTGAGCTACAATGTTGGTTTACCACCCTGAGGCATAGTTTGCTGCAGATCCAAAACCGTGCATGCACAGCGCGCAGAACCGACGACCAAACGTGAACCTGGTAGCCGAATGGCGCTCCATATTTCGGATCCGGTCTGGTGTGATTATCGGAATCCAACAACCTGTCGGCACATTAGACATTCAGCCCGTTCCACGTCTTGCTGGCCGCCATCGATCCATCGGAGTTGCAAGGGCGATAATGGGTAATCCATGAGGCCACACGTCCGTATGCGCGTAACCAGGGCGCAGGCTGCAACGCCTTCAACGGCGGGTTATCCGCACCGTTGCTCCATCTCGCGTCGGATTTTCACGGCGTCATTGGTCGCGTCGACTTCGACGTCGCTCCACGTAATCGGCTGACCGGCGGCAACACTCGCCGCCAGCCTGACGCCATGAGCAAGACCGATGGGCAAGCCACCCAGGGCAAGCGACTTCTTCGCGGGCAACAGCTTGCCATAGACCGTGAAGCCGCCCTCTCCATCAAGCGTCTCACCGACTGACAGGTCGCGCTTGGCGATTGCCACGACATCCCCCTCGAAAGATAGGGTGGAGCCGGTCGGCTTGCCGAGCAACGCGGCGGACAGGATCGAGACGTTAAGCTCAAGACCGATTAGGTGGAAAGGCTTGTACATTGCGGAGTAGCGCCCTGTGGCGTCGGTGTTCATGCCGTACTGCCTGAAACAGGCCGCCGCGTAGGGATTTGGTGCCTCGATCACAACGTAGACGCCCCAACGCAGGTCACGGAAAACCGGGCGGCCATCCCGCTCGATGGAAGACACGACCTCGACCATGCCCTTGCCAGCAAGTTGGCCGCCTTCGGTGGCGGGGCGCAAGACATGCGCCAAGTCATCCATTCCGGCAGGCGGAAACAGCAGCCCGTCAGCGGGCGGGGTGAGCGCCGTCGCATTCGCGATCGCAGCCATTTCCAGCGCGGACTTCGTGCCATCGAGGAAGCTGTTGAACATTTGCGGATTCATGCCTGCCTCTGCGGCCTGAGCCGGGGTCAGGCCGTAGTGATCCCACACGGTGTCAGGCGTCGAGGCATGGTAACTCGGCAGGTATTTTGTGCCTTTCCCTGCCGCCACGACGTTGAACCCGCAGGCCCGTGCCCATTCGACCATTTCGCAGGTCAGGGCCGGTTGGTCGCCATAGGCCATGGAATAGACCACGCCGGCCGCTCGGGCTTCTTCGGCCAACAGCGCCCCGGCCAACACGTCGGCTTCGACATTGACCATGACAATGTGCTTGCCTTGGCGGATCGCTTCGCGCGCATGGAGCAGACCCGCAACCGGGTTTCCGGTGGCCTCTGCGACCACATCCACATCGTGCCGCAACAACATCTCCATCGCATCGTCGGTGAAGGTGACGCTGCCGATCTGCTCGTCCGACCAGCCGACCCCGGCGCAGGCCTTGCGCGCGTTGTCGGGCCGCAGATCCGCAATGACGGAAACCTGCAGCGCCGGCGTCGTCGGTACCTGGCTCAGGAACATCGATCCGAACTTGCCTGCGCCGATCAAACCCACGCGAATTGGTTTCTCCTGCTCTGCGCGCGCCACAAGCTCCTGATAGACGAACATGCAATGGCCTCCTCCTGGCGTGCCGCTTGACAGAATCCGCAGTGTTTGGAAATCTGCATTCGGAATTCCAAATTCAGAGAACGTCATCCGGATGTCAACAGAGCTCGTTGAGGCCAGGAAAGAACAAGTTGCGGAGCTTCTGGACCCGCTCAAGTCGGAGCCTGCACTTATTGATCTGGTCCATGGCAGGCTGGTCGAAGCGATCTCGATTGGTCGCCTGCCGCCAGGCATGCGGCTCACTCAGGGCCGCGTTGCAGAGCTGCTAGACGTCTCCCGCCAACCCGTGAGTCACGCGCTCCAGGTGCTCAAGCACCAGGGCTTGGTCGTTCAGCATGGGCGCAAGGGGTTGGCTGTTGTGCCGCTGGACGGAAAGCAGATTTGGCACCTGTACCAGGTGCGCGAAGTGCTCGACGGTCTGGCGGCCCGGCTCGCCGCGTTCCGCGTGGCAGAGGGCGGCGCTCAACCGGCGGAGTTGGACGCGCTCAAGGCTGCTTTGGATACCGGCGCCGCGCTACCCTCCCATGCAAATACGATCGAAATGGTCCGCGCGGATGTGGCGTTCCACCGTGCGATGCATGACCTCTCTGGCAATCACGAGATTGCTCGCACTGTGTCCGAGCAATGGCCACAATTCATGCGATCGATGGCCGTGGTCTTGGATGAGCCGGATCACAGATCGCTGATCTGGGAAGAACACGCGGCAATCGCCGCTCCGGTCTTGGCGGGCGACGCGGACCTGGCTGAGGCGCGTTCCAAGGAGCACGCGAGGCGCGCCGGAGAAGAAACACGAGAGCGCATCGACCGTATGAATGTCGGTCAAGATGCAAACGAATAAGGGAGGAATCGCGATATGAAACTGACAGAAGAACAGGTCAGACAATTTGAGGTAGAGGGCTGGATCTTCTTGCCCGAGGCGTTCTCACCCGAAGAAGTCTCTGTACTGAAGGCAGAGGCCGAGAACATCTACGATGAGGACCGCCCAGAGGTTTGGCGGGAGACATCTGGCGCGCCGAGAACGGCGTTCGCCGCCCACACCTACAACGAGGCCTTCGGCATTCTTGGCCGACACCCGCGCCTGATCGAGCCGCTGGAACATTTGTTCGGCGAAAAGGTGTATATGCATCAATACAAGATCAATGCAAAAGCCAGCTTTACCGGCGATGTCTGGCAGTGGCATCAGGATTATGGCACCTGGGCTCGTGACGATGGCATGCCAGAGCCGCGGGCGATGAACATCTCGGTCTTCCTGGACGAGGTTTTCACATTCAACGGGCCGCTGATGCTGATCCCCAAGAGCCACAAGCACGGCGTGCTCAAGGCCGGTCACGACACTTCTACGACGAGCTATCCATTGTGGACACTGGACAACGACACCGTCACCAAGTTGGTGGAAGAAGGGGGACTCGTGGTGCCCACCGGCAAGCCCGGCGGTGTCTTGATGTTCCACGGCAACCTGGTACACGGTTCGGCGGGCAACATCACGCCCTTCCCCCGCAAGATCGTCTACCTTACGCTCAATGCGGTATCCAACCACATCCGCAAACCGACCCGCCCCGAATGGATCGCGCATCAAGACTTTGCGCCGATCGAAGCTTGTGAAGATGATGCACTCATGAAGTTTGCGAGCACCTACAAACACGCCGCCGAGTGAAGGAAGGTTCTCGCCATGGTCGACCTGGGAAACCGCGTCTCGATCTATCAACCGGAGCAGGAGGGGTTGATCTTTCCCGAGATGCCCGAGTTCGCCACTGTCGAAGAGGAGCGGCAGCACCGCAAGGAACGGCTTGTCGCGGCCTGCCGCGCCTTTGCTCTTCAAGGGTTTGACTACGGGTTCGCCGGTCACCTGACTGTCCGCGACCCGGGGCGGCCGGAGCTTTACTGGACCAACCCGATGTGCGTGCATTTCGACAAGGTAAAGCTGTCGAACCTCATCCTGGTAGACCATGAAGGCACAGTGGTCGAAGGCAAGCACGCCGTGAACCGCGCTGGTTTCGTGCTGCACGCCAATGTCCATGAAGAGCACCCCGACATCCTCGCCATGTGCCACGCACACACAGTTCATGGCACGGCCTGGTGTGCCACGGGCCGCCCGGTCGACCCGATCACGCAGGACGCTTGCGCCTTCTTCGAGGACCATGTTGTCATCGGCGATCATGCCGGGGCCGTCGCGGTCGAAAACCATGCGGGCTCTGATGTTTCCAAGGCCTTCAAGGGCGTGAAGGCGGCGCTGCACCAAAACCATGGCCTGCTGACCGCCTCGCGCCATTCCATCGAGAGCGCGGCCTTCTGGTTCATCGCGCTTGAACGCTGCTGCAGGCAACAGCTCGAAATCGCAGCCTCAGGCGTCGAGCCAATACGCATTTCCGACGACAAGGCCCGCTACAGCCGCGAGCACGTGGGAAGTGAATATATCGGCTGGTTGCACTTTCAGACGATCTGGAACCAGCTAGTCGATGATCAGCCCGACATGTTCGACTGAGAGCGGGTGGGCGCGTGATGAGCCAGATCAGTTTTGACCACTGCGTGATCTTGGTAGGCGATTGTCAGCGCTCGATGGCCCTTTGTCGTGACGTCCTGCGGGCCCGGCGATGGGCGTCGTCGCGGCGGCGAAACCTCTTGCGCGCGTAGCGGCCCTTTCGTCTGATCTGGACCCGGTAAGCACCGGCGGAGCGCTTGGCAATTGTGGGCAGCCCTTGCGTGCGCTATGTGTGCAATGTGGCGTCGCAGACGCGCAGATCCGGCGATATGGGGAGCAATTCTGTGGTGCAGCAGTCGCTGCCAACGGTCTGAAGCTAGACAAGAAATGGATACCGGCCAGCATTCCAGGCTTTCCATTGCGCCGATGATGGACTGGACTGATCGCCATTGCAGGTACCTGCACCGGCTGATGTCCCGCCGTGTACGGCTCTATACTGAGATGGTGACGTCCGCCGCACTGGTTCGCGGCAATGCCAGGCATCTCATCGCCTTCGACGACGCAGAACGTCCGTTGGCACTGCAGCTTGGCGGTTCGGACCCGTCCGAACTGGCCGAAGCCGCGCGCATTGCCGCGGCAGAGGGTTATGACGAGGTCAACCTGAACGTCGGCTGTCCTTCCGAAAAAGTGCAGTCGGGAACGTTTGGCGCCGTGCTCATGAAGAGGCCTGAACTGGTGGCGGATTGCCTGGCGGCCATGCGGTCGGCCGTCACGGTTCCGGTCACGGTCAAGTGCCGGATCGGGGTCGATGACCAAGATCCTGCCATCGTGCTTCCGGACTTCCTGCAACGCGTCAGGGATGTTGGCGTGACGACTGTGGCGGTCCATGCGCGAAAGGCGTGGCTTCAGGGACTCAGTCCGAAGCAGAATCGCGAAATTCCGCCTTTGGACCACGACCTCGTCTGCGAAATGAAGGACCGGTTTCCCGACCTCCGGATCATCTCGAACGGCGGCATCGCATCCCTGGATCAGGCACGGGTGTTGCTGGGCAGGGGCATGGACGGCGTCATGATCGGGCGGGCAGCCTATCAGTCGCCATGGCGTATCCTCGGCACGGCTGACCCCGACATCTTTGGCGAGAAACCGCCGTTCAACTCGCCTGTGGAGGTGGTACACGCAATGTGCCCCTACATCGAGCGTCACCTTGGCGACGGCGGTCGTCTCCATGCGGTAACGCGGCACATGCTCGGCCTCTTCGCAGGGCGTGTTGGTGCACGTCGCTGGCGGCGCAGTCTCTCCGAGCACGTGCGTGAAGATGGTGCGGGGGTTGAAGTCGTGCTTGAAGCTCTTGAAGCGGTCGCGCAATCCGCCGGCGACGGAGACATGCATGTCGGAAGGGCTGCCTGACGCGCAACCTGAAGGACCGGTCCGAAGATCGGATGCCTGAAGTCAGGATGCGACGCGGTCCTGTCCGGAAGTTGCTTCGCCTGAAGTCTAGGCGGAAACGGCGAGTCGATCCATTCAGGCATTTGGCGCGTCCGCTTCGGATCCGAGCCCCTGTGAGCGTCAAGACACCCCCTCGGGTCTCGGTCGGGACTCCTGTGCGTCCGCCCGGGCCGAGCGCTTCCATGCCCGCTGGACGGGAGATTGAGCCAACGCCCCGGTCCAGGAGGTCATTGCCGGCTGACCTTCTGCATCCGGTCTGCTCCCTTCGCTGGAGTGACCGTCCCTGTCGATGTCAGGCCGACGCTTCCGCTGCATGTTCCGCCCGGGAGCGTCCTCGGCGGCTTCCAGTTTTGCCATGTCGGCTTCGGTCGGCGCAAAGTCGATTGATTCTCGGGTTCTGATAGATTTCAATGGTCCAATCCTATTGGCGCATGCCCGCATTGCCACAATTCGGGCATGCGCCTGCATTTTTGAGTGAAAAAGGGAGATAAGGGATGCTTGCAATTCTTCGCCGGACTCTGTTCGCGGCGTCATTTCTGGGAATGTCCGCCGGGGCCGTGGATGCGGCAGAATGGAAATTCAACAACGGGCTTCCGGAAGGTCGTGGAGAGTCAGCGCAGCTCGAGACCTTTGCTGCGGACGTGGCAGAACTGACCGGCGGCAGCCTCATGATCGACGTGTTCCACGGCGGTTCGTTGAACCTGAAGGACAACGACGTGGCGCGCTGGCTGCCCCGCGGGGCGGTCGAGATGGGCCTGGTCTGGGCGAACTACCTCGGTCGCGACGTACCCGCCCTGAACGCGGTGATGATCCAGGGTTCGGTCGGCAGTCCCGAGGAACTGATTTCCGCGCTGCCTGAAATCCAGGAGATCTACGCCGAGGTGCTGGGCGAAATGGGCATCGTGCCGACCGGGTTCATGGCCCTGCCGCTCCTGAAGGCCTCGATCTTCTGCCGCGAGGAACCGGTTCAGTCGCTTGAAGACCTCAGGAAGAAGAAGCTGCGCGTCTGGAGCAACGACCAGGTCGAGACCTTCACCAAGCTGGGCGTCTCGGCCCAGATCGTCGGCCAGAACGACCTGTACGTGGCGCTCCAGACAGGTGTCGTGGATTGCGCCGTCTATCCCGCGCTCTTCGCGCACACGATCTCGCTTCAGGAAGTGACCAGGTACGCCTCCTACCTCTATCCGGTGGCAGGTGTTCCCTACGTCCTGGGCGCGTCGAAGGGTGCGTGGGAGAGCCTCAGCGACGCCGAGCGGGAGGCCGTCACCACGGCCGCCGCCCGTGTCTGGGAGCGCACCAACGAGTATTCGAAGGCGGAGGAGAACGAGCAGGCTGCCCGTGCCAGGCTGGCCGAGCAGGGAATCGAGTTCCTCGAGCCGTTCTCCGACGAAGATCGCGCCGCGTTCCTGGGTGCCGCCTCCGCCACGTGGCAGGAGATGGCCGAGGAAGCAGGGGGCCAGGCACCCGAGTATCGCCAGAGAATCCTCGGAGTCCTCGGACGCTGAGCTTGGGCGGCCGCAGGAAAGAGGACGGGCGTGCGGCATCCTCGATCCGCATCGAGGACTTGCTGGTGCCTGTCTTCGTCGTCATGGCTGTCATGGCGGCACTGGCCGGCGGCGCGATCGTCGTCCTGATCGGCGCAAGCGTGACAATGCGGTATTTCGCGTTCGCCCCGTTCCGGTTCACCGAAGAGCTTGTCGGGCTCCTGATGACGGCAGCGTTCTTTCTCGCGCTGCCTCTCGCCACGCTTCGTGCCGAGCACGTTCGTGTGCTCGTGCTTGTCTCGATGCTGCCGGACAGGGCGGCGCGTTCGGTCGGCATTCTGGCGGCGCTCTTCGGTGCCGCGTTCTGCCTGTGGTTTCTTGCGCTCTGCGTTCCTTGGCTGGAATTCGCGTTTGACCGCAACATCAAGACCGAGGTCGGCCGCCTTCTGATGTATCCCTGGATGGCGCTTCTTCCCTTGTCCATGGCGTTGAGCATGGTGGCGTTCCTGGCACGTGGCGCGTCGGCCAGCGGCGGCCGGGACACGGCCCAATCCTGACCAGGCAGAAGGAAAGCGATGTTCAGTTTCTGGGGGCTTCTGGTCGGCGGCCTGGCGGTTCTCGCAGGCTCGGGGCTTGCACTGGGCGCGGCGCTTGGCCTCACCGGACTCCTGATCCTTCACTTCCTTGCCGGCGGGTCCACCTATGTCGCGGTCGACGCTGTCTGGAACGTGCTGAACTCCTTCACGCTCAGCGCAATTCCCCTCTTCATCATGCTGGGCGAGATCATGCTGCGGAGCGGAGTCAGCGAAAGAATCTACACGGCGCTGGTGCCCCTCTTCCAGCGGTTGCCGGGCGGCCTTCTGCACACCAACATCGCCGTTTGCACGCTCTTCGGCGCAGTCAGCGGATCAAGCCTGTCAACCGCAGCGGCGGTCGGATCCGTCGCCTATCCCGAGATGACCGAACGCGGCTATGACCGACGGATGGTCGTCGCGTCGCTGGCCGGCGGTGGCACGCTCGGCCTGCTGATCCCGCCCAGCCTTTCGCTGCTGATCTATGGCGCGTTGACCGAAACCTCGATCGGGCGGCTGTTCCTGGCCGGTCTCGTGCCCGGCCTGCTCTTCGCGGCGATGTTCATGCTCTACATATTCGTGCGGTGCCTGTCCCGGCCGGACCTTTCCCCAAGGGGGGATTCCGCCGCCGGCCCGAGGACGATCCTGCTCAAGGTCTTGAGCCTGTGGCCTTTCCTGCTGCTGATCTTGGCAATCATGGGCAGCATCGCATTCGGATTCGCAACGCCGACGGAGGCCGCCGGAATCGGCGTGATCGCGACGATGGTCGTGGGCCGGTTCTGGGGCAACCTGACCCTCAAGACGCTGGTCGAGAGCTTCTATGCCGCGATCCTGCTCTTCGCTTCGATCGCGTTCGTGGTCATGGGCGCGACCATTCTTGCACAGGCCGTCAGCCTTCTCGGTGTTCCGCAGTCAATCCTTGAGGCGGTGCGTGCTGCAGATCTTGGGCCGTTGCAGGTCTTGGCGCTGGTTGTGCTGATCTACCTGGTGCTGGGCTGTTTCTTCGATGGGCTCTCGCTAATGATCATGACTCTCCCGATCGTGGTGCCGCTCATGGTCGGGCTAGGGTATGACGCCATTTGGTTGGGCGTCATCATCACCATCCTGATCGAGATCGGGCAGGTCACTCCGCCAGTGGGGCTTAACCTGTCCGTTCTTGTCTCTGTCACGAAAGAGAAGGTGTCGCTTGGCGAAGCCGCCGTCGCAACGATACCGTACTGGCTGATTCTTCTTGCCGGGATCGCGGGTCTGGCGATGCTGCCCCAGATCGCGCTCTTCCTGCCGACGTTGCTGATGTGAGACACGACACTCAGGTCACGACCTGAACCAGCTTGGCGGTCGCGGGTTCATCATCTCACGCCCGATCCCGAAGATCGCCGCGGCCCCTGCCGAAGTGAACGGACGCAGAAAGAACAGGGACCTGCAGCCAAATGCTGACATGCCGGAAGTGCCCAGTCGGCCAGAGCCGGGCGCACATTTCCGAAACTTGCGGATCCGTCGTGCGGAACTGCACGCGGGCCGGAGGTCGGTACTTGCTGCCTTGCTCGGCCTTTCGACCGCCCCGTGTCGCTATCCGGGGCGATAGTCCCGGTGCGCTTCCGGGTCATCCATGCTGTAGGGCAGGGAGGCGAGCGCTTCCAGAAGTTCCGGTGGCAATGACATGTCATTCCACTCAAGCATTTCGTGAACCCGGTCTGGCCTTGAAACCCCCACGATCGTTGCGGTGATCCTCGGGTCGCGGGTGGAGAACTGCAGCGCGACCGCCCCGGGAGCGACGCCATGCCTTGCCGCCAGGGCCTCGATTTGGCGCACCGGTGCCAGGGCGGTCTCGTCAGCCGGGCTGTAGCTGATCTTGGGCATTTGGTCCGCGCCCTTCGCAAGAACGCCGCCCGCAAAGGGTGCCGCGTTCAGAATCGCAATTCCCCTGGTGCTGGCATAATCGAACATCTCGTCAGCCGACCGGTTCAGCAACGTCCAGCGGTTGTGGTTGATGAGTGCGTCGAACGGTCTTTCCTTGAGGATCGGAAACATCATGTCGACGCGTCCCATTGCCAGGCCGACCGCATCGGCGATTCCTTCCTCCTTCATCTTGAAGAGTTCGTCGAGCGCACCGCCCTCTCGCGTGATCTCGTCAAGGCTCGCTGCGTGCTCCGGGTCGTGCAGGTGCAGGAGGCCGACCTTGTCGACCCCAAGCCGGCCAAGGCTTTGCTCGATCGATCGGCGCGCCTGGCCGGAATCGAACCTTCCCGTCTCCATTTCACGGTCGAGCTTGGTCGAGATCACGAATCCTTCGGGCAGTCCGCCACGCGCGCGAATCGCCTCGCCGATCCGAATTTCGCTCCTGCCGAATCCGTAGTTGTTCGACGTGTCGAGGCAATTCACCGGCCCGGCGAAGATGGCGTCAAGGGTCGCGCGGGCGCGACCCTCGTCCACGCCGTAGCCATAGGTGTCCGGCATGTGCCCGAGCGCCGAGGTGCCGAACATGATTGGCGTGATGGCTACCGGCGTCTTTCCAATGGCGCGACGTTCCATTTCCCTCCCCCCTCAGATCGAGCCGGCTTCGACCATGTAGTTGCCCGCCGTGCACATTGCCGCATCGTCCGAGGCCAGAAAGAGGACCATGCGGGCAACGTATTGGGGTTCGATCAAGTCGGGCAGGCACTGTCGTTGCCTGTGGGCGGCAAGCTTCTCAGGCGTGGCCCAAAGCTCCTTCTGGCGTTCCGTCATGATCCATCCCGGGACCACGGCGTTGACACGGATCCGGTGCTTTCCGAGGTCACGTGCCATGGTCCGCGTCAGCCCGTGAACGGCGGACTTGGCCGTGGCGTAGGCGGGAAACCCGCCGCCAGCCTCCCACCAGCTGTTCGAGCCAAGGTTTATGATGGACCCGCCGCCGGCCTTGATCATGCCCGGAGCCACGGCTTGGATCGAAAAAAACATGTGGCGAAGGTTCGTGGCTTGGCGTTCGTCCCAGTATTCCGGGGTCACGTCCTGCCAGTCGTGGCGGTCGTCGCGGGCGGCATTGTTGACCAGCACGGAAGGGTCCCCCTGCCGATCGGCAAGCGCGGCGATCGCGCGCCGCTGCGCATCGACGTCGCGAAGGTCACAGGTCTCAAAGTCGACGATGCCCTCAACGCTCGAGGCCAGTGCGGCACTGCCCTCGGCATCCATGTCAATGAACCCGACCCTGGCGCCCTGGTTCGCGAATGCCCGCACGATCTCGGACCCGATGCCCTGTGCGCCGCCTGTAACCAGGACGGTCTTGCCTTTCAGGCTCGGAAAGATCGCGAATTCGGACATGGAACCTCCCGAGGGCCTGGCATGGATGACGCATTCCGGCCTACGCCTTCGTGCGGTCGCTGGCAAGCCGTGGCGTGGTGGCTGACGGAACGAAGGATCCCGCAGTGCCGTCGACCTGGCGCGACGCTTCGGAGCGGTCACGCCGGCCGTCAGCCCTTGAAGCGCGTTTGGGGGAGGCCCTGCACGCCAAGCCCCGAAACCGCGAAGAGCGACCCGGCTTCCGGCTGGTCACGGCCCGCGCTCAGGCCGACCCCGAGCGAAGTGACATAAAGCGTGTCAAGGTTCGCTCCGCCGAACATGGGTCGCGAGGGGCGCTCGACGGGAAGGTCAACCGTCATGTCGACGCGGCCCTCGGGCGTGATCCGGTAGAGCTGCCAGCCGTCAATTCCCGCTTGCCAGTAGCAACCGTCGACGTCGACCGTCGCGCCGTCCGGGCGCCCGGCGACGCTCCTGGTGTCGAAGAACACTTCCGGTTCGCCCGGAGTGCCGCTGTCCGCATCATAGGTTGAGCGCCAGATCGTGCGGATCGCCTTGTTGCTGTCCGAAAAGTACATCGTCCGTCCGTCGGGCGAAAATGCGAGGCCGTTGGTCGTGTAGAAGCCGTCTTTCCAGGGCGCAACCTCCAGGTTCGCGTCCAGGCAATAGAACCGTCCCATGCGCTCGGGGTCGCCGCCGTCCTTCATGGTGCCAGCCCAGAACCTGCCCCTTGTGTCGGTCGCTCCGTCGTTGAAGCGGTTCATCGGGAGATGCGCTTCGGGATCCGTGATCGGCTGTCGTTTGCCGCTGACCGGATCGAAGAAGCAGAAGCCCGATTTCGCTGCCAGAACCAGGCCGCCGGACTCGCGAACCGCAAGGCAGCCGACAGGCTCACCATATTCTATCGTGGTGTTCCGGCCACGCGACGGGTCGAAGCGGTGAATCAGTCCGGCCGGAATGTCCACCCACCAGAGCACCTGGTCTCGATCATCCCAGACGGCCCCTTCGCCAACCTGGCTTCGGCTTGGTACGACGCATTCCGCTTTCATGGGGCCGGGCCTTTCCTCGAGTCACAAATTCGTTGGTCCAAGGCCGGTGATCGAGAAAATCAACCTCTGCCTGAGAACGACATCGTGGCGAGGCTGCAGCATGTTCCCGGGGAGAGCGACCAAATCGAGCCATCGCCATGACGTGTGTTCGAGCGAGCCGCAGCAGAGGTTGAAATCATCGACATGGATGTACGTGCGCATGGAACGGTCCGTCATGATGGCAGGGGCGTCCGAAAGGCCCCGCACCCTGCGATCGAGGACCGCAGGGGGTGTCAGGGGCAATCTATGTCAGGCACGCGGGCAGTCCAAGTACTTGCTGACAGGCACCTTGACGAAGAGCGGGATGTCTTGTCCACGCAAGGCCAGGCAATCGAGGAAGACACCGCCCTGAATGCCGGCCCCGGCGCTTCAGGCACTGGCGCGGTTTCGGAATTTTCCTCCGACAAGAGGCTTTTGCTGGAATTTTCCGCGGTCTTGCGCCATACCACGAACAATTCGGAAGGAATGTGCAGGATGAGCCTAATCGACACGCTTGTTCGAGCGGTCACCTGGTGGAACGGCCAGACCTGGGGCACCCAGTTCCATACCTGGCTCAAGGGCAGGCGGATTGGCGAAGACGAGCAGGGCAACGTCTTCTACCAGTCCCGCGACGGGAGGCGCTGGGTGATCTACAACGGCGAGGCCGAAGCAAGCCGGATCGGCGCGGACTGGCATGGGTGGCTGCACTACACCTATGACGAGCCGCCGACGGAACGGCCGCTCGCCCGCAAGGAATGGGAAAGGCCGCACCAGGAGAACCTGACTGGCACGCCGCTGGCATACGCGCCGCCCGGTTCGATCCGGCAATCCAGGCCGGTCGACCGGCAGGACTACGAAGCCTGGACCCCCGAGTAATGGCCATGTCGGAAAACGCGACGGAAGTCCTGACAGGCGCAGGCATTCTCGCCATGGCGGCAGGATTCCTGATCTACCTGGCGCAGGTCGGCGGCGTGAACCTTTCGCCGTCGGGCATGGACACCTACACGGCATCCTTTCGTTCTGCGGAAGGCGTCGGCGTCGGCACCGACGTGCGGCTGGCAGGCGTAAAGGTCGGATCGGTCCTTGAACTGAACCTCGATCCGCAGTCCTTTCGCGCCCATGCCGTAATCAGCGTGCAGGAGGAGGTGCTCTTGCCGGACGACACGGCGGCCGTCATTTCCTCCGAAGGCCTCCTTGGCGGCAGCTTCGTGGAGCTTCTGCCCGGAGGGTCGATCATCAATCTCGAGCCGGGCAGCGAGATCGAGGACACGCAAGGGGCGATTTCCGTCGTTCAGCTTCTCATGAAGTTCGTGTCCGGATCGGAGGAATGATCCGTTTCCTCTTGTTCCTGGCGTTGCTGGCCGGTTCGGCCGCCGCCTAGGAGGATGCCGCCCAGGAGGATGCCGCCGCATCTGCCGTGGACGACGTGCCTGCTGCCATTCTCGCTGCAATCCCCGAGGAAGTCAGGGTGGTGCGTTCCGGTGGCGTCTTGCTCAAGGGCCTGGACAAGGTGTCGGGCGACGTGATCGATGTCGAGCTTCGTGTCGGCGAAACCGTCACCGTGGGGCGAGTCGAGGTCGATCTCGGCGAGTGCCGCTACTTCGAGGACAATCCGGCTGGCGAAGGATTCGCGTGGCTCACGATCCGCGATTCCGTCCGCGATGCAGTCGTCTTCGATGGCTGGATGATCGCTTCGAGCCCGGCGCTCAATGCGCTTGATCATCCTCGATATGACGTCTGGGTGATCCGCTGCACCACGGCCTGAGGGTCATTTTCGAGCGGCAATCGAGTTATGTCGGCCGATGCTTCAAGCGCGCTTGCCAATAGCGCTCTATAGGCCGCACGCGTGACTTCCCTGACGCCGAGAGAGGCCAGGTGCGGTGAACTGAATTGCGTGTCGTAGAGGACGAACCCGGTTCGCCGGAGATGGTCGACCGCCCACGCGAGCGCCATTTTCGAGCCGTCGCTCCTTGCGGAGAACATGCTCTCGCCAAAGAACGCGCCACCGAGCGCGACTCCGTACATGCCACCGACGAGACGACCCTTCGACCAAACGCCGAATCCGTGTGCACGCCCCATGACGTGAAGCTCGATCACCAGCTCCCGGATCGTCTCGTTGATCCAGGTTTCCTCTCGATCGGCACAACCGTCAACGATCGCTTCAAATTCGATGTCCAGGGTGGCCGTGTAGTTCCCGCCCCGCATCCTGCGTGCGAGAGACCGCGACATGTGGAATCCGTCCAGCGGCAGCACGCCCCGCACGCGGGGATCGACCCAGTGGACATCCGGGTCGTCGCGCGAATCCGCCATCGGAAAGATGCCGGTCGCGTAGGCTCCAAGCAGAAGTTCGGCCGTCAGGCTACGGTCGCTCACGCGGACCATGCAGGCTGGAGTGGCGCGATTTCGATCAAGCGCGGACGCCTCACTGGAAATTCCTGGTGAGCCATTTTTCCAGCCAGTGAATGTTGTAGTTGCCCGACTGGATTGCGGTCTCCCTCAGAAGAGCGTCGAAGAGCGGCACGTTGGTGTCAATCCCGTCGACGATCAACTCGGAAAGGGCGCGACCCAGGCGCGCCAGCGCCTCCGGCCGGTCACGTCCGTGGACTATCAGCTTGCCGATCAGGGAGTCATAGTGGGGCGGGATGGAATATCCGTCATAGATTGCCGAATCCATGCGGACTCCGAGGCCGCCCGGGGCGTGATATTGGGTGATCCTCCCGGGAGACGGAGAAAACATCGGCAGTTTCTCGGCATTGATCCGGATCTCGATGGAGTGTCCGTCGATCTGCAGGCTCTTCTGGGAAAAGGACATCGGTTCGCCGGCAGCGACCCGAATCTGCTCGCGTACCAGGTCGACGCCGTAAATCGCCTCGGTCACCGGATGCTCGACCTGCAGGCGCGTGTTCATCTCGATGAAGTAGAATTCTCCGTCTTCGTACAGAAACTCGACCGTTCCGGCCCCTGCGTAGTTGATGCGCGCAACGGCATCGGCGCAGGTCTTGCCAATTCGGGCGCGGGTCTTTTCGTCGATTGCAGGACCGGGCGCTTCCTCGAGGACCTTCTGGTGGCGTCGCTGGAGCGAGCAATCGCGTTCACCCAGATGCACCGCCTTGCCCTTTCCGTCGCCAAAGATCTGGATCTCGATGTGACGTGGCTTGCCCAGGTATTTCTCGACATACACTTCGTCATTGCCAAACGCGGCCTTGGCTTCCGAACGCGCGGTATGGAATGCCGACTCCATTTCGCCGGCGGACTTTGCCAGCTTCATGCCCCTGCCGCCGCCGCCGGCCGTCGCCTTCACGATGATCGGGTAGCCGATCTGCTTGCCGATCGCGGTTGCCTCATCGAGCGTCTCCACGCCGCCGTCGGAGCCGGGCACGCAGGGAACGCCCAGACCCTTCATCGTGTCCTTTGCGGTAATCTTGTCTCCCATGAGGCGAATGTGTTCCGCGGAGGGGCCGATGAACTTAAGCTCATGATCCTCGAGAATCTGGGCGAATTTCGCGTTTTCCGAAAGAAAGCCGTAGCCTGGATGAACGGCCTGCGCGCCAGTGATCTCGCAGGCGGAGACAATCGCCGGGATTGACAGGTAGCTTTGCGCTCCGGGCGGTGGCCCGATGCAGATGCTCTCGTCAGCCATGCGCACGTGCATGGCGTCAACGTCGGATGTGGAATGCACCGCGACCGACTGGATGCCCATCTCGCGACAGGCGCGGACCACGCGAAGCGCGATCTCGCCCCGGTTTGCGATCAGGATCTTCTCGAACACGGGCGCGACCCTACTCGATCACCATCAGCGGTGCACCGAACTCAACCGGCGCACCGTCTTCGATCAGGATGCGCTTGACCGTGCCGGAAATTGGCGCCGGGATGTTGTTCATGGTCTTCATGGCCTCAACGATCAGCAGGGTCTGTCCCTCCGTCACCTCGTCACCTGGCTTGACGAAGGGCTCGGCGCCGGGTTCCGGATGCAGGTAGGCGGTTCCGACCATGGGCGACACGACCGCTCCGGGCAGTGCAGCCGGGTCGTCTTCGTCTCCTGCCGGCGTCGCGGTGGCCGCGTCCGGTTCGAGGGCCTGGGCAGGGACAGGCGTTTGGGCAGGGGCGGCGGGTGCATGGATCGCGACGGGTGCGGCGATCTTGCCAACCTTGCTGACCCGAACATTGAGGCTCCCGTCTTCGGGATGCTCGCGCTTGACGTGCAACTCGGCAAGGTCATTGTCGCCAAGAAGTTCAGCCAGTGACTTGATGAATTCCACGTCGTCGTCATGCGACCGCTTTGCCATTCTTGCCCCTCGGCTCTGCTCGCGTGCCATTACGCGTTGTCTATATGGTGCGGGCACAAAGGAAAAGCGCCTTCGACGGGCGTCGGCGGCCCGGGTTGGGAAGTCCCGTCGGAGGCCCTTCTCGCGCCAGCGCCCTGGAGCATGTGCTCGGGATCATGGTCGAGCGCGCTACAGGCGATGCAAGGCATTCGTTGTTTCCGTGCCGGGCCCGGGCTTGGTGCCGGGGCAATCAACCGCGGTGGCGTCGGTGCCGGGGAGGAAGCCAAGAAAGGGATTCGTCCCGCACGGATCGAGCCGGTCGCCGCCTGTCGGGCACAGGTTCACTTTGGCGCAATTTTGAAGTGACGGTCTTGGTGGATGCTGCTACCAAATGCGTGTCGCGCACAAAACGGAGATTGGTTGACCTTTGCGCGGCATGTCACTGGGCACATGACATTCTGATCCCCGAAAGGGCGGCAGTTCTCAGGTTGCGCCCCTTGTTCCACCGCAGGCAGATGGAGTGAAAAAATGACCCGCCACGACACGAAGCTCGTCAGCGACGAGGCGACCATCCGCGTTGATCTCGCCGCCGCCCTCAGGCTTTCCTGCCGCAATGGGTGGCACGAGGCCGTGGCAAACCACTTTTCGGCCGCAGTCAGCGCTGACGGCAAGGTGTTCCTCGTCAATCCAAAATGGGTTCATTGGAGCCGTGTCCAGGCTTCGGACCTGATCCTCTGCAACGCCGACGATCCTTCGACCATGGCACGACCCGACGCTCCGGATCGGAGCGCGTGGGCGATCCACTCCGCTCTCCACAGAAACCTTCCGCAGGCACGTGTTGCGCTGCACATCCATCCGCCGTACGCAACAGCGCTCGCGAGCCTGAAGGATCCGACGATCAGGCCGGTCGACCAGGTGACGGCCCGTTGGTTTGGGCGCTTGGCGTATGACCTGGCTTTCGGCGGCATCGCGTCCGAAGAGGAGGAGGGAGAGCGGATTTCCCGAACCGTGGGCAACCATCGAGCCGTGATGATGCAGAACCATGGTGTCACCACGTTCGGCACCAGCGTGGCCGAGGCCTGGGACGCGCTCTACCATCTTGAACGCGCTGCCCGGACTATGGTCATGGCCTACCAGACCGGGCAGGAGCTAGCCGTGATGCAGGACGGACTGGCCGAGGCGACGGCATCCGAGTGGGAGGAGTACAAGGACGCGGAGATCGCGCATTTCGAGGAGATGAAACTGGTGCTGGACAGGGAGGAGCCGGACTACAAGGACTGAGTCTTGGGGAACGCATATGCCGAGGCTGGTCACGTCCGTCTCTTCGCCGATGCGCATGCCAGGAGACGCCGTCCACGCGCTGCCGGTGATGTCAGCCAGGGCGAAGGTTCAGGCAGTTGCACCCTGGACACCCTTTGCGTTCCTGACCGGATGTTCGAGAGCGGCAGAGGATACCCGCGATGCTGGATTCGGGCTTCGGGCGACTGCAGGGACTCGGGCGCATCCGAGGGCACTTGGACTGCCTGGGCCGGCGGTCGGCAACGGCCCGTTCCGCACCGGGAAGGGAGAGGCCGCGCATGGCATTCACAAGCCTGTCCGCGAATTGGGGCCACGGTGCCGATCATGATCTGCCGGACCGAGTATGTGCGCGACATCCCTGAACGTGTCCGCTTCTTCTGCGGCGGAGGAATCGAAGTTCAGGGATCGGCGGTCGGGTCGTTCGAGAATGGGAAGATGGAACCGGCACACAAACCCTCGCCACGGTTCGTGAAGCCGTGTAACGGACCGAAGGTCAGTCGCATGCGCCGGCCGTCGTCCCGGAAGGCCGGCATTCAGAATTCTGTCACGAGTCAACCCAGCGACCTTCAGAACAGGAGAGCGTTCAAATGTTCAAGTCCGGCGACGTAGTGTCATCCAGGTGCTGGGACCCGATCCTGGACAAGGGTCGCCATCATCGCGCCCGCCTTGGGTTCATTCTCATGTCCACGGATCTCGCGTCGGAATCCGACTTCTTCGACATGGCGCCCGAGGGCGTTGCGGTGCACTTCACTCGGCTGAAGACCGAAGACCATACGACCAACGAGACGCTGTCGCGTCACATCGAGCACATGGCGGATGCAGCATCCCGCATACAGCCCGACCTGGAACCGGATGTCGTCAGCTACAGCTGCACGAGCGGATCCATCGTGATCGGGGAGAATCGGGTCATGTCCGAAATCAGGAAGGGTGCGCCCTGGGCCCGGCCCATGTGCCTTGTTCAGGGCGTGCTTGACGCGCTGAACGAATTGCAGGTGAAGAAGCTTGTCGTGGGAACGCCTTATCTGGACGAGGTCAACACTTCAGAGGCCGAGTACCTGCTGAAGAAAGGCTACGATGTGCTGGACGTCCAGGGACTCAACCTGAGCACCGGAACGGAGATGGGACGGGTCACGCCGGAATTCTGGAAGACCTTCGCGATCGAGATCGACCAGCCGGGCGCGGATGCGGTCTTCCTGAGTTGCGGCGGCATACGCGCGCTCGAAGTTGCCGAAGAGATCGAGCAGGCCATCGGCAAGCCCGTCATCACGTCCAATCAGGCACAGTTCTGGAGCTGCCTGCGCCGAGCCGGCATCACGGACGAATTGAGAGGGTTTGGGCAGATCCTTTCCAAGCCCGGAAAGGCTCTTCTTCCGCAGACCGGGCGGATGCGGGACCGTGTCGATCCGATCCCGGGACGGCCCGGTCGCCGTCGGGAGGTGCCAAGGGTCAGCTCCCCTTGAGGAGATCCTTCCCGTTTTCCCGACACGTCACTTCGGAAACGGGCCGGGCTCACATTGATCGAATGCCGGGGAGCAGGTCTGAACAGGTTGGTCGAGGAGGTTCTTGTGGGTACCGATGACTTCAGTCTGTCGGCGTTGAGGCGCGATTTCCACCGATTCCCCGAACTCGGGTTCCGGGAATCCCGCACGAAGGCCAAGATTGCGAAGTTTCTGCGTGGACATGGCCTCGAAGTGCATGAGGGCGCGGGCGTGGTCGGAGTCCTCCGGTCCGGGGAAGGCAACCGCGCGATAGGGCTGCGCGCGGACATGGATGCGCTTCCGATTCATGAGGCAAGCCATCACGCGTATCCTTCCGAAACGCCCGGCGTCATGCATGCCTGTGGGCATGACGGTCACATGGCCATGCTGTTGGGGGCGGCCCGAGCCCTCGCCGCAGACCCGGGTTTCAGCGGTACCGTCGTGTTCATTTTCCAGCCCAACGAAGAGCATGGCCTCGGCGCGCAGGCGATGCTCAAGGAGGGCGTTCTGGAGCGCTTTCCCGTCGAGGAAATCTACGCCATGCACAATCTGCCTGGTGCGCCGGTCGGCCAGGTGTCAACGCGCCCCGGCCTGATTTGCTCCTCGGAAAGCCTGTTCGAGATCACGATCCGCGGCCAGGGCGGCCACGCCTCGATGCCGCAGGCCAGCTGCGATTCGATCACGGTTGGAGCGGAATTGGTGCTGGCGCTGCAGACAATCGTGTCGCGCAAGCTGCCTCCCGGCGCGGGAGCGGTGGTGTCGGTCACCGAATTCCAGACCGACGGGCAACGCAACGTGCTGGCCGGCACGGTGACGTTGAAGGGGGACGTACGTGCCCGCAGCCCCGAAGATCGAAACAGCGTCGAGAAGTTCATGCGCCAGATCGCGGACGGTGTGGCAACGGCGCACGGGGTTGCTGTCAATGTGGACTTCAGTACCGAATTCATCGAGACGATCAATGCCGAGGGCCCTGCGGAGGCCGTGCTGCGTGCGGCTCGGCACGCCGGCCTTGACATCAGGTCGGACCGGCAACCGATGAGTTTTTCCGAGGATTTTGCCCATTTCGCGGCTGCGGTGCCGGGCTGTTTCCTGCTTCTCGGCAACGGAGAGACCGGAGCGCACGGGCAGCCGCTTCACTCGGACGACTATGATTTCAACGACGATGTTCTGCCAATCGGAGTGGCGTTCTGGAGGCAACTTGTCCGTGACCGCCTTCCCATTCAGAAGGACGAAGGCAGATGACTGGGTTTTCTTCCCGTATGCAGGCCTTTCGCGAGCGCCTTGCCGAGGCCGGAATCGACGTGGCGCTGATCACGGACGACGACAACGTCTACTACCTGACCGGATATTTCGACTACCTTCACATGGAATTCGGCCGCCCGACGATCCTGGCCGTGCCGCGCGATGGTGACAGCCTGCTCATAACGCCGGAAATCGACCTGAATTCCGCCCGGGCCACTGCTCGGGTTGAGAGGATCGCACCCTGGAACGACGGGAAAGGAAATGAATGGCGCGAAGAACTGCCTGGCATCGTCAAGGACGCGGCCTGCGTCGCCATTGAACCCGATCAAATGCCGCCGGTTGTGCGTGCGTTCCTCGGTGAACTGGTGGATTCCGGAAAGCTGACGGACGCGGCAGCCATCCTGGCCGACATGAGGATGATCAAGTCGGAGGAGGAACTGCAACTTGCCCGGCATGCCGGTCAGGTCGGCAAGGCCATGATGGAGGCCGGCCGCGCCGCGATCGCCGATGGCGTGCCGGAATACGAGGTGGCGATCGCCACGTCGCAGGCCGGCACCCGCAAGGCGGCAGAACTGCTGTCGGCACACTACGATGACGCCTACATGTCACCGAACACCCATTTCCTTCAGATCATGGCCTCCGGCGAGACGATCATCAATACGCATCGCCGGGCATCCACGCGAGTCATGCGCCGTGGCGAACCCGTTTTCCTCTGCTTCTGTGGCATGACCAACTTTCACCGCTTCAAGCTGGGGTTCGACCGGACGTTCTGGATCGGTGAAATCGCCGACAAGTCACAGGCGACGATCTATGAAGTGGCGGTGGCAAGCCAGAAGGCGGCGCTTGACGCATTGCGTCCAGGCGTGACCGCGGAAAGCGTTCATGCCGCCTATGCCGAAGTCATCGCGGGCGCCGGGTACGAATACCCGTTTCGGTGTGGGCGGGCGACAGGGTTCAGCTTTCTCGAGAGGCCGCAACTGGTGACCGGGGATGCCACGATCCTTCAACCCGGCATGGTTCTGGCCGTGGATGGATCCGTTTCGGTCGAGACGTTTCGCGCCCAGGTTGGCGACAGCTTCATCGTCACCGAGAATGGCTGGGAGCCCATCACCGATCATCCCAAGACTCTGGAGGAGGTCATCTTGTAGGTGCGGTCGAGCCCTGGACCCGCACCGCGCCATGTCGACCTGAACGTGGCGGCAATCCGGACAAACCGCGAGTTCCCGCCGGATGAGAGGCACTGATTGCGCAATCGGGACCGGCGCGTGCCGTCACGGCATGCAGACCCGGCAGGGAGACCTCGATGCCGTCATCCGTCATCGCGGGCACAGCCATTCCGAGGATGAGCCGGCCCGGGAACATCTTCACCAGCAATCTTGGCCACCCCTTCGGCGGTCCGGTTGCACATGGAGAAGGGTCACCATTCTCGGTGGCCGATCTGCCCGGGATATCGCAAACTGGCAACGCGCAACCGCGCATGCGGGAGAAGCGATGACGCCTCGACCCGCCTCGTTCGATCCATGGCCGCGATCGTGCCGGTTCCAGGGTCCGCGAGTGGCGGAGGTCCAATCCGAAGGAGGATCGAGTTGGCCATGAAAGGTAGACCTTCGCCGGTCCGCGGCTTCGATACCGCCGAGTTCGAGACGCGCACGGCGATCGCTCAAGGCATGATGGACCGGCTCGAATTGAGTGCCGTGCTTCTGTCAACCGAAGCCGAGGTTCGCTACTATTCGGGTTTCCACACGCCGTTCTGGCAAAGCCCGACGCGCCCGTGGTTCCTGCTCATGCCGCGCCAAGGCAAGCCGATCGCGATCATTCCCGGCATTGGGGCTGCTGGCATGGCCGCCACCTGGATCGAGGATATCCGCACCTGGCCAGCCCCGCAGCCGGATGATGACGGCGTAACGCTATTGGCCGAAACATTGAATGAAGTCGCCGGTGCCGAGGGAAAAATCGGGACTCCCATGGGACACGAAACCCATGTCCGCATGCCCGCGGCCGACTTTGACCGGTTGCGGGCACTGGTCGGGGCTGACCGTTTTGTCGACGCAACCGGCATTGTGCGAGCGCAAAGGATGGTGAAGTCTGAGGCCGAGATCGAAAAGATCGCCCATGTCTGCGCAATTGCGTCCGATTCGTTCGAGGCGCTTCCTGGCTTCGTGCAGATCGGCGATACCGAACGCCAGGCCTTCGCCAAGATGCGGATCGACTTGTTGCAGCGCGGCGTCGACGACGTTCCCTATCTGGTCGGCGGTTCCGGCCCGGGCGGCATTGCAGGCGTGATCGAGCAGCCCACCAACCGCGCGTTGCGTTCTGGAGAGGTCTTGATGCTCGACACCGGAGCGGTCTTTGACGGGTACTTTTGCGACTTCGACCGGAATTACGCCCTTGAATTTGCCTCGGACGACATACGGCGGGTTTATGACGTATTGTATGCCGCCACCGAGGCGGGAATGGACGCAGCGGTTCCCGGCGCAAGATCAGCCGATCTCTTCCAGGCCATGTCTGGCGTATTGTTCGCAAACGGAGCAAGCGACGGGGACGTTGGCCGTCTTGGCCACGGGCTTGGCATGCAATTGACCGAATGGCCGTCGCATGCAGACTTTGACAAGACCGTTCTCAAGGTCGGGATGGTCGTCACGATAGAGCCCGTCATGGGTCTTGGTGACGGCAAGACCATGGTACACGAAGAAAATGTCGTGATCCGCGAGAACGGTGCAGAGCTTCTGACCCGCCGTGCGCCAGCGGAAATTCCCGTGATTGACTGACGCATTTGGCGGTGACGGGTCCTGCGCGACCTCGCCATGCCCTTTGCAGGCCGGTCGCTGAAATGACGACTTTCGGTCAATGGGGGACGATTGGGGGAATCCTCGACCGACGCCTCAGCGTGGCGGCGACCCTGTCTTGTCCGGAATGGGTCGAAAACGGATGTCATTGCGTCGGGAATCTGCCTGAGATCATGCACGCGCTCGGTGCCGGAAGGTCGTCCAGCATTGCTTTCGGAAGAGCCGCGGGCGATCCTCGCCTGCAAACGATTCCTGGTCCGCAAGGCGCCTTGAGCCCAAGTCCGATGCTCTTGCGGTGCCCGACCGCATGTCAGCGGTTCAGGGATCGTCTGACCCACGCGCCTGAACAGTCAGGGAAAGGAGCGGGAATGTTCCCAGGATTGGAACAGAATGTGGTCGATCGTGCCGCGCATGATCGAAACGTCGAAAGGCTGCAAAATGCCGGCGTAGTTCTTCCCAGGATTCAGGAACTTGCCGATCCCACGGTTCATCTTGCCTCGAAGTCCGCGGAAATCGCTGATGTCGATCCCGACGGACCTGACGCCCGAAACCTGTTTCGGGTGCATTGGCACAACGGCACGGACCGGAGAAGCCTGGTTGATGTGCCGGAACACGTCGTTCTTCCGGAAGCGCTTACCGGAGTCAGGGCCAGGATAGCGGTGGCCTTGGGAAACCGCTTTCCGATGATCGGCACGCACAAGGTGCTTGCAGCCTATGGATGCCTGATTCCGCGTCTTCTCTCCGGTACCTTCGATTCAACCAGGCACCGGGCCGTCTGGCCTTCCACGGGCAACTATTGCCGCGGCGGAGTGGCGATCGCCACCGTGCTGGGATGCCGGTCCATTGCCGTGCTGCCCGAGGGAATGAGCCGAGAACGGTTCGACTGGCTCAACCGGTGGCTTGCGGACCCTGAAGACATCCATCGCACGCCGGGCACCGAGAGCAACGTGAAGGAGATTTACGACGCCTGCAACACCCTGGCCAAGGATCCGGAGAACCTGGTACTCAACCAGTTCAGCGAATTTGGAAATTACGCAATTCACCGCTCGGTGACCGGCCCTGCCTTGCAACGCGTCGCCGAGCACCTGAACACCGAACAAGGTCTGCGCCCACGCGCATTCGTTGCCGCAAGCGGTTCGGGGGGAACGCTGGCGGCGGGAGAACACCTGAAACGGGTCCTCGGCACGGATATCGGCGTGATCGAGGCCCTGGAGTGCCCGACCCTGCTGTACAACGGCTATGGGGAACACAACATTCAAGGGATCGGGGACAAGCATGTCCCGCTGATCCACAACGTCCTGGCGTCGGACTTCGCTATCGGTGTGTCGGGCAGCGCCTGTGACTGCTTGAATCTCCTGTTCAATACTCGGGTCGGGCAAAGATATCTCTCGGACCACAGGGGGATAGGCCAGGAACTGTTGACCGACCTGGAAAGCCTGGGGCTGTCGTCAATTGCCAATGTCCTTGGAGCGATCAAATACGCCAGGTACATGGATCTGGGCGAACGTGACGTGGTGCTTACCGTGGCGACTGACGGGGCGGACATGTACCGAACCGAGATCGACGTTGCCGCGGACAAACATTTCGATGGCAGGTTCGGCGAAGTCACTGCCGCAGAGACCTTTGGCCGACATGTTCTTGGCACCGGCATCGACCATATGCAGCAGTTGGGTCGGTTTGAAAGGGAGCGCATCTTCAACCTGGGCTACTATACATGGGTCGAGCAGCAAGGCATTTCCCTGGAGGATTTTGACCGACGCCGGGACCAGTCATTCTGGGACGGCCTGCCTGTCCTGGTCCAATTCTGGGATGAAATGATCGCACGTTTCAACGGCAGCTAGCTGAGCGTCCCCTGGCATTGGGTCGTGCCGGATTGCCTGATCGACAAGGCTCGCGTGCCCGTGATTGGCGTCCACCGGGCTGACGGGTGGCATCGCTGACTCTCTTCTGCAGGATCATGTGTGACCGGAACGAGAGATCCTGCGGGCCGGCCAGCAGGGTCATGATGCCGGTTCCGGTGAAGCGCGCGGCCTGGGTCGAGCGTGCCAAGGTTCATGCGCGCATGCAGGCGCCTCGCAGAATGTGTGGAGGTGGACGGGCCATTGCAGCTGCGCGCGGCAGCCTTCGTGCAACGAAAACGGGAGGCAACCGCAATGTGCCAGCCGTGCGATTGCGGCCGCCGGGCAGTGAACGCTACCTTGACACTAAGCAAAAGTCCGCCCGGCGACACACCGGCCCGAAGGGCTCGGATTCGATGACGGCTCTTCGGACCGATTCCCGGGGCGCAGGGCGAGAGTGCCCCGCGCCCGACAGAGAATCAGGACGTCATGTCATATGCCCGCTCGCCACTCTGCGCGATGTCGAGGCCGGTCACTTCCGTCTCTTCGTCGACGCGCATGCCAAGAAACGCCTTCAAGGCGATGGCGATGATGATCGAAATGACGGTCGCATAAATGCCTACGACCACGACGCCGCCTAGTTGCCCGACCCAACTGGCATGGCCAAGTATCGCGAGCATGACGGTTCCAAAGATTCCGCCGATCCCGTGCACGGCAAAGACGTCGAGCGTGTCGTCGATCTTGAGGCGGTCACGGATGAGGTGAACGCCCTCCAGGCAAAGAATGCCCGCGATGGCTCCAATGACCAGCGCTTCAAGAGGGCCTACGAAGCCGGAGGCTGGCGTGATGGATGCAAGCCCCGCAATGGTGCCTGTCACCATGCCGACGAGCGATGCAGTGCCGTGCTTGATACGCTCCCACAGGGCCCAGGTCAGCGAAGCCGTTGCGGCTGAAATATGCGTCACGGTTATCGCCATGGCAGCGCCGCCGTCGGCCGCGAGTTGCGAACCGCCATTGAAGCCGTACCAGCCGACCCAAAGCAGCGCCGCCCCGACCATGACGTATCCGGGGTTGTGCGGCGGTCTTGACTTGTCCCTTCGCGGGCCCAGCAGGACGGCGAGAACAAGTGCAGCGATGCCCGCCGTCTGGTGAACCACGATGCCGCCGGCAAAATCGCGAACGCCGACCTCGCCGAGAATCCCTCCGTCGGACAGCATGCCGCCGCCCCAGATCCAGTGCACAACGGGCGCGTAGCATATCAGCATCCAGAGTCCGGAGAACGCGAGCACGAACGAGAACCTGGTGCGCTCCACATAGGCGCCGATAATCAGGGCGGGCGTGATGATGGCGAACGTCATCTGGAACGCGAAGAACAGCACCTCGGGCAGCGTCCCCGAAAGACTGGTCGCGTCGACGCCAATCAGGAACATCTTGCCGAGTCCGCCCCAAATCCCTCCGGACCCGTCGCCAAACGCAATCGAGTACCCTGCAACCAGCCACAAGATGCTCATGAGACAAGCGATTGCGTAACATTGCATCAAGACGCTCAAGACGTTTCGTGCCCGCACAAGACCGCCGTAAAACAGTGCCAGTCCCGGCAATGTCATGAGTAGCACGAGGGCCGTGGCCACAATGATCCAAGCTGTGTCTGCCCCAACCATGAATCTTCTCCTTCCAAAGGTCTGCCTGCGCAGTCAGAAACAGCAGCATTGCTGGAAACAAAAGCTGGACGGTGCAGAATTCGCGCGTTTTGGAGGGCGCTTTCGGAATTGCCTAACTTTTCGGCAAATTTGGCGTCACTGGCCAATCATTTGAGCAATTCGGCAATGCGGGAATCGAGCAGATTCAAGGCGTGTTCCACGCTGGCAGCCCTTACGCTTTCGCGACCGACGGCGCCGAATCGCCGGGTTTCGGCAAACGTGTCCGCGTTCACCGAGGCAAGGCCGAAACACACCATCCCTTCGGGCTTGCGGTCGGTGCCGCCTGGACCTGCGATCCCGGTTGTCGAGACGGCGAGTTGTGCTTCCGAGTTTCTGATTGCGCCTTCGGCCATGGCCTTCGCGACCTGTTGGCTGACCGCTCCATGCCGGGCGATGATCCCGGCATCAACTCCAAGCAGACCGGTTTTTGCGATGTCGGAATAGGTGACAAACCCGCGCTCAAAGACGTCTGAGGAGCCGGGAATGTCGGTAATGCTGGCAGCCACCAGGCCGCCTGTGCAGCTTTCCGCCGTGGCAATCATCACGCCGGCGCGTCGCGCGCGGTCAAGGAGACCGGCGACGTTCACCGGTCGATCCCGAAGTGGGCAAGTGCCGCGAGTGCCGTGACGCCGCATGCCGCGAATACGCCGGCCCAAATGTCGTCGAGCATGACCCCAAGCGCGTCCTCACGACGGTCCGCACGTCCCACGAGCCATGGCTTCCAGATGTCGAAAAGGCGGAACAGCAGGAATGCCGCGAGGACGCCGGGCCACAGCCTTGTAGGTGACGCACCCGAAACGGTGGCACCGACAGCGACCGGAAGAAGCGCAATCCATTGACCTACGACTTCGTCAATGACGATCCAGCCGGGGTCATGCGTCCCGCTTTCCTCGAACTCCCGCGCTATTGCCACCGTGCCTCCTGCAAGAGCGGCAATGATCGCGACGGCAAGCAGGATCGGTCCGCCGACCTGCCAGAACGCCCACGCCACGGGAAGGGCCGCAAGCGACCCCCATGTGCCAGGGGCGGGACGCAGGAAGCCTGCGTAGAAGAAACTGAGGACAAGGTGCCGAGTCACTTCGCCACCAAGGCAGCGGTCGCGATGGCGGCGATCCCCTCCCTGCGGCCAGTGAACCCAAGTTGCTCGGACGTCGTTGCCTTTACGCTGATTCGATCCCTGGCAAGACCGATGATCTCGGACAGCCTCGCTTGCATCGTGGACACGTGAGGACCGATCTTCGGAAACTCGCAAATGATCGTGGTGTCGACATTTGCGATCCGAAAGCCTCGCTTGTCGGCAAGCGCTGCCGCATGCTCCAGAAACGTTGCGCTTTCAGCTCCATGCCATTGCGGGTCTGTCGGCGGAAAGTGCTGGCCTATGTCGCCCTCCGCCATCGCGCCATATATCGCATCGGTAATTGCATGCATGGCGACGTCGGCGTCCGAATGGCCGGCGAGGCCGCGATCATGAGGCACACGCACGCCGCAGAGGGTGACATGATTGCCGGGACCAAACCGATGTACGTCAAAGCCGTTGCCTAGGCGAAAGTCCATCGCGGGCCGCATCCTTCACATGATGCCGCAATTTCTATGCCTTGCCGGCGTTGCTGACAATGCCGTCCGGGCAGGGCAATCCTGGACTGACACCTTCGGCGCCCAATCCTGCCGTCGTTGGGGCCTCCGTTTCCAGCCGGGCTTTCTCGGTGAATTCAAATTCGAGGTCTTGCATGCAGTGCCATGCGACCCGGCACTCTCCTGAACCCCGTCAAGCGTTCGTTCGACGCACCTGCCTGACCGGCGGCGCACGGCAGGCCCAAGCCACTTTCTGGCCTGTCCGGGGAAGACCGGCCGGCGATTTGCCGCCGCGTCGTCGGATTTCCGGCGGACATCCCGCCATGGGGTCCGAGTCCCCGCCGGCCGCCGGGGCCACGTGCGCCGCATCGCCGGCCAGTTGCGGCCCCGCGAAGTCGGCGCGATCGCCTGGGCCGTTGTCGGAGCGAGGCGTTCAGGAAATCGGCATTGATTTCGCTTGCTGCTTGACGCCTGTCCAACGGCATGATCTAAAAGGAAAAATTTTTGATCGCAGGCATGGCGGGGAGTGGCCGGAAATCGGGGCATTTCCAGTCGCGTGCAGTGATTGTTGTTCGGGCAGGGCCAATGTGCTGGCGCGCCGAGCCGAAGAAGGGACATGAGGAGCAGTGATTGAGTCCGGGTTCTCGATTTCCTTGAATGGGCGGTCACTGATCACGCCGCCTGCTGGAGCTCCGGGCGAAATGCCGGCGCCGACACGCGTGGCGGTTCATGAATGACCAAGATCCAGGACGGCCTATGGATGTCGATTCCCGTTCCTGCAATCCTGCTGGACGGGAATGACAGGATCGTTGGGATGAACCCGGCCGCCGAGAGCTACCTGAATTCTTCAGCCCGGCAGTCAGCCGGACTGTCCGCATTCGATGCACTTGCCACGGACGCGCCCATGAGCGAACACGCCGCGAGAGTTCGGCGCGAGCAGGCGCCGCTCTTCATGAACAACATGAATGTCGTCACGGGCGGCAACGCGGCTGAACGCTGCGACATCAAGTTGGCGCCCATGATCGGCACGTCGGATCACCTTGTGATGCTGGTGGAACCCAGGTTCGTGAGAGAGCGGCTGAATCAGGCGCTGTCCGGGAGCTCGGCCGCGAGATCCGCAATCGGCATGGCCGAAATGCTCGCGCACGAAATCAAGAACCCGCTGGCAGGCATCACCGGTGCTGCACAGCTCCTTGGCATGAATCTTGTCAAGGACGATCTTGCCCTGACCGACCTGATCGTCAGCGAGACGCGGCGCATTCTTGCGCTTCTGGAGCAGGTGGAGCAGTTCGGAAACATGCGGCCACCGGTCTGTCGGGCGGTCAATGTCCACGATCTCATCGTTCGTGCGAGACGTTCGGCATCGGTGGGATTTGCGGCACATATGGAGTTTGTCGACGAGTTTGATCCGTCACTGCCAATGGTCTGGGTGGACGAAGGCCAGATCCTGCAGGTCTTCTCGAACCTGTTGAAGAATGCTGCCGAAGCGACAGGCGGTTCGCCCGGTCGCATCCGGATTCGCACGTTCTATGACATGGCGTCGAAAATTCGACGCAACGGGCGCACGGACGGACTGGTCCTGAATGTCGAGATAGTTGATGACGGTCCCGGCATTCCCTCCAGCATCTTGCAGGGCATTTTCGATCCCTTCGTCTCAGGCCGGGAGAACGGGACCGGCCTGGGCCTGGCCCTGGCTTCAAGGATAGTTTCCGACCACGATGGCTGGATCACCGTGGAAAGTGTGCCTGGCAGCACGGCCTTCCGCCTGTCGCTTCCAGCCGCCCCGAAAGATCAGCAACAATGACGCGGCGAGGGTCCAATGGATGGCACGGTACTGGTAGCTGACGACGACCGCACGATCCGAACGGTGCTGACCCAGGCCTTGACCCGGGGCGGCTGCAAGGTTCACGCCACGTCTTCGCTTGTTACGTTGATGCGATGGGTCAACGAGGGAAAGGGCGATCTGGTGATCACCGACGTGATCATGCCGGACGGGAACGGAATCGAGCTGGTTCCCGAGATCAACTCGGCACGTCCCGGCCTGCCGGTCATCGTGATCTCCGCGCAGAACACGATCGTTACGGCGATTCAGGCGACCGAGGCGGACGCCTATCACTACCTGCCCAAGCCTTTCGACCTGCCCGACCTGATGAAGCGGGTAAGCCGGGCGCTCGCAGACAAGTCGCGGTCCCGTGCGCGGGCGTCCCAAGCGGACGAGGTGGTGGCCGAGGACCTGCCTCTTGTTGGACGCAGCCCGGCAATGCAGTCGCTCTATCAGGTGATTGCCCGGGTGATGAATGCCGATCTGCCGATATTGATCACTGGCGAAAGCGGGACGGGCAAGTCCCTGATTGCCCGCACCATTCACGACCTGGGTGATCGGCGCACCATGCCGCTTGTCAACGCGACGGGAGCGGACTTCCGGAACGGCGAGGAGTCGTCCTCCCTGAAGAACCGGGCACGGAACGGAACCATTTTGCTCGACGAGGTCGCCGACCTTTCGCTCGAAGCGCAAACCCGCATTGTCCGCATGCTGGACGACTTGGAGGAGGATGGTCCGCGCATCGTCGCGACCACGCAGGCCGACCTTGCAGCGGCCATGGACAAGGGCGGCTTTCGGCAAGACCTGTATTACCGGTTGAGCGGAATGACATTGAAACTGCCACCGCTACGGGACCGGATTGACGACATCATGCTGCTGGCCCGGCACTTCGCGCAGCGGGCCGAGCAAGATGGATCGCCGGCACGCCAATTTGACAGCCACGCCGTCGAGCTTCTTCGCGCATATTCCTGGCCCGGCAACGTTCGTCAGCTTGAAAACACCGTGCGGCGCTTGATGCTGATGGGCGGTGAAATGCGGATTCTGCGATCGGACGTGAAGTCGGTTCTCGAGAACCAGCCGGAGGTCATTCCCATGCCTGGCGTCGAAGGCGGCGTTTCCGCTTCCGTTGCCAAGCATCTCAGGAGATACTTTGACCTGCATGGTGGGCATCTTCCGCCGGCCGGACTTTATCATCGGATCCTGCGCGAAGTCGAATTGCCGCTGATCGAGACGGCACTTGATGCCACGGGCGGAAACCAGGCCAAGTGCGCTGACCTGCTTGGCATCAACCGCAATACGCTGCGGAAAAAGATCACTGAACTTGAAATTCGCGTGGCACGGCGCCGAAAATTGATGTAAATCGGCAACAATTGCGTGCCAATCCGGCGGTCTTTGTTGCAAGTCTTCAACATGCAACGGGCCGCCGGGTGCAACGCGGCATTTTGACAGGATCTTTTGTGGCCCAAAGAGCACGCAGAGCGCCGCCGGCAACAGCCAGCCCGATCTGGAAATTGCGGCGGTTTCGCACTGCCGGGCCGCTGAGTCTCGTCATTCTGGGACCTGTCCTGGTTCTGGCGACATTTCTCGTGCTGGGTCCGCTCGACAGAAGCTCCTCGCCGTTGACTCTGCGTCTCGTCTTCCTGGCGGACCTGATCTACGTGCTGGCGGTGGCAGCTCTCGTCGCCAGGCGGATTGCCGCGATGATTGCGGCGCGACGTGCGAGATCGGCGGGGTCCCGCCTGCACTTGCGGCTGACGCGCGTCTTTGCCCTGATAGCGTTCATCCCGACCGTCATGGTCGCAATATTTGCCGGCTTGACGATCAATGTCGGGCTGGAGAGCTGGTTCTCCGACCGGGTGAGCGGTGTTGTACGGGCGTCCCTGTCCGCAGCCGTGGCCTATCAGGAAGACCAGCGACGCGACCTTGCCGAGGATGCCGAGGCGCTGGCGGAGTTCCTGAATGCGTCGCGCAGCCGGTCGGCCTTTGTTTCCGACGGCGATCTCCGGCAGTTGTTGGGGTTGGGGCAGGGCCAGGTGCAGCGCGGCTTGCGAGAGGCCTATGTCATCGACGGCACCGGGGAGATTCGCACCCGTGGGGAACGATCCTACCTGTTCGACTTTGAAGTGCCGAGCGGGCAGGAAATAGCCGCGGCCACGGCCGGCGAGACGGTGATCATCGAGGATCTTGAGACGGACGAATTCCGGGCGCTCGTGATGCTTGCGGCGTTTCCGGACCGGTATCTTTACGTGTCGCGCAACGTCGATGGCAAGATTCTCGGCCTTCTGGACGAGGCGGCGGAAACGGCGAAGCTGTACAATGAGCTGGAGGCGGCACGCGGGCAGCTCGTGTTCGAGTTCGGGCTCTTGTACCTTGGCTTTGCCGTCATCCTGATCCTGGCGGCGACATGGCTGGGTCTATGGTTCGCGGAGCGGCTGGCGCGTCCGGTTGGCCGGCTTGCCGGGGCTGCCCAGCGCGTCGGCGCCGGAGACCTGGACGTACAGGTGCGCGAGGAGCCCGGCGACGACGAAATCGCCATGCTTGGCCGCCTCTTCAACCAGATGACCCGGCAACTCAAGGGCCAGCGCCAGCGGCTGCTCACGACGAATCAGCAGATCGAAAGGCGGCGACGGCTGTTCGACAGCGTGCTTTCCTCGGTGACTGCGGGTGTCATAGGCCTCGACACCCAGGGACGGATCACGTTCGTCAACCGCTCGGCGGAGCGCATCCTCAAGATCGAGGGTGACTGCCTGTCCATGGCGCTGGGGAAGGCCGTCCCGGAATTCGGGCCCTTGCTGGCCCGGCTGGATGAAAGCGGCCGCGTGACCGAGCAGGACGAAGTCCGGGTGTCACGGGGCGGCGTTGCCGAGTCCCTCCTTGTGCGGGTTGCAAAGAGGCGCGGCGAGGAAGGCGAGGAGGAGGGATACGTGATTGCGTTCGATGACGTGACCGACCTGGTCACGGCACAGCGCATGGCGGCCTGGGGTGACGTTGCGCGCAGGATCGCTCATGAAATCAAGAATCCGCTGACGCCCATCCAGCTCTCTGCGGGGCGGATCAAGCGGAAATTCCGCCCGCTGGCCGGAGATGATGCCGACCAGCTTGACCAGATGACCGACGTGATCGTGCGTCAGACAGACGATCTGAGGCGCATCGTGGACGAATTTTCCAAGTTTGCGCGAATGCCGGAGCCGGAGCGCAGCCGCCAGGACTTGGCCGCGACCGTTCGGGATGTAGTGACCCTGCAGGAGACGACCGACGCGCACGCATTGATTTCAGAGATTCCAAAGACGCCCGTCTATGCCGACATAGACAAGACAATGATGGGTCAGGCATTGACAAACTTGATCAAGAACGCCGGTGAAGCAATTGAGAGCATTGCGGAAAATGGTCTGAAAAAAGAGAACTACGCACCCGCGGTCCATGTCAGCCTGGAGGTCGAGGGACATGTCGCGCGCATTGCGGTTTCCGACAACGGGATCGGGTTGCCGGAGGATCGGACACGGCTCTTCGAGCCTTATGTGTCGACACGTGCAAAGGGGACCGGGTTGGGCCTGTCCATAGTGAAGAAGATCATTGAGGAGCACGGGGGATCGCTGGTTCTGACGGACGCCGGCCCGCTGGACGATTCGGGCCAGGTCGGGGCCCGGGCAGAAATCTGCCTGCCCTTGGCGGCTGGCACCGACTAGGCTGGCGCGCTTTGGCTTGCCGAACGTGGGAGACACGCTGATGGGTGACATTCTGATTGTCGACGACGAGGAGGACATTCGGACTCTCATCTCGGACATTCTGGGCGACGAAGGATTCGACACCCGGATTGCGGCGAATTCGGAAGAGGCGATGACCGAATTGAATCGGGAACCGCCGGGCCTGATGATTCTCGACATCTGGCTGAAGGACAGCCGCATGGACGGAATTGACATCCTGAAAGTCACGAAACGCGACAATCCCGACGTTCCGATCATCATCATTTCGGGGCATGGCAACATCGAGATCGCCGTCGCCGCCATCAAGCAGGGTGCCTACGACTTCATTGAGAAGCCGTTCAACATCGACCAGTTGCTGGTCGTGATCTCGCGCGCCATGGAAACCTCGCGGCTGCGGCGGGAAAACTCCGAACTGCGCCGCAAGGAACTGAGGTCGGCAAACATCATCGGGACGTCGCCCGCGTGCAAGTCTCTGAGATCGCAGCTTGACAAGGTGACCAAGTCGAACGGGCGCGTGATGCTGACCGGCCCGTCGGGATCTGGCAAGGAGATTGCGGCGCGCTACATCCATGCCAATTCGGACCGCGCGAACGGGCCGTTCGTTTCGGTCAGTTCGGCATCGATAGCGCCGGAGCGCATGGAAGAGGTTCTCTTCGGACGCGAAAGCACGGAACGGGGAATCGAGCAGGGGCTGCTGGAAGAGGCGCATGGTGGCGTGGTCTTCTTTGACGAGGTTGCAGACATGCCGCGCGGAACCCAGTCAAAGATTCTGCGCGTGCTGACCGAACAGCAGTTCCAGCGCGTCGGGGGCACGGACAAGGTGAGGGTTGACCTGCGTGTCGTTTCTTCGACGACACGGGACCTCGAGGCCGAAGTGGAAGCCGGAAATTTTCGTGAAGGGCTCTTTCACAGGCTGAATGTCGTGCCGATCACGGTTCCCGACCTGGCCGATCGCAGTGACGACATTCCGGAACTCGCCCGGCATTTCATTGCGTCGTTCAACAAGTCGCAGGGTCTTCCGTTGCGAAACCTTGCGGACGATGCCGTCGCGATGCTTCAATCGATGAATTGGCCTGGCAATGTCCGCCAGCTGAAGAACACGATCGAGAAAGTGCTGATTCTCGGGGCGGACAAGGGCGATATCACCGCAACCGAAGTCGAGGGCGAGAGTCGATCGAAGGCGCAGGACGGCGGCAAGGCCGCCCTGTCCGGGGACTTCACCAACATGCCGCTCCGGCAGGCGCGTGAAATCTTCGAGCGCGAGTACCTGAACACGCAGCTCAATCGGTTCGGGGGCAACATCAGCCGGGCGGCGAAGTTCGTGGGAATGGAACGATCGGCTCTTCACAGGAAGCTCAAGTCACTGAATGTCATGGCATCTTCACGCAACGCTGCGGCGGCGGAGGGAACCGCGCCGGGAGAAGCGGAGGAGACGACCTGAAGTGCGGAACCGGCACTTGACGGGCGCATGGACACAGGGCCTTGCACTGGTCGAAGTATGTGCGCGACTTTCCGGTCTTCCGGTGGAAGTCGATCCGTTCCTCAAGTGCCGCGTTGTAGGGTTGTCGCTGGGCTTCGAGCGTGGTCTCCAGCCAGTGCCAGTTCGCCCGCGTCTGCGGAAGCAGCCGGCAGGCAACCTGCCTGTGCGTCCGTGTCAGGGCCACGTGTTCGCTCCTGTGCGGGCGTCTGGGGATCGGGCGTTTCCAGCGCCCGCCCACGCAACATGACCGGCCAGAACGAAACAGCAACATCTTTCTGGCCGATGGTCACTTGGGCATATGATCCCCAAACCGATCCGGACGAATTCCCGGTCAACGGCACGTCGACGCGATGTTCGTGGCCCGGGGGCCATGACCTTGCACATCGAGGACGACATCGCCCGCTTCCCCGGCCGCGTGCACGGTCTGGGCAAGATGCAGTGGATCTTCGGAGGCCCGGCACGAAACAGGGCGACGGCTTTGGCGTCCGCGGGCATCCCGGGCATCGCCTGCGCCTCGGCTGGTCGCGCCGCGCCTTGATCATGGCCCTTGCCCGTGCCAGACAAATGCCGTCCGGAACGGCAAGGGGCTAGGCATGAAGGTCATCATCTGCGGCGCGGGCCAGGTCGGCTGGCAGATCGCGCGGCATCTCTCGGGCGAGAGAAACGACGTGACCATTGTCGACAAGAATCCGGATCTTGTGCGCAGGGCGACCGACACGCTTGATGTTCAGGGCGTTGCCGGACATGCCAGCTATCCGGATGTCCTGCAGCGCGCCGGCGCGAAAGACGCTGAAATGATCATTGCGGCCACGTATTCCGACGAGGTGAACATGGTCACCTGTCAGGTGGCCCACTCAATTTTCAGAGTGCGACGCAAGATCGCGCGCCTCCGTGCGCAGAGCTATCACGCGGAAATCTATTCCGACCTGTTCCGCAAGGACCACATGCCGATCGACGTGGTCATCAGTCCGGAACGCGAGGTCGCGGAGGCGGCCCTGAGACGTCTGAACGTGCCGGCGGCATTTGACACGGGCGTGTTTCTTGGAGGGAAGGCGCAGTTGCTCGGCATCCAGCTGGGCGAGGACTGCCCGGTTCTTGACACACCGCTCCGGCAACTGACCGACCTGTTTTCGACCTTGAGGGCTCTTGTCGTTGCGGTCAGGCGAAGCGGCAGGCTCTTTGCGCCCAGTCCCGACGACCAGCTCTTTGCCGGTGACCAGGTCCATGTCATGACGCATTTCGAGGACATCGGGCGCATCTTGGGGATTTTTGGCAAGAAGGTGCAGCGACAGGAGCACGTCGTGATTCTTGGCGGCGGGAATGTCGGTCTTGCCGTCGCGGAGGCGCTTGAAGGACGCGCCGAACGTCGGCACGTGCGCGTCATCGAGAAGGATCTCGCACAGGCCGAGGGCGCGGCCGATTCCCTGGAGCGCACCATCGTCCTGCACGGTGACGGCATGAACTCGGACCTTCTGACGGAGGCCGGCATCGAGCGTGCCGATGCGATTCTTGCCGTGACCGACGACGACAACACCAATCTTCTGGCTTCGGTCCGGGCCAAGCAGGCCGGGTGTCCCTTTGCAATCGCGCTCATAAATGATCCGACATTGATCCCGTTGATGGATCCCCTGTCGATAGATGCCTACATCAATCCCCGCGCAACGACCGTCAGTTCAATCCTGCGTCACGTTCGCCATGGTGGCCAGGTCAGGAGCGTCTACTCCATCGGGGATGCCGAAGCCGAAGTGATCGAGGCGCCGATCCTTTCGACTTCGTCGCTTTCAGGCAGGCATATCCGCGATATCGAGTTCCCGGATGGCGTGATCGTGGGAGCCGTTGAGAAGGGCGGCAGGATGGAGAAGCCGACCGGTTCGACACGCATAGACGAGGGCGACGTGATCGTGGTCTTTGCGCTTGCAGGCGACGTGCCTGAGGTTGAGCGCCTGTTCCAGGTCTCGATCGACTTTTTCTGATGCTCAGGCTTGGCGATGCGCCGTTCATCGTGAGCCTTATGGGGCTTGCCGGGCTCTCGATGCTGTTGCCTGCTGCGCACGCCCTGGCGATCGACGATCATCTCACGTCAAGGGCGTTCTTCTATGCCGCCCTGCTGTCCGGCCTCCTGTTCCTGATGGTGGCCCTGGCGATTGGCGGCATGCGGATCCGGAGTCTCGGGCGCAGCCACCTGATCTCCATCGTTGGCACCATGGTGCTGCTTCCCCTCATGCTGGCCGTGCCTGTTTCGGAAGCCGTGCCTGGAACCGCGTTTGTCGACGCGTATGTCGAGATGGTGTCCAGCATCACGACGACAGGCCTAACCATTCTGGATCCGGACACGCTTCCGCCATCGGCTCATCTCTGGCGGGCGCAAGTCGGATGGATGGGCGGATTCTTCATCTGGGTTGTCGCGATTGCGATCCTTGCCCCATTGAGCCTTGGCGGGTTTGAAGTCACGTCCGGCGCCGAAATCGGGCAGCAAGATCAGCCAGCGAGTCTGTCGGTCAATCCGTCCACGCGCCTGGGACGTTATGCGTTGCGGCTCTTTCCGGTATATGGTGGCCTGACGCTGGTGCTCTGGCTGTCGCTGTTTCTCGCGGGCGACAGCGCGTTTGTCGCGCTCTGCCACGCAATGTCCACAATTGCGACGTCAGGAATCTCTCCGGTCGGCGGCATGGATGGAAGCGAGGCCGGGCCGTTGGGCGAGTTCATCATCCTGATTTTTCTTGTTTTCGCCCTTTCGCGCCTGACATTTGCACGCGAGGAGCGGCCGCGTGGCTGGCGGAGCCTTCTGATCGACCCTGAACTGCGGCTTGGACTTGTTCTCGTGCTTGCGGCCGTCGCCTTGCTGCTCCTGTGGAACTGGATCGCGAGCTTCGAGGCAGATTCCAGATTGTCGCCGTCCGATGGTCTGCGCAAGCTCTGGGGCGCGCTCTTCACGGTCGCCTCGTTCCTGACGACGACGGGATTTGTCGCGGAGGAGTGGACCGCGGCCAGGGCTTGGCCGGGCCTCAACGCACCGGGTGTTCTGCTCCTGGGCCTGGCACTGCTGGGGGGTGGCGTGGCCACCACCGCAGGCGGCGTAAAGCTCTTGCGGGTCTACGCGCTCTATCAACATGGCGTGCGCGAAATGGAGAAGCTGGTCCAACCATCCTCGATAGGCGGGTCCGGTCGGCTGGGGCGCCGATTCAGGCGGCAAGGCGCATATGCCGCCTGGGTGTTCTGCATGCTCTTTGCCCTTTCCTGCTCCCTGGTGATGACCGGGTTTTCCCTGATCGGCGGACTGGATCTGGAAGAGTCCATGATATTGACGGTCGCGGCGTTCTCGACGACGGGGCCGTTGATCGAGATTGTTGGCAGCGCACCGATGGAGCTTGCGGGTCTCGGCAATGCTGCGCAGGGTCTCCTCTGTGCGGCGATGGTTCTGGGTCGGCTGGAAACGCTTGCATTGATCGCGCTCCTGAACCCGGAGTTCTGGAGATAGGCGTGCTCCGAAGAGAATTATGTGACGAATCGGTGCAATTGGGGTGGTCATGTTCCTCTCGGACCCCCATATTGGGCGTCAAAACTTGCGACAGGCCGAAGAAACGGTCGCGCAAAAAACAAAGAGGCTGTGACCCATGGCAACAGACAGACAGAATCTGCAAGACGTGTTCTTGAACCACATCAGGAAGTCGAAGATTTCCGTGACGGTGTTCCTGGTAAACGGCGTGAAGCTGCAGGGCGTCATCACGTGGTTTGACAACTTTTGTGTCCTGCTGCGACGCGATGGCCAGTCTCAACTCGTCTACAAGCATGCAATTTCGACCATCATGCCGGCGCAGCCGATTTCTCTTTACGACAGCGAAGGACAGAGTGAACAAGCGCCCGAGACCCCTTCCTGAAAGGAGGGGCTTGAGGGACGGAAGCCCAGAGAGTCCATGTTGACCAGCGCAGGAACTGGGACTGGAATCAAATTCGCCCTGAACCACGCGTTCAAGATCGCCTCCAGCATGGTTCCGCGACGCCGGCCGCTCGAGGTTTCGGCAGCGGACGCACCGGGTCCGTCACGAAGCGGAGCGACTCGTGACGCGCGGCGTCTTGTCATGCGAGGGAAGCCCGGCCTAAGCCGGCCTCGGCGAAGAGGCTCACGCGACACCGGGTGCGGCGCAGGCCGCGCCATTCCGTCCTTGGCAGGCGGGGCGACCCGCTGATGCCGCGCCATCCGGCGCGGGCGGCGACGCTTCCGAAGGAGGGGCGAGCCGTCATGATCCGCCCTCATTCGTTCGCCCGCAGGATTCGGGACTGGATCAGGGACCAGACAAGGCCGCTCGAGATGAAGAATGTTTCGGATACGAAGAGGAAGGGCGATCTCCGTTCCGGATTCCGCGTCGGTTGCCTGATGGCGGAGACCTTCGCCGGCGGCCTGCGGACGGAGGCCATCGCGCACGTCGCGAATTGCGCAGGTTCCTTCGACACCCTGACCGCCAAAGGCGCCGTTCGGGGCATCTCCCAAATGCAGTGCCGCGTCGTTCATCGTTCAGCGAAGCGACGGGCATGGACGCATCCTCAACACATGCCCGCAGCGAGAATGGAAACAATGCACGGCACACAAGGCCCGGCGCGCCTCCCGCATCCGGGGGAAGTGGCATCCTGCCTGGAGCAGGGGTGACGCCGGGACGTGCGGGCCCTCGTGCTTCATCCGGACATTCGAGGCCAGGGACGGCGACGCGACCCGAGCCTGGCACTCGAAGAGGCTGCCTCGCTGGCTGCGGCCTTGCCAAGGGTCGCGCTTGCGGGCGCTGAACTGGTACGGGTCCAACGCGTTGCTCCGGCGATGTTGTTCGGCAGGGGCAAGGTCGAGGAAATACGTGCACTCGTCGAGGCCCTGCATGTGGAGCTGGTCCTTGTGAACGGGCAGGTGAGTCCCGTGCAGCAGCGGAACCTGGAGCGCGAGTGGAAGGTCAAGCTCCTGGATCGCACGGCGTTGATCCTCGAGATCTTTTCGGACCGTGCAGCGACGCGTGAGGGCGTACTGCAGGTCGAAATGGCCGCGCTGTCCTACCAGCGGACGCGCCTGGTTCGGGCATGGACGCATCTCGAACGCCAGCGGGGCGGCCTGGGATTCGTGGGTGGTCCCGGAGAGACCCAGATAGAAGCCGACCGCAGGGCCATCGATGAACAATTGATGCGCCTCAGGCGCCAAGTGGAGAAGGTCGCCAAGACTCGGGGCTTGCACAGGAAAGCTCGCGCAAGGATTCCCTTTCCGGTCGTGGCGCTCGTCGGCTACACGAATGCGGGAAAGTCGACGATCTTCAACCGACTGACAGGGGCGGGCGTGCTGGCGAAGGACATGCTCTTTGCAACGCTCGATCCAACAATGCGGGTCGTGCGGCTGCCCAATTCGGGCCAGGAGGCAATTCTGTCCGACACGGTTGGATTCATTTCTGATTTGCCTACGCAGCTTGTGGCGGCGTTTCGCGCGACGCTTGAAGAGGTTCCGGTCGCCGATGTCATCCTGCATGTCCGGGACATTTCCCATCTCGAGACCGAGGAGCAGCGGGGCGATGTGCTCGCAATCCTGGAGGGCCTCGGAGTTGGCGAGGAGAGTGTCGTGATCGAGGTCTGGAACAAGATCGACCGTCTGGACGAGGATGCGCGGACCTCGCTGGGCACGATCGCGTCACGCAGGGGAAACGCGGTGATGATCTCCGCCCTTGACGAGGTCGGCATCGCGCCCTTGCTGGAACGCATCGAAGCCGCGCTCGATGTTGGGCGAAGCCATGCCGTGATCGAGATCACGCATAAGGAAGGACGAAAGCGCGCCTGGCTGTATGATCAGCGAGTCGTGGTGGGAGAGACCGAGAGCGAGACCGGAAGCAGGATCGAGGTCAACTGGACTACGTCACAGTCCATTCGCTATTCGAGGCTTTGAACGGCTGCTTCCTCATTCGTCCGGCAGCAGCCAGATGGTTCCAATCGAACCTGCCCTCGCGAGATCCGGATCGAGCACCATCGGGATGTATTCGCCGCGACGCCAGAGTTCGCCGAGATCTTCATAGTGGGGGCTCAGCGGGTGCCCGGACTGTCCGGTGGAGATCACGAAGACCGAGCTGTCCGGATCGGCAAAGTCGTATACGCCACGATATCCGGCCCCGCGGCGGCTGAGAAAGGGCTCCGACCCGGCGCCGACGGCCTGACCGCGAAGCAGCGTGTGGTCTCCGCCGGAAGTTGACTGGCGGATGTTCACGAGAGCGGCCAGCCAACCACTTTCTCCAAGCACAGGGTGCTTGTGGAGGGCCTGGTGCGCGTCGCCCCAGCGCAGCGTTTCAAGCGGTGTGCCGTAGGTTTCGTCGATCCAAAGCAGCGCATCGTCAAGCGAGAGTCGCGCGATTTCGCCGCATGTTTCGACATCTTCGGACTGGATCACGTCGCACCACTCTTCCGCTCCTTCGATGTTCCGGAAAACGCGTTCGAGGAAAATCGGCTTGGCGTTGGGAAACCTGTCCGCGAGCGGGCCGAGCTCATCCCTGATCAGCCGGTCCTGCAACCGCTGCATCCAGGCCGCGTAGATCAGTGGTTCCGGGATGTGCTCGTTCATCTCGCCGTTCCAGTCGGCCAGAAGATCCAGGGCGTCACGGCGCAGACGCTCGACCGTGCCGCTCTCTGCTGCTTCACCCGTGAACCAGAGGTCACGCGCGATCAACGGAAGCAGTGTGCGCGCGGAGACGGAAACAGCGTCAAGCTGCGCCTCGATGAAACTCTCGCGCGTGTGGACCTTTCGGTTCTCCATCAGGCGCTGCCATCTCTGAATCCTTTGCGTGTCGCCCCAGCGATGACTGACATGCAAGGGGTAGGGCCGGTCCGTGATCCTGTTGTTCGTGTTTCCGATGATGCCGTTGGCCGGGATCCGGAATTCCGGATTCGTTGCGTAAGGGAGGATGCCCAGCCATCGGTTTTCCGAATGCCAGCCCGGTGTCGGAACGCGACCCAGTGTCTGGCTTCTGGCCGAGCGACGGGGCATCGTCCCAATGACCTTGAGCGCGATCCTTTCGTGGTCAACGACAACGAGATTCTGCGGCGGTGCAACGAAATCCTCGCCCGCTGCAATTGCCTCGTCAATGTTTCCCGCGCGCATGAGCTCCATCATGGCCTGTGCAGACGTGTCGGCGGCGTCCAGGGCAGTCCAGGCAAGTGCCGCGACGTGACCGGGCGGGACGATGGATGCAAGATCGTAGCTGGAGTTGGACAGTATCGGGCCGTTTTCGCTCCATCGCAATGTGACGGTCACGGGTTCCGAATTCTTCACGTTTATTATCGAGGGGCGCGATTCGAGCCGTTTCCATCCGTCAGGTGCGAGAACCTCTTCCGGGTCATCCGGGTTCAGCTTCTCCAGAAAGAGGTCCTGGTCGTCGGCATAGGTATAGGTGAGGCCCCAGCCAAGGCGCTCGGACCGGCCTGTCAGCACGACCGGGATTCCTGGGATTGTCCCGCCGATCACGCCGCCCGTGGCCAGTTCCAGCCGCGCCAGGTACCAGATCGACGGAGCCGTAAACTCGAGATGCGGGTCGTTTGCGAGAAGGGTGCCGCCCGCCGCCGACCTCCCGGGCGCGGCCGCCCACGCGTTCGATGCGCCTTCGGCTCCGGGTGACGGGACGGGCGAAAGCTGCAGGTGGGGCGCGGAGGCCGACGCGTGCCGGGGCATGGGAGTGCCAAAAATCGTCGCGAAATCGGACGTGGCAGCTGCGCTGTCGTCCGACGTGTCCGGAAGAATGTCAAGCAGGCGTGCCGCCGGCAGCATGCCGGATAGCTGCGCACGCAGCACCTCGTCACGAAGATGTCCGGAGAGCCGCAGGGCCATGAGCTTTCCGATGACGATCGAATCCGCGGGTTGCCAAAGCGCGATCACGGGTTCGAACAACCAGAATTCGGGCGCCCCGCGACCGCGGTTGCCCGCATTGACTTCGGCCAGCCAGGCATTGACTCCTGCAGCGTATGCCTCGAGCGCACGGCGTGTGTAGGTATCCTGTGCCTCAACCGAGGCAACTGCCTGCGAATAGATGTCCAGCCTTCGCATCAGCTCGTCGATTGGCAGCGCGCGGGCTCCGAACAGCTCCGAAAGCTGTCCCTGCGCCGTGCGCCGAAGCATGGTCATTTGCCAGAGCCTGTCCTGAGCATGTGCCAGGCCAAGTCCGAAGAAAACGTCCTCGTCGGTTTCGCCAAGGACATGCGGAACGCCCGCGTTGTCGCGCACGATCTCGACCGGAGCGGTGATGCCCGCGACCGACAGGGTCTCCGAATAGTCCGGAATCGAGCGTGACAGAAGCCAGTACAGACTCGCGGCAAGGACCAGTCCCAGGGCCAGTAGCCCGGCAACGATTCGAGTAAGCCAGCGAAACAGAGCGACCATGTGTGCCTTGTTGACTGCGTCCGCTTGTGCGGTAGGAAGATCGGCACGCAAAGATTATGCCGCAGCGAGGGGGGATTCCATGGCAATTTGTGCGTTCTTGGGGCTCGGCGTCATGGGGTATCCGATGGCGGGTCACCTGGTGGCCGCAGGGCATGACGTCACCGTTTACAACCGCACCGGAGCCAAGGCTGAGGCTTGGGCCAAGGAGCACGGCGGCGGATTTTGCGCAAGGCCCCGTGAAGCGGCTGAGGGTGCGGACTTTGTCATGACCTGCGTGGGAAATGATGACGATCTGCGCGCGGTCTGCCTAGGGGCGGACGGGGCCTTTGCGGGAATGTCGGCGGGGGCGATCTTCGTGGACCACACAACGGTTTCGTCCGATGTCACGCGCGAGCTTTGCACGGTGGCCGGCGAACTCGGCCTGTCCTTCGTTGACGCTCCGATAAGCGGCGGGCAGGCAGGAGCCGAAAGCGGCCAGCTCTCGATCATGTGCGGCGGGGAAGAGGACGCGTTCCGTCGCGCGGAGCCGATAATGCAGGCATATGCACGGATCTGTCGCAGAATCGGTGAGAGCGGATCCGGGCAGCTGACGAAGATGGCGAATCAGATCGCGATTGCGGGACTTGTCCAGGCATTGTCAGAGGCGCTTCACTTTGCTGAGAAGGCGGGTCTGGACGGGCGTGCGGTGGTCGAGGTGATCAGCCAGGGCGCCGCCGGCTCTTGGCAGATGTCAAATCGCCACGAAACCATGCTCGACGATCACTTCGAGCACGGTTTTGCCGTGGACTGGATGCGAAAGGATCTGGGCATTTGCCTGGCCGCGGCGAATCAGTTCGGTGCCAGCCTTCCGGTGACGGCATTGGTCGACCAGTTCTACAAGGATGTGCAGAAAATGGGAGGAGGGCGTTGGGACACCTCAAGCCTCTTCAAGCGCCTTCGCGAGCTTGATTGAAGGTCTAGTTTCTGCGTTCGCCGCATTGGGCGGCGCATGGTGCAGGTCAGGGAATGATCCGCGTGTACTTCGTGCCTGTCACGGAAGCTCCTGCGAGAAGCCCGGCCTGACCGAACACAATGCCGATGATCGGGGCGAGAGCGGTCGTGGTTTCGGCACCAATGTTGCCGCCGACGTCCTTGGAGACGTATTCGATGTCCGCGCCTGCAGCCCATCCCTTTGATGCGCGGAAACTCGAGAGCGCCTCTTCCGTCATGAAGTACAGGATATGCGCGTATTGTTGCGCGCCTGCCTGGATTCCGAAGCTTGCCTGTGTCGCCGAATAATAGTCCACGGTTGCGTCATTGATCCTGAGTGCGCCACGCCCGTAGGCACCGCCATAAAAGAAGCTTGCTTCCGTCACGAGGGGCATGACCAGCATTCCGGCGGCCTTTTCGCGGAGTTCCTTGGTGTCCGGATGGTTCGAGTCAATGAACGCCAGCGCAGCATCTGCCCGCGCGTCGACCTTGGCGGCACCGCTTCGGCCTCCGCTGCTGCATGCGGACAATGCAAGGGTTGCTGCGGCACCCGATAGCAGGGTGCGACGGGGGATGGACATCATCAGATCTGCCCTCTCTTGGCTGTTGCCTGGTCGATGGCCTTCGCGGCCACTCTTTTGGGCACCATAGGAGTTGATGGCCCGAAAGTCACTTCAAATTTGCAACAATGCGCAATCTCGTGAGGCCTGCCAGGATGACGTTCCGGGATTCTTTCGGATGTCCTTCAAGGCGCATGACGATTCTTCGTTTGATTGGCAAGGGTCCACCCGAGGCAGCCAGACGTCGTCGCACGGCAATCCCTGGGACTTGCCTTGTCTTCAGGCGACGTAGCGCAGGCTGGCTGTCGGAGCGGTCCTGAGTGCGCGGATCACTTCACGGGTCAGATTCGGCTTGTTGAGCGTATAGAAGTGCAGGTTCTCGACACCGCCATCCAGCAGGTCGCTGCAGAGTTCCGTGCAGACGGAAATCGCCAGGAGATCATGGCGGTCGTCGCGAACCGCGGTCTCGAAGGCGTCTGCCAGCCAAGCGGGAACATGTGCGTCGCAGCGTCTCGCGAAGCGCTTCATTCGCGTCCAGTCCTCGATGGGCAGAATGCCAGGAATGATCGGCACGTTGATGCGGGCGGCGTCGCAGGCGTCACGAAATCGAAAGTAGCTTTCCGCCTCGAAAAAGAACTGGGTGATTGCTGACGTCGCACCAGCGTCAACCTTGCGCTTCAGCCACTCCACATCTGCACCCGGCCCGGTCGCGTCAGGATGCGGGTCGGGATAGGCGCTGGCGCGTATGCTGAACTTTTTCAGTTCGGCAAGCGCCGAGATCAGCGCGCAACTGTCCTCGAAACCGCCAGGATGGGGGCGGAACGTGCCGGTGCCGGTCGGCGGGTCGCCTCTCAATGCGACGATCTCCCTGACACCGGCGGCAGAATAGGATTCAGCGACTTCCAGCGTTTCCTCGCGGGTTGCGTTGCAGCAGGTCAGGTGTGCCGCAACAACGAGATTGAAGTGCTTCTTGATCGCCTTGACCGTGTCTAGCGTCAGACCATGTTGGACGCCGCCAGCGCCGAAAGTCACGGAGACAAAGTCAGGGCCAAGGGGAGCGAGTTCGCTCACGGCTTCCCAAAGCCGCAATGACGCCCGGATTCCTTTGGGCGGGAAGAACTCGAATGAAAGGCTGGACAGGGGCATTGGCCTGGAACTCCCTCGGGTCGGGCCTCTTGTGCCACGAGCCAAATTGTGAAACAATTGCATAATATTCACTAAGATTATGAGGCCTTCGCATGTACTTCGAGCTGCGCCATCTGCGCGCGATCAAGGCGATCAACGACGCAGGGGGTCTGTCGCGGGCTGCGGACCGGATGAACATTACCCAGTCCGCCCTCAGCCATCAGGTGAAGGGGCTCGAGGACCAGGCTGGCGTGGAACTCTTCGTGCGTCGCACCAAGCCGCTGCGACTCTCGGCTGCGGGCATGCGGTTCCTGAAGCTCGCGGAAAGGGTCCTTCCCGAAGTGGAGGCGCTGGAGGAGGACTTTCGCAATCTCCGGCAGGGACGGTCCGGAAGGCTGCATATCGCGATCGAGTGCCACGCGTGCTTCGAATGGCTCTTTCCAGTTTTGGAGCAGTTTCGTCGAGCGTGGCCGGATGTGGACGTGGACATTCGCCCCGGCCTTGCCTTCGAGGCATTGCCAGCGCTTCAGCGTGAGGACGTCGACGTTGTCGTTTCATCGGATCCGGAATGCCTGGACGGCATCGATTTTTCGGCGCTCTTTGACTATGAGCCGGTCTTTGTTGCGTCATCGCACCATCCGCTTGCCGCCAAGGAGTTTGTCGTCGCTGACGACTTTCGCGACGAGACCCTGATCACCTATCCGGTGGATCGATCCAGGCTTGACGTATTCACGGAATTGCTCCTGCCCGCAAAGGTCGAGCCTCGTGCGGTCCGGCAGGTGGAACTGACGGCCGTGATCCTGCTGCTCGTGGCGTCAAATCGAGGTGTGGCCGTCCTTCCCGATTGGGTGTTGCGGGACGTGAAGCTTGATTCCGACTACGTGACCCGGCCGTTGACCGAGAAGGGCATCACAAGGCGGCTTTACGCGGCGACGCGGGACAAGGACACCAGCCAGCCGTTCATGGCGTACCTGCTGCGACTGGCACGCACGGAACCGCTGAAGCCTCAGCGCAGGTCGGCATGATCTCACACGAACCGGTCTCCTGTCCACGTCAGACAGGCCTCGCTCTCGCTCGGCATGAATTCGGGCGGCTTGTTACACGCATTGTTCACGATTGAATGATTCCGGAGACGACCGTGCAGCGTCGAGTGCAGACTGGTCTCAACAGGTGGCGGACGCATCATGCCTTGGATAACGCCCTCCAGGTCGGGCGCCAAGGATGTGAAACCTGTCGCTCTGATGGCCGCGCATTTTGGAATTCGAATTTTCCCGCATTGTCGCGGCAGAGGCACTATGGGCCTTTGCGAAATGATCCGGCAATTTGCAATCCGGGACCGGCTCGGGTGCAAGCGGCGTGCATTGAACATATCCTTGAGGACATCAAGTTCTTGCAGACCGATGGCTTCAATGCCCGCGTCGAGGCGGGAGGCGGCCGGCGTGCTTCTCCCCAAGACCCAGTGTCGGGACTGGAAACGAACGCCGACAACACAGGGCCGGGCAGGTGTCCCGATGGCCGGGTTTGACGGTCCGGCAGGTCTGGCATTTGAGGCTTGAACCCCTTCCCGATCCGGCTTGGCCGAAGATCAGGAGTTTGGATTGGCGAACCAGGGTCCATAGACTCGCTGCACGGTTGGTCTTTGGGCAACAGCACCCGCGACACGACCTACGTTCGGAAATTCCTCGACTGATGGATGCCCTTTGGTCGGGCGCAGCCAAGTAGTCAGCATGAACAGGTAGATGTCGGCGGCGCTGAAGTGGTCGCCCAACACCCATTCCTTGCGACCGATCTGCCTGTCGACAACCGACCAGGTCTCCCGCAGTCGACGGTTGCCTCGCTCTTGCGCTCCTGGTTCTCCTTCGGGAGAATTGGAAAATCGGTCGGGATAGTAGGTCAGCTGAAACGCGTTCTGTACCGAGTTGGAGAAATAGACAAGCGTTTGGAGATAGAGCGCCCGTGTCGGTGCGTTTGTCGCGGGTGCGAGACCGGTTTCCGGGTGGCGGTCACACAAGAAGATCGTTATCGCGGCGCATTCGTACATGGCGCCTGACTCCCACAATAGCACTGGAACCCAGCCATTCGGGTTGATCTTCAATTGCTCGTGTGGCCGTTGTTCACCCTGCACGATCGACGTTTCCAGGAGCTCGTACGGAACGCCGATTTCGTCAAGGATGACGCGGACGCCCATGGAGGCGCTTTTGGGCGCGTAGTAGAGTTTGTACATCGCGATGGCCCCGTGTGAAATCTGAAGAGTTGCGCGGCTCGGCGAGCATTCTTGAATCAAGTCGCAGGATCAAGTCTTGGTGAATCAAGGATCGGTGGCATGCAATCTCCGCATCGGTGCACTTGATCGCCACGCACTGCCTGGCAGACCGGGTCGGCGGATACGCATGGCTTAGCGGGCCCGCGAGATTGCCGTCGCCACGAGGCCGCTGATCTCGGCGACAGTGGCTCGCCTTGGATTGGTGGCTGCGGCGCTGTCTTGAATGGCTTTCCGGGCGATCCTGCCTGCACAGTCCCCCGGAACTCCGATTTCGCCCAGTGAACTGGGTATCTCGATCTCGTCGAGCATTGAATCGACAGCGCGGACAAGTCCTTCGACGCTTCGGTCCTCAATGCCCATCGCGTCGGCCATCCGGATTGCCTTGTCGTCCAGGCCAGGCAAGTTGAACCGCAACACTACCGGCAAGATGATCGCATTGGTCAGGCCGTGCTGGGTGTCGTATTCAGCGCCGACCATGTGCGAGATTGCATGCACGAGACCCAGCCCCTTGAGAAAGGAGATTCCGGCAAGGCAAGACCCGACAAGCATTCCGCTCCGTGCTTCAAGATTGTTTGGTTCACGTACAGCGACGGGAAGCAATTTCGCCACCAGCGACAGCCCTTCGAGCGCCGCGCCGTCGCACAGCGGATGGAATCCAGGCACGAGAAAGGCCTCGATCGCGTGGGTCATGGCGTCTGCCCCGGTCCAGGCTGTCAGGTTCGGCGGCAAGCCAAGCGTCAATTCCGGATCGAGCAAAGCCAATGCCGGATTGCATTTCGGGTGCCATATGCAGAATTTCATTCCTTTCCCGACGTGGGTTACCATGGCCGTGCTTGCGGTTTCTGCGCCGGTGCCGGCGGTGGTGGGGATGGTGATCAAGGCCGGAAATTCTGGCGCCACATCCGGTACGGGCTCTTCATATTCGAACGCCCAAAGGTCCACGCCACTCTTCACCGTAAGACAGATGGCTTTCCCGCCATCCATCGCGCTTCCGCCCCCGATGGCGATAATGCCATCGTGGTCGCCAGCAACAAATGCTGCGCAACCGGCTCCGATCTCATCATCACGCGGATTTGGCGAAATGTCCCAGAACAGACCCGAACGCAGGCCTGATTGCGCCAGGTACCCTTGCAACTGCCCAATGAACGGCAGGTCATGGCTACCCCTGTCGGTAACGACCATGGGCCTTTTGATGCCTAAACAGCGGCATCTGTCCCCGATTTCCGCCAGGCGACCGGGACCAAAGGCGATGGGCACTGGAATCGTCCAATCCTGGGGCTCGAGAAATTTGGATCTGGCCATGCCAGGCCTCTCTAGAGTGATCTGACTGATGACGCAGCCTTCTTGAATGCACACCGCATTAAATCAAATGACTGGCCGGTTGAACAAGGCCGAAGCCCTGCGTCGGGCCGGAACATCCGAACGGCAGGCAAGCCGATCCCTGGCCGAAGGAACTGCCAAGAGACGGCAGGAGTGTCCCCACCTTTTTCCACAGTCGGCAGTCGCCGGAAACGGCAACGCGCCAGCTGGGCTACGTATTCGCTTCGACGGAACTCGCCGAACGGCTTCCGGTGCACGCTCTCAACGCGCCCGAGGAATGGGGGCCGAGCGACCGTTGCAGGATCGTGATCGAGCTTGCGGAAGCACCGTGAAATTGCCACGAGACAATGCGGACCATGTCAGCAGCCCCCGGTCATGCCTCACGGGTATACGCCCTCTCGATCTTCCCGGTAGTCGCCGACAACCCAGATGAAGCTCTGGATGTCGATGCGATCACGCGGGGCGAGGTCCGACAGTTCGTTCGCGGTTCGATCAACGAGGTCAAGCAGGGACGCATAGACGTCGACATCGAGTTGTGCCTGATAAAGCGAAGCGAGTGGATGACCCACCCGCACAGCGAACTCCTTCGTCGCCTCCGGCTTCAGGTACATGTGCGTTTCCGGCCGCCACAGGAACGGCAGATAGGTCGCAACGGTCCATTTGGCGCAGTCCTGGGCCTTGAGGACTCTTTCCAGCTCGAGCAATGCGGCCTTGGTCCCGTCAAGAGCGAATCCGGCCGCGGCCTGAACAAAGGCATCGGCGTCCGGCCCGCGAACCATTCCCGCGACCCGGGTCTTCTCGAACGGGGACAGCATGTTCGTTGCGTGGAACGCCGAGAGGACCGCTTCTCCGAAGCCGCTTCCGCTCAGGGCAGCGGTCAGCGGCGCGTTGGCGTCGAGCCTTTTCTTCGCTGCCAGCTTGTACTCCCGCTCCTGAGACAGGAATCCGTCGGAGTGAAAGCCGTTCGGGAAGAACTTGAGGAATCGCGACCGAGCCCCGGAATGACCAAAATACTTCGGATCGGCTTTCCCCGCGTCGTCGTGAAGCTGCCGCCAGACATCGTCGGCGTCCGGCCCGTCGACACACTTCTTGCCGTCGACGAGTCCGTTGAACCGGCCGTCCTTCTCGACCAGACGCAGTTTCCGTTTGCCGAGCGCGCCTACCCGGACCGTTCGAGCGCTAGTCGCCATGTCCTGTCCTCATCGTCGTTAGATCGTACTGGCACGACGCAACGGATGTCCAGAGAGGCCTCTCCGCTTCCGGACGCGTGGTTGTTTCATCGACCGTCCGGCACCCGCGTCGCGTGCTGGACAACCAGGCCGTGGCCGCCCAGATCGCGAAACGCCTTCTGGCGGCACGAGAGGACGACGATCTACAGATCGCGCGCGGACGGAGTCAGCGCATCGAACATCGGCTCGATGCGGTCGTCGTCCGTGCAGACGATGGTGTTGTCGAGGATGACGGGCGCAGGCGTGCTCGCCCTGACCAGCATGCGCGCGAAGGCGAGCCGGACGGGCAGCGCGACCTGCTCCAGCGTGCCGCGCGGCAGGATGTCGAAACCCTCGTCCGCGCCGTCCCGCGTCAGGGCTGCAGGAAGTATGACTACAGGATAAAGGACGGGTTTCGCCTCAGGCCGGATCGGTCGCAGGAACAGCGCGCATCTTGCGGGTTCCGCTGCCAGGGATTCACTCGCGCGATCGGGTCACGAGCGTTTCCATCTCGTCAAGGAACGAGGGATCGTGGGTATCCGCGACGTGTCGGTTGTTCCAAAGTCCCGAAGCACGCACCATCTCCCGATCGCTGTACGCGCCAAGCCAAGAGTCCGACGGAGTGTCGACGGCCGGAGTCCTGGCATGGCTGAGCAAGGCAATGGCGTTTCGCTCGATCACGCCGCGCATGCTGGTCGACCCCGGCAGGTCGTCGACGCGTAGCCACAGGAACGGCATTCGGCCTATGCACTCGCTGACCCGCCGCTCGAGTTCGGCCTCGTCGCGCCTGACCGTCGCGCGGTCAAGACCGAGCCTGCGCGCGGCTGCGCCCGCGTCCGAGCCGACTCCCCAGCTTTGAGGCGGCACTGCATCGGCGCGGCGGGCGAGCGCCGCGCCGACGATCAGCCGAAATATCGATCCGCGGTGATTGCCGGCGCCGGATCGGGCACTGCCCCGGTGCTGCGAGAGCCGTTGCCACAGCGACGTTCGTGAACCTGGCTTCAGCGCATGGGTGCCGACCCGCACCACGCGCAGGCCGCAGCCGGGATCGCTTCTGCATTCGCCCGGCTCGAAAAAGAAGTACACGCCACGGCGAGGCCAGTGCATTCGCCCGTTGCAGTTCGCGAGATGCCTGCAACCGCCGACACGCTCCGAGACGCGCGAGAGAATCTCGTAGAAACGCCGGGTATCGGCGGCGCGGTCCGGCGCCGGGTTCGGGGCGTTCACGAACCGGCCTGGGCGGACAGCCACGAGAGCTGCTGGCCGATGCGCAAGCCCTGCATCGGCACATACAGCTCGAGCCCTCGCCCCCGCAACTCCGCTTCAAGAAATTCGCGGTATGCCATGCCCGCGAAAACGGTCACAGCGCCGACGCCGGACAGGCGAGGAGCTAGATCCTCGATCACGCCGTGCGCCCAGGTGCGCCGACGATCCGCCGGCATGGCGTTCAGCGTCTCTTCATACGGGTCGATCACGGCATCCGGATCGAGGAGCCCATGCTTCGCGGAAAGGATGTACCACGGGCAGCCGAGCGGCTCGATGCAGGTGCGAGCCTTCCGGAACCATGCGGAAACGTAAAGGTCCTTGGCCTTCGCCGGCGCGGACTGCTTGGCGCTGACGCAGGAAACCAGGCACAGATCGGCGCTCCGCCACCGTTCGTCCGACGCAGAATGCGGAAAACGGTTGCGCGGGAAGCGACGGTCCGGCCCGGGCTTCGGGCTCTTTGGCGGATAAGCCGGAACATAAGGGCTCGCTGAGGCGGTCTCATAGTGAAACGTCGTGGTCGTGCTCCGTAGGGGGCCTTCGCGACTTACGAGAACGATTCCGGCGTCTTGCTGGAACTTGCGGCCTTCGAGGGAGCTGCACACGTTTGGCGTGGCATTGTGCAGCCCCATCCCTCGAACCACGTCGCCCGCCCGGATGGCGAGGCGCGTTCCGCCGCCGTCGCGCCACGGTCGCACGTACCGCTCCAGGGCGTAGGCCCGAATCTCGTCGGCTTTGGAAGGCATGAAGGAGATGACACTTTCCGGTGCAAAAGTCGCTCGAAGAACTATCTTCCGCCAGCCGGCGATGCAAGGATTCCAGTCACCGTCACCGCAAACGGTTCGTGCCAGAGCTTGGTCGCTCGTACAATTGAGAAATCGTGATCGAAGCAACGGCAGTCGTGCAGGCCGCGCGATATCGGGTTGGATTCGAGGGCGGCTTTGCGCGAGCATGTCCCAAGGGTCATGAGCAGTGCCCGTTGGCGTTGGATGACGAGAGAGGAAATGAATGGATGACTGAACAGTGCGAGGATCTGGAAGCCCAGCTTGACGAACTCTTCCGAGAGCTTGACGAAATTGCAGCATTGGCAAAGTTGAGGAAGGAACACACCTATGTCGAAGACATGATCAAGCTGTTGTTGCCGCGCAGAAACGGCATGCGGCGGCTCCATGTCATCGACGACCTGGAGAAGCAGAGGCAAGAGCTTGGTCTGCCCATTCCAGAAAAGTTCGAGCAGACAGTGCAAAGCGCGTACAACCAGAATTGCATTGACTCCGCAGTGTTTCAGCGTCGCCTGCGCCGGCATCCTGACCTGGTTGCTCCGTTCCATTCGCCTGGCGGCAAGGGATCCGGCAAGTGGGCTGTCAATCCGGAACAGGCACGGGACTGGCTCAAGCGGCGGAAGCGCGATCTCCAATGAGAAAAATCGGTAAGCAACGCTTGATTGACGCACGGAGAACAACGGTTTGCCTTGCACTGACGATCGCGTTTGCAACGGGCACGAACGCTACTCCCGTATCAGAAGTGTGGCACTGCTGGGAACGGTCCGCGGTCGGCTCGCCTGCTGCAACACTCATGGCAGTCTACGATTCTGAAGACGAATTTCACCGAGGCATTGGCACCATGGACTTGTAAAACCTTCCTCGGATGGAAACGAGTTTCAGCGTCCACGGACTGACCCGGCAATGGTCCACCCGGCGCGGGAACACTGGACAGTCGTTCGTCATCGGACCTCATGGAGGGATTGAAGGCGGAGGCGCATATCATTCCTTTCGCAACGTCCACTCCGAGAACCCGTCGACCGATGTCCAGATCGTTTTCCGAACCTGCAACCTTGAACGCAGGAGTGGCATCAGTGATCAGATGAACAGCAGAAAGCGATGAAGAGACGCACCAGGCATTAGCAACGAGAGTGCGTTCCGGGTCGCGCCCGCAGATTTGCGGCTTCCGGGGAAATCTCTGGATGGCATGCAATTGAAGCCCGTTTGCGCCACGGCGAAGCCGGATGCTGAGCTGACCGGCACGGTCGCCGCGCAACGCTTCGAGCCGGTTGCTCGACAACACGGCAAGGTCCAGAAGCGTCTCCGCGCAGTCCGGCAGAACCAGTCGGCGCGTGGCCCATCTGGCGAAGCCCTGATACGCCGCCACGCGCTTCCCCTCGAAAAGGCGGCGCGAGTTCCGATCCCTGAAGCTCCGAATCATGCGGCCCGACCATAGAATGCGTTACGTGTTCCTTAAAGAATTCCCCTACAATGATACCGTCCAGCCTCCCGTGGTGGCACGGAAATGCACGCTCAGTTTCCGCTATGCACGAAGCGGCCCGCGTCCTCGGCCGCCTTTCTCAGGGCATGCGACTTGTTGACTGTCTCGATCCATTCGGCCTCTGGATTGCTGTCCCAGACGATGCCCCCCCCCGCCTGGATGTAGAGCTTCCGGTCCTTCAAGACCGAGGTGCGGAGCGCGATGCACATGTCCATGTCGCCGCCAGCACTGAAGTAGCCGACGCCACCGCCATAGACTCCGCGCTTTTCCGGTTCGAGCTCGTCGATGATCTCCATCGCCCGGACCTTTGGCGCGCCCGACAGCGTGCCGGCAGGGAGCCCTGCAAGCAGGGCTGACAGAGCGTCGTGCTCTTCAGAAAGTTCGCCAACGACGTTGGATACGATGTGCATCACGTGACTGTAACGTTCGATCGTGAATTCCTCGGTGGGGCGCACGGTGCCGATTTTGGCGACGCGACCGACATCGTTCCGCCCTAAGTCGAGGAGCATCAAGTGCTCTGCCAGTTCCTTTTCGTCCGCAAGCAACTCGGCTTCCAGGGCGCGATCCTCGTCCGGCGTCTTGCCTCGTGCCCTGGTGCCCGCAATGGGACGAATGGTGACCTTGCCGTCAAAGACGCGGACCAGGATCTCAGGCGATGCGCCAATGACCTGAAAGCCGCCGAAGTCGAAATGGAACATGAACGGCGACGGGTTGATCCGGCGCAGCGCACGATAGAGCGAGAAGGGCGGCAACGCAAACGGCAATGTCCATCTCTGGGAAGCGACAACCTGGAAGACGTCACCCGCCGCAATGTATTCGCGGACTTTTTGGACGGCGGCCATGTAGTCTTCCTTGGATACGTTCGAATGCGGTTCCGGCGCGTGCACCTCATCTCCGAAGTCGCGACCTGCAGGCGGCAGGGGTCGGTCAAGGTCGCGGACGGCATCCATCACGCGCTCAGCGGCCTGGTTGTACGCGGCGCGCGCTGAAAGGCCGGAATTGGCCCAAGCCGGAGAGACCACGATCACGTCGCCCTTCACGCCGTCAAGAACGACGACCACCGAGGGCCGCAGCAGCACAGCGTCGGGAAGACCCACAGGGTCAGGGTTCATGTCGGGCAAATTCTCGACAAGCCGAATCATGTCATAGCCGAGATAGCCAAACAGTCCGGCTGAAGCGGCGGGCAGGTCGGCTGGCAGATTGATGCGGCTTTCGCCGATGATCATCCTGAGCGAGGCCAGCGGATCCTCATGATCGTCTTCGAAGGCATCCGGGTTGTGGCGGAATTGCCGGTTGACCCGGGCCTTTTGCCCATGGCACTGCCAAACGAGATCCGGCTTCATGCCAATGATCGAGTGGCGGCCGCGCACTTCGCCACCGGTCACGCTCTCGAGGAGAAACGCATGGGCCTGCGCGCCCGTAAGTCGCATCATCAGAGAGACCGGCGTATCCAGGTCGGCGGCGAGGCGCGTGTAGACCAACTGGTTTTCATTGCGCTCGTAGGTCGCCTCGAACGCACCGAAAGACGGTTCCAAGGCCATGTCAGCGCAATTGCGCGTGGACGGCATTGAGTGCAGCCTGGTCCACTTCGACTTCGGCCTGCTCGACCAAGGCTTGGGTGTAGGCATTCAGAATGCCGCCGGACAGTCCCGTCCCGATCCATGTGGCAAACGCATCCCGTTCCGCCACAGTGTCCGGCGAACCCAGATCAGGTTTCGTGATCGTGTCCAGCCGCATCAGCAACGCCTCGCCGTCAAAGGGCAGAACCCGAATCTCGTCGCGCCTCATGTCGAAGAGGGCCTCGATGAAACCCGGTGCCGTGCCGTCGACAAACCCGTTGCGCGGAAGGTCTCGATCCGACACCAGTTCCAGGTCGAGAGCAGCCATTTCCCGACCTGCGCGCAGTTGATCGGCAAGTTCTTCCGCCTGGACCATCAGCGCCTCTTCCGTGCGCGTGCGGATCAATGCCGCAGTGACCTCTTCGCGGACGTCACTCAGCGGACGAAGTTCAGGTTCATGGATCTCGTCCACGGTCATGGCGAAAATGCCGCCGTCTTCCAGTTCGACAACTTCGGGAAACGTGTCCGTCCTGGCCTGGGCGCCGGCTGCGCGAAATGCCGCGTAGGCCGCAATTCCGTCAAAGACGTCCTCGTTCCATTCTATCCGCCCTTCCTTCATGTCGGTTCGCTCTGCGAGCATGGCCATGTCCGCCCCACCTGCGAGGAGGTCTTCGACGTCCGGCACCAACTCCAGGATCTGTCGCCTCGCCCGATCCAGGGCGGCCTCTTGCCGAAGCGCTTCCCTGGCGTCTTCAAAGGTGGTTTCCTGGCTGGCCAGGATGCCGTTCATGCGATAGAGCGCCGGTCCCAGTTCCGACGGAAGCGGGCCCACGACGCCGGGCGCTTCCAATGCGAATATCTCGGCCGCGGCCTCGCCAAGGCTCTCCTCTGCGACATCGCCGAGATCGACATCCGAGAGATCGAGGCCACGCTCCGCCACCAGGGCATCAAAGCTGATTTCATTGCTGTCGATTCGGGTCCTGGCCGCTGCTGCCTGCGTATCGGTCGTGAATACAAGCCGTTCAACAAGACGCCTCTCAGGCTGCACGAACTCGCCGATGCGAGAATCGTACAGTGCGCGAAGCTGCTCGTCGTCCACATCGATCTGCTGGGCCAGATCATCGGGCGTCAGCAAGGCGTAGCGGATCGTCTTCGTCTCGGGCCGCGTAAAGGGATCGGGATTCTCCCGATGATAGCTTGCAAGTTCGTCTTCCGCAGGATTTGGGATTGGTGCATCCAGGTTCTCGGCAGTCAGCCGGGCCCAGGTCACGTCGCGAGTCTCGCGTTCGTGGTTGAACAGCGTGTCGACAAGGATGTCGGGTGCTTGGGTGCCGGCGAGAACTGCGTTTCGCAACAGTTCCTCGGCGACATCCTTTCTGACGTCGGCCTCGAAATCGCTGGCGTTCAGCCCGGCCCGTTCAAGCGTGAACTCGTAGACCTGCCGATCGAATTCACCGGAGGCATCGTGGAACTCTGACTGCGACCGGATGCGGTCACCCACGGTTTCGTCGCCGGCCGAGATTCCGAGCGTCGCTGCCTCGTTCTCGACAGCGGCCGAATTTATGAGCTGTGCGAGCACGGCGCTGTCCAGGCCGAAATTGCGAACATCCTGAAACGTCACCGACTGCCCGGTCTGCCGCTCCAGTCCTTGCATTCTGGAGAAAATGGCGCGCGCGTAGTCGTTGATGCCAACCTCGGCCTGTCCGACCGTCGCCACGGATCCTGCCGCGCCGCCGAAATTCGTCACACCAAAGCCGGCCAGCCCGAGAATGAGCAGGGCCATGATCACGAAGGTGCCGGTGCTCTTTGCCTTGTGCTTTGCCATGTGATCTTGCCTCTGGTTTCGGGTCGCGGTGTCCTAGCCGAGGCAGGGGTTCAGGGCAAGTGCACCCCGTCACAGCGGTGCGATATCGCCCTGGGCTCGGAGCGCATGGAATTCGTCCTCGAATGCGAGAAACCGCCGCGTCCTGATGGCATCGCGGATTCCGGACATAAGGTCCTGGTAGTATTGCAGATTGTGCCAAGTCAGCAGCATCCCCGAAATCATCTCTCCGGCGCGGAAGACGTGGTGAAGGTAGGCCCGGCTGTAATTTCGGCAGGCGGGACAGGTGCACGATTCGTCCAGCGGTCGCGGGTCGTTCGCATGCCTTGCGTTCTTCACGTTGACGGTCCCCCGGCGCGTGAATGCCTGGCCGGTGCGGCCAGAACGCGACGGCAGCACGCAGTCCATCATGTCGATCCCGCGCTTTGCCGCACCGACGATGTCATCGGGCTTTCCGACGCCCATGAGATAGCGCGGCTTGTCGAAGGGGAGCATTGCAGGTGCATGGTCGAGCACGGCGAACGTCGCTTCCTGGCCTTCGCCGACGGCCAGCCCGCCGATTGCATACCCATCGAATCCCATGGCAACGAGCGCCTCGGCACTTTCTTCCCGCAACTCGCGATTGAGTCCACCTTGCTGGATTCCGAACAGCGCGCGTCCCGGCTGCTCTCCGAACGCAGCCTTCGACCGCTCTGCCCATCGCATCGAAAGGCGCATGCTCTTCGCGATCGCCTCGTCGGGTGCGGGCAGGGCGGGGCACTCGTCGAAGCACATGACGATGTCGCTTTCCAGCAGGCGCTGGACCTCCACGGACCGTTCCGGCGAAAGCATGTGCCGGGAGCCGTCGATATGAGAAGTGAAGCGGACGCCTTCTTCGGTCACCTTTCTCATTCCGGCAAGGCTCATGACCTGGAACCCGCCGGAATCCGTAAGGATCGGCCTTTCCCAGTTCATGAACCCGTGAAGTCCTCCGAGGTCCGCGACTCGCTCGGCGCCGGGCCGCAGCATCAAGTGATACGTGTTGCCGAGGAGGATGTCCGCGCCTGTCGCGGCAACGCTTTCAGGCAGCATGGCCTTCACGGTGCCCGCCGTGCCAACAGGCATGAAGGCGGGAGTCCGCACGTCGCCGCGCCCTGTCTTGATCACGCCTGAACGCGCCGCGCCGTCCGTGGCGCTCAGCTCGAAGGAGGGGTGTCCTGTCATGTGGTGGGCCCGGTTCAGGCCGAAAGCTGCGCCATGAACTCCTCGGGAACGTCAAGATTCGCCGTCACCCGCTGGATGTCGTCGTCGTTTTCCAACGCGTCGATCATGCGCAGGAGTTTCTGGAATCCCTCAAGGTCCAGTTCGGCAACGGTCGTGGGTTTCCAGATCAGCTTGGTTGATTCCGCTTCGCCCAGGTCCGCATCGAGCGCCCTGGAGACATCGTTGAGTTCTGCATCGGCAGTCAGGATGACATGACCGTCCTCGTCGGATTCAATGTCCTCCGCGCCGGCCTCAATGGCCGCCATCATGACCGTGTCCTCTTCGCCGGCGGATGCCGGGTAGACGATTTCGCCCTTTCGTTCGAACATGAAGCTCACCGAGCCGGTCTCGCCGAGGTTGCCGCCGTGCTTGTCGAAGCAGGCACGCACGGTGGACGCGGTCCGGTTCCGGTTGTCAGTCAGCGCCTCGACGATGACCGCAACGCCGCCCGGCCCGTATCCCTCGTAGCGGATTTCCTCGAATTCATCGCCGTCCCCGGCCTGGGACCTGGAAATCGCGCGAGCGATGACATCCTTGGGGACCGAGTTCGCCTTCGCTTCCTTCACGGCCAGCCGCAGTCGCGGATTCTTTTCCGGGTCGGGATCACCAAGCTTTGCCGCAACGGTGATCTCCTTGGAAAGCTTCGAAAACAGCTTGGACCGGGCTGCGTCCTGGCGTCCCTTGCGGTGTTGGATATTCGCCCATTTGGAGTGGCCGGCCATCGCGTTTTGGTCCCGTTCACCTCGCGGATTGGCCGAGGATATAAGGCAGGTAGCGGCTTGCGTGCAAGGGCGGGATGTCCTCGGGCAGCGTGCTTCCGACCGAGGCCTAGTCACCTATGGACCCGAACGCAGAGTGCTGCTACAAATTGTATGGTGAATGCCAGGGCCCCCAAGATAAGTGGCTCGCAGCCGAAAATTCGTCGCTTGGAAGACGCGGCGATCAATCGCATTGCCGCCGGGGAGGTGGTCGAACGACCCGCCTCGGCGGTGAAGGAACTCGTCGAAAACGCGATTGATGCAGGAGCGCGCAAAATTTCGATCGCCGTCGCCGAGGGTGGCAAGCGTCTGATACGAGTGGAAGATGACGGTTGCGGCATCGCCGAGGATCAGTTGCAACTTGCCCTCTCGCGCCATGCGACGTCAAAGATAGACGGGTCGGACCTGCTGAACATTCACACGTTCGGCTTTCGCGGCGAGGCGCTGGCATCGCTTGCCGCGGTCGGGCGGCTGAGCGTCACGTCGCGATCCGAGGGATGCGACGCCGCCGTCCTTGAGGCGGCCGCCGGCACCGTGGGACCGGTGCGTCCTGCCGCGCGTGGGTTGGGCACCACGGTGGTGTTGCAGGACCTCTTCTTTGCCACACCGGCCCGCCTCAAGTTCCTTCGCGGCGAACGCGGCGAGATGCGGGCGGTCACTGACGCGGTGAAGCGGCTGGCAATGTCGGAGCCGTATACCGGCTTCGAGCTGCTCGTCGACCACGCCGACGCACCGCACAAGGTCTTTGCCGTGCATGCGGAGACTGGCGATCCTGTCCAGGCGCTGTCGGGCCGGATCCAGGCCGTTCTCGGGAAGGAATTCATCGAGAATGCCATTTCCATCGATGCCGAGCGTGGCGGCCTGCACATGACCGGATTCGCGGCGTTGCCGACCTACTCGCGCGGTTCAGCCGTGCATCAGCACTTTTTCGTCAACGGCCGCCCTGTGCGCGACAAGCTCCTGATCGGCGCGCTCAGGGCCGCCTATTCGGACGTGCTCAGCCGGGACCGGCACCCCGCCGCCGCGATCTTCATCGACTGCGCGCCCACCATGGTGGACGTGAACGTTCACCCGTCGAAGTCCGAGGTGCGTTTTCGCGAACCTGGGGAGGCGCGCGGACTTGTCGTTTCCGGCCTTCGGCATGCGCTTGCGGAGGCCGGCCACCGGTCGTCAAGCACGATCGCAACCGATGCCCTTGGCGCGTTTCGCGCAACGCCCGGAGAGGCGCGTGTCTACCAGATGGACCAAAGGTCCGGACGCGGGAATGCGCAAGTCGCCGAGCAAGAACCTCATGGCGATGGCGGCATTCTGCGCGACCTGGACTTGGCAGCCGCCGGTCGAGTCGATTCCGTGGATGCCGAAAGCGAGGAACTGGACTCTCCGCTCGGTGCAGCCCGTGCGCAATTCCACGAGAACTTCATCCTTGCCCAGACCCGGGATGGCATCATCCTGGTGGACGCACATGCGGCCCATGAGCGCATCGTCTACGAGAAGCTGAAGACGCAGTTGGCCGAGGCCGGGGTCGCCCGGCAGGCGCTTCTCGTCCCGGAAATCGTTGAGCTCGGAGAGAAGGCTGCGGAAATCCTGGAACGCGCGGAGGATCTGTTGGCGCTCGGGCTGTCGATTGAGCCATTTGGCCAGGGGGCGGTTGCCGTTCAGGAGACGCCGGCAATTCTCGGTCAGGTCGATGCTGCGCGCCTTCTGAAGGACATTGCCGACGAACTTGAGGCAGGAGGATCGAGCGGCACGCTCAAGACGCGGATCGATGCAGTCCTTTCTCGCATCGCCTGTCACGGCTCGGTTCGTACTGGCCGGTTGATGCGAGCCGAGGAGATGAACGCCCTGTTGCGCGAGATGGAGTCAACGCCAAACTCGGGTCAATGCAATCACGGACGGCCGACATATGTGGAATTGAAGATGCGAGATGTGAAAAGGCTCTTCGGTCGGCGGTGAAGCGCACGAACGCGGCAGCTGGACCTGCGGGCCGAGTGCCTTGACTGCCGTTCCGGCAGGAACTCGGTCGTGATCTTCAGCCCGGCCCCGGGCAGGGCGTTCGGCGGCCCAAGGCAGGCCGTGCACATGGCGTCTATCTGCGAATCCGCGCCTTTCGGCCACCACGCCGCCCGGGCAATCGAGACTTTCGATCGGGCAGTTCGGTCATGATCCTGTCGCGTTCCGCGGGAGTCATCTGGCCCCAAAGCGTGATCTCCTCGCCCGTGCGGTGACAGCCGAGGCAGATCCCGGCGTCAGGATGTATGAGGCAGATCTGGACACAGGGGCTCTCGATGTCATCACGCTTCCAGAGGTCGTCGCTCATGTTGCCCCCATATGGCAGATCCGGTCCAGCGCTCCCTGAAGAATGTAGGAGGCGGCAACGTGATCAATGACCTGGCCGCGACGCCTGCGCGACATGTCGGCCTCCAGAAGTGCACGTTCCGCCGCAACTGTCGAGAGCCGTTCGTCCCAGAAGGAAATGGGAAGCTCGGTGGATCTCGCGACGTTTCTCGCGAATGCACGCGTCGCCTGGCAGCGGGGGCCTTCCGAGCCGTCCATGTTGAGCGGCAGTCCCAGTATCAGCCCGACGACCTCACGTGGCTCGCAGATCGCCATCAAGGCCGCGATGTCCTTTCCAGCCTTCGTTCTGCGGATCGTCTCGACCGGACTCGCCACGCGCCGCCGCGCGTCGCTCACCGCAACACCGATCGTCGCGGTCCCGAGATCAATTCCGGCCAGGGCGCCGGAGGCGGGCAATTCAGCCGCAAGGGATTCGACATCGTCAAAGATCATTCGGCGAGCCCGGATCTCGCACCCGCATCGCGGATGATTGTCATCGCCGCCTCGTCGCCGACAAAGACCTCCTTTGCTTCGGCAAAGATCCTCCGCGCGCGTTGCTCATCTCCCAGGACCATGAGCGAGTGAACAAGTTGTGCCCACTCTTCCGGCCCGCCGCCTTCCTGCGCAAGACGCACCGCAAGTCCCTCGACCATGCCGCGGATCATGGCGTCGCGGTCTTCAGCGTCCATGGCGCCGGCCGCTTCGATCTCGGCAGCCGTCGGACGTCGGACGGCAGGTGGTTCATATGTCACGCCGGCACCTGCAGCGACACCGGCGATCCCGGCGCGCAGCACAGGCATCCAGGGTTCGTCCGCCATGCCGGTCTCCAGCAGGTCCCGCCAAATCGGAAAGGCGAGATCCGGTCGGCCAACCTGCACTTGCAGCAGTCCGAGAAAGTAGCGCCCCGCACGGTTCCCGGGATCGCCGGCCAGTAGACGCCGGACATGTTCCTCGGCTTCCGGAGATACGTAGCCTCCAGCCGAAAACACCATCATCTCGATCATCGCGGCGAGATCGTCGGCCGTGATTCCGACTCCCTTCGCCGCAAGGAGCCTTTCCTGCACCCGGCGCGCAGCAGCGAAATTGCCCAGCCGGGCCTCGTTTCTGGCAAGGAGCGTGAGGCCCTGGATGTCGGACGGACGCTCCAGGACGGCCGTCCTCAGCCGCTCCATCAACTCCAGGAAGTCCTCGGGCACGGTCTCCGGGGCAGGAAGGCCCGGTGCTGCCGCTGTCTCGGCCTCCTCCTGGCTCGGACGATCCCGGGCGGCCATTTCCAGCGCCGCCAGCCGCGCCTTCATTGGAAGGTCGGGCGTGCCTGGCGCGCCTTGCGTCAGATAGATGCCGATTCCGCCTGCCAGCAGCGTCGCGACGATGATCCCTGCCGCGAGCCGCCGGTTTCCCGGTGCGTGTTCGTCGCGCTCCTGTGCGCGCCGGTCGGCATCCAGCAGCCTTCGGGAAACCTCGAGGCGCACTGCTTCCGCTTCCGCCTCGGCAAGCACGCCGCGCGCCTGGTCTCGCGCCACCTCCTTCAACTGGTCCCGATAGACCTGCACGTCCGAGGCGGCACCGTCCATCTCGCCGCGGTGCGGGCGCATCAATGCACGGACCAACACGGCGGCCACTCCGGCAATGATGAGAAATGCAAGCAACCAGAAGGTCATGGGCTCCCCTGTGCCAATCCGCCGGGCACCACCTGACCTGGCGACAGCTCTCCTTCGATGCGCCAGATGCTGCATCGTGGCCGCCCGGAGCGAGAGTTCCTGCAGCAAACGAGGAGTTTGCAGAGCCGTGCGGCCATCACAGCTGGGCGGACGCTGCCAGATTCAGGCGTTGAAGAAAAGCGGCATGTTGCTCCAGGTCATCGGCCGCCGGTTTCGTTCTCGCCACGCGGATTCCGTTCACCGCCCTGCCGTGCGGTGGAGTAGGCGGGGAGGGTGGGGCGCTTTGATGCCGGACGTGCAGAAAGTCGCCAATTTCCGCGTATTCAAGATCGACAGGAAGCGGCGCATGCAGATTGCCGTGAAGCGACTTCCCGCAGGCGATCAGGGCGACAACGCGGACTATGAAGCCCGGGATCGGGTCCCGTCGCCCCAATCCTGATGCGGGGGGCACTTTCCGGATTGTCCTCGACGAGTTGGATTTCGACGTTCCTGAAGCGTCCAGGACGCTGGAAGACCGCTTGCCGCGGGGTTCTTTCGGTCTCGCATTCGCAGGCGCGTGCGCTCGTGGCGGGCAGCGGGTCCGTGCCGCCGGCAGGCTCGAACTTTCGGAGCGGAGCCAGGCGGGAGTGCCTGCCCGAAGCATTGCTGGTTCCCTGGACATCTTCGGTCCGGTTTCCGAGCACGCGTTCTGACCGGGAGGACTGCCCGCCGCGGCTTCCCGTGTCGCGAATTTGCGTTCTCCTGCCGCTTGCCGTCAGACGTCTCATCTGGAAACCTGTGAGAGAAGGCGAGTCGACGCCGCCGAGATGCGAGTTGCAGAACATGGGGCACTATTCAGCCTTGGCCGTAGCAATGGAAGCGTTCCGGGAGCACCGGGGCTGGAAACGCGTCTGGAGGAGCCCGGAGCCACGGCGGCGCTATGACGTGATCATTGTCGGGGCAGGTGGGCACGGGCTGGCGACCGCCTACTATCTTGGCAAGAACCACGGCATCACGAATGTCGCCGTCCTGGAAAAGGGCTGGCTTGGCGGGGGCAACACGGGCCGGAACACGACAATCATCCGCTCGAACTATCTTCAGGACGCATCGGCCGCGATCTACGAAAAGGCGCGCGCGCTCTACGAGACGCTGAGCCAGGACCTGAACTACAACGTCATGTTCAGCCCGCGCGGCGTCCTGATGCTGGCCCAGACCGAACACGAGGTTCGTGGCTACAGGCGGACGGCGCATGCCAACGCGCTTCAAGGAGTGGAAACGGAATTCATCGAGCCCGGGCGAGTAAAGGAACTTTGCCCGATCATCGAGGTCCGGGGCCCGCGCTATCCGGTGCTGGGTGCGCTTTGGCAACCAAGGGGCGGTACCGCGCGCCATGACGCGGTGGCCTGGGGATATGCCCGCAGATGCTCGCAAATGGGCATGGACATCATCCAGAAGTGCGAGGTCACGGGCATACGCACGGCCGGTGGCGAGGTCAGCGGGGTCGCGACGACGCGCGGCGACATCGATTGCGGCAAGCTCGGGATTGTGGTTGCCGGCCATTCCGGTCACCTGGCGAACATGGCCGGATTCAGGCTGCCCGTTGAAAGCGTGGCGCTGCAGGCGCTGGTCAGCGAACCGATCAAGCCATGCATGGACGTCGTGGTCATGGCAAACACCGTCCACGGCTACATGAGCCAGTCCGACAAGGGCGAAATGGTGATCGGCGGGGGTGCTGACGGGTTTGTCAACTACACGCAGCGGGGATCCTTTTCGCACATCGAGGAAACCGTGCGGGCCCTCGTGGAGACCTTTCCGATGATCTCGCGCCTGAAGATGCTTCGCCATTGGGGCGGAATTGTCGACATGACGGGCGATCGCTCGCCGATCCTGTCCCGGACACCGGTCGGCAACCTCTTCATGAACTGTGGCTGGGGAACTGGCGGATTCAAGTCGATTCCGGGGTCCGGGTGGGGATTTGCGGAGCTCATGGCCAAGGGCGAAAGCCCGCTTTGCGCGGAGTTCGGACTTGATCGCTTTCGCGAGGGCCGCTTCATAGACGAAAGCGTTGCGGCCGGCGTGGCGCATTGACGGAGACGACGCGGTGAACGAGGGGCGGGAACTGAGGATGCGAGGGCGTTTCAGCGCCGCCCTTCACCAAGTCCTGCATGGACCCCATTTGGAGAGCACTTGCGCCGGCCAGGGAAGCGCTGGGACGTGACATGCTGATCCTGACCTGCCCCTGTTGCGGAATCCGCTGCGACGAGACCGAACTGGCGCCCGGCGGCGAGGCGCATTTGAAGCGTTTCGGTCCTGGTTCCTCCGACGAGGAGTTCGAGGACTATCTCTTCATGCGCGCGAATCCCATGGGCGTTCATTTCGAACGCTGGCTTCACGTCTACGGCTGCGGCAAGTGGTTCCACGCCGCGCGGAACACGGTGACGCTTGAGGTCTACGGAACCTATCCGGCACAGGTCCACGCGCCTCCGCAGGAGATCCGGGACATGATCTCGACCAGGGTGCCCGGGTGGCGCTGGAAGGATGATTCATGAGCCACCGCCTCCCCAAAGGCGGTCGCCTGATCGACCGTTCGAGACCGCTCGGGTTTTCCTTCAACGGCAAGGAATTGCGGGGATATGCGGGAGATACGCTGGCATCCGCACTTCTGGGCAGGGGCCAGGTGCTCATGGGGCGGTCGTTCAAGTACCACCGCCCCAGAGGGGTCGTCGCGAGCGGACCGGAAGAGCCCAACGCGCTGGTGGGCCTTGGTCGCGACGGTTCCTTCGAGCCGAATGTCCGGGCCACGACGACGGAGTTGTTCGAGGGGCTCGAGGCCAGGAGCCAGAATCACTGGCCAAGTCTGGAATATGACGTCGGCGCGATCGGCTCGTTGCTGTCGAGATTTCTGCCGTCAGGTTTCTACTACAAGACATTCCTTTGGCCGCGCGCCTTTTGGAAGCATGTGTACGAGCCGGCGATCCGGCTTTCCGCCGGCCTTGGAAAACCCCCGAGGCGGCGTGACGCCGATCACTATGAACACTTTAACATAACCACCGATATACTTGTTATTGGGGGAGGAATATCAGGGATAGTGGCGGCGCGCGCGGCTGCGGAGACCGGTGCGGACGTGCTGCTGGTCGAGCAGGCGTCCACCTGGGGCGGCCGGGCTCCGGTCGATGGCGTCAGGATTGACGGATCGGGCGCCGATGAGTGGACGGGAAGCGCCGTGACGTCGCTGCAGTCCATGCCGAATGTGCGCATGCGCACACGCACGACCGCAGCCGGAATTCATGACCACGGATACGTCCTGCTTCACGAGCGCCTGACCGATCACGCGCCGGATCATTCGGTGCCGCGTCACCGACTCTGGAAAGTCAGGGCGGGCCAGATCGTGGCGGCGACGGGGGCCATGGAACGTCCCCTGAGCTTTGCGGGCAACGACCGTCCGGGCTGCATGCTGGCAAGCGCCGTGCGCGACTATGTCGTCAACTATGGAGTGGCTCCCGGCGAAAGGACGGTGATCCTGACCAACAACGACGATGCCTATCGGACAGCATTGACCTTGCGGGAGGCCGGTCTTGGTGTGCCTGCAGTCCTGGACACCCGGCAGGAGGCGGCGGGCCCGCTTGCAAAGGCCGCGCGTGACGCGGGCCTGAGCGTGAGACCGGGCTGCGGCATTGCCGGCATTGCCGGCCGGAACCGTGTCGAACGGGTTCAGCTATGCAGCCAGGATGGCGACGGAAAGGTGATCGACGAGATCCAGGCGGACTGCATCGCGATGTCGGGCGGCTGGTCGCCGACCGTCCACCATTGGTGCCATGCAGCTGGCAAGCTATCGTGGAATGACGCGGAAGCCCACTTCGCGCCGGATCCGGCACGTCCCCCGACCGGGGCCGATGGCATGGCAATGATGCATGTTGCCGGCCGTGCGAGCGGTGCCACGGGCGCGGGCGCCGTTCTCGAAAGCGCTCACGCGGCAGGGGTGTCGGCTGGACGGGCGCTGGGCATGGGCCGCGGCAAGAAGCCTGGCCGTGTCCCGGAGGCCGAGGACGAGGCACACCATCCCATGGAACCCGTTTGGCTCGTGCCCGCGCGCGCGCCATATTCCAAGCGGGCGAAATCGTGGCTGGACTTCCAGAACGACGTCAAGGTCTCGGACGTGGAACTCGCGGCACGCGAGGGCTACGAAAGCGTCGAACATGCCAAGAGATACACGACGCTTGGCATGGCGACGGATCAGGGCAAGTTGAGCAACATCAACGGTCTGGCCATACTGTCCCGGGAACTGGGGACGCCGGTCGAGGAGGTTGGCACCACGACCTTCCGTCCGCCTTACGTGCCCGTGACCATGGGTGCCATCGCGGGCGAGGCACGGGGCGGTCTCTTTCAGCCCGTGCGCAAGACGCCGATTCACGAGTGGCATATTGCAAGCGGCGCTCATTGGGAACCGGTCGGGCACTGGCGGCGTCCCTACGCCTATCCGATGGAGGGCGAAAGCGTGCACGAGGCTGTGAAGCGGGAAGTGCAGGCAACGCGTTCAGGGGTCGGGCTCCTGGATGCTTCCACATTGGGCAAGATCGTCGTGAAGGGCCCGGACGCCGCCCGGTTCATGGACATGCTCTACACCAACATGATGTCCACGCTGAAACCCGGCAAATGCCGCTACGGCCTCATGTGTTCGGAGAACGGGTTCCTTGTCGATGACGGCGTTGTGGCAAGACTCGATGACGACACCTGGCTGTGCCACACGACTTCGGGCGGCGCGGATCGCATCCATGCGTCAATGGAAGAATGGCTTCAGACGGAATGGTGGGACTGGAAGGCATATGTTGCCAACGTTACCGAACAGTTTGCCCAGATCGGCGTGGCAGGCCCGAGGGCACGGGACGTGCTGAACGAGCTCGGGCCGTCAATGGATCTGGGCGGGGAGGCGCTGCCGTTCATGGCCTGGACGGACGGAGCGCTCGGCAACATGCCGGTGCGCGTCTTTCGCATTTCGTTCTCGGGAGAGTTGTCCTTCGAGATTGCCGCGCCGGCCGGGCAGGGCCGGGCGCTCTGGGACAGGCTCCTGGAGGCTGGAAAGCCGTTCGGCATCACGCCTTACGGGACCGAGGCACTGCATGTCATGCGCGCCGAGAAGGGCTTCATCATGATCGGGGACGAGACCGACGGCACGGTGATTCCGCAGGATCTTGGGCTTCATTGGGCGATTTCCAAAGGGAAGGACGACTTTCTCGGAAAGCGGGCGCAGGAACGCGAACACATGGCCGACCCGCTCCGCTGGAGGCTGGTTGGGCTTGAAACGCTTGATGGCTCGGTGCTTCCCGACGGGGCATACGCTGCGGATGAGGGCGTGAACGCGAATGGCCAGCGCAGGACTCAAGGCCGCGTCACGTCGACATACTATTCGCCAACGCTCGATCGCGGCATTGCCATGGGCCTTGTCGAACGGGGGCCGGACCGGATGGGCGAGATCCTGGAGTTTCCCGTCATCGACGGGGAGCCGATCAGGGCAAGGATTGTCAGCCCTGCATTTCATGACCCGGATGGAGAGAAGCAGAATGCCTGAGTCCGTCACTCCCCTTGACGGCGCGACCTACTCCGGTTTCGTCACGATCCAGGATGCCGGGCTGGTCGGCATGATCCTGCTCAGGGCCGATCTCGGCGACGCGGACGTGGTGTCGGCGCTGGACGGTGCGGGCATCGAGGTGCCCGGTGCCGGGGCGCTCGTCGGCGGGCTGGGAAACGGCGCTCTCTGGATGTCACCGGATGAACTGATGATCCTGTGTGCGCATGACGAAGCCGAAGCGACCGTGGAGACACTTGGGGAGGCGCTTGGCGGACTGCACGTGCTTGTTGCAAATGTCTCCGATTCGCGCGCCGTGTTCCGTCTGGCCGGCGAAGGGTCGGCGGTTCGAGAGGTTCTGGCCAAGCTGTCGCCTGCCGATCTTCGGCAGACCGCCTTGCCGCCCGGGCGCGTCAGGCGCACGAGGCTGGCGCAGGTCGCCGCGGCCTTCTGGTTCGCCGACGACGATGAAGCGGTGCTCATTTGCTTTCGGTCAGTTGCGGGCTATGTCCTGGACTTGCTCTCGAAGGCGGCGACACCCGGCAGCGAGGTCGGGCATTTCTGAGAAAGGCGAATTCCGTGACCGGCGCCAGGCCGGCTGGCGGTGCAGGGCCGCCAGGCGTGCACGTGCCTGCCGGAAGAGCCCTTCCGATGTCCCGTGCATTTCGGGGCCGTGTTCGTGGCCTGGACGGATGCGTGCCGGTACAGCCCAGGCTGGGCCAAGTGCGACGGAATGAGCGAATTCGCGAATTCCGGTGACGGGAAGCCAACTGAGCGGTTGAATTTCCTAGACGCAACTGACCACGGAGCAGAGCGACATTGAGGACGGCGGTCATGAAGGACAAGGAAGAGGCGTTGAAGCCGAGAAGGGTCGCAATAATCGGAGCGGGAGTCTCGGGCCTTGGGGCCGCCTGGGCGCTGTGTCAGCATCCTGACCGGTTTGAGATTCGCGTGTATGAAGCTCAGGACCGGATTGGCGGTAACGCCATAACCGCAGACATGCCGCAGGACGATGGAACGTCAATTCCGTTCGACATCTCCGTGACGGCGCTCATTCCGTCGGTCTATCACCACATTCTTCTTCTCATGCGGCAGTTCGGCATTGAACGCGTCGATACGGTCTTCAGCTACAGCGTGAGGTATCGTGGTGGCACGTACGCACATGACATGGACTCCGACATCAGGAGTCAGTGCCAGGCCGAGATCGAGAGATTCCAGAGGCTGCTGGGTTACCTGAAGTGGTTTGGCCAGCTCAATCGAACAAGGTCGAAATTGCTCGGTTTCCTCAACCCGTTCAACTATGTCAGCATGGGTGCCGTTCTCAACCTCGGCGGCTTTTCGGGCGAATTCAGGTACAAGATACTGAAACCGATGTTCGTGAACTTCCTGATGGCCACGAACGTGTTCGACATGCCCGCATCCCTGTTTGCCCGCTATCTGGAATTCTTCGACATTGAATCGGCGACGCCGATGCAGACCTGGGACGGAGGGACCCGTCGGATATACGAGGAACTGTCGGCCGGGTTCAGGGACAAGCTATGCCTTCAACGGCCGGTCAGGAAGGTGTTCAGGCGAGGGTCGGGCGTGGTGGTCGAGGACGAAGACGGGAAGGTCGAACTGTTTGATGACGTGATCTTTGCGTGCAATGCGAACCAGACGCTGATGGTTCTGGACAGTCCTGGCTTCATTGAACGCTGGCTGCTTTCGGCAATCAGATACGAAAGCGAGTTGCATAACCATACGGTCGTCCATTCAGATGCCTCGGTCCTGCCAGACAGTGCCGCCAAGCCCATTTCGACCCGGAGCAACCATATCGAGCAATACGGCGCCAGGCCGGACAACTACGAGATCACCTACATCATGCACAACCAGCAGCCCTGGGCCAAGCGATCAGACAAGCCATGCCTGGTGACCTACAATCCGACAAGCCGAATTGACGAGAGCAAGGTCGTGAAGAGGTGGTGGTTCCAGCATGTCGTTCACGATGTCCGGCACGTGGCACTTCTTGTTCATTGCTTTCGCCTGATTCAGGGCAGGCGGGGAACCTGGCACTGTGGCGCGCATACATTGATCAACAGCCAGGAGACCTGCTTCGTTTCAGGCCTCGCCACCGCAAGACAGATGGGAGCCGACTATCCGTTCCAGGATTCCGAGGCGAGAAAGTGGTTCAACTTCTACGGAAGAATAATGTACGGGTGGCGGTTCAGAACGGCGCGCTGACCCGGCGATTCCAGCGCGCCCAGGAAAGCCGCAGTCGCCTGGCGGACACCCATCCGGTCCAAGCGTCTTTGCCTGGTTCCGTGCAGATGCGGCGGATCATCGAGGCAACGGCGTCAATGCCCGGACACGGAGGCCGGAACGGGGTGCAGCCGTCCGTTCGCGTGCCGTGCCGTTGCGGTCCCGCCTGCGCCGACAGGCGAGCGGGACCCGCATGGCGATGTCCGGATTCCTGCCTTGGAGGAACCGGGAAGGGACGAGTGCGATGCGTCTCTGCTGCACAGGCGGGGATGCCGGACGGCTGGAGACCCGTCGAACGGTTGCTTGTCATGACAACCCTGAGTTCAAGGGGATGGCGCCGATCGGCGGGTCCAAGGGCAGGCGGAGCGGCCATCACGGCATCGGAATCGCGCAGTGCCGGCCGCAGGAGCCAGCTGCCGGCCCGTGAATGCAGGCGTGCCGAGACTTGATGCACGGCAGGGCCCATGCTAGCAGGAATGGACAAGTTCGGAAGTTGGCGGAAGTGTCGGCGACAGCGCATTAACCTTCGCAGTGCCGTTGCCGATGGCCATTTTGCACTTGAAACCACGGACTTGGATGCCGCCAAAGTAGGAGGAGATGATGCAGGTGTCTCGTTTTCGTTCCAGCCAGATGCTGCTGGCGGTGCTGCTCGCCTTTGCAGTCCTGTTGTTGGGCCCATCGGTCGGACACGCGGCCGAAAGCGCGGAGGAGGCCGGACTGAGGATCGCCAGGGAAGCCCGCGAGAGCCAAAGGGGTTTCGGAAACTTCACTGCCGGCCTTGAGATGATTCTCCGCAACAAGCGGGGACAGGAAAGTCGCCGGGAACTCCGCATAAAGGTCCTGGAACAGGCCGACGAAGGCGACCGCACGTTGATCGTCTTCGACCGCCCCCGTGACGTCAGGGGTACAGGATTTCTCATTCATTCCTTCAAGCGGAAGGCGGACGGGCAATGGCTCTATCTTCCTTCCCTCAAGCGGGTCAAGCGAATCAGTTCTTCAAGCCAGTCCGGTTCCTTCATGGGAAGCGAGTTCTCCTATGAGGACATGGGAACGGCCGAAGTCGAGAAATTCTCGCACCGCTACCTGCGCACGGAGCGATGCGGTGCCGGCGAATGCTCGGTAAGCGAACGCGTTCCGGCCAACAAGGATTCAGGCTATTCGCGGCAGCTGGTCTGGCTGGACGAGGAGCATCGCATCTTCAAGGTCGAGTTCTACGACCGCAGGAACGCACATCTCAAGACAATGGTCGCTGAAGGCTACAAGCAGTATCTCGGACGCTTCTGGCGTGCCAGCAAGCTCACGATGACAAACCACCTCACGGGAAAGAGCACCGATCTGCTGTGGTCGGACTACGAGTTTGGAACCGATCTTGACGCAGGCGACTTCACTTCAGCAGCACTCCGGCGGGTTCGGTAGCGAGAAAGGCCGCTGCAGGAACGGGACGACGGACGTGAACGATCGCAGGTCGGTCGGACCTCGTTGGAGTCCGCGTCCGGCGGGCGTGGACTGGGCCCTTTCGAGAACCGCCATCGGTTCCTCCTCCTGATCGGTGCGTGCCCGCCGTGTGCGCAATGTCCGAAGGCGTGCGGCATGCGTCGCCGGCGAGCGATGCGCCTTTCATCCTGCCGCTGTCACGTGCCCGAGGCACCGAACAGGCAATGGCGACGCATCGGCGCCCCGCGGCCGAATCCCCCCGTTCGAGACGGAACGGAACGTAGGGGCGGCGCATCCCGCTGGATGGCCACGCGAGAGACCTGACGAACTTTCCCGGCAAGGCGGGGACATGGCGGTGCGCAAGCATCGTTATGGCAGGTGTGCACCGTGTTCCCTTCTTGCGGCAAGCCTTCAAGCAAAGCATCCCGGGCATGCGATCATTCGGCCAGCTGTGGCAAACGGGCCATTACTTTTGCGTGCATGCGAATCACTGGATTCGCAGACATGTTGAACGGTGCGGAGCCAGGCCGACGCGCCCCTGCCGGGTGCAAATTGTTGACCTGCCAGCGGAAAAGGCATAGGTTTCCAAAGGGAAGTGAATAGTCGGAAATTCGAAGAGGTTGCCGCTCCTGTCCCAAAAAAGGGTCCGACTTTGCACATTGGAGCGGAAGTGGGGCAATGAAAGGGACTTATATCGTTGAGTCACATTCGGAACGATGTTTACATTTCGTTCTCGCTCGGTGATGGTGCGTGAAAAGGGGCGTTGGAGCGTCCTCTCCCAAACGCCCGCGCAGGAGCGACCGCAATGGCCAT
>VXSG01000084.1 GCA_009838075.1 Boseongicola sp. SB0665_bin_10 | reverse complement strand
GGTCGTGGTGCTGCTGATGTGCTGGTGCGTCTACGCCGCGCTGCGCACGGAAGAGAGGTAGGAAGCCGGACTGATAGGCGCGGTCTATCGCCTCTGGCATTGCATCGCGCCTCACTTTCCTGGAGCGCTTCCTTTACCGACGACGGCGTTACCTGAATACGTTGTCGACGAAGCTCGTATGCGTCCGAAATTCTTGGGAGACGGGTTCTAGCGTTGGCGGCGCTTCCCCGGGGCGGTCACGTCCGGACGTTCCTTGGCCCTGCACCCATCGCCGGGATTGCTGCCGGGTCGACAGGTTGCAGTTGCCGCCGTCCAGGCCGGATTCCGCATTGCCCGTTCGTTTCCGCGTCACGTTGCCGCCGCTGGCCTTCCGCGCCTGGATCGGCATCGGCTTCCGCGTCAACTCCAGGATTTCGGACCCACTGCTCGCCCGGCCGTGAGGGTCGCCCGCGCCGTGATCGCTTCAGGGTCCCGGTGTCTCGGGCACCCGAAGATCCATCGCGCCCGCACGGGCTTCGGAAACCGTTCCGGCGCCATGGAAGACTTGGCCGCGTCCCATCTATGCTCGCCAGCAACGTTGTTGGCGGCGAATTTCCTGGAAGGGACCGGACGCCGGGAAACTGCGGAGAAACACGGGTTGACGGAGATCGATTCTTCAACCGAAGGAGTCCATTCGCATTGATCCCGGGCTGCGGCACGCTGCACGCCGAAGACATGCATGACCGGCTCCTGGTCTTGGCGCAGTTGCGTCTGGTCAATCCCTTTGCGTGACTGGATCCGTACGCAGTGGGCCGGTTCCGCCTGGATCTTGCCGGAGGGTCAGGCGACGGGACGGCGCCCGACCACGAACGAGGCCGGGTTCCCGGCACGGTCAGGCAAGAGCTCGGGAAATTGCGCGCAATGCGGGACGGTCCTGCAACGCCGCCTTCCGAACTGGACTGCCGCCACCAAAGCACGTATGTCTCGATGGAAGGGGGAGGAACGATGGCCGAAGCTGACATCACCATCTACCTTGCGGCACCCAGGGGATTCTGTGCCGGGGTCGACCGCGCCATCAAGATCGTGGACATGGCGCTGGAAAAGTGGGGACCGCCCGTCTACGTGCGGCATGACATCGTGCACAATCGCTACGTCGTGGACGATCTCCGGTCCAAGGGAGCGGTCTTTGTCGAGGAACTCGACGAGTGCCCCGACGACCGGCCCGTGATCTTCTCCGCGCACGGCGTGCCGAAGTCCGTGCCGGCCGAGGCCGACCGCCGCAAGCTGATCTACGTGGACGCCACGTGCCCGCTGGTCAGCAAGGTGCATATCGAGGCGGCCAGGCATCACGGAAACGGCCTCCAGATGATCATGGTCGGGCATGCAGGCCACCCGGAGACGCTCGGCACCATGGGGCAGCTTCCCGACGGCGAGATCCTTCTGGTCGAGACCGTGGAGGATGTCGCGCATGTCGAGCCCCGCGACCCCGACAAGCTGGCCTACATCACCCAGACCACGCTCTCGGTCGACGACACGGAGGAGATCGTCGCCGCCCTGAAGGCACGCTTCCCGTCAATTGCGGGGCCGCACAAGGAAGACATCTGCTACGCGGCAACGAACCGCCAGGCTGCCGTCAAGGCGATTGCGCCCAAGATCGACGCGCTCCTGGTGCTGGGCGCACCGAACTCTTCGAACTCGAGTCGCCTGGTCGAGGTCGGGCGGACGGCGGGCTGCAAGCATGCCCAGCTCCTGCAGCGTGCCGTGGACATCGACTGGCGCGCGATCGAAGGCGTTCGCAGCATCGGGCTCACGGCCGGCGCCTCAGCGCCCGAAGTCCTGGTCAACGAAGTGCTCGACGCCTTCCGGGAGCGGTTCAGCGTAACGGTCGAAGCGGTGGAGACCGCCATCGAGAACGTCGAGTTCAAGGTGCCGAGAATACTTCGGGACGCTGCTTGACGGCCTGCATGATGCAGGCGGCCGAATGACTGCGGATCGCGAGACCCTGGATGTCTACGGCCGCATGGCTGGCGACTACGCGGCAATGGTGCATCGGGAACGCAACGACCGTCACCTGGACGCATTCATCAAGTCCTTGCCCGCTCGGGCGCGCGTTCTCGACCTCGGCTGCGGACCGGGCCGTGCAGCCGCACGCATGGCTGAGGCCGGCCTGCAGGTCGACGCATGGGACGCATCGCCGGAAATGGCCGCGCTTGCGCGCGAGCGGTTCGGGCTGGAAGTTCGCGTTGCAGCCTTCGACGCGCTCGATGCCGAAGCCGTCTACGACGGGATCTATGCCAATTTCTCGCTGCTCCACGCGCGACGATCGAAAATGCCGCAGCACCTGGACAGGATCGCGAAGGCATTGACCGCACACGGACTGCTCCATATAGGGCTCAAGACCGGTGTCGGCGAAAGGCGCGATTCCCTCGGCCGCTTCTATGCATATTACCAGGAATCCGAACTCGCCGGGCTCATTGAAACGGCCAGGTTCGAAATCTTGTCGCGTGCCACCGGCTCGGAAGCGGGGCTGGATGGCGTCGAGGCTCCTTGGATCGTGATGAAGGCCAGGAAAGTTGACTGATCTCAAGCTCTACTCCATGCCGTCTTCGGGCAACAGTTACAAGGTGCGGCTGCTGCTGGCCCTGTTGCAGCGCAGCTTCACGCATGTGGCGCTTGAAGAAGGCTCCGACGCGCTCGTCCGGGTCCACGAAGAGGGATGGCTCCCTTTCGGGAAGCTCCCGGTTCTCGAGCTCGGGGACGGAACCCGCGTGCCGGAGTCCAACGCAATCCTCTGCTATCTCGCAAACGGCACGGCGCTTCTGCCCGACGATCCCGTCCGGCGAGCGCATGCGCAGGCCTGGATGTTCTGGGAACAGAACCAGCATGAGGGAGTCATCGCCGTCCGCGCGTCATTGAGAAGCTACCCAAGCCGCGCGCATGAGGCGACGCCCGACCGCATGGCCGATCTCCTGAGCCGCGGCCACGAAATCCTGGGCGTCATGGAGGACCGGCTCCAGGAGGCGGCGTGGCTGACGGGCGACCAGCCGACAGTCGCCGACGTATCGCTTTATGCCTACACGCATACAGCCGATTCCAGGGGCGGATACGACCTGCAGCGATTCCCCGCCATCCGGGCATGGCTGCAGCGAATGACGGAGCAGCCCGGCTACGTCGGGCTTGACCACGTCCCTGGGTGACCAAGGTCTTCGCCTATACCGACGGCGCCTGCTCGGGCAACCCGGGCCCGGGCGGCTGGGGCGTGCTTCTGGTCGCCAAGGAACGCGGCCGCGTCGTGCGCGAGCGAGAGCTCGCGGGCGGGGCGGACCGGACCACGAACAACCGGATGGAGCTCCTGGCCGCGATTCATGCGCTTGAAGCGTTGAAGCGTCCGTCCCGGCTCACGCTTGTCACGGACTCGGCCTACGTGAAGAACGGCATCACCTCGTGGATGCGCTCGTGGAAGGCCAAGGGTTGGCAAACGTCCGCCAGGAAGCCGGTAAGGAACGTGGACTTGTGGCAAAGGCTCGACGCGGCCCAGAGCGTGCATGACGTTCAATGGACCTGGGTGAAGGGCCACGCCGGCCATCCGGAGAACGAGCGCGCGGACAAGCTCGCACGACAGGGCATGGCGCGGTTCAAGAAACGGAAATCCGGCCAGGGATCACAGTCGGGGGCAGGGCCCGATGAGACCCGTCCCGAACGTGGCGAGGCGAAGGCGCGGCGAGCCCGCCGCGCCGGTTGACCGCCGGGTCCCTGGCCTAGTTGCCGGTCGCGCTGTCGATGCTGACCGAGACGCCCGGCCCCATGGTCGAGCTCAGGGCGACCTTCTTCATGTAGGTGCCTTTCGAGCCCGAAGGCTTCGCCTTGGACACGGCGCCCACGAACGCCCGAACGTTCTCCGCAAGTTTCGCGTCCTCGAACGAGACCTTGCCGATCCCGGCGTGCACGATGCCAGCCTTCTCGACCTTGAACTGCACCTCGCCGCCCTTTGCGGCCTCGACCGCCTCCTTGACGTCCATGGTCACCGTGCCGACCTTGGGGTTCGGCATCAGGTTGCGTGGTCCGAGTATCTTGCCGAGGCGGCCGACGATCGGCATCATGTCCGGGGTGGCGATGCAGCGATCGAACTCGATCCTGCCGCCCTGGACCGTCTCCATGAGGTCTTCCGCGCCAACGATGTCCGCGCCGGCATCCTTGGCCTCGTCCGCCTTGGCCCCGCGCGCGAAGACGGCCACTCGAAGCGACTTGCCGGTGCCGTTCGGCAGCGTGACCGAGCCGCGAACCATCTGGTCCGCGTGGCGTGGATCGACACCGAGATTCATCGCGATCTCGACGGATTCGTCGAACTTGGCCTTGGCGCCGGTCTTGACGAGGGCAACTGCCTCTTCGACCGTCACGTTCTCCTTGCCAGAGAAGGATTCACGAGCCGCCCTTATGCGCTTTCCGATCTTCGCCATGACTTACCCCTTCACCTCGATGCCCATCGACTTTGCCGAGCCGAGGATGATCTTCATTGCCTGGTCGATGTCGTTCGCCGAAAGATCCTTCATCTTGGCCTCGGCAATCTCGCGAACCTGTGCGCTGGTGACCGAACCCACGACTTCACGCGACGGAAAGTTGGCGCCGGATTTCAGCTTTGCCGCCTTCTTGAGAAAATGGGACGCCGGAGGCGTCTTGATGTCCATCGCGAAGGACTTGTCCTGATAGTAGGTGACAATTGTCGGGCAAGGCGCGCCCTGCTCCATGTCCTGCGTCCTGGCGTTGAACGCCTTGCAGAACTCCATGATGTTGATGCCTCGCTGGCCCAGTGCCGGGCCTACCGGCGGCGAAGGGTTCGCCTGCCCGGCCGGCACCTGAAGCTTCATCGTTCCGGCAATTTTCTTGGCCATCCCAGGCCTCCTTTCTCAACACTCCCGGCACGCGTCCCGCGAGTTTGTGGTTGATGTGGTCCGGCTTGGCGATCGCGACCGCCTCGCCTCCCACCAGGTTCTGCCGCAAGGGCGGCAGCCGCACCTGTTACAGCGGGCATGCCCCTTTGGCAAGTCCGTCCTGGACAAGATTGTGGCGACGCCCAGCCTGGAGCCGGCCTGCAGGATTTCTCGGGTGCACCCGCAAGAAGCGTGACCATGGGTTGCCCCGTTTGCACCTGTCCTGGATCCAGGCCTGCCTAGTTCTGCTTTGCCACCTGCGTGAATTCGAGCTCCACCGGCGTTGCGCGGCCGAATATCGAGACCGAGACTTTCAGGCGCTGGTTCTCTTCATCGACTTCCTCGACGGTACCGTCAAAGTCCTCGAACGGACCGTCATGCACCTTGACCTTTTCGCCGATATCGAACGAGATCATGAGCTTCGGCGCAGTCTCGCCTTCTTCAACACGATTCAGGATTGAATTTACCTCGGCATCCGGCATCGGCATCGGCCGGCCACGCGATCCAAGGAATCCGGTGACACGATTTATCGAGTTTATCAGGTGATAGCCTTCATCCGACATGTCCATCCTGATCAGCACGTATCCCGGCATGAAGCGCCGTTCGGCTGTGACCTTCTTTCCACGCCGAATCTCGATGACTTCTTCGGTCGGAACGAGGACTTCCTCGATCTCCTCCTGAAGACCGGCATCGTTCACAGCGTGGCGAATCTGTTCGGCCACCTTCTTTTCGAAGTTTGACAGAACGCTCACGGAATACCACCGCTTGGCCATGGCCCTTCCTTCTCTTCGTCAGGGAATCGAACCCCGGAGATTGTCCGAGCACAGTCCACTTGCCGTCCGAGTGCATTCAACCGTGTCGGGGAGACACGTGCGAAATACACGTGATGAAATGGCAGTTCAAGTCCCGGGCACGTCCCGATGCCGATATGCGTGGATCATGCGGCGCCACGCGGACCTTGAGGAAATGTTGATCTCGGCATTTCCTTGAGACCCGTCTCGTTCCTGACGGCCCGCAGCTCGTCGATGCCCTGCGGGCCCATGTCGCCGGGCGCGTCGAGCGCCCCTTGCCCCGGCAGCGTCCCGTGCGTCCCGAACGCTCTGGCAACTGGGCGCGAAATCGCGCAACGAATTGAACCCGGCTGCCGTCTGTTCACTGTTCCGCCCGGCCAACATGGCCTGCCGGAACGCGTGGCCATCGTGGGCTCGCCGGAGAAGGACCGGGCGGGGTTTGCGCGGCGGCGAAGCGCTGAACAGGACAGCGCCGCGAGCGCCGTTGCGAATAACGGCGTGAGGCCATGCGACAGATGCCAGGCGTGGCTGGAGACGCGGCGCGCCGACCGCTCCCGGGCGCACTACGCCGGCGTGCAGCATAATGGCAGGCTGTGAAGGCCACGGAACACGATGCCGGTGCGAAAGCGCGTCCTGTCGTCGAGAAGCCGGATCGAGGCGAACCTCTCCAGCAGCATCTCCAGGACGAGACGCCCCTCGAGACGTGCAAGACCAGCGCCGAGACAATGGTGAATGCCGCGACCCAGCGACAGGTGCGAGGATGAGCCGCGACCGACGTCAAGGCGGTCCGGGTCCTCGAACGCATCCGGATCGCGGTTGGCCGAACCCAGCAGGAGCAAGAGGTTGTCACGCCGTTGCAAGGGGATGTCGTTGATCGTGCAATCGGCGAGCACGTGCCGGAAATTTGCCTGCACCGGCGAATCGAAGCGGAGCAGCTCCTCCACCGCGCCCGGGATCAGGGTCGGGTCGTCGCGGAGGCGCTGGAGCTGGTCGGGATTGCGCAGCAGGGCAAGGATCCCGTTGCCGATCAGGTTGGTGGTGGTTTCGTTGCCGGCTATCAGGAGCAGGCGCAGCATGTTCAGCATTTCGCGCTCGTTCAGCCGCTCGCCGTCCTCCTCGACCTGCGCCAGCGCGCTGACGATGTCGCCGCGGGGCGTCTTGCGCCGCTCGGCGATGATCTCGCGGAAATAGGCGTCGAACGCAATCATGGCTGCGGCCCCGAGCCGGCGTTCACGTCGTCCGATGGTCGGCTCCAGCAGACGCGCGCGCCGGGCAGACCAGATCTTGAACCTGTCGCGGTCCTCCGCAGGCACGCCCAGCATCTCGGCCACGACAATCACCGGCAGCGGCTGTGCGATAGCCGTCATCAGGTCGAAGCCGGACGGGTCGGCAATGTCATCGAGCAGGGAACCCAGAATGGTGCGTATGCGGGACTCGATGGCGGCGATCGCGTTGCGGGCAAAGGCCTTGTTGACCAGCGCGCGCAGTCGCGTGTGGTCCGGCGGGTCGAGGAAGATCAGCGTGAATTCCTCCGACGCAGGCAAGCGCCTTTGCTGCCGCGCCGAGAGGGTGCCCTGTCGCGGATCGTTGGAAAAGTGCCGGTGGTCGCGCAGGATGGCATCAATGTCGGCATGCCGCGTGAACACCCAGCCGTTGACCAGCAGGCTGCGATGCACCGGATCGCGGGCGCGGAGAGCGGCGTAATGGGGATAGGGGTTTCGGGCCATGTCGGCGGAAAGCGGGTTGTAAACCACGCCGCTCCGCAAGCGTTCGCGCAGCAGAACCGGGCTGACGAGGGCGGAGCGAAGTGCGGCGGCAGGCGAGAAAGTCATGGCGAGGCACCCCGCACAAGGCGTGCCGGCACGACGAAACGCCTGCCCGCGTCCTTGCCAGCCTTGAACCAGGGGCGGGACGATCCCGCGCCAGGGCCAGGGACATCCTGCGTTGCAAGGCGGGCTGCGGTCCGAAACACGTGCTGATCAGCCCGCTTGCCGACGGCGGTGCGAGCACGGTTGAGGCACCGGGACAGGCCCGGTCTCGACGGGGCCGTTCGGGCACGGTTGAGGCACCGGGAAAGGCCCGGTCTCGACGGGGCCGTTCGGGCAACGTCCGTTCGCGCGGGATTGGCGAGTCCCGCGGTCGGCGTTTCGGGTCGCGGGTGCAATTGGCAAGCTGGATACATGACAATCGAGACCGGCTCTCCGACGATGCAACCCCCCAAAGCCAATTCAGTCAACCCTCGTCGCACGTGGTCACGCTCGCTCTGCGGCACGGCAATTCCCGCCCTTAGCTGCGTCCATTCCCGGCGGAACCCAAGGACTGCACCATTCGCGCCAGTTCCGCCTGCCGTGTGCAGCCATGCTTGGCAAGCATGTTCTTCACATGCGAGCGGATCGTGCTCTCCTTCCGGCCTGTGGAGGCAGCGATCTGGCTCACGCTCTTGCCGCGCGCCAGCAGCGCCGCGACCCGACTCTCCATCCGAGTGAGATCGAAGACCGCCGCAGCCTCGGCGGGATCAACGACCTGCTCTTCCTCCGGATCGACGATCAGCACCAGCGCCGCGACCGGCCAAGCCGGGAAACTGGCCTGCCGACGGCCCACCGGGCACAAGCGCAACAACAGAGGATGCAGGGCGCCTGAACGCCGCACGATCGTCGAACCGCCACTGCCCTGCGCCCCGAAGGGCGGCAAGGCACGGTTCAGGAGCGCCTGCAGCCTGTCGTCGTCCAGCCTGGAGCGGGCGGCCAGGAAGCCGTCCCTGTCGAACAGGCCGTCGCCGCGCCGCAGCACGTCCCGGGCGCGGTCGTTTGCCGCAGCGATCCTTCCACGCGCGTCGAGTTGCACTATGCCAAGCCCCGTGCTGTCGAGCAGTTCCGTCAGCGTCTTGCCCAGCGCGTTTGCGTGGGCCATTGCCTGCTGGACGTGCACGGTCTGGCGGACATGAGGCAGCAGACGCCGGATCGTGTCGAGTTGCGTTGATGACCAGGCTTCGCCGTCCACGCGGTCGTTGATCTCCCAAAGGATGCGCGAGCCCTTGGTGCCGTCCAGGCGAACGTCGATCGCGTTGCCGGCATGACCAACGGTCTGCAACGTGTTGTAGGCCTCGGAGGCCTTCCGTTCCTCCTCGGTGTAGAGGTCGGTGATGTGGCACAACCGATAGAACGGGAGACGCCTAAGGCGGGGAATCCTCTCGTCCAGGGGATAGTAGGTCTCGTACCAAAAGCGCTCCACATCCCGGCGCCTTTGCCCGCGATGGCAGATCCACATGAAGTGGGTTCGATAGTCCGCCGCCGTCTCTCCGTCACCGCACGCCAAGGTGCTGCCACGCGTGCCGAGGACCTCGTCGATCAACCCCGACGCTTTCGGCCAGCGGCCGGGGTCAAGAGCCGCGTCGTTCAACGAGGCGAGGGTGCGCTCGAACATGTTCATGTCGCTTCAGGCCAGGGCTTCACGGCCGGACGCTCCGCATGCCTAATGACCACGGGCTCGCGAGCAGTGTCCTGCCGCACTGCCGACAGTGCCAGCGGCGGTCCTGACTGTCTCTGTCGGTGCCACCGCGCACTGCTTCCATGCGAAGGCCAACCCGCCCACATTGTCTCACTCTTTGACACTTTGACACCCTAGGTCAGGATAGTCCGTTTGCGATCTCGCGGCATTCCCCAAAATTGGGGAGACATGGCCAAATTTTCGCTTGCTGGCCTGAATTCGCGGAAGAGCGAAGGGGAACATGTGCGCGTGCGGTCGCAAAGGGACCGGAACTTGCATGCTCGCATGAGAGAGTCGCCAAGGAATCGAGGGAAAGCCGTCCACATGTTGCGGGGACGCGGCCTCCCGCGGACAGCACCACGATTGCGGTCCGCTTTCCCATCTGTGATCCTTGAACCGCGACCAAGCCATCTCGACCGTCGCCGTCGCGGCGATCGTCAACGGTTCATGCCTGCGCCGCCGACTGCGCCGAGGACCAGCTCGTCCCCGATGGCGAAGGACGGAGTCCCGGTGACGCCGAACGCGTCGGCAAGGCGCTGAGTCTCGGCGAGACAGGCCGCGATCTCCGGATCGTCCATGTCCTGGCGCAGGCGCCTGGCATCGAAGCCGATGCGTCCCGCGATCTCCATCACCGCCTGCCCGCCGAGCCTGCCCGGCGGCAGGATGCGCAGCCTGTTTCTCGCGGACGCCGCATTGATCTCCTGCAACCACACCGTGCGTGTCTCCTGCGTACGGACCCGCTTCGAAAGATGCGGTAAGGAGATGCAACGTCGCCCGCACGTGGATGGTGGAGAGTCGGCGCCTGGGCAGTTCGAAGGTGCCAGGATCGAAAGCTTGGCTCAAAGGGGGACCGCTTGAACGCTCCCTCGCGTTACGCCGCACATGATTGAATGACGATGAGCGCCGCAAGCGACAGCACGAAACAGGTCGGCAGCAGTCCGGCCGCCGCGGGAAGGCTGGCTGGAACGACCATACCGGCCAGCCTTGCCCACGGGCGCGTCGGAAAGTCGCTGTATGCATGACAGCCTACAGCCGCGCAGGTCGGGCAGACCCCAGACATCGGCCCGACGCGCCGCGCCCGTCCGTCAGGCGGCGCACCCGGTCCGCTTCGGCAGAATTCGCTGGCTGCAACGTTCCCTCGTATGCTGGGCAGTCAATTCTCGTCGGTACCAGCTTTCAGCGGTCGACCTGAAAGACCCGTATCTGCCTTCGCGGACAAGCACGTGGAATGTATCCAGGATTCCCGCCAGTACGCTTCCCCAACATTGGGGAGAATTGAGAATTTTGGGTCCCGTCCGGCCCTAAAGATCTTGCGCCACCGTTGATCGCGGGCCCTCGCTGCACGTACCGTTGCCTGGACACCAAGCAGAAGGGAGGTTTGCCATGAATTCAGCGAAACTTGCGGCAAGGTTCGGCCTGGTCGCCGCGACGACCGGAATGTTGACCGCCTGCGAAAGCGGCGGGCCGGACCCCATCCTGTCCCTCACCGGTTCCATCGCCCCCGTGGAGACGGCTGCCGACCAGCGGGCGCGATCTGTCGAGATTGCGGCCAGATCAGACTCCTTGGCGATATCGACGATTCACGGAGAAACGGACAGCCCCGTCCCCAGCCTGCAGAATGTCACGCTCCTCTCCGACCCTTCGGACTGCTCCGGAACGCCGCCACGTTGCACCGCCACGGAACCCCACACCAGAATTCCGCTGACGCTTTCCCTTGGGTCATTCGTGAGGAATCTGGAAGCCGATCTCGATTCGCAGGAAGCCGTCCTGACGAAAGGCGGCATCACGCTTACGGATGGTCGCGGAGGCAGGTACGGGCCGACATACCGGCAGTACGGCGCGTGGATGGATCACTCGGGGTTCTACGTTCTCACGGGCGCCAGGCAGCAGGAGGTAGTGGCAGGGGCAACCATCTCCATCACGTTGCGAGGGACCGTGGCCGGAGGCGCGCTTGCGGGGTCACGTCCAGCGACAAGCGCGACATGGCAAGGCGTCATGACGGGCACTCCCGCAACCGAAGACGGCATCCTCCAGGGAGACGCGACGTTGACCTACGACATGGCAAGCCACACGCTGGATGCCAGCTTCACTGACATCGTGGACCTTGGCCGCAACGCCGCCCATACGGTGAGCGAGGCGGGCTTCGCCGATGTTCCCGTCGCGGCAGATGGCACGTTCGGTGACGGAGTCGTGGGCAATCTGGTGCGGGGCGGGTTCAAGGGACCGGGCCACGAAGAAGCCGCAGGAGTCTTCGAACAGCACGGCATCATTGGTGCCTTCGGAACGAAACGGCAGTAAGCTTGGCGTTCGCCGCGGCCGAGTCCGGACGCCGCGTCTACTGCGGCACGCTGACCGACCTGGTCGGGTCGCTCCTGGAGGCGAAGACGTCCGGCAACCTGGCGCGCCGCCTGAAGGTGCTGACCCATCCCGCGCTGCCTGTGGTCGACGAAATCGGCTACCTGCCGGTGAGCCAGGACGGCGCGGTCCCGTTTTTCCAGCTGATCAACGCACGCCACGGGAGGGCCTCGACGGTGCTCACCTCGAACAAGGGTTTCGAGGAGTGGGGCGGCGTTCCCCGGCTTTCGCCGGGCGCGCGTGCACCGGAGGGGCGTCCAGCCTGCCCTTCGACCGCAGCGCCGAATTGCGACCTGCATGCCCGAAGGTGGCCTCCCGGCGGACCAGGACATTCACGCGCACATCGGAGGGACGTCAATGACACGCGACATCGAGAAGGAAAGAGCCAGGCTCGAGAAGACCCTGAAGTTCGCGAAGTGGTGCTCGAAGCTCCTCCTGCTGGCCTTTTGGTCCGTGTTGGTGGCGGGAATCCTGGTGATGCTGGTTGTCCTGATCGGCCTTTTCCTGAAGTACGGGCTCGACCCTCTTGACCAGCCATGGCTGTATCTGATGGTGCTGTTGGGATCCTCGCACGCAGCCATTTGGTACGGTTTGATCCGTTTTTTCAGACGGTCGTTCCGGCAACGCATCGCGCGGTTCGAGGCCGAACTGGATGCGATCGGCGCGAAGCCCGCGGTGCACGCGAGCGCCTAGGAGGATCGTCCAGATATCGAGCCATCCGTGGGCACATGTTCGCGCCCTCCCGTTCCGGCGTCCTCGCCTTCCTCGCGCACGCAACCCGCCAAGTGTCAGCGTGCGCGAATCCATTTCCGGCCTGGTCCGCGGCCGGCACGCGATCCATCATCGACCCTTTGGCCAGCCGGGTGCGTGATCCCGTCGTCCTTCGCCCCCTTGCCGGACCGGCCTGGTCGCGCATGAGTTGCCGCGGCCACCGGACTTGTGCACGAGGGCGCCGTCACTCCGACGCATCGGATTTCGCCAGCGCTTCCTTCCCGAATCTCTCGACCGCCTCCAGGGTCTCACGCACGTCGTCCCACGTCGTGGTGTGATTGACGACGCACATCCTGAGCGCGAACGTTCCGTGCAACATCGTGGACGACATGAACGCCGGGTCTTCCCAGAACATGCGGGCGAGGACGGTCCTGTTGACCTTTTCCAGCGCCGACTCGTCGAGGTCGCTGCCCGCGGGATTGACGCGGAAGCAGACGACCCCCAGCGTCACCGCGTTCATGGCCTCCAGAACCGGGCTCGCGCGAACATGGGCCTCGGCCCGGGCGGCCAGGTCCATCCCCGTCGCGACCGCGCGCCGGAACTTCGCCATGCCAAATGTCTGGACCGACATCCAGACCTTCAACGCCCGCGCCGAGCGGCTCAGCTGCAGGCCGAGATCGGAGAAGTTGGGGTGGTTTGCCCCCCATACCGTGTCCTGGAGGATGTCGGGACGGACCGCAAAGGCGTTCCTTAGGGTGTTCGCGTCCTTTACCAGCAGGCATCCGGCCTCGTAGGGCTGGAAGAACCACTTGTGCGCATCCAGCCCGATCGAATCGGCGCGCTCGATCCCGCGAAGGAGTTCCCTGCCACGCTCCGTCACCACGGCGAAGCCACCGTAGGCCGCATCGACATGAAGCCAGAGACCCTCCGACGCACAGTAGTCGGCCATCGCCTCGAGCGGGTCGATCGCGCCCGTACCCACCGTGCCGGCGTTGGCGGAAACCGCGACGGGCGTAAGGCCGGCCGCGCGGTCTTCAGCCACGGCGCGAGCGAGCGAATCCATGTCGACGCGGAAACTCTCGTCGCTCGGGATCATGCGAATGCACTCTCGGCGGACACCGACGATCATCGCAGCGCGGACAAGTGCACTGTGGCTCTGATCGCTCATGTAGACCGTGACGCGCTCGGGATGGCCCGCCGCCTCGCGCGCCGCAACGAAGGCGTCGACGCTGGCGGCCGAGCCGCCGCTGGTGAAGAGCCCGCCCGCGCGTTCCGGGTATCCGATCCAGCGCCTGAACCAGTCAATGACCACCAGCTCCAGCTGGCTCGGACCGCTTGCGACCAGCCAGGTGCATTGGTTGACGTTGTAGCCGGCGGCCATGAAGTCGGCGACAACGGCGGGCCAGGCGGGCGACGACGGGACGAATCCGAAGCAACGCGGATGGTCGAGGCGCACGGTGAGCGGAAGCACGTCGCGCGTGACTCGCTCCATCACCTCGTCGACGGACCGCCCGTCCTCAGGCGGGGCCTCCTGCAGGTGGTCTTCAAGAACTTGCCTGAACTCGCCATCCCAGGCACTTTCTCCAGGGAGGCTCTCGATGCGCTCCACCACGACCTCAAGCGCCTTGCGCCCGAGGTCGAGCATTTCCTCTCGCGACATGCGCAATTCGTCAGCCATCCGGGGTCCCCCTCGTCCCTGCCGGCCCGGGATGCGTCTGCGTGAATCCCGATCGGACAATTTAATGCCCATGTCCTCTGGCGAAACGTTGCTAGCACAGACTCAAAAGGCGTGAAAGCCAGTCCAGGAGCGGTTGCCGACCCCGGCGAACGCGACGACGCACTTGCCAATCCCTGGACAGCCTGTTGTGACTCGCGATCATGTCCCAACAGAAGGCCAAGACATGCAGCATGAGACTTACCTGGTCACGGGAGCCTTGGGGTGCATCGGCGCCTGGGTCCTGAAGCAACTCGTCGAACGGAACGCAAGGGCCATTTCGGCGGATCTGGGCATGGATCCGGTGCGCCCGCGCCTGATCATGGACGACGGTCAGATCGGACAGGTTGACTGGAGAGTCCTGGACATCACCGATACGGAAGCGGTCAAGGCCCTTGTGGCGGAAGCACGCGTGACCAGGATCATTCATCTGGCTGGCCTGCAGATCCCGTTTTGCAAGGCCAATCCGCCGTTGGGCGCCGCCGTGAATGTCGTCGGCACGGTCAACATCTTCGAGGCGGCATTGGCCTCCGGCACGACCGGCCTGGCCTACGCGAGCTCCCTTGCAGCACTCGGGCCTGCATCTGAATACGATTCCTGGCCACTTGGTGACGACGCCCCATCCGACCCGCGCACGCTCTATGGAGTCTACAAGGTTGCCAACGAACAGGTCGCCAGGGTCTACGCTGCCGATTCCGGCGTGGGAAGCGTCGGACTTAGGCCCTGCGTGGTCTATGGTGTCGGGCGCGACCAGGGCGTGACGGCCGACTTCGCCAAGGCGATACTCGCGGCTGTGGCTGGCGTGCCATTCCACATCAGGTCTGGCGGAGTCGTACCAATGCAGCACGCCAGCGATGTCGCCAGCATGTTCATTGGCTGCGCCGATGCAGACGTGAAGCAGGCACGGGTCTGCAACATGCGCAACGATGTCATCGCGGTCGCCGATTTCGTGGAACGTCTGACGGCAATCTTTCCCGATGCCCGAGTCACGTACAACACCGCAGACGAGTTCCCGTTCCCCGCGGACCTTGGCGATGAAGGCCTGCGGGAAATCCTCGGAGACGTTCCGCATACCCCGCTGGAAGATGCCATTCGCCAGGACGCCGCAATGTACCGCAACCTGCTGGACCGGGACCAGATCGATCTGGAACAGCTAAGACAATAGATTGTGCCGGTTCGCGCGACGCGCTGCGGGCCTGGACGACGCGTCGCACGGCGCTCCTGGCAGATGGAATCCCGGCGATGTTCGAAATGCGGGCTGGCCAGGGTTCCGTGTTTCGCGTCCGGAGCCCGCTTCGCGCCGGAATCCACCGCTGGCGACGCTGCCTGAAGACGTGGAGCGGCCGCTAGCCGAAGATTGACAGAATGCCTTGGAGGCCCTGCCGGATCAGGAAATCAACCAGGAAAAAAAACGCTGCCGTCGCGATCGTCAGCATGAAGACCATGGCCGAGGTGAGCGCGACTTCACGCCGTGCGGGCCAGACGACCTTGGCAACTTCCGCGCGGACCTGCTGAATGAACTGAAGCGGGTTTGTCATCGCCATGTTTCGTCCTCGTGCGTTTCGACGCAAATACGTGCTTCACGAAGTGAATTCAAGGCTTGGTCCGGCAATCTTGACTTGCCGGCATCTGCCTTGGACGCCCGGGAATTCGTTCCGGTTGGCGGTGCCGTGAGACACTGGTTCACCTCCGCATGCCCGAAGCGCCGGGCTTGCCGGTGATTGGATCAATCGCGAGATGATCCAGCGGTGCTCGCCCCACCAGCCGTGTGGACGTCCGTTGCCGCGGTTCCGATCGCGGCCCTGCGGGGCGGCGTCCCATGCACGGTCCTTGCCGCGAGATCCGGTGCCTGACCGGGACCGGTCGTCTGGGCCGTCGCTCGCGCTTCGCGCTTCCCCGGGGCCTCGCCGTGCCGCGTGCTCGCTTCTCTCGCCACGGCTCGGCCGCCGGCGCCGGACCGGAGAGTTCGCTGCTCGCTCGAGCGACGGTTCCTGCGGAATCGTGCCGCCCGTCGCTCGCTGCGTTGCGCGTGGCGGGGCGGCAGGGGCTGCGGATCGCGTCCCTTCGGGGCGGCAGCCCTTGCACGGTCCTGGCCGCGAGATCCGGCACCTGACCGGACCAGGTCTTGCAGGCGGAAACGCCGCTGGTAGTGCCCAATCGCAGACACTGGCGACCGCGCCGGCCCTGCGCGGCTTTCGTCACAGGGAGGGTGGCGGGGCCTGGCGCTCCCAGGCACAGGTCGGAATTGTTGCAGCCCTCCGGTCTCCGAAGCCGCCGCTACCTCTGGAACAGATCCGAGTGCGTGCCGGGCCGGGCCAGCTGGACCTCATCGCCTGAGATCCGGTAGAGCAGCAGCCAGTCGGGCTCGATGTGCAGGTCGCGAAACCCCGCCCAGTCCCCGCTAAGCGCGTGATCGCGGTATTCGGGAGGCAAGGCGTCCTGGCGCGCCAGCATCGTCACTGCCGTGGCAAGCTTTTCCATGTCCTTGCCCCGCTTCCGCATTCGCTTCATGTCCTTGCGAAATCGGGTCGACAGAACCAGCGCCAGCACGCTCAGATTCCCAGGTCCGCGCGCAGGTCCTCGGGAGACTCGAAGTGTCGCCCCTTGCCGGCCTCAAGTTCCTCCATTGCTTCGACCGTGGCCGAATTCGGAACCTTGACGTCGAACGGCAGGCGCTGCTCTTCCGCGATCCGCAGCATCAGAAGCCGGATCGAGTCGGAAACCGACAGCCCCATCGCGCCCAACGCCGCGGTCGCCCGTTCCTTCGTCGCCGCGTCGATGCGCGCCCTCACAACAGTGTCAGCCATCTTCGTTCCGCCTCCCATGTTGTGGCACAATTGTAGCCACATTCTGCCATCGAGTAAGTGCAAGTGCCAGTCTCTTCGCAACGTGCTCGAGGCCCGCCACGGCAGAACAGGATGCCGAGGACAAACTCCCCGGACATCCCCTCGAAAGATCGCGCGGAGCCTGCTTCCAGCTTCGATCGTCATTCCAGCGATCATCGGCGTTGATCTCGTGCATCGTTGTGCGCTCGATCGGGCACGAGCTCAACCTGCGGCCCGTTTCGCGCTCCTTGTCCTGACCGTTTCCTCCGAATGCCGGATTTCCGCGTCCGAGTTCCCGTTCAGTCGCCGCCGCCCGAACTTTTCGGTTGACGGGCAGAACGGCACTGAGGCCGCTCCGCGACCTGGGCGCGGAGCGTCAGGCGCCTTCAGGTCGCGTCCTCTCCTGGAACCGACCAGCGCCGCGATCGAGGCACACCACGCATTTCTTCACAAGTGGAACGGGGAGGCAGGGCGAGGAAGTCCGAACGCAGCGCCCGGCCGCTACACCGCTTCCGTTTCCTTCTCGTCCGCCTTCTCGAACGTCATCCTGTAGCCGAGCGCCTCCACGACCTGGGATAGAGTCTTGATGGTCGGATTGCCGCCAAGGCGGAGGGACTTGTACAGTCCTTCCCGGCTGATCCCGGCGCTTCTGGCAATCTCGCTCATGCCGCGCGCGCGCTATGTCGCCGATGACCGCCACGATCAGCGTCGGATCGCCGACCTCAAGCGCATCTTCCAGATACGCCTGCTGCGCCTCAACCGTGCCGAGTCGCTCGGTCGGATCCCAGAGCACGGTTTCAACTTTCATCCCTGAACTCCTTTTCCGTTTCTTGGCGCGGGCAATGTCGGCGTCCTGTCTCTTCTTGACGCCGCCGCAGAGCAGGAAGACGATGCTCTCCCTGCGCCGAGTGAAGCAGACCCATAGCCCGGCCCGTAATGAATGCGCAGCGCGCTGACGCGATCGCCAAGGCCCTTCGCGTCACCCACAAGGCCCAAGGAAACCCTCCTGATGCGCGCGTCAACAATCGTGGTGCCACGACGGTCTTCAGGGCCATTGAGCCAGCGCGCGAATTTCCGGGCCTGCCGGACTTCCAGCATTCGTAAGCTTATGTGTGTATTTTAGTTCACAGGCCGATGCCAGTCAGCAGAAAGTGGCACGACGCTTGCCTTGGGATCTGTGACTGTCAACTCGATGCTGCTCACTTTTGTCAAAGTGAAATTGCACACACTTCCAGGAAGCGCGGCCCGGGCTTGGGGGCGATCTTTCCTGGACGATTCTCAGCGCCGTGCGCAGGAAGGACAAGTCCCCGCGGACGAGGTCGTTTCAGTGCGAGGCTGCCCCCGTCCAGAGGACGAGCCCACGGCACATCCGACAATCCCGGGACAATTCACCGATTGCAGCCAATTCAGCGCGAGGCCGAAACGGACCAAAATTCCCTTCCGAACCTTGCGGAAATGGCAGGGGCGGAGGGACTCGAACCCCCGGCCCTCGGTTTTGGAGACCGATGCTCTACCAACTGAGCTACACCCCTATACGGGCTCCCCCGTTAAGGCAGGGCCGCAGCAGAATCAAGAGGAAGACGCCATTCGAGTCGAGAATGCTTGCCGGCAAGAAATTCCGGGCAACAGCAATGCAAAAGGGCCGTTCGCCAAGAACGGCCTTTCCGCGCGGCCGGAATTTCCTCGAGATCGCGCCCTGCCGGCAACAGGCCATCGCCGGCCCGGTCTTCTTTGCGGGTCCTGTCAGTCGAGGATGTTCGAGACGACCCCGGAGCCG
>VXSG01000076.1 GCA_009838075.1 Boseongicola sp. SB0665_bin_10 | reverse complement strand
CAGCCGGCCATTGGACGACCCTCCGCAACATTCCCTGAACCGCAACATTAGTCCAGTGATGTTGCGCGCAACATCAGTGGTCCCCCGAAGGCCGTCCAGAGGGCGGTACCGGCATGGGGCTTCGCATCGCGGAGCAGCACGGCATCCCGGTCCTGAACCTCGGATCCATGACGCCGAGGGCCGCGTGCGAGCGCCTTGCCGCCATCCGCCGGGACGCCGCGTCGCAGGATCCGTGACCCGGTCAATGCGTCCGAGAATCCGGGCGCTCCGGACCGGGCCGCACCGACAGGGATCCGCCATGATCGGGCCACGTGCAACGCCCGCGCGTCCGGTCGCCATCCGCCATGTTCCCGGCCCGCTTGCGCCTTCATGGCGGAACCCCTATATTGCCCCATGGACGACATCGTGCTGAAGCCGGTCGAATGGGTGGGATCCAGCAGGGCGGACCTCAAGCGCTTCCCGGATCCCGTGAAGGACCACATGGGCTTCGCGATCCACCAGGCCCAGGCCGGCCTCACGCATCGCGACGCCAAGCCGCTGAAGGGATTCGGATCCGGCATGCTGGAGGTCGTCTCGCGCCATGACGGAGACACCTTCCGGGCCGTCTGCACCATCCGCCTGGAGACGGCGGCCTGCGTCCTCCATGCCTTCCAGAACAAGGCAAGGCGCGGGATCGCCACGCCGAAGAAGGAACTCGACCTGATCCGGCAACGCCTGAAAGCCGCCGAAAGGCACCACCGGAACGAACTCGAGGGAGGCAAGGGAACATGACCATCTCAGAGACCGCCGTGGAACGCGGAAGCGGCAACGTCTTCGCCGACCTGGGCCTTCCGGACGCCGACGCCCACCTCGTGAAGGCCGAACTCGTGACCCGCATTGGCGCCATCGTCCGGGGACGCGGCATGACCCAGGCCGAGGCGGGACGCGTGCTCGGCCTCTCCCAACCCGACGTCTCGCGGCTGCTTCGCGGCGACTTCCGCGAATACTCCCTGGAGCGGCTCCTGCGCCTTCTCACCGCCCTCGGCCGCGACGTCGACATCGTCATCCGCCGGCCGCCTGACGCCGTGGCCGCCGGCACCATGCGCATCGCCGCCGGCTAGACCATCCGGCCAGGTGCGGTGCCGTGCGTCGCCCTGCACGCCGGGACAGACCCCGCCATGATCGCGCCGCGCTCGGCCCGAGCGCGCCTCTTCCGGACAACCATCCGCAGGCTTGCGTGCATGACGAGCTCCTGGCCATGCTTGACGGAGTAAGCTGACGAATCATTATCGGAACCTGATCGGCCCGGGCCTCCTTCCTGGCAAGGGCCGACCAGGCAAAGATTCACATTACAACACAAGTGTCCCAATGTTAATCGAACAATTTCAGCTGCTTATCGAGATCAGGCAGTGGTTTCTGAGGTGGGTCAGTTCCAAGCAGTTGATCCAACGGCGTTTTCTCGAACGGGGTCACGCTCAGGATCTGTAGGATTGTGTGGAGACTCATGTCCAGCTTGAGCCGGTTTCGAATGATCGCCACCAGCACGTAGACGGAAACGGCGATCCAGATCTGACTCTTCACCGCGTTCTCCGAAGTGCCGAAGAACGACTTTACTCTCAGGTTTTGCTTAACCCACTTAAAACAGTTCCACCCGCCATCTCGAACGATACAGTTCTGCGACGGTCAGTGGCGGCAAGACGAAGTCGTTGGTGAGGAACACCAATGTCTTTTCGGTCGCGCTGTCGAAGTATTTGATGCGGCGCAGCTTGTCGGGATAGTCCTTCGACGTCGTGACGCCGTCCGGCACCACGACCTGGTCGCAGATGATCCCCGTCGTTCGGTCGACCTGCCTTGAGTAGAGGCGCCTGAGCTTCGTGTTCCTCTTTGCCCGGAGCACGAAGTGTGCCGCGTTCAGGTGCAGCGTGTGGAGACGGGCGAAGTCGAGATAGGCGCGGTCCATGACGTAGAAGGCTCCCGGCTCCGGGGCCATGATGTCGAGGATGTTGACGTCGTGGAGCTTGCCTTCGGTGACGTGAATGAATGCGGGGATGTTGCCGCGCAGGTCGAGGAGCGTGTGCAGCTTGACGGCCGCCTTGGTCTTCCGGAACCGCGCCCAGGGAAAGAGGGACAGGCACAGGTCGATCGTGGAGGAATCTAGCGCGTAGACCGTGTTGTCGAGATCGAGGCCGTGGCCTTCCTCGTGATACAGGCCCCTCGCCGCGTGGATGAGGTGTTGCGTGAACGCGGCGTAGAGCCTCCAGTCCCTGACGCTGTTGGCGTTGGAAAGCGTGTTTCTCGCCACGCCGCCGCGGATGCCCATGTGATAGAGCTTGCCCGCCTGGGCACGCAGGCAGGTCTCGATGTCGCGCAGGCTCGACCGGTAGGTCAGCTGGGCAAACGCCATGCACCGGTACTGATCGCTGCAGGAGAACGACTGGACCTTGCGATTGCCCCTGTACTGTTCGACGAGGCGGTGGAACCTGTGCCATGGAAGGTGATCCATGACCTGAGCGAAAACGAGCTTCCCGGCGTACATGGACAAACTCCGTTCTGATGGGATCGAACGGCATGGCGCTATGGCGGGAGCAGGTGACGTTCAAGTCGGAAACGCTTGGCATCGTCGATTACATTATGAAAAACAATGGATTAAGGCATGTCTCGATCAAGACGTTGGGACACCAGTGACAGTTTATCATCTTGATGTCTGCGGTTGATCCCGCATGTCCCCCAAACAGAATCTTAGACGATCTTTCATCCCCTTTCGTGAAAGAAGTCGTAGATGGTCTCGGCCGTTCTTGCCGAAATGCCCTCGACCGCCTTGAGATCTGCCAGCCCGGCGCGGCTCACCGCCTTTGCCGAACCGAAATGCGCCAGGAGCGCGCGCTTCCGGGCGGCGCCGACGCCGGGCACGTCGTCCAGAGGCGTCGCCCCGATGGCCCTTGAGCGCCTCTGCCTGTGGGCGCCGATTGCAAAACGGTGCGCCTCGTCGCGCAGGCGCTGCACGAAGTAGAGTACGGGATCGCCGCGCTTCAACGCGAATGGTCGTTCACCCTTGCGATGGAACACTTCCCTTCCCGCATTGCGATCAACGCCCTTTGCGACACCCGCCACAGGCATGTCGTCGACTCCAAGCTCCGCCAGGACGTCGTGAACCGCGCTCACCTGACCGTCGCCTCCGTCAATCAGGAGCAGGTCCGGCCAGGCATCCGTCTGCCGGTCGGGATCCTCCTTGAGAAGCCGCTTGAAGCGACGGGTCAGCACTTCGCGCATCATCGCGAAATCATCACCTGGCGCCAGTTCGGAATCCTTGATGTTGAACTTGCGAAACTGGCTCCGAAGGAACCCCTCCGCGCCTGCGACGATCATGCTTCCGACCGCATGTGCACCCTGAATGTGGCTGTTGTCATAGACCTCGATGCGCCCCAGGTCGACATCGAGGTCGAACGCCTTCGCGAGATCTCTCAGAAGCTTGGCCTGAGTGGCGGATTCGGACATCTTGCGGGCCAGGCTCTCGCCGGCGTTCCGCAATGCGCCAGCCACAAGTTCCTTCTTCTCGCCGCGTTGCGGAACGGATATCACGACCTTTCGACCCGCCTTTTCCGACAACGCGGCTGCCATGAGGTCCGCATCCTCGATGCCGTCGGAGAGCAGGATCAGGCGGGGCGGCTCCTTCTTGTCATAGAACTGGCCGACAAAGGCCTGCATGATCTCCGGCGCCTCGGCTCCGGATCCGGTGCGTGGATAGAAATCGCTGTTGCCCCAGTTCTGGTTGGCACGGATGAAGAAGACCTGAACGCAAGCCTGCCCGCCCTCCACGTGAAGCGCGATGACGTCCGCCTCGACTACCCCCGCCGGGTTGACGGCCTGGCTGCCCTGCACGAAGGTGAGAGCCTTCAACCGGTCGCGGAGCGCGGCGGCCGTCTCGAATTCAAGCGCCTCCGAGGCCGCTTGCATCTTCTCGGCGAGTCGTTCCTGGACCTTGGTCGTGCGGCCTTGCAGGAAGCGTTCGGCATCCTGAACAAGGGCGGCGTATTCCCGTTCCTTGACCTTGCCCACGCAGGGCCCGCTGCAGCGCTTGATCTGGTAGAGCAGGCAGGGTCGCGTGCGACTTTCGAAGGTGGCGTCCGAGCAGTTCCTCAACAGGAAGACCTTCTGCAGCTGGTTGATCGTCCGGTTCACGGCACCGGCACTGGCGAAAGGCCCGTAATAGTCGCCCTTCTCCTTCCGTGCCCCCCTGTGCTTCTTGATCTGCGGAAAGGCATGATCCCTGGTCACGAGAATGTTCGGAAACGACTTGTCGTCCCGAAGCAGCACGTTGTAGCGCGGCTTGAGCTGCTTGATCAGGTTCTGCTCCAGCAGCAGCGCCTCGGTCTCGGTCCGAGTCGTCAGGAACATCATTGACGCCGTCTCCCGGATCATCCGCATGATCCGGGGCGAATGCCCGCTCTGCCGGGCATAGGACGACACCCGCGCCTTCAGGTTCCGCGCCTTGCCCACGTAGAGCACGGAACCCTTTTCGTCGAGCATCCGGTAGACTCCCGGGCTCGCATCAAGCGTCTTCAGGCTGGCCTTGATGGCTGAATGCCCTCGAGCGGGCAATGGTCTCGATCCTTCACCCATGGTATCCGGACACGCTGCACAAGTTGAATTTCGAAGCAAGAAGAAAGCTGTCCACGGAAGCTGGGGATATCTTTGCGGAAAACTGGCGACGGTCGAGGATTCCTCCTTGATTTCAGCACCCTTCGCGAAAATGCCCAAATATTGGGCAATTTCGCAATGCCTTGATTTCAAAAGATATTCTTTATCCACTCATCAAAACATTGATAACATTGAAGATTTTGTAACATCTGCGTGACGGCCCGTCGCTGCGGTGCACAACTCGCTTCAGGTTCGGCGAGTCTCAGGTCACTTCGTGCCCCGGATATCGGGCGTTTCCCAAGCCAGATGCTGGCCTCCGTCGGGGCAGAGAAGCTGTCCCGTGACGCTCGGCGCATCCAGAAAATATCCAAGCGCTCCAGTCACGTCCGTGGCATCGCTCCCCCTTTTCAGGATGGTGTTCCGGCGCTGGCTTGCGTAGTGCTCGCGCGACTGGCGCGCCCCTTGCAGGGTCGGTCCCGGCCCGATCGCGTTGACGCGGACGGCAGGCGCCAACGCTTGGGCCGATGTCCGGGTCAACGTCCAGAGGGCGGACTTGGCGATCGTGTAGGACGCGAAATGCGGCGTGAGTTTCCTCACGCGCTGATCGACGACGTTGACGATCAGCGCCCGGGCCGTGAGTTCGTTCCTTTCGCCGCCAGTGTCCGGTTCCGGAGCCTGCACGGCAAAATTCTGCGTCAGGACGAACGGAGCCCGGAGATTCGACTCGATGTGCCTGTCCCAACTCTTGCGCGTGCAGGTTTGAACCGTGTCGTGTTCGAAGATCGATGCGGAATTGACCAGCACGGTCAGCGGACCTCCGAGCGCCTCGACAGCTTTCGGGACCAGGCCCTGCATTTCCTCCTCGACGGTCAGGTCGGCCACCAGGACCACGGATTTCACGCCCAGATCGCGTACATCGGCGGCGACAGCGTCGGCGTCGTCCCGGGACTCGTGGCAATGCACGACGACATCCAGCCCGCGCCTGGCGAGATAGAGCGCCATCGCGCGCCCAAGGCGCCTGCCCGCGCCCGTCACGAGTGCCTGACCATTCATCCGTGCTGCACCACCAGTATCACGTATACGACATACAGGACCGTGAACAGCACGCCAAAACGGCGCGTCATCTCCCACTTGCGAAAGAACACGAACGGAGCGAGCAGCGCCGATGCACCGAGCATGCACCATAAGTCAAAGACCAGGAACACTCTCGGCACCGGAATCGTGCCGAACAGCGCCGCTCCCCCGGCAATCAGCAGAAGGTTGAACATGTTCGAACCGATGACGTTGCCCAGTGCCACGTCCGCGTTCCTGCGCACGGCCGCCATGGTCGTGGTGGCGAGTTCGGGCAGCGATGTACCAACGGCCACAATGGTCAGGCCGATTGCGCTGTCCGAAACCCCTAAGATCACCGCCATCTCCACCGCGGCATTGACCAGCAGGCCGGCACCCAAGGGAAGGCAGGCAATGCCGAGGCCCATGAAAAGCGCAGCGGTCCGCAGCCGCATCCGCGACTCCGGCGATTCGACCGCTTGAAGGCCTGTCATGCGACGATTGCTGGCGGCATGCCGGACCTGGTCGGACACGACCAGGACCAGAATCAAGAGAAGCATTGTGCCGTGGACCCGGTTGAGCGGACCGGTCAAGCAGAGCAGGAAGAACACGGCGCTCACGCCAAGCATGGTCACGTAGCTCTTTCGGCAGTCGGTTTCCTTTGTCCGCAGCCGCGAAACCAGTGCGGGCACGCCCAGGACCAGGAGCGCGTTCGCGGTGTTGGAACCGACGACATTGCCGAGCGCGAGTCCCGGCGCGCCGCCGAGCACCGCCTGAATCGACAACAGCAGTTCCGGGGCGGACGTGCCGAGCGCGACGACCGTCAGGCTAACGAGGAATGCCGGAATTCCAAGGCGCGGCGCGGCGCCAACGGCGCCACGCACCAGAAGGTCGCCTGCCAGAAGCAGGATTGCCAGTCCGGCCGCACCGACGATCCATACCAAGCGTCAGGCCCTGCCGCAGGGGCACGGTCCCTTGCCAATCCTGTATCGCCCGCAACCAGCGCACTTTTGCGCAAGTCCCCTCATGTTGCGTGGCAACAAGAGGCGGAGCTTCCCGAACATCGCAAGCAAGGCAATGAAGATCAGAAAGATCGTGACGATCTTCAGCATCATGGATTCAGACCCCGAAACGCCGAAATGCCAGACGATCCTCGACCTCGGACATTGCGTCACCTGCAAGTGCCATGCCGAACCGGTTAAGAAGCGGACGGCGCCTTTCGTAACGCCTGAGAACGACCTTTTTGCCGAAGACCTCCTTCATCTTCGGCACGAGATGTCCGACCCCGTCGACAAGGCCCGTGGAAAGGGATGCCGAGCCCACCCAGATGTCACCATTGAAGAGGTCCTCGTCCTCGTTCAGGCGCGCACCCCGGCGGGACTTCACATGGTCGATGAATCCAGCATGAATGTGCTCCTGCAGGACCTTCAACCGCTTCACGTCTTCCGGCTTCTCCGCCTGGAACGCGTCCAGCATGCTCTTCGTCTCGCCGGCGGTATGGACGCGGCGCTCGATTCCGTGGCGCTCGATGAAGTCCTTCAGGCCAAAGCCCGCTGAAATGACCCCGATCGAACCGATGATCGAATGTCGATCCACCCAGATTTCGTCCGCCGCGCTGGCAATGTAATATCCGCCCGAAGCCGCAACGTCCTCGACAAAGGCATAGACCTTGACGCCCTTCTCTTCGGCAAGTCGCCGGATGCGCGCCGAAATCAGTGACGATTGCGCCGGACTTCCCCCGGGCGAATTGACGGATAGCGCCACGGCGGCAGGCTTGCCCTTCGTGAACGCCTTTTCGATCAGGTCCGCCAGGCTCGCGTCATTGAGCGTGCCGCGTGTTCGCGCGGCAATCACCCCGTGAAGCTTGAGCACCGACACGACAGGCGGGGATTTGACGAATGGAATCAGTCTCCTCATGGCCTCCATCTAGGCGCACGAGGCGGCGGCAACAAGTCGGTATGCCGTCGGCAACCCAATTCCGCACCGGCGATGGATCTTTCGGTTCCGCTCTCATGGCCGGTCAATGAATCAGGCGCCCCCGTCCGGCAACCGGGCAGCGCCGGTGGCAGCCGGTCCAGTCGTGTCAGGACGGATCCCGCCAGCGGTTGACTATGGGATAACGCCTGTCCAGCCAAAAGGACCGCTCGGTCAACCGTACGCCGGGCGCCGACTGGAAGCGCTTGTATTCGGCGCGGTACAAGAGCTGCTCAACCTGTTCGACGACCTCGCGGTCAAATCCCAGTTCCACCACTTCGGAAACCGGAATCTCGTCATCGATCAGGGCCTCCAGAATCACGTCCAGATCGGCGTATTCGGGCAGGGAATCGCTGTCCTTCTGCCCTTCTCTCAGTTCGGCCGTCGGCGGCTTTTCGATCACGACCCGCGGAATCACCGACCCGGCCGGTCCTTTCATCCACGGCCGATGGTTGGCATTGCGCCAGCGGCAGGTCTCGAAGACCCGCGTCTTGTAGAGATCCTTGACCGGATTGTAGCCGCCAGCCATGTCACCGTAGATCGTGGCATACCCGACGGCCGCCTCCGACTTGTTGCCCGTGGTCAGCAACATCTCGCCAAACTTGTTCGAAAGCGCCATGAGGATGACCCCGCGCAGCCGCGACTGAACGTTCTCTTCCGTGATGTCCGGCTCCCTGCCCTCGAACAGCGGCGCCAGGGCCTGCACTGTCGCCTCGACCGGCGCCGCGATCGGCACCGTGTCGAGCCTGACTCCAAGCGCCGCTGCCACTGCGGAAGCATCGTCCAGCGACTGTCCGCTGGTGTATTCCGAAGGCATCATGACGCAGCGCACGTTCTCCGGACCAAGGGCGTCCACGGCAATGCAGGCAACGGCTGCGCTGTCGACGCCACCGGACAAGCCGAGAAGCGCCTTCGAGAACCCGGCTTTCCGGACATAGTCCCGCGTGGCCTCGACCATGGCACGATAGTCCAGTTCCCACGGACCCGGACACGGCGCGACCTCGCCCTTCAGCGCGCGCCAGCCATTGCGGTCCTCCTCGAAATCCACATGGACAACGGACTCGTCAAAGAAGGGCATCCGAATTGCCATTTCGCAGCCGGGATTCAGCACGAAGCTGCCGCCATCGAAGGCCTGGTCGTCCTGACCCCCGATCATGTTGAGATAGACAAGCGGCAAACCGGTCTCGACGACTCGCGCCACCATGAGGTTCAGGCGGGTATCGAACTTCTCCCTGCAATAGGGCGAGCCGTTCGGCACCAGGAGAATTTCCGCCCCGGATTCCGCGAGCGCTTCGGGCACGTCTTCATGCCATGCATCCTCGCAGATCGGCGCTCCGATGCGAACGCCCCCGAGATCGAATGGGCCCGCCAAGGGTCCCCGGTCAAAGACACGGACTTCGTCGAATACCGTCTCGTTCGGAAGTTCGCGCTTGAGATTCCTGCGCACCACGCGACCATCCTTGAACACGTGAAAGGCGTTGTAGAGCTTTCCGTCCTGGCGCAGCGGCCCACCGATCCCGATCGCCGGACCATCTGCGCAAGCCACGCGCAAAGATTCCAGGCGCGCCTCGGCGTCGCGCACAAATGATGGCCTCATCACGAGATCCTGCGTGTTGTAGCCCGTGATGAACATCTCGGTGAGCATCACCAGGTCGGCACCTGCCGCACGACCCTGTTCCCATGCGGACTGCGCCAGCGCCGCATTGCCCGCGAAATCCCCGACCGTCGGGTTCATCTGCGCCAGCGTCACGCGAAATCTTCCTGCCATGATGCGTCTCCACAGGACCTTTCTGCAGGGCCAGGCACCTCAACCACCCCCGCCCTTTCCGCTTGGGGGTCGGAATTCATGCCTTCCGGCACTATGTCCCGCGAGAACCGGACGCAATACCCCGCCACGAGATATTGCCCGACCATGTTGCGGATTCGAGGAGCAACGCGGGGAAAAGCGTTTGCGGGCAAATGGCCTCTCAACTAGTCTTTCCGGCATGTGGCAGGCCACCGGGCATCGGACCGGTGGCTCGACCGGGGTGCAAGATGAAACTGACATTGGGACTGATTCTTCCGTTGGCCGCAGCAAGCTCTGGGGGGGTGCTGGCCCAGGAAGTCATCACCAAGCAGTACGACGATGGCGGCATCTACGAAGGAACGTTCAAGGACGGCAAGCAGCACGGACAGGGAACGTACCGGCTGCCCAACGGCTACGTCTATGAAGGCGAATGGGTGGAAGGCCGGATCGAGGGCCAGGGCAAGGCAAGCTACAGCGACGGCTCGGTCTACATCGGACAGTTCGTGAGTGGAAAGCCGGAAGGAACCGGCAGAATCATCTTTGCGGAAGGCGGCACGTATGACGGCGAGTGGCGCGATGGCAAGATCAACGGCCTGGGTGTCGCCGAGTACGCCACCGGAGTGCGCTATGCCGGAGAATTCGTCGACGCCTTGCCACATGGACAGGGTCGGATGGAACACCCGAACGGCTACGCCTACGAAGGCGCATGGTCAATCGGCGAAAGGGAAGGCCAGGGACGCATCGAGTACGCGGACGGCGCGATCTATGACGGCACGTTTGTCGGAGGCTTGCGTGACGGCCAAGGATCGTTCGCCATGGCGGACGGGACGATCTATGACGGCGAGTGGTCCAAGGGCCAGATTCACGGCCACGGGCACCTTTCCCAGCCGAATGGTGACGTCTATGAAGGCGAATTCCAAGAAGGCAAGCGCCACGGCGAGGGTCGCGTCGCATATGCCGGCGGCGATCTCTACGAAGGTGCGTTCAAGGCCGACATGCGCGACGGCCAAGGCACCTTCACCGGCGTTGACGGATACAGGTATTCGGGCACGTGGGTGGCAGACAGGATCGAGGGCGCCGGCGAGGTCACCTATCCCGACGGATCCGCCTACACCGGCACCTTCGAGAACAACCTGGCGCACGGGACCGGAAAGATCGTCTACGCCGACGGAGGCAGTTACAAGGGCGAGTGGCTTGCCGGCGTGATCAACGGCGTGGGATCCGTGACCTATGCCAATGGCACTGTCTACGAAGGCGAATTCAAGGACGCCCAGATGCACGGCACTGGCAAGATCGTCTTCAAGGACGGTTTTTCCTATGAAGGCGAGTGGGTGGACGGCCGGCGCGAGGGCGAAGGCGTGTCGCACTATGCGAACGGCTCGGTTTACCAGGGCACCTTCGTGAACGGCAAGCGCGAAGGCACGGGTACGATCAGGACGGCCGACGGCTACACGTATACCGGTGACTGGAAGGCGGGCGAGATCGAGGGAAACGGGATCGCAACCTACGCGAACGGCGGCGTCTACGAAGGCTCGTTCCATGCCGGCAAGCGCCATGGCCTGGGCACGATGCGCTACGAAAACGGCGTGGAGTTGAGCGGCATCTGGGAGAACGGTTCACTGACCACCGGCACGGACGAGCCTGCCCCGAACCCGGCCGAAAGCGACTGACGCTCGCGTTCCCCATTGAATGCGCCGCAGCGGCGCTTCCGTCCGACGGCCAGGCACGATAGGCGCACGTCATGCAGGACGTCGCGTGGCCGGGTAGATGCCAACGTCCACGGGACCCAAGCCGGTACATGTCATCCAGGACGGCACCACGCCAAACAATGCAGGACATGCAGGTGCCGCGTTGAAATGCCACGGGACCGTGCTGCCGAACATCGGTCGCAGCGCCATCGTTCCAAGAAACTCGCGCCACTTCTTCTTTGCCATCTCGATCCGCCGAAGAATGACGGGAGCTCAAGTGCGCCACTGGCCGCAAAATGCCGCGGGTAGGCCAGCGCAGTTGAATCGCGTCCTCGAGCGAGATCCCGGGCTCCCACGATCATCCATGCCACGAGCGGACTCCTCGCCGCTGTTGCGGCGAAGACAGCGCCACCGGAATCCGGAACTATTGACGACCGAATCGCGCCTGGGTGCGATTCATGCGTCGCGGCAGGCTTGTGGGGCGAGTTGATAGGTCAGCCACTCGGTCCTTTCGGCAACGGATTCGTAGAGATGTTGCGCCTGACGGTTGTCCTGCGCCGTCATCCAACGCACAAAGTCCCAGCCGGCCTTCTCCGCGAGCGCGGAAATCGCTTCAATCAACCGGCGACCGACTCCGCGACCACGTTCGGCCGGCGCGACAAACAGATCGTCAAGAAAGCAGGCAGAGCTTCCCGTCAGAGTGCGAAAATAAGGACGGAAATGGGCAATTCCGACAATCTGGCCATCCATGACCGCCACCAGTCCGCTTGTAGGGTGGTCTCCATCCATTAGCCAGCCCCAGACTCGATCAAGGACCTTGTCGCTTGGCTGCTGGTCATAGAAGTGGCCGTAACTGGCAAACAGCTTGCACCATTCTGGTCGATCCTGTTCTCGCACAGCCCGAATTTCGACTTCGACGGAATCCTTGGTCCGACCCGAATCGATGCGCATCATGGAATCCGCCCTCCTTGGAAAGGTGCCGCCTTGGCAATCCTGGGTTGCGGCTCTGGTAAGCGCTCCCGAATGGGAATTCCATGCATTTCGGCGCACGTCATGCCGGTCTCAGCCCGGATGTCCCGCCTTGGATGCCGTCGACTGCAACGACAGGTCTTGCCGGGTGCCTGCACCCTCAAGGAAGGCGCGCCAGCGCACGGAACAAGACCTGTTGCTGAATGCGTGCGGTGCGCGACAGAGTCTTTGACACCCGCTCCCGCAACGACTAACGTCCCCTTCCATGAATCAGGAAAGCCATATCGCACGTTCGCGTGCCGATCGTTTCGGCCTGCTTCTTCTCCTTAGCCGCCTCTGAGCGCGCCTTTCGGCGCGACCGCTCAGAGGAAGTGCTCGCGCCGGGAAACAGACCAGGGAGACAATCTTGCAAACGACCAATCCGGCGAAGGGGCCGTCAAGTGCCACGCCCCACGTCAAGGCCATGGCCACTCCGATGTGGCCTTTGCCCATCATGTCGCCAGGTCCTGCAAGCAGGGGGCCAGAGCGATTGGGTTTCTGGCGAATCGAGCCCGCGCCCAGCGACATGCCAGCAATTCGAGGACAGGAAGATGGCTGACATTGATCACGTACTGATTTTCGACACCACGCTGCGGGACGGAGAACAAAGTCCCGGCGCAACCATGAGCCATACAGAAAAGCTCGAAATCGCCGAGCTTCTTGACGGGATGGGCGTGGACATCATCGAGGCAGGGTTTCCGATTGCCTCGGAGGGGGACTTCGAGGCCGTAAGCGAGATTTCCAGGCTTGCGAAAGGCGCAGTGATCTGCGGGTTGGCGCGCGCGAATTTCCAGGACATCGACCGCTGCTGGGAGGCCGTGCGGAAGGCCAGGCGGCCGCGAATTCACACCTTCATAGGCACGTCCCCGCTGCATCGCGACATCCCGAAGCTCTCGAAGGACGAGATGGCGGAACGAATTCACGATACCGTGACCCATGCGCGCAACCTCTGCGACAATGTCCAATGGTCACCGATGGATGCGACGCGGACCGAATGGGACTATCTCGCGCGTGTCGTCGGGATCGCGATCAAGGCGGGTGCCACAACGATCAATATCCCGGACACGGTCGGCTACACGGCTCCCCGCGAGAGCGCCGGGTTGATCACGCGCCTGATCAACGAGGTGCCCGGGGCGGACGAAGTCGTTTTCGCGACCCACTGCCACAATGATCTTGGCATGGCGACGGCCAACGCACTGGCTGCGGTCGAGGGTGGCGCACGGCAGATCGAATGTACAATCAACGGGCTGGGCGAGCGGGCCGGCAACACCGCACTCGAGGAAGTCGTGATGGCGATGACCGTGCGCAGCGACATCCTGCCTTACAAGACCGGGATCGACACCACGAAGCTGATCCATGTCTCACGACGCGTGGCGACCGTGTCCGGCTTCGCCGTGCAGTACAACAAGGCCATCGTCGGCAAGAATGCCTTCGCTCACGAGAGCGGCATCCACCAGGACGGAATGCTGAAGAACGCCGAAACGTTCGAGATCATGCGCCCGGAGGACGTCGGGCTCTCTGAAACCAGCATCGTGATGGGCAAGCATTCGGGCCGCGCGGCGCTGAGATCAAAGTTGAGGGAACTGGGCTTTGATCCCGGCGACAACCAGTTGAATGACATTTTCGTTCGCTTCAAGGCGCTCGCCGACCGCAAGAAGGAGGTCTTCGATGATGACCTTGTCGCACTGATGAGGGACCAGGAGACCGGCGAGGTGTACGACCGCATCAAGGTCCGGTTTCTTCGGGTCATCTGCGGCACCGAAGCGCCACAATCCGCCGACCTGATTCTCGAAATCGACGGCGAGGAGATGCGGGGCACCGCCCAGGGCGATGGGCCGGTTGACGCGACGTTCAATGCGGTCAAGAAGCTCTTTCCCCACGATGCGCGGCTTCAACTCTATCAGGTGCAGGCAGTGACCGAGGGCACGGACGCCCAAGCGACCGTCAGCGTTCGAATGGAAGAGGAGGGCCTCATTGCCACCGGCCAGTCTGCGGACACGGACACCGTCGTGGCAAGTGCGAAGGCATACGTGAACGCGCTCAACCGGCTCCTGGTCCGGCGGCAGAGGACCGGCCCCGATGCGGATGTGAAGCAGGTGTCATACCGGGTCACCGGATAGCGCGCCGGGGCGCAGCGCCTCACGAAGTCGCACGCCCGGCTCCGTGATCTGCGGCATGCACCGCCTGGTGCGCTTCGAGAAACTGAACCGTGTCCGTCATGAAGCGCGTTCGAGTCGCGGGCAATTCCATCATGACCTCATGCCGTGCACCCTCGATGACGCAGAGCCGCGAGGATGGCCAATTCACGTGCATCCTGTGAATGGCGCTCGTCGACACGATTCGCTCGTCGCTGCCCAAGGCGGTCAAGACCGGAAGTTCAGGCCGAGGCATCCTTGCAAGCCAGCGATGTTCGGCGATGGCGCTGCCGACCCATCCGGTCGAAGGGCCGCCTAGCACCAAGCCCGGCTCTTCCGCCAACTGACGAGCCATGTGTGCGAATGTCTCACGGTTGCGTGTGAGCAGGTTCGAACCAAATCCCGCCTCGGTGACGTAGTTGCCGGGCCCGGAACCCGGGACATACCGACGTTCAATGCCCAGGGGCCCCAGAAAACGCGGCAGGAAGACGGCAACCGGCCAGATGAAGAACGGCGTCCTGAACCCCCACATCGGTGCGGAGAACACGGCCTTCCTGACCGACAATCCCTCGATCAGGGACCTCAACCCGATGCAACCGCCCATGGAGTGGGCGAGAAGGAACCAGGGTTCGGGCAGCCCGTCAGCTCGCGCCGAAGAGACCAGTTCGGCCACATCCATCTGGTAGTCCCGGAAGGATGCCACGTGTCCGAGCCTCGCGTCGTCCGTCAGCCGGTCCGAGAAGCCCTGCCCTCGCCAGTCGACCGTGGCGACCGCGTAGCCCGCGCCGTTCAGGTCACGCGCGACCCGGCCGTACTTTTCGGCATATTCCGTCCGCCCCGGAAACAGGAGAACCGAGCCATTCGCCCCTTCAGCGGGCCACAGGACGACACGGATACGGCGACCGTCCCTGCCACGTCGCCAGAAAGCCCGAACTTCTTCGGGGCCTTCGGCAAGATCGGCACGAAACGGCGCACTCTTCATGGTCAGGCCAGAGCCGGGACCAGCCTCATTGCAACGCCGATGTCGCCGTCGACCTTCAGCCTGCCGGATGCGAAGGCCACCGTTGGGTCCAGATCGCCGTCGAGGATGTCACGGAACGTGCCGGCATCGGCCGTCATTGTCACTTCCGCCTCGTCGTCACTGGCTCGTGCACCTTCCTCGTCCAGCAAGATCGAGCCTTCGTCCTCGATGACGAACTTGGCCGTGCCATCGAATCCACCGTCCAGCTTCGAATTTAGCATCGTCACCGCCTCATCGATTGCGTCGCTCATGGGTCTTTCCTCACTTCAATGTGTTGGGGCTCGAATCTGCCCGCCAATTGGTTAGGTTCAACATATGCGCTTTATTCGTCCATACCTCAAACCCCTGGTCGCGGCCGTCGCCACATGCTTCGCGCTGCTGGTCCCCGCATTTGCGGATGATGCGGAACTTGATGCGCTTTTCCAGAGCTTGCAGAACGCAACACCTGAAACCGTCCAGCAAATCGAGAAGCAGATATACCGTATCTGGTCGCAGTCGGGTTCGCCGGCAATGGACCTGTTGCTGGAGCGCGGGCGCAAGGCGCATGCTGAAGGCGACTTCGCGCTTGCAGTCGAGCACTACTCCGCCTTGGTGGATCACGCGCCGGACTTTGCTGAAGGATACAACGCACGGGCCACGGCGTACTTTCAGACCGGTCGGTTCGGCCAGTCGCTGGCCGACATCCAGCAGACCCTGATGCTCAACCCAAGGCATTTCGGGGCGATAAGCGGACTGGCAGCCATTCTCGAGCAGATTGGTCGCCCGGAAGACGCGCTCGAGGCATTGCGCGCAGTCGAGGAACTGAGCCCGCACCGTGAAGGTCTTTCGGACGCGATCTTGCGCCTGGAACGAAAGGTCGAGGGCGAGGCGATCTAGGCGCACTTCCTATTCGTCCGTTCGATGGCGGTCGAATCAGTCTGCCGTTTCGATTCCTTGGAAAACGCAGCCTGTCCGGTGCCGGACATGTGTCAGGATTGGCCAGGCCGGACAGGATGGCTGCCGGTCATCAGGTGCCCTGACCGAAGCGAACGATCTCCTTGGCGTTGCCGCTCTTCGCTGCAGCCTGGATGGCTTCTATCACCTCGATGTTGCGCAGGCCGTCCTCGGCCCCGACCAGCGGTGGCACGCCTGAATGGATGACATCGAGGAAATGCCTGAATTGACGAGCCATCGGATCCTCATGCGCCACGGCGATCCGCTCGTGCTTGATCGGTGACCACCATCCCTCCGGGCCGGCATGGGCCCAGACAGTGAGATCCGGCACCGAAAGGGCGCCCGTGGTTCCGGCGATCTGGTAGCAGAACTGGTCCGTCCTAGGGTAGATCGGGTTTTCGCCGGCCGTCAGCTCCCAACTCCATGGTGCCGACGTGGCATCGCAGACTGACGCGGTGCCAAGCGCCCCGGAGGCAAATTCGAAGATCATTGCGCCCGTGTCCTCGACCTCGAGGCCGCGCACATTTTGCGCACACCTCGCCTGAACCGACGTGATCGGTCCGCAGAAATGCTGCAACAGATCGATGTCATGAATGAGGTTGATGCAGATTGGCCCGCCCCCTGGCCGGACACGCCACTCGACATTGAAATAGTCATCGTGCTTGTTCAGCCAGAACATGGCATTGACGGCGACCACGCTGCCGATGCGGCCGCCCTCGATCAAGTCCCGCGCCAGCTCGGCGATGCGTGAATGGCGACGATGGTGGCCAACCAGCACGGGCACTCCTGTCGCCCGGACCGCCTGCACAAGCGATCGCGCCCCTGCGATGCCATCGGCCAAGGGCTTTTCGACCAGCACCGGGACTCCGCATTCCAGGCAAGTCTTGGCCAGCGGCAGGTGCAGGTGATTCGGGGCGGCGACAATGGCGCCGTCCGGGCTTCCTGACTTCATGTACTCGGCCAGGTCCGGATGCCAGTCCGCGCCGTGCCGCCCGGCGATTCGGCCCGCGTCCGGATCGGGGTCAATGATCGCATCCAGCCGGGCGGCTCCGGACACGATCTCGGCATGCGCCCTTCCGACGAGGCCGGCACCGACCACAGCGATCCGGGTCTCTGATCTCTTCGCCAAGTTCGCCCTCCACCAGAAGAGGATTCCGTCCGGCCTGCCACCAGAAGCGGGTTCAACTTGAAATCCACGGCCGAACGACATGCAAGCCCGGATTCTTTCCGCCCGGAGGTCGCCCGCAGCGGGTCGTGCCGAAAGCCGGCGTGACGCGCCGCTTCGGGCGCCGAATCAACGCAAGGCGCAGACCGCGTTCCGGGGGCGTTCGCTCCCGGATCCTTGCAACCGGCGGGGAATTGTTGAACTGCGCGACAGGTTCACCGCGCCATCGTCACAGAGATACGCTGAAAGCTCGTCAGGCCTGGCAGTGACCTACTCTCCCACGCCTTAAGACGCAGTACCATCGGCGCTGCAGCACTTAACGGCCGAGTTCGGGATGGGATCGGGTGTTTTGCATGCGCTATGACCACCAAGCCAGAGGAACTTTCAGCATCCAAGTCAGGGGGCATGCTCCTGATCGAACCAGCCTTCTTCTGGATCAAATCAAGCCTATCGGGCAATTAGTACCGGTCAGCTGAACGCATTGCTGCGCTTGCACATCCGGCCTATCGACGTGCTGGTCTTGCACGGCCCTCAGGGATACCTTGTTTCGAGGGGGGCTTCCCGCTTAGATGCCTTCAGCGGTTATCCTTTCCGATCATAGCTACCCTGCACTGCGGCTGGCGCCACAACAGGTCCACCAGTGGATCGTTCACCCCGGTCCTCTCGTACTAGGGGCAACTCCTCTCAAGTCTCCTACACCCACGGCAGATAGGGACCGAACTGTCTCACGACGTTCTAAACCCAGCTCACGTACCTCTTTAAACGGCGAACAGCCGTACCCTTGGGACCTGCTTCAGCCCCAGGATGAGATGAGCCGACATCGAGGTGCCAAACGGTGCCGTCGATATGGACTCTTGGGCACCATCAGCCTGTTATCCCCGGCGTACCTTTTATCCGTTGAGCGATGGCCCTTCCACGCGGGACCACCGGATCACTATGGCCGTCTTTCGACTCTGCTCGACCTGTCAGTCTCGCAGTCAGGCTGGCTTCTGCCATTGCACTCAACGAGCGATTTCCGACCGCTCTGAGCCAACCTTCGCGCGCCTCCGTTACTCTTTGGGAGGCGACCGCCCCAGTCAAACTACCCGCCACAGAGGGTCCCGGATCCGGATCACGGACCGCGGTTAGACATCAAGCAGGCGAAGGGTGGTATCTCAAGGGTGGCTCCACGGGGACTGACGTCCCCGCTTCAAAGCCCACCACCTATCCTGCACATCGCATGCCTGATGCCAGTCTGAAGCTGTAGTAAAGGTGCACGGGGTCTTTCCGTCTAACCGCGGGAAGCCTGCAT
>VXSG01000081.1 GCA_009838075.1 Boseongicola sp. SB0665_bin_10 | reverse complement strand
ACGCGAGGCGAATCAGCCGCAAGCGAAAAGCCCGACACGGCTCATGGCATCTATGCAGCCATGTATCTGCATTGGCGACAAAAGGGCGTACTTGAATTCCATGAAGTGCTCGAATCCGTCGTAACAGGACCAGAGATCGACACGTCCGGCTCGTTGTCGTGGGCGATCACGGTTTGCCGGGTTTCGGTAGTCGACGCGCTTATCCACGCTCATTTCAGACTGATGCATCGGCGTGATGCGATCCATGGCGGCGGCCATTAAGGAATATGAACCACGCTCATTCGTCAACAGACCATAGTCCAAGTAGCCTTGGTCCCGTACGTGGAGACGCATGTACTGCCGAGACCGGAGAGCAACATTCCCGACGAACTGCCGCAGAAAGCAACGCAGTCGGTTTCCGTCAGGACCCCGATATCTTGTGATCGCGATGGTGTCGTTTGGCAACTGCGCCCCCTCGTGGCTTCTTGGTTGATGCGCTTTAATGATCGGAGCTGTTTGAGTCAGGACCGAAAGAACGCGGGAGTGTCCGGATTTTTCGCACTCAAGCGGCGCGCCGCCAGTCGATCGAGTCGGTCATTTGATTGTTGAGCGCCTCAGTGCGATCATGTTGTTGGCACCCTCCATCGACCATTGGGCGCCGCCTTTCTTCATGCGCTGGCGGATCACCGACTTTCAGCCTCCCTCGATGATCCCGAATCCGACGGATATAGCCTTCGCACGATAGTCGCCATTGGGCATCCTGTCAAGGTTCCAGCGGAATTGCCCGACGCATTTCGTGACCGCTTCGTGCCGTTTCTCGGGGTCGCCCGGCCTTACCCGGACAGGCGCCACAACAGCACCACGAGCCAGCGAATCTCGTCGGCTGCGCCCAGAAGAAGCAGGAGCGACAGGACCAGGCCCCAGAACCGGATCCCGCGCAGCACGCCCTAGATGGCCAGCAGAATGGACTCCTGGATTGCCGCGCACCGCTCCAGCCGGCCGGAGCACTCGAAGACGGCGCTCTTGGTCGACACCTCCATCGCTGTCACGTCCTCCAGGGCCGCGACGACCTCCGCCCTGGAACCGACCGCCGCGATGGCCGCCCGGGTTGGGGACGCCTCGTCTCCTTCGGCGCCATCCCCGACCGCTCTCTCGCACTCCTCACGATCTCGCGCAACGCCTGCGCCGTCTCCCACTGCACGTCCAGCATCTCCATCCACGGAAAGCTTGCCATGGCCCTCACGGCCTCCGCCACGTCCGTTCGCGCCACCTGTTCCCGTTTTTCGGCCATGCCCGGCCCCTCCCGTTCCGTTGACTTTTTCTGACGGCCCTTGTCCGAGATTGCGCTGAGCCCTGTCCACCTCCGAAACCATCCGCCCGCCGGTTCGTGCGCCGTCCCCGTACGCCGATCCCCGGGCGACCTGCCCGGGCTTCAAGCTCGCAGCCCGATCTTTCCTTGCTGGTTCGAGTTCCGAACCGTCCGAGCCTTCCTCGGTGGCATGGCACCGCACGAATCCCTATGATGGCCCCGATGACTGAACGGACGCACTCATGGTCGCCACCGTCACCTCCCTGACCTCCGCTGCCGTGACGACCCGCTACTTCGAGCGGGACGGCTACTACGCGAAGTCGGACCCCGAGCACCGGAAGGCCAGCCGCTGGCACGGTGAGGGCGCGGCCGCGCTCGGCCTCGGGCGCCAAGTCGCTCCCTCGCGCTTCGAGGCGGTCCTCGCCGGAGAGGTGCCCGGAACGGAGATCACGCTCGGGCGCATCCGGGACGGGAAGCGCGAGCACCGCCCCGGCCTCGACGTTACGATGCAGGCGCCGAAGTCCGTCTCGCTCGCGGCGCTGGTCGCAGGCGACGGCCGGATCGTCCGGGCGCACGACGAAGCCGTGCGCGCGACGCTCGACTTCGTCGAGCGGCATCTCCTGGCAACCCGGCAGTGGGACCGGGAAGGCAAGCGCCACGTCCGCGTGCCGGCGCCGTCGATGGTGGCGGCCACGTTCAGGCACAAGGCCAACCGCAACCTCGAGCCCCACCTCCACACGCACGCCGTGATCGCCAACATGACCCGTAAGCCGGACGGCACCTGGGCCAGCCTCGACACGGGCGCGCTCGGGCGGTCGGAACGGCTGATCGGCGCGCACTACCGGAACGAGCTCGCGGCCCGGCTCCTCACGCTCGGATACGAGCTCCGGCCTTCCATGGTCGGGCGGGTCCCCGGCTTCGAGATCGAGGGCTACGGCCGCAAGCTCCTGGAGGAGAACTCGTCCCGGCGGCAGGAGATCGTGGCGTGGGTCCGGAGCCACGGCCTCGCGAACACGGCGGCGAACCGGCAGCGGGCGGCGCTCGCCACGCGCAAGACGAAGGACGAGCCGCACCACCGGGAGCTGGAGGCGGGATGGCGCGCCCGGGCGGCGGAGATGGGGCTCGACCGCAATCCGCCCCGTCCGGAAGCGGGGCGCAGGAGGGCCGCGAAGGAGGCGGGACGCCACCCGACGATGCTGGAGATCGTGAACCGCTCCGCGGAGCATCTCGCGGAGCGGGCGTCGGTCTTCCGCGAGGCCGACCTCTGCACGCTGGCGCTGGCCCATTCCCCAGGGCTGCACACGCACGCGGACTACAGGACGGCGCTGGACGGCATGAAGCGGGACGGCCACCTGGTCGACGCGATTCGCGGCGGCCTCGGCCCCTGCCTCGTGACGAGCCGCGCGCTCCGCGCGGAACGCGAGATCGTCGAGAGGATGAGGGCGGCGCGGGAGACGGGCCGGCAGCTGGCCGACGCGGGACGCGTGGAGACGGCGCTGGGGAGGGGTCCGCTGACCGAAGGACAGCGCGAGGCGGTGCGCGCCATCCTGCTCGGCAATGGCCGGATCGCTGGCGTGCAGGGCTACGCGGGGACCGGCAAGACCGCGATGCTGCGGGCCGTCAGGGAACTCGCTGAAGACCGCGGCGTGATCGCGCTCGCCCCGAGCGCGGCCGCCGTCCGCTCGCTCCGGCGGGAGGCCGGGCTTCCCGCGCGGACGATGCAAGGGTTCCTTTCGCGATACAGGGACGTGGCCGACGGCACGATCAACGACGGGGGGCTTGCCCGGCTGAAGGCGCTGCATTCCGGATCCGTGCTGGTCCTCGACGAGGCCTCCATGGCCGGGACCGTTCAGATGCGCTCGCTGATGCGGATCGCGGACGCGCTCGACGTCGGGCGGCTCGTGCTCGTCGGCGACACGCGGCAGCTCAGGGCCATCGAGGCAGGGCAGCCCTTCCGGCAGCTCCAGGAGGCGGGCATGCCGACGGCGGTGATGGACGACGTGCTGCGCCAGCGGACGCCGCATCTCAGGGAGGCGGTGGCCCACGTCATCGGCGGCAGGCCGCGCGAGGCACTGGGCCGGCTGGGCGACGACGTCCACGAGGTGGGCGCGGCAGAGCTCGGTCGCACGGCGGCGCGGCTCTGGCTCGACCTGGACCCGTCCGCCCGCGCCGCGACGGCGATTCTCGCGCCCACGCACGGGATCCGGGCGGAGATCGCCGCAACCGTCCGCGAGGGACTCGCCGAAGAAGGCGTCCTCAAGGGCAAGGAGATCGAGATCCGTCGGCTCGTCTCAAGGGGCCTGACCAGGCCGCAGACCGGCGACGTCCGCAACTGGGACGAGGGCGACGCGGCGGTGTTCCATCACGACATCTGGGGCGGCAAGGCGAAGGCGGGCGAGGTCTTCACCGTCGACGCGGTCGACGGGGAGCGTGCGGAGCTCGTCCACGAAGATGGCCGCGTCCTGAAGGTGAAGCCCGGCGGAAAGCTGCTCCGCTACCAGCTGGAGCTGCACGAGACCGCGACGATCCGTCTGCGCGCGGGTGACGAGATCCGCTGGACGCGCAACGACAATCGCCGGGACCTGGTGAACGGCGGGCGGGCCCGGGTCCTCTCCGTGGGCCCGAAGGCGGTGCGGTTCCGGACCGCGGACGGACGCGGCCTGAAGCTCTCGCGGGACGACCCGCAGGTCCGGCACATCGACCACGCCTACAGCGCGACCGTCCACGGAGCGCAGGGCACCACCGCCGACCGGGTGATCGCGGTGCTGGATTCGGGACACGGCGCGCTCGCCGACCAGGCGACCTTCTACGTGGAGGTCACGCGCGCCCGTGACGAGGCGGTGATCCTGACCGACAACAGGGAGCAGCTTGCCGAGACGCTGGAGGAGCGCACGGGGCTGCGGATGACCGCGCTGGAGGCCGTCGGCGCGAGGGTCGGGGAGCGGGAGCGCGACGCCGTCCCGGATGCCGCGCCGGCGCCCGGGTCGCTGGAACGTGCACCGGAAGTCGCGCCCGGGATCGCGCTTCCCGACAAGGCGCCGGTCCGGACGGTCGAGAAGGCCCGTCCTGCGCCGGAAGCGCAGCCCGCTCCCGGAGACTTGGCCGACGCGGAGAAAGCCATGCCGGAACCGCCGGAGCGCGCGCCGCATCCCGACCGCCTTGACGATCTCGGCGAACGCGCCGCGGCCGGACCCGCCGCCGTCGAAACGACCCCGGCCGCGAACGACGCGGAACGGGCGGGCCGTGCCCGCGACCGGGAGATCGAGGCCATCGAGCGGGACTGGCGGAGCCGCCGCGCGAAGGCGGCGACGCAGGACCGCGACATCGCCTTCCTGCCGGGAACGGAGGCGCTGCTCTGGCGGAGCCGCGAGTTCGAGGAGAGGCATCCCGGCGCGCTGCCCAAGGCGACGGCCGATCTCGCGAGGGACTGCGAAAGCGTGCGGCACAGGTGGAAGCGGTTCGAGCAGGTGACGGGCGAGCTTGCGGACTTCGCGAAGACGCCGGAACCTCCCGGAGAGGACACGTGCAAGGCCATGGCCGAGGCGGAGAGGCTTCTCGCCGACGGCCGCCTGACCGCCAGGGCCCTGGACCTTGGCGCCCTCGCGCCGATGCAGTTCGCTCTCGCCGACCTGAACGAAAGGCGCGCCTACGAGGACAGGTTCCGCGACCTGCGCAAGGAAAGGGACGCGCTGGAGGCGGAGGCGGAGCGACAGGGCTGCCATCCGTTCCACATGGCCGGGCACCGCCGCCTCGTCGAGCGGCTCGCGGGCTTCGGGCCCGGCCTGCCCCCGGACCTCGCGGGCATGGTGGACGAACTGCCGGGGCTTGAGGCGAGGGACCGCGGTATCCGGCGCCGCGTCGGGGAGGTGACGAACTTCGACGCCCGGAGACGGAAGATCGTCGAGAGGGCCGCGCGATGGCGGCCGGACGCGCCGCTCGACCGGAGCCGCCTCACCGCCTACGGACGCTGGGCGGGGTCGGCCCCGAAAGTCGTCGAGAGGGCGGAGCGGCTGGCGGGGGACCCGCTCGTCTCCCCGGACGACCGGAAGGCGCTGGAGAAGGCGACAGTGCGCATCAGGGACACGCTCGACGCCTGCGGCATCGAGGCGCGGCATCTCCGGGCGTTCGAGGGGATCCGCGACAGGGCGGAGCAACAGGGATGCCACCGGTTCTTCGTCGAGGGCTACGACGCATGGGTCGACGGCCTGGGCCGGCGCGCGATCAGGGCTCCGGGAGGCAACGAGTTCGCGATCCGCGAGCGGTCGGTGCGCGACGACATGCAGGGCGCGCAGGCGATCCTCCGCTGCGTAGAACGCGATCTCGACAGGGTCGTCCGTGAGCGGGAGGAGGGCGGCGGGAGGTTCGCGGCGGAGATGCACCCCTACGCCCGGTGGGAACGCGACGCCGAGCGCCACGTCGGCGAGCTCCGGCGCGTCCTCGCCGACGGGGAAAGCTACGGCCCGCATCTCGCGAGGGTTCCCGGTCTCGAGAAACGGCTGCGGGACATGGCGGCAACGGTCACGGACGCGATCCGGCGCGACGCGCCCGTCCGGAAGGAGGTCGAGGCCGCGCACAAGGCGAGGATGGAGCGGGAAATGGAGATCCTGCAGCGCGAGCAGGAGCTGGAGAGGATCCGCAGCCCGTCGCGGTCCATGAGCGCGGAGATCGACATCGGACGGTAGGCGACTGCCAGGAATTCGCGCGCGGCGTCCGGAACCGGCGTCCGGGCGATCAGGCCGAATCTTCGTCGCTCTCCAGGCTGCGGCGGATCGAACGCGCGACGGCGGGGCCGTCGTCGTCGCCGAACGCCAGCCGCAGCATGTCGTGAAGCTCCTCCGACCGCCCGTCCCGCTCCATCGCGGCGAACCGCTTCCTGCACAGGGACTGGACGCTGATCCGGAGGATCCACAGCTCGGGATGCTCAGGCATCGCCGGATCCGGCTTCACCCGCGCCCAGCCGAGGATCCCCTCGTACATCCTGCGCTGCTGCTCCGGGGTGAGCGCCTGCGACGCAACCGGCCTCGCGTTCGGCGAGGGATCGTCGGTCAGGCAGCGCCGGACGACGTGGCGGCCGATCCCCTCGCCGGCGGCCTCCGCCGCCGCCCGGATCCGCGTCCACTCGTCGTCGGTGCAGGACATCGAGTTGCCGACCGCCCGCTCGTTCCGTCGCCGCGTCACGGATCGCCGCTCCGTTCCGGACCTTCGGCCGTGCCCGCGTCGGGCGCGCCGAACAGGTCCGGCTGGCGGGGCGCGCCGTCCGCCGCCTTCGCGTCGTCGGGAACGGACGCCGCGCGCGTCCCGGGTTCCGGCTCCGGCCCGGATCCCGCCTTGCGGAGGGCGTGCCGCCCGCCAAGCGGCAGGTCCTTGGACCTGCGCCAGTCCGGATCCAGCGAGAAGCCCAGGAAGTTCATGGCACGGCCGATCGTCGCCCCGGTGCCCGCGACGAACGGCGCCTGCGTCAGGGGCCCGCAGGCCGCGACGGAACGGTCGAGGATCTCGAACTGGCGGCGCTGCTCGGCGCCGGTCAGCGCCATCGGGTAGCCCGCCTCCGGATGCGGCGGGCCGTCAGGGGCCTCGCCGTCGAGGACGCGGGACAGGATGTACGCGGACACGTCCACGCCCTCGGCCCGGGCCCTCGCCTTGATCGCCCGCCACTCGGACGGCCTGCACGTCACGCAGCGCTGCCGCCGGGTCCGTCCCGCCTTCCCGGTCACGGATCCCCCAGGTCGAGTTCCGCGTCGAGCCACGCGCTCTCCGCCGCCACGACGTCGTCCCATACCGCCGTCGCCCCCGCGTCGGCCAGCCGTCGCTCCTCGATCCGGGCAAGGACCAGCATCGCCAGCGCCGTGCGCCGCCGGACCTCCGGCGGCAGCCCGGACGGCGCTTCGGCCTCGGGTGCCGGGTCCCGGGATTCCAGCGCGCGCCCGACGAGAAAGCGGGAGATCGACAGGCCCGCGCGACCGGCGAGCGCGCCGATCATCTCCCACTCGCTGTCCGTGGTCATCACGCAGCGCTGCCGCGTCCTCTCTTTCGGCGCTCGGGCCATGGCGGAGACTCCCGATTCGGCATCCGCCGCGATCATACAGGCGCGGGACGCGGCTTCAACGGCACCGGAGCCGCCCTCCTGACCACCCTTCTCCCAAATACGACACATATGCCTTCTGGACGTGCGCCCCTTGAATCAAAGCGCCGTCCCGAGGTGCCAGGATGTTACCGGCCGCGACCTGCCCGTCCCTGTATGTCCCCCGCACAATCTCGGAATCCACTTGCTACATCCCCTAACATGCTGTAAACAAGCGTTTAAGCGAGAGCAAGGATCCGTCATGTAGTGTATCTGTAGGTCACTCGCCGTGACTGATTTCACTACACCGGAAAGCCGTGGTCGGGTCCGGCCGGAACCGTCGCCTCGTTCAGCGTCAGCGTGGCCAAGTCGGCGAGAAGCGTCGTGAGGCCGTGAACCGGAAGCCCGTCGGGGGTCCTCTTGTCCGCCGCCTTGGCCTTCGCTCCTTCCGAGACCCTGGTCGGCTCCACCGGCGAGCTCCGTTGCGCCCGTGCGCCCTCGCGGTCGTCGTCCTCGAGCAGGATCGGGGCGAGGCGCCGGGGCATGTGCCATTCCACGTAAAAGGCAAGCATGCACAGGAACACGTGCGCCTGGACGTGATCCTCCGACCAGACGTGCACCGGCCGGATCCGCAGCCGCGAGGCCTTCATCGTGAGGAACGCGCGCTCCACCCGCGCGAGGCTCATTTACGCCTCCACTGCGGCCCCAGACCTGGCCTGGCCTCGCGGACTGCCGGAAGATCACCTCCCGGTCCGGGCCGTGACGGGCGCGCCAGTCGCGGATCCGTCGCTCCAGCGTGCGCCGGATGCCTGGATCGAGGTCGGGATGGCGCCGCATCAGTTCCCGGAACATGCCCACCGGCCGGATGTCGTCATTGCTCCGCAGCATCGGCACGACCTCCTCGTCGAAGATCCCCGCCAGCGGATCGGGGCGCCGACGGCCGCGCGGAACCTGCTTCTCGGAAGAGGGACGGGGATCCTTCTGGATGCGGTATCCCGTGGCGGCGCTGAAGCCGGCCTTCGCGGCCGCCGCTTCGGTCGAATGTGTTTTCCTGTTGTTCATGAAAGTCCTCGTCTGGTGATCGGTTACATGCAGGCCCGGCACCTCGCTCTCCTCTTCCCGGGAAAGTTTGCGAGGTGATGACCCGGACCGCCGCGACCACCAAGGGCTCCCGAACGGGGGGCCACGAAAGTCATTTCGATCCAAGGCTGGCGCTCCAGCAGCCAGTCGAGCATGTCGAGCATCTCGCTGCCGATGACGGGCCCGAGCCCGAGCACGGCCCCGAGGCTCGTCGACGCGGTCTCCGGGTCCAGCGCCCTGGCGGTGGCGAGCTTGGAGGCGGGGTCGACGACGGCCGCCACGGCGAGATCCCGCATGCGGCCCGGAACCCGGTGCAGGATGCGGACCATGCCGCGCGAGCGGACCGTTCCCAGCACCGCCGCCACGTGGCCGTGGGGGCGCGACCGTCGGATGGCGACGGCCGCGTCGAGCGACGGGAACGTCACCCCGCCGTCGAGGGCGGGGGGCATCTTCGAGAGGTTCGCGACGGTTCTCCTGCGAATGCGCTTCTGCTCGCGCCATGCCTCGCGGAGAAGGATGGCGGGCGGCGAGGACCGGTTTGGCATGACGTCGACGCTGAGGGCCACGGCTCGGGTCCTTACATGGCAACACAAATCGAACGCAAGTCCCTGCGTCCGCGCGGAAAGGCCCAGCCTTTTCAGGGGCCTGCGCGATGCAGTCGGGAGGTCTTCAACTGAATGGTCCGTTTGGCAGAGCGGCGGCACCGGCCATATGCAGAGCGAACAGGACGACGTTCGTATGATCCACTTCCAAAGCCCACCTGAATTCAGGGGGGCCGTCAACTGTCCGGATAGAACAGATACGGACCGTCGAATTGACCTACAGGAATGCTGTGGGTCAGGATTCCGTCGTGCAATTCATGCAACAGAAACCCGCCTGGCTCCTTGGTAAGGCAGTGCGGCGCGCCGACACGCAGGTCCATGGACACAGCATGCGATACACCCGGTGCGATCTGGCAAATCACATCGCCAAATGGCGCGACGATGTTGCGGTGAACATGGCCGCAGACCAACCGCAATTCACCTTGGTAAGCCGAAAGGATGGATTGCAGTCTGCGGCTGTCGCGCAGGTTCTGGATATCCATCTTCTTGATACCAGTCCGTATCGGCGGATGATGCATCGCGACGATGACCGGATCGCCGTTGGCAGCCGTCATTTTGGCCTCCAAATAATCCAGAGATGCATCGCTCAGGTGGCCATACGCCTTACCTTTGACGTTGGTATCCAGTGCAATCAGCCTCAGACCGGAAAATTCAGCCGTCCAGGTGATTGATCCGGTTTCGGGCATCCAGTCCTGATCGGCAAAGCAACGTCGCATCACCTCCACATCATCGTGGTTTCCCGGGATCGCGCGGTAAGGGATGGCCAGCGGTTCCATGATGTCACGAAACCGTTGATACTCTTCTTCCGTTCCAAAATCCGTTAGGTCGCCGGCGACGAATGCCATGTCGAAAGGGCCGATGTCGGGAAGGAACCGATTGACGGTTTCGACGCAACTTGCCAGGGCTGCAGCCGTGTCAACCTGCCCGTAGGCAAGCTGACCATAAGGAACAATGTGGGGATCCGAAATCTGAACGATCTTGGGCATCAGACCTCTGCCCCTTCTGGCAGAAGCATTAGCGCTTCGGGTTTGATCGAAACCTCGACGCGTTCTCCCACTTTCGGAGCGCTTTGACCTGCGTAGGTCGACGTCAGAACATCGGTCATGATGCCAGAGATCCCGACACGGTAGTGGGTGCCAAAAAACGTGACAGACTCCACCTTTCCGTTTAGTGGACCTTCGGTGTTGATCTGAACGTCCTCCGCCCTGACAAAAACGTTGTGGCCGGTTCCATCCCTGGGCAGTGCAAGTTCGCCACCATCGAGGTGTAGTGTCGAGCCCGCGACCTTACCCTCGAGACGCATTGCGTTGCCCACAAATCCTGCCACGAAAGGAGAATTCGGGTTGCGATAGAGCTCTTCCGGAGTGCCACTTTGAACGACATGCCCGTGGGACATGACGGCGACGCGATCGGCAATGGCCATAGCCTCGTCCTGATCGTGTGTGACAAAAATTGCGGTGATGTGGAATTCGCGCAAGAGCATCGCCAGTTCATCTCGCAAGGCTTCGCGCAAGGCGGCGTCAAGAGCCGAGAGCGGCTCGTCAAGCAAGAGCATCCTTGGACGCGGTGCGATCGCGCGTGCCAGAGCCACACGCTGGCGCTGCCCGCCCGAAAGCGCGTCGATTGCACGCCCGCTGAACTCCTGTAGCTGGCAGAGTTCCAGAACCTCGGTAACGCGGGATTCGATTTCGTCCTTCGGCAGTTTTTGCATTTTCAGCCCGTAGCCAACATTGGCGCGCACCGACATGTTCGGGAAGAGCGCATAGGACTGGAAAACCATACCCACCTTGCGGCGTTCTACCGGCAATGAGGTGACGTTGTCGTTGCCGAACCAGATTTCGCTTCCTGCATCAGGGGTCTCAAGGCCCGCAATGATCCGAAGCAATGTTGTCTTGCCGCAACCCGAAGGCCCGAGAAGCGAAACGATTTCGCCTTTTGCAACGGAAAGCTCCGTGGGCAAAAGTGCCTTGGTTCCGTCCGGATAGGTCTTGGCGGTGTTGGTGACCCGTAGTGTCATTTGGTTATCCTCTGCGCACGTGCCGAGGCCCATTGCATGGCCATCAGGAGCGGTACGATGAGTATGAAGAAGACGAGTGTGTAGGCGGATGCCACTTCCAGCCGCATCGAAGCGTAGCTGTCGGCAAGGCCCACGGGTAGCGTTTTGAGATAGGGGGTGTGCAACATCCACGTGATGTTGAATTCGCCGATGGATAGCGTCACCACAGTGAGTGCACCGGCAAGAATGCCCGGCATGGCGTTTGGCACGACGATGTCACGGAACCGTTGCCAGGGTGAAGCACCCAGCGAGGCGGCGCCTTCCTCAAGTGTCTTGAGATCAATTGCCGCCAGAACCGCCAGAATGGAGCGGACCATGAACGGCAACGTATAAAGAACGTGACCAACCAGAATGAAGGCCCACGAGGCGCGAAACCCCTTCATAGAGCCATATAGCTGGAGCAGTGCCAAGGCGATCGCCAGCCCCGGAACTGCGAGCGGAAGAGAGATGAACTCTTCCAGCAACCGCGACAACCAACCGGGATGACGCGCCAGCCCATAGGCGGCAGGCAGCCCGATAATCAGAGTTACGATCAGGCAGGCGATGGCCAGCCATAACGACAGAAAGATGCTGTCGGCATAGAGCTCCCAAACTTGGAAGACCCACTTCAGGGTGAGGCCGGATGAGATGCCCTTGAAGTAGTTGGCCGTAAGACCGGCCATGACGGACATGATGGTCGGGATGAGAAGGAATGCACAGGCCGACAGCGTTACAATCAACTGAAGCAGTTTGGTTTTTGACTTGAACACTTTATCCTCCTGCAGCCACAGTTGAGCCCGAGAGACTGCGGGCGATCAGAAGAAGCGCCCAAGTGACGATGCCCAGAACGATCGACAGCGCGGATGCCATTGCAATATTCGCGGACAGAGTGAATTCGGTGTAGATCACCATTGGGATGACATCGATATTGGTCGCCAGCGTGAAAGCTGTGCCAAAGGCGCCCATGGCAGTTGCAAATGCGATTGCCCCGGAGGCGATTAGCGCGGGCATCAACCCTGGGACAATGACATCGACAACAACCCTGTACGGAGACGCGCCCATAGTGCGCGCAGCTTCCTCAAGTGCCGGATCGAGCTTTTCCGCAGCGGCCATAACAGTCAGCAAGACGCGTGGGATCGAGAAATAAAGATAGCCCAGAAACAGTCCGATGACGGAATAAGCAAAGACCACATGGCCTGGTGTTAGCTGATTGACGAGACCCTGACGCCCGCCGAGCAGGATGATCAGAAAACCGATGACCACGCCGGGAAAAGCAAGCGGAAGCGTTAGCACCGAGAGCAGCGTTCCCCGGCCACGAAACCGGTTGCGCGACAGGAACATGCCAGCGGTCGTCGAAATGGCAAGTGCGGCAAAAGTTGTTGCCAATGACACAAGCACTGTCAGGACCAGCGTGTTGAGATAGCGCGGCCTTCGCAGGATGTCGAGGTAGATCGCCCAGCCAGCCTCGCCGCTGCCGGATTCAAGAAACAAGCGCACAAGTGGCAAGGCGAGAAACGCGAGAGAAAAGATGAACAAGGGCGTAAGGCACGCCAGAACGAAAGTTCGGTTTGTCATGGTATGGCCGTATGGGGACGGGCGAACGCCCATCCCCTCCTTTGGAGAAAAGGCTTACTTGACGTCAGACAAGTAGCGTTCGCCGAATCCGGCCTGTACCTTTTCCATTTTTGCGTAGTCAACGGCCACGGCACGTTCGTATTCACTGGCCGGCAGGAACTTCGCGGCCACGTCTGCCGGCAGTTCAACCGGGCGGGCAGGTTGCAGATAGGCATTGGTCCAGATCGCCTGACCCGCGTCGGACAGGATGAAATCAAGCACGCGTTTGCCAAGCTCCGGATGCGGGCCATTGTTCACCAGGCTCATCACGTAAGGAACGCGGACCGATCCTTCGCAGGGCAGAACGAATTCGAAATTGCCATCCTCTTCATACTTGCCGCGATAGGCGTTGAAGTCATAGTCGAACAGGATAGGAATCTCGCCCGACACCACGCGCGCAAAAGAGGTTTGCTTGGGTACGATCGGCGAGTTTTCGGCCAGCTCGTTGAAGTATTTGATCGCCGGATCGAAGTTGTCCAGATCACCGCCGAAAGCCAGATTGACCGCCACGGCACCGGCATAGCCTACAAAGGCCGATGACGGGTCAAGATAGCCAACCATACCGCGATATTCCGGCTTTTTCAGATCGGCGAAACACTGAGGGACTTCGGCACCGCCAAGTGCGTCAACGTTCACGAACAGGCCCAGCGTGCCAAAGTGGATAGCGAACCATTTGCCGTCCGGATCCTTCAGACCTTCCGGAATGTCGTCAAATCCCGTGGGTTTATAGGCCGTAGCGACGCCCTCGTTGCCAGCTTTGATGCCAGTGGTCACGCCATAGTATGCAACGTCGGCGACCGGGTTTTCCCGTTCTGCCAAGAGTTGGCTCAGCGTCTGGCCCGAGTTCTTGTTGTCGTGCGGCATCTGGATATCGATCTCTTTGTCGATCGCTTCCAGCATCGATGCCCAATCGGCCCATTGCGGCGGGCAGTTATAACACACAGCATCCTCGGCAAACGCCGGAGCTGCGATCGCTGTTGCCACAAAGGCAGCTGCAAGTTTATGTCTCATTTTGATCTCTCCTGTTGGATTTGGAAATTTTGCGGGTTGGATTGCTTGACGGCGGGAAGGCGGCAACCTTTCCGTCGTCCTTGCTTTCTGCGACGAGAGGCACAAGGCTGCCTCCGGCGCGGAAATGGAATGTCTGATCCGGGCTGGGCGTTTGCGGCGCGGCGGTACCGTTGATCATGGACAGCACGGTCTCGCCAGCCCCACCGCCAAGCATCCGGGGGTCGGTCACGATTGTTGCCAGGCTCGGCATGACCATCGATCCGAAACCGATGCCGTCAAAGCCGACGATCGAAAGATCCCCGGGGACGTCAAGAGAAAGCTCGCGGGCGCTGCGAATGGCCGCCAGGGCCAGAAAGTCGTTAGATGCAAAAATCCCGGTTATGCCCGGGTTGTCCTGCAGGAACGCTCCGAGCAGGTCCGTCAGATCCTCGTTGCTTTCATCAATCTCCAGCAATGCGGGTTTGCGCATTCCATTGCGGGCACATCCCTCAACGAACCCGTTGTAGCGTTGACGGGCACGGTCCGAGCTCAGGAATTTGAGTGCGAGGAAACCGGTCCGCTCATGGTTGTTCTCTGCAAAGGCATCAGCGACCCTACCTGCCGCAGCTTGATCGTGCACCGACCAGCTTGTGTGATTTGTCGGTGCCATGTTGAACAGAAGGCAATGCGGTACCTGCCGACTTTCTATGAATGCCAGGGCTTCGCTTGTCTCTGGATCGCTGACGGTCAGCACGAGGCCATCGACATGTTTGGCAATCAGGGTTCGAATCGCCTGTGTCTCGATTTCGGCATCATAATTCGTGCAGATGAGCAGCGTTTGATACCCGGCGGGCAGGAACACGTCCTGTGCGCCCTGAACCGCATCTGCGTAAACCGGGTTGGCGATTGAGGGGACCACACAACCGATGGTCCGGGTGGTACTGCTTTGGAGCGAGCGGCCTACCTCACTGAACTGGAAATCAAGCTCATTCACTGCCGCCATAACGCGATCACGCATCTCCGCGCTGGCCGGCCCGGTATTGTTCAAGACACGGCTCACTGATGCCACGCCGCAGCCAGCTATTTGAGCAACATCTTTGATTGTGGCCGGTTGACGCAACTCCCACCCTCACGATGGAAACGTTTCCATACCTTCCTATCAGCCGCGCCGGAATCTGGCAAGAAATCCTGTCACTGTTGTGAGTAGTATTGAAAAAACAGTGCGTTATATCATCCCAACTTGCAAACCAACGGGCCCAGCGTGAAGCATTTTGAGGTTGCACGACGTGAAAGGTCGAATTTCTGTTCAAGTGATTCGCCGATGAACAGAATCCGTTTCACAAGACCCCAATACCGTTCCTACACAGCTGCTCACGACCTGAAAGACCGCTAATCTCGCCGCACTGCCGAGTCAGCTGCTTTTGTAGTCGTGGGCAAGAATTCCGTAACTGCACGTGGACAAATTCTGCCATGTCTGGATTGGATTCTGACTTCCCGTTCGCCGCGTGTTGTTCGAATGTCCTGCATGGCGAATTCGCCCTACGGTAGGCCAAAGTCGCAGAACAGGGCAAACAGACACGTTTGTTACATTGCGGGGGTGACTCACCTGCCCGCGCCACTGGACGAAGTCAGCGAAGCGGATTTCGACCGCGTATTCGCCGTCAACTGCAAGTCGGTCTACCTGGCGGCCCGGCATGCAGTGCCCGCGTTCAAGAAGCAGGGTTCCGGCGCAATCCTGAACGTGGCGTCGACAGCCGGCGTCAGTCCGCGGCCCCGGCTCAACTGGTACAATGCGTCAAAGGGCTGGATGAACACGGCAACAAAGACGATGGCGGTCGAGCTGGCTCCCGTCGGCATCCGGGTGAACGCGCTGAATCCCGTTGCGGGCGAGACGTCGCTCCTGAAGAGCTTTCTCGGCGAGGACACGCCGGAAATGCGGGCCAGGTTCCTCGCAACGATACCCTTGGGCAGGTTTTCGACGCCCGAGGACATTGGCAACGCGGCCTGCTACCCCTGCTCCGACGAGGCCGCCATGGTGACAGGGGTCTGTCTCGAGGTTGACGGCGGGCGCTGCATTTGAACATGTGTCCGAACCGGCAACGGTGGACTCGGAAAACGCGGTCGGGCGCACTTGACGCATGCATCGGGTGAAAGTCGGAACCTACGCTTTCGGCGCGGGCGGCGTTCCGTGCGTATGAAAGGTCTCGATCGTCTTCAAACCCCAGGCTTGGCCCTTCCTGCGCTCTGCTTCCGTCCAGGTGACGGGTTCCCAGTCGGGTTGCAGGATCAGGCGCGCGCCGGAATTCGCCAGCTCCACCCGGTTGCCGGCAGGCTCCCAGACATAGAGGAAAATGGTGCCTTGTATTGCGTGCTTGTGCGGCCCCGTCTCGATGTGGACGCCGTTCTCGAGGAAGATGTCCGCCGCACGAAGGATGTCCTTCCTCTGGTCGCAGGCGTAGGTCAGGTGATGGAATCGCCCGTTCCCGCCACCATGCTCCTCGGTGCAGGCGAGATCGTTTGTCTTGTTGTTCACGGTGAACCAGCAGCCGCCAAGCCGGCCGATGTCGAGAAGGATCTGCTCGGTCACGATTGACCCGAGGGTTGCAATCGTGAAGTCCCGGAACGCGGTGACGTCCTCGGCAAGAAGGTTCACGTGATCCAGGAGTCTCGGACAGCATCCCCGCCCGTGGTATCGCTGGGCAATGTTCTTCAGCGCCGGGCGTTCGCCTTCGGGCGCCTCGAACCTCCGCGTCTCCCAATAGACCTCGAACGCGTGCCCGAAGGGATCCTCGAACCGAAATGCCGGGCCATGGCCAGCGTCGCCGTCGGTCCAGCCGAGGACCCTGCAGCCCGAATCGTTGATCGCTGCCACCCGCCGTTCGAGGGCCTCCGGCGAGGACACGCGATAGGCGACATGGCCGACGCCCGTCGTGCAGTTCCGCGTGAGCTTGAGCGTGTGAAATTCGTAGTCGTCAAAGGCGCGAAGATAGACGCTGTCCTCGTCACGCGCGCGCTCATTCAGCCCGTAGACGCGAACAAAGACGTCGAGGCTTTCGTCGAACCGGTCGGTGTAGAGTTCCACGTGGCCCAGATGGGCAACATCATTGGCAGGATTCAACTGGAATCTCCCGGTGTGCGGACGCACGGAACCGCGGCGTTCGCGATCGGATGCCGGAACGGCTGTTGCGACGGGATCAAGACGGGCGCTTGGTGCATGATCGCATGAAGTGGCTGGTCGTGATTCATGCCGCTTCGGGGTTGAAGAGCGGGATTTCCATCGCGTGAGCGACCTCGTTCATCCGCCGGTCGCAGCTCGCGAGCTCCACATTCTGGCCTTGATCGGCCAGATACGCGCATGACGCCAGATGCAGGGTGTCAAGGGTCCGCAGCGGGCCCGGAAAGGCGTCCAGCGCCAGGGCCTGCGGAGTCAATTCCAGAAGCGCGACCCGTCCAATGAGCTGGCGCGCCGCCTCGCCATGCGAATCCGCAATGCCGCGTGAATGCAGTGGCGTCCAGATTTCGTATTCCAGGAGCCGGCTCGATACCAAGGTCCCGTCCCAATCGGAATCCGGGGGCTGCCGATCCTCGGTCAGCAGCCAGGCCAGCGCGACGGAAGTGTCAAGATAGATCACCGATCATGCCTGGATTCGTCGAGTTCGGCCAGAACCTCGTCCAGTCTGGCAACCGGTGGGGGCCGGGGCGGTGGTCCGGATCCCGCCAGCGGCGGCGGCGCGAGCACGCCGGACCGCACCGCCTCGGCCAGGAACGCATCGGCGAGGACCGAACTCCGGGTCTCCCTGAGCGGGCCCAATTCCGCCACCACAAGGTCACGGTCAGTCACCAAGATCGTTTCGCCGGACGCTGCAAGCCAGACGTACTCGCTCAGCTTGCTGTTCAGGACCTTGATGCCGACCGATCTCATTCAGGCAAGGCAGCTACTGGGCGCGACCTCGTCAACTTGCATCGCGGCACCTGCATCGCGGCCCTGAGCAGTGCGGGCAGAATTCGGTCGCGCCACGCTGCCAGGCATTGCCGTGCGCGAACCCGAACACCGCGAGTTGAAGTGCGGTGGCAAAGCGAGCGTGGCGACGAAGGGCACCGCTTCGCCGTACGCGGTCCGTCTGCCGAAACCATCGAGCCAATGTCGCGCAATTGCGCCGCGGTGCTGACCGAACTCCTGATCGATGCGCGGCTGCCGCGATGGCAAGCGCCGCATCGTCAACAGAATTGTCGTCGCGCGATGACGGGCCCGGTCAAAATGCTGTCCCTGCGCAGTGCCGCCGAAGATACGCAAGATCCCGGAACCGTTCCGGCTAACTTTCGGTCAATCCCCTGGCAAATTCGTCAAGGAGACGCGCCAGTTCATCCGGCGCCTCGACCATCGCGTCATGCATGGTCGCGATCCGTTCGCTCTTCCAGCCCGGCCGGCCCATGACCCGATCATGCTCGTCCCAGAACGCGGAAGAGCGGTTCCGCTCGCACAGGATGTAGTAGCGGTGCGCCACCTCGACTTCCCGCCCGGTCAAGGTGACGCCGCAGGCCAGGGTTCCGACCGGCTGCGGCGTGCACATTGACTTCAGCCAGTCCTTGACCGCTTCGTCTTCGGCCCAGGCATCAAACAGGTCCGGTTGCACTCCCGCAGCACCGCTGTCGATCTCGGCCTGGAACCGCGCCATGCGCCCTGGGTTGTATTTCGCAAGAGGCGAAACGCCGCTTTCTTCCGGAACGAAGGCATCGAGATACACGAGCGCTCTCACGCGCTCCGGCACCTGCCCTGCGACACCCGTCACGATCAGGCCGCCATAGGAGTGTCCGACAAGAACGACGTCCTCGAGTTCTGCCCATTTCAGAACGTTCACCACGTCCAGCACGTGAAGGTCGGGGTCGATCTCCGAAGTCAGAAGGTGGCTCCGCTCGCCAAGGCCGGTAAGAGTCGGCGCAAAGGCGCGATGCCCTTTCTCGCGCAGCGCGTCTTCCACTTGGGCCCAGCACCAGCCGCCGTGCCATGCTCCATGGACCAGTACAAATACCGCCACCCGCAATCCTCCATTACGCGTCACCGAAACTCGGCAACCCAGGGACTATTTCCTCGGCCACATCCTCGATTCGGAATTTTCCGCGCGCTTCATTACACGAAACGTGACGACATTCCTAACTTGCGATGCACATATTGCCCGGCCAAATGCGGAGGAGCATTGTGCGTCGGGAACCGGAATTTCCCTGCGGGAACCGGTTCCCGGACCAGCATGAACGGAGAGGGCAAGCACCATGGCACTGCGCATCAACGACACGGCTCCGGACTTCACGGCCGACACGACCGAGGGTCCGATCAGCTTTCACGACTGGATTGGCGACGGCTACGCAATCCTGTTTTCGCATCCAAAGGACTTCACGCCGGTCTGCACGACCGAACTCGGGCTGATGGCAGGCATGCAGGAAGAATTCTCGAAGCGGAACGCCAAGATCATCGGCATCTCGGTCGATCCCGTGGACGACCATCACCGCTGGAAGGACGACATCAAGACGGTCACCGGGAACACGGTAGGCTACCCGATGATCGGCGACCCGGAGATGAAGGTCGCCAAGCTCTACGACATGCTGCCCGCAAGCGAAGTGAAAGTCGAAGGGCGTACGCCCGCAGACAACCAGACCGTGCGGACCGTCTTCATCGTCGGGCCGGACAAGAAGGTGAAGCTGTCCTTGACCTATCCGATGACGACCGGTCGGAACTTCGACGAAATCCTGCGGGCCCTGGATTCAATTCAGCTGACAATTGATCACCAGGTCTCGACGCCAGCGAACTGGAAGCAGGGCGAAAACGTCATCGTTGTACCCGCCGTGTCCGATGAAGACGCCAAGGCGCGGTTCGACGGTTTCGACAAGGTGCTGCCGTATCTCAGGACCGTCAAGCAACCGACCTGATCGCGACACCTGCTGTCGTTGGGCCTGTTCGAGTTCCCCGGCGACGTCTTGCCGGGCAAGACTGGCCGGGATGGACTTGGCCGGATCGGCGGGAGTGATCGAACGCACCTCGGAAGGGCCGGCTATCGCCGCAAGGCAAGCCGGAACACGTGACGCACGCCAAATGCCAGCAGGACATATGTCAGGATCGAAAGGCCCAATCCCAGAAGACGCGCGAAACCGTGCATGTTGCCAAGATACGTGTCGAACAGCGCGGCCACTACGATGTATGGTGCCACGAGGACCGTCCCCAACACGGGACTGACCTGCAAGCCGACGAAAAGGCCGATGACCGGCAAGACAATTCCGGCAACGCCGCCGATCACAAGCGTGACGACGTTGCCGAGCGTCAAGAGAGATTTCAGTTTGTTGGCCATGACAGGACGCTTGAGCAGGTTGTCTTGCGCGGGATCATTGTTCACGAGAATCGATCATCGACAAGACATCCTCCGCAAACGCGAGAAGCGCTGCTCCCGTGGTGCACGTGGCCGTTACCGCCCCTGACGGGCAGGAACAAGTCACTCGGCCGTGCCGGCATCCTGAGCGGCGCCTTCCGGCCAGAGCGCATCAAGCGGGAAACTGACGGCCTCGAAGGGTGGCAACGAGACCGGCGCGTCGTCCGCCAGCGTGACCAGCAGCACCCAGTGGCCGTCGCGGAGTTCGAACGCTTCAAGCGTCTTCGAAACGGGATCCACGAACCAGAGATGCGAGACGCCCTCCCGGGCGTAGATCGTCCGCTTCTCGTTCTGATCGATCCGCCGGGTCGAGGGTGACAGCACCTCGCAGGCCCAGTCGGGCGCGACGTCGAAATAGGCCGCATCCGGGTACTCGGGCATCGTCTCGCGCCTCCAACCGGCCAGGTCCGGCACCACGATGTCGTCGCCCAGGTGCAGTTCCGGCTCGTCCACGATCCACCACCCGCCGGGGCCTCCGCCCCCTGGATTGAATGACCCGTCCAGTCGCCCGCCAAGACGTGAACTCGCCCAAGCATGTCGCGCGGCAGGCCTTGGATGGGTGTGAAGCGTGCCAGCGAGCACTTCGGCCACCATGTGGGGCGGTGCATCCAGCACGTCCTGGTAGGTCGCCTTGCGATGGGATTTGCCTGTCGGTCTCGTCTGAACGCTCATGCCAAGCGTCTCCATTGCCAGGCACAGAATAGCCATGCGCCGGATTCCTGACAACAATCCGTTGTCAGTAGCCTGCAACTGGCCGCGTCCGGGACCAGTATTTGGGAAACGGCCGCCGACGCAATGCTGATCAAGCTCCTCAGGCCGCGTTCGGAAGTGTTGGTAGCAAATATTTCCTCATCGAGGCTCAGATCGGAACTTCCCTGACTTGACCTGGCCGCACTTCCTCGATGGCAGCACGGATCTCCGTCGTTTGGTGCCGCACGCGTGGCAACGCTGTGGACATCAACACAACAAAGCCTAGGTTGCTGCCCGTCAGGTCTTGTTGGTAGCGCATGTTTTGGTCCGTAGTGACCATGACATCATAGCCCTCCTCTTCGGCTTTGCGGATCAGGCTCCCATTTTCCAGCAACTCCCATCCTCTATCTGCACAACGATCCACGGAATGCTCCTGGAGGTGCCTCCGTAGGGGTGCCAGAGTCCCGTGGTCGAAAAGGATTTTCACGCTCAAATGACCGTCTTGATAGAATCGGCTTCGTGCTTTGGCACCGCGGTCACCTGCCACTCCTTGACCTCGGGATACCCCGCAAGAAACTCCTTCACGGTGGCACCACTCTCCAAGTTTTCGAACAGGGCGTATACTGGCACCCGAGTTCCCGCGAAGGCCCAATCACCGCTGATTTTGCGGGGATTGCGCTCTACCGCTGGGCAGTTTTTCCAGTTTGTCATAGGTTAGCATCCCTTCCCAGAGTGCCATCGGCAAGTTTACCGGTCACGACTTTGGCAATGAAACGAGTTCGGCATTTGCCCAGAAGATTCATCTCTCGTACTGTGCGGTCGATGGTGCTGCCTATGTCGAAATCTCGTTCTCCAACTGAAGCGAGATTGTCGCTCTCTCATGGCTAGGAGGCTATGCACCGGTCAAATGTGCATTGTCCCAACTCCCGTTCATCAGAGCCTTTCGCACTGCGCCCATCAACTTGATTTACACTCCAAAAAATCAAGGACAACACGGATCGCGCCCGGCTCATCGCCACGTAATGCTCGGCTCGATTCTCGCCGTTTTTGCCTGGGGGCGGCAGGTCGACGACAATGATCGCCTCGTTCTCAAGCCCCTTGAAATCCCCAATCTTCGCGAATCCGACCTTGTCTTTGGGCATGTCCCGCATCGAATACTCGTCCAGCGGACGCACACGACTAACAGCATCGCGAGGCGTGATGGATATGGAGGACTCCGCAAAATCGACTGGCGCCAAATCTGTCACGGAGCCGGGTGTCAACCCTCCCACATCAATGAACTCTGACATCTCGGAAGCGGCATGCCACGTCATCCTGACGGACCGGATTCCCGTTCTCGAGCAACTCCCATCCCCTCTCCGCGCAACGATCCATGGAATGCTCCTCGAGGCAGCGTCGAAGAGGTTCCGAAGTCCCGCGGCAAAACGGGAATTTCACTCCCGGGCGACCGTCCTGAGGAACCCCGCTACGTACGTGGGGACCGCGGTCACCTGCCAATTCCTGACCTCAGGGCGCCACTCGAGAAGTTCCTTCACGGTGGCCCCGCTCTCCAGATTCTCGAACAGGGCGCTTGCCGGCACCCGGGTTCCCTCGAAGGCCCAGTCGCCACTAATCTTGCGGAAATCGCGTTCCACGGCCGGGCAATTCGTCCAGTCAGTCAAGGTATCGCCTCCTTTTCCGACGTGTCGTTGGCAGGTCGTGGATCGAATTCGGCCACAACTGGCGCGCGTCCATCCTCAACCGAATATTGTCTTGGCAGTCCGGACGCCGGCCCGTGCAAGTCAAGCACATTGCTGACGACACCGGCAGTGCGCCTTCCGTTTCGGGAGACGAAACGCTCCGGACCATTCACTTTCGATAGACCAGCTCCGGCACCACTACCGGCCACTTGTCCCGCCTCACTTGATCGCGATATTCGTCGGCACCATCTTCCCGGAACCATACACAGACTGCGTGCACCCTGCCCTCGACAAACGCGGCGCCTTCCGGAGGCTTGAAGCTCTTTGCAAGCCGTCCAACCGGAACGTCGCGTTGATCCACGACCAGCCAGCGATCGCCCCTTTGCCTCAACCCGACGGGATCGCCGACGTTCAACCGCTCAAGGGCACGGAGCGCAATGTGGCCCTCTCGAAGGCGTCCCGCATAGCTCAGGTCCACATTGGACAGTTCAGGCGTCCGATAGAGCTTGTCGCTGCCCGAGACGTCAATCGGCTCACGACCCGGTTCCCGCCACAGGAAGGCCGGATCATCAAGATCGCCGATGATCGGATGCCGCCGCTTCATCGACAGAAGGGCAAGGCTGCGACGCGCCCGGGTCATGGCGACATAGTACAGCCTGCGTTCGGAATCCGGATCCATGTCCCGAGACCGCCCTTCCCAGCCGCCGTCAAGAACGACCGCGTCATCGAATTCAAGGCCCTTGGCCCTGTGTGCCGTCAGGAGCAGGAGCCCGGACTGGCGCCGGCGCGCGTCGTGGCTCCATTCGGCAAGCCATTCGAGCACAACTCTTCGGTCCACGCGTGACTCTTGGCCACCAAGTTCGCCGACCAGGGTCCCAACGCCTTCCTTCAGCAGCGTCCACCACTTGCCATCCGGCTGCCGCGCCGCCCAGTCGGCAAGCGCCGAGGCGTTCAGGTCTGCATCCTGCCGCGCCTTCAGCCAGTTGATGAACGCCTGCGTCTCGCGCAGGCGCCAGAATTTCGCCGGCTTCTCCGTCGCGAACTGGACCGGGATGCCTTGCTCCTCGCACAGGCTCCGCACCGGTTCCAGGTATTCCCACTCCCGCGCAATCACGGCGGCCCTCGCCCAGTCCCAGCCGGGAAGATCCAGGCCCGAGAGGCGCCTCAGTTCCTTGAGGGCCAGCGCCGCCTGCTCGTTCTTCGTGGAGGCCTCCTGGAGAATCTGCACACGTCCCCGACCGATCGCGTCCAGCCGCTCAAGCGCCCCGCCGGGCGGATCCGGTTTCCGGGCCGCATTGGCAACAAGGTCATGGTCGGCCTTCATCCGCTCGCCTGCCTGCCTGATCACGCAGCTGGACGCGTTGATGATGTTTGCCGTGGACCGGTAGTTTTCGACCAGATGAACCGGACGAGCCTTGTAGTCCTTCTCGAAGCGCCGGATGTACTCGACAGAGGCACCCTTGAAGCCATAGATGTTCTGATCATCGTCGCCGACGGCGAAAAGGCTCAACCGGCTGTCCCTGTCCTCGAGCGAGCGGCCTGCAACGGCTGCAATCAGATTGTATTCGTCGCGTCCGACGTCCTGGTATTCATCTACGAGAATCCAGCGATACCCTTCGATCAACGTGTCGCGCTGCGCCTCGGCCTCTTCCTTCGCAAGTCCTCTGCCCTGCAGCAGATCGACCGCCTGTCGCAGCACTTCGTCGAATCGTTTCGGGTCCATGTCCACTTTGTCCGCGTCCCTCGCAAAGCTCGCGCCGACAAGGCGCATCGCGAGACCATGACATGTCAGGACAGTCACCCTCCGCGCGTCACTTCCAAGGAGCCTGGACAGCCGCTGGCGGATTTCAGTCGCGGCATGACGATTGTAGACCAGCACGAGAATGCCGCGCGGGTTCTCCTGGCGAACGCGAACCAGGTAGGCAATGCGATGCACCAGCACGCGCGTCTTGCCCGAACCGGGGCCCGCAAGGACAAGCACGTTCGTCTGCACGCGATCGTCCGCAACGACTTTCGCCTGAACGGGATTCCCGAGGTCCCCGACGATTGCCTGCCAGGATTCCGGTGTTGTCTGCCGTTGCAGGGTCGTTTCCGAAAGTGGCAGCCATTTCTTGACAAAGCCCTCCCTGTCCAGCGTGAAATAGTCGTCGGCGAGACGGAGCGCGTCGGGCATGGATGCCAGCCCGCGCTGGGCGTAGGCCGACATGATGTGCGTCTGCAGGGTCTGTTCCTGGTAGTGCAGTTCCAGGGGCGTGAAGTCGGTGTCCGTGAAGTCGCGCCTTTCCGGCTCCAGGTGAACGGTGATGGCAGGTCGAAAGATCGTCAGGCCCTGGCCGAGTGCGACGATGCCCTGTTCATGGAGCCAGAGTAGCGCCCGATCCAGGAACCCGGACGGATTCTTGATCTCGCCGGAGAGCTCAATGTCGCTTGAAACGGCTTCGATCAATGCTCCAAGGGTCGTGGAGACCTGAACGTCCTTGCCACGTGCACCCTTTGGCGCGGCACGGGTCAATTCACCGAGAATGACCGCCGCGCCCTTGCGCCGCAATTCGGCGGTCTGCGCCAGCCTGTCCCAGTTTCGCTGCAGGCGAAGCGACAGAATCTCGCGATTGACCTTGCGGACGCGCAAGCTGCCGACTCCTTCGTCATCGTCACGACCGTCCCGCGCGATGCCTCGAACCAGACGCTCGACAATGTCGGGTCGAACGTTCGCATGCCCCGCATCTCTCAGTTCCTGGGAGGCGCTCCGGAGGAGGAGTTGCGAGCTTTCCTCGGCGGACATGTCCGGTGCCGCCTCGCGCAACCTCATGACAAGGTCGGCCTCGAGGCTTGCGAATTCCGTCAACCGGCTTTCCGACGAGTCGTCCCCGCCCAAATGCACGAACACGGTGATCGACGTGTCGTTGGATGCGATCCCGAGCGATTCCAGATCGTTCAACGCGCCGCGAAGCCGTCCCGGCGACAGCCCGGTGCGCCCGCAGAGCTCGTCGGTCGATACTCCCTTGTCCGGCACGGCTTCGATGAGGCACCGAACGAGCCTGCGTAGCACATCGCGACGATTCTCCGGGATGGTTCCCTTGCCATCGATCAACCGGCCGGCTTCGTCGAGCGTGCGTATCTTGAGTGACGAAGGGAAAATTCGCACTCGGTTCTCTTCGCGCCTCAGGAGCACTGCATCCTCGAGCCATGCCACTGCAATCTTGACGCGGTGATCGTCCGTCAGCGTGTCCTGCATGGATTCTCGGTCGTCGTCTTCCCTTGCGATCTCTCCCGGAGTTGCAACGACTTCGCCGGATCGCCTGGCGCGCCTGTCGATGCGCCGGATGGACTTCAGGACTCCGTTGATGTCACGCCGGTCGAGACGGGACCGCGCAGACAGGCTGAACTGGCGCTCGATGTCGTCAATGCTGAAGAGCAAGACGCAGCGGGCGGCATCGCCATCACGGCCGGCGCGGCCTGCTTCCTGAAGGTAGTTCTCGAGCGAGCCCGGAATGTCTGCATGCACGACAAGCCGAATGTCGGGCTTGTCGATGCCCATTCCGAAGGCGTTCGTCGCGGCGATCACCCGAAGCGAGCCGTCGCCGAACTGTTGCTGCACGTCCCGCTTTTCCTCGGACTTGAGCCCGGCATGATAGTGGGCAGCCGAAAACCCCTGGCTCCTCAGGAACTCGGCAGCCTCCTCTGCGGACTTCCGGATCGAACAGTAAACGATCGCGCCGGACCCGCCCGCCTTCGGAAGCCCGTGCTGCAGCACGGAAACGATGTCGCCATGCTTGCGGCGCCTCTCGGTCGGCACGATCTCGAAGTCGAGGTTGTGCCGCTTCGCGCCGCCGTCGATCAGCTTCAGTTCAATCCCGAGAACGTCCAGAAAGTGACCGGTGATGTCCTTGATCACCCCCGGCTTGGCCGTTGCCGTCAGGCAGATCAGGGGCGCGGGACCGCTTTCGCCCGAATACTCCTTGATGAAGCGGGCCGCGTAACGGTAGTCCGGCCTGAAGTCATGCCCCCATTTGGAGACGCAATGCGCCTCGTCAAACACCCAGTACCCGACTTCCCGCTGTTGCAGGATCGAACGCACCGACGGGCTGCGCAACTGTTCCGGAGAGATCAGAAGGATGGCCGCATCGCCAAGCCTCACCTGGTCAAGCGCGTCCTGCCTCTCCGGCATCGAAAGCATGCCGTTCACCGTGACGCATGCGGTGATTCCCTGGCGGCGAAGACCCGCCACCTGGTCGGCCATGAGTGCCACCAGTGGCGAGATCACGACCGTCAGGGCACCGGTCCTCCGATACTGCGCGAGCGCCGGCAACTGGTAGCAGATCGACTTTCCGGTGCCGGTCGGCAGGATTCCGAGAGTGGGCACCTTCGACATCGCGTTTGCGACGATGGTCTCCTGAAGGGAATGTCCATCCGGCGTTGCGGGTCTTGGCCTGAACGCTTCGAATCCGAACCACGTCTTCAACTGGTCGACCGGATCGCCTTCTGATCGGCACCACTTGCAGGCTGGATCGCTGCACGGCAAGTCACGGAGTTCCCGAACGAGTTCGCCAGCGCGCGGAAACTGATGACGCACCCAGGGCGGCATCACGGAATTCTCCCCGGCAACCATGACCCAGGAAAGCGCATAGGCAAGTGGCCAGCCATGCTGTTCGGATTGCGGGAGGGCCGATTCAATCCGCAGCGCACAGGCTCGCTCCCGCAGGAGCTCACGGATCGCTTCTTGCGCGGCGAGTGCATTCGGGCGTGGCGCCTCCCTGACCAACGCGAACACTGAATCGAAACCGGGGCCGTTCCTGTCATTGCCTGCGAGCCAGTGGAGAGCAACGAGCAACTCCGGCCTCTGCCGATTGAGACCCCGAAGCCTGTCGATCTGGTCCTTCAGGACGTCGAGAACCAGTTCTGCATCGTAAAGGGGTTCGCTGACACGTTCGGCCTGAAGTCGGCCATCGAGATAATGCTTGACCAGGCGATGGTACGGGTTGCGCGGGAAGGCGAGCGGATTCAGCCACAGCGTATCGATCACCTTCCTGGAGAGAATCCGCAGACCAGGACGTTTGGCCGCAAGATGGCGCGCGTCGAAAAATATGATGTTGTGGCCGAGCAGGAATTCGGCTCCGTCGGCATAGTCGTCAAGCTCGTCGAAGGCATGCGCGAGGGATCCGCGATTGTAGACGAATGGCCTCGCTTTGCCCGGCCGAATGGCTGCAAAGCTCTTGATGCGGTCGCCATTCGGATCGACTTCGAGGTCGATAGAGACACATCTGGAAAGAAACTCTGCCGATGCTGCCGCCTGCTGTCGCAACCCGTCTTCCAATTGACACCTTCCAAGCGTGACGTCTCCGCGCCTTTCGCTTCCCGCATTCTTCCTGATCTTGCAAATCCTTCCCCAATTTCACGTCGCAGCGCAACAACCAGCGCGCCGGTGCGTGCGGGACCTGGCGGATCGGGCCAAATGCACTCGAAACCGCAAATGTTCCACGAACTGGCTTACTGGATTCGTGCCAGAAATGCCGACAGAGCACTTGAAGGGAACCCGAATGTGCACGAACCGAGCGTTGCAGCCCCGCTCGTGTCCCAGGAGATGCATGGCTTCAAGGCTGACCAATTCACCGGTCGGATCAGGCATGCCGACGCCATTGGCGTCGTCTGGAGAGTTCGCCTCGGGTTCCGTCGCATCTTGCAAGGCAGGCGGGCATCACTGGCCAGGGACATGCGCCGCCGAGGCCTCGGCGACCGCGCCTCTCGCGTATACCAGAATCTCGCCGGCACTCTTCAGGTCGTCCTGTCCGTTGATTGAGCCGTAGCCTTCTATGTCGTCGTCGGACCGGTCGTCGCCAATGCACAGCCACATCGACTTGTTCAGGAGCTCTTCGGGCAGGTGGCCCGAGGCGGCAAGCCTCTCGCATACTGTTGCAGCGGATTCCTTCGACTCGCCGGTCGCGTCCTCACAGGCCTTCGACAGCGACCAAATCACGTCCTCCGCAATGCCGGGCGCGTGCGCGACCGCCTCTTCCGCGAATCCACCGCCTGCCAGCAACGTCGCCATTCGAAACTTGCGCTCCGCGGACTCCAGCAAGGCGCGCGCTTCCGCAAGACGCGTTTTCGCCCGTTCCTGCTTGGGGTCGGGGCGGCTGGTCTGGTACAGGACCTCCGCCGTGCTCGACGTGAGCTTCAGGAAACCGGAGGCCTCCAGCTGAAGCATCTTCTCGTGGGTCTCCCGGTCGAGCGTCCTTACGGCAATGCCGGAGGCATCGTCGCCGTATGCACTGACGTTGCCGTCATCGTCCGGGTCAACGACGGCCAGCAGCGACTTCAGGCCGTCCTCCGATTCCCGCATCTCCAGCGTGACCAGCCGGTCGCCATACGCTTCCCTGAACCGGTCAAGGATTTCAACTTCGGGCTTGGGTGTCCGCTCCTTCGGAACGACAGTCCCCATGACCTCTTCCAGACGCTGGAGAAACGCAGCCCTGCCAGACGGCAGGTTCAGCGTGCCGGACTCCGACTCGCCGTCCAGGACAGCCCCGGCCACGGCCTTCTTCTGCTCAATGAGGAAGAGCATGTTATGTTCGATCGAGTTTTCGCTTACCAGGTTCGCGACGGTCACCGAACGCTTCTGGTGCTTTCGCCATGCACGGGCGATTCTCTGTTCCAGCTTGGCAGGATTCCACGGCTGGTCGAGATTGACGACCGCATTGGCGACCTGCAGGTTCAACCCGGTTCCGCCGCTCTCGGACGAAAGGAAAACCCGGCAGTCCGGATCTTCCTTGAACCTGCTGATTTCCGCCTTTCTCTGCTTCTGCGGCACCGAACCGGTGTGCAGGGCGTAGTCGATTCCGATGTCGCTCAGGAGCGACTGCACAAGCGACAGCATCCGGACCCACTCCGAAAAGATGATCACCTTGGAATCAGCATCGCCCAGCAGCTCCTCGAGTATGCGCTCCAGTTCGTCCAGCTTCGGGCAGTCGCGCACCTTCTCGTCGAGAATGTACGGCGTGTCACAGATCATGCGCATGCAGGCCAAGCCGAGCTGCAGCCGCTTGAACTCCGCTTCCGTCAGCGGGCGCCGGTGGGCGATCGAGGCGATTCTGGCAACCAGGAGAGCATAGTCCTCGTAGCGCGCCTGCTGTTCTTCGGTCATCGGCACGAAGTAGTTGTTGACCGTGCGCCCGGGAAGATCGTCCTCCACCTCGACCTTGCGTCGTCTCAACATGTACGGCTTCACGCGCTCGCCGAGTTCGTGCAGGTTCTTGTAGCCGATCGCCCGACCCCGGTCGTCGAGACGGTAGTACTGGCGGTTGAACCGGAACAGGGGTCCGAGGATCGTGGGATCCAGGAATTGCAGAATCGAGTAGATTTCGTCGATCCGGTTCTCGATCGGCGTGCCCGTGAGCACGAAGGCAAACCGGCTCCGGAGCTGCTTGACCGCGGTGGCGGTCTTCGTGCGCCAGTTCTTGATGCGCTGGGCCTCGTCCAGGATGACGATGTCCGGCTGAAGCAGATTCTGAAGGTCCGGCCCGTCGATCAGGATCTGCTCGTAGTTGGCGATCGTGAAGAATTCCGGGTTCCTGTAGGCCTCAAGCCTGGCGGCGCGAGGTCCGAAGACGGTGCGGTAGGGCAGGTTCGTTGCGGATTCGATCTGCTCCGCCCATTCCGACTTCAGCGAAGCGGGGCAGACAACAAGCGCGCGCCCGACGCCTTCGGTCTGTCTCAGGATCTCGCAGGCGGCCAATGCCTGGCAGGTCTTTCCCAGCCCCATTTCATCCGCCAAGAGCGCGCGTTCCTTGAAGGCCAGGTGCATCATTCCCTCACGCTGGTACGGAAACAGCGGGAAGTTCAGCACTTCGAAGGTCCGCTCGCCCGCATCCACCGCGTCAAGAAACGCAGCTCGTCTCATTGCCGGGCGCTCCCGCGCAAGCTGCCGGTCCTTCCAATTGTCCAGCAACCTGGAGACGCGGACATGGTGCGGATGCTCGTCGGCTACCTGCCTCAGGCTTGCGAGAGACCGATCGTCTTGCAGTCGCTGGAATGTCTTGAGCCGTCTTTCGACCTCTTCGCGGACGTCTGCGGGAAAGTCCCCGTCGGGCAGCAACATGGCAGGCGCCGCGTCGCTCATGGATTGGAGATGCACCTCGAAGCGAGGAGACTGGCCGCCTGCCGAACCTGGACGCATCCGGCTTCCGGAATTGGCGATCAGGTTGAGCACGCCCTCGACATGCTTGCACGTACCCAGCCCGGCGACTTCAAAGTCACGGCAAGTGCATGAATTCACCTGACGCTCGAGGTGCCTGATTTCAACCACGTAAGCGCTTCCGGTGCTGGACTGGACCCGAAACGATCCGAATGCCCGAAATTCAGGTTCCAGTTCCTCGAATTCGGCAACTTCGGTGATTCCCCTCCATCGCCGGCGCTCGATTTCCTCCTCGTCCGTTGTGTTCCAGCCAAGAAATTCCGGCCGTTTGGGCCCCGACGCCCTTCGGCCCTTCCTTGCTCGCTTTGCTGGCTTGGACATGTGTTCCCTACCCCTTCCGAAGCGAAGTTCCGAACCTGGGTGCACGCCGCAAAACGCGGTCCCAGGCTCCGCATCAGCGTCGATTCAAGAATTGCAGCCAACGCCTACCGAATCGCGTTTCGTGCAGCAACATGCATCCACACTTGAATCGGGCATGCTGGCGTAACGATGCCTGCCCGACCCCATCCGGACAAAGGTCTTCCTGCATCATGCCGCACGTTCCGGCGGCCGCACTTCCTGACTGGCATGTGCCACTTTCGTCATGCGACGCATTCTGCCAAAGCTGGCTTCGCGATTCGCCAAGGCGGCAGGGAATCTCGTCTTGGCCGTTTGCTGCCGGGAGGGGATGTGCATGACGACCAAGCCAGATGAGCGGGAAACTGCCGGATGCACCGCATCTCTCGCGAATGCCAAGGAACGGGCTTGGGCGCTTGCTGCCGGAACCTCGCCGGACCGTTCGCTCCTCGATCCGGATCTGGCATTTCACGGCCCCGCGCCGGTCGGCGACCTCAAGGGCCGCGAGGCGTTCGAGACGGCCATGCTTGAACCGATCAGGGCGGCCATGCCGCAGGCCGCCAAGCGGCCCTATCTCTACTTCGGCGGGGAATTCATGGGGCACGTCTGGGTCGGCGCCACCGGCGACATCGAGGGCGAAATGACCTCGCCGCTGTTCGGCGTCCCGCCGGGCGCAGGATGCCGCAAGCTTCGCTTCGGCGAATTCTACAGGTTCGAAGGCGACCGGATCGCCGAGATCCGTTGCCTGCTGGACGTTCCCGGCCTTGCCCATCAGGCGGGCATCGAGATGTTCCCGTCCTTCTCCGGGCGCGCGCGCATTCCCGAAGGGCCGCCCGCCGAAATCGGCATCGTGAAGACCCCCCAGGATCCGAACCTGACCGAGACCACGCGCAGCCTCGTCGAGAACATGATCGTCGGCGGCTGCAACAGTCTCGAAGGCAGCGACATGGCGAGCCAGGGACTGGAGCAGTACTGGCAGGAAGACATGGCCTGGCACGGCCCTTGGGGCATCGGTTCCGCATACGGGCTGCAGGAGTTCTACGACCATGCGCAAGGCCCGTCGGTAAGGTCGTTCCCCGGGCGCAAGGGTTCCTGGCCCAAGGAAGCGTTCGTGGCAGAAGCGCGCGTTGCCGGATTCGCCGGACAGTTCATTGGCACGTTCTCCGGCGTCCCCTTCCGCGGCATCGAGCCGACCGGACGGAAGATCACCAAGAGGGTCATGGACTTCTACACAAGCCGGGACGGGCGGCTTGCGGAAAACTGGGTGCTGATCGACCTGATCCGCTTCGCATCCGACTGTGGCGTGGACCTGATGGCACGCTTGCCGGACGATCCGACGTCGGCGGCGGCATGAAGGCAACGCAACGATTCCTGCCAAACTTGCCACCCCGTTCCGAGAGGGACTGCTGCGCAAATGCGCTCAGGAGGTCGGTCGCCATTCATGGCCGGCCGCATGGCGCGTCAGAAAGTCAATCTGGCACCCGGTCCATGGAAGGACCCGATCGTGGCGCCTGTTCAGCTCCCAGAATGGCTTGAAAGCCTCAGAATGCGACGCGCCTCTTCGGGGGTTGCCGGTCGTCGATTGTATTCGACAGCAACGTCAACGACCTTCTGAACCAGCTCGGCATTGTTTCTTGCGAGCCGCGTCTTGTCATACTTCAGGTTGTCCTCAAGCCCCGTGCGGCAGTGACCACCCAACTCCAAACACCACTTGTTCACTTCGAACTGATGCCGTCCAATGCCAGCTGCGCCCCATGTGGCACCTGGCAAGACGGCTGCGAGTTCCGGCACGAGAAACTCCAGCAGCGACCGCCTTGCTGGCATGGCGTTGGGTACACCCATGACAAACTGCACGTGCACGGGCGCATTGATCAATCCGCGATCGACCAGGCGGGCGGCATTGTACAGCATGGCCGCGTCAAAAACCTCAATTTCGGGCTTCACGTCAAAATCGAGCATCCGCTGGGCCAGTCCATCTATGAAACCCGGCGGGTTTTCGTAGATCGCGTCGGGAAAGTTGACCGAGCCCGTGGTCAGCGAAGCCATGTCAGGCCGAAGGTGCAGCGCGGCACCACGCGCGCACTGGTCCCGACCGCGGCCGCCCGTCGAAAACTGGATGATCATCCCCGGGCAGTGCACTTTCACGCCCTCCTGCACCTGGGCGAACTTGTCCGGATCCGAGCTGGGGCTTTCGTCGTCGTTCCGGACATGGATGTGCACCAGCGACGAACCGGCTTCGTAGGCTTCATGGGTGGACTCGATCTGGCTGGCCGGATCGACTGGCACGGCAGGGCAGTCCGATGTTCGCGGGATGGCACCGGTGATGGCTGTGGTAATGATACAGGGCCGGGTCATGTCTGCATGAAGTGAAAGGCGCTGATGTCGTCGCGCCTGGCGACTTCCTTGAGCAAGGCAAGAAGCGGCGTCTCGGCCAGGCGATAGTCGGTCTTGACCGGACCAGCATCCTTCAAGGCGCTGTACTGAGCGTCGTCATAGAACGCCGCCAAGAGAAGATCGTCGTCGGTGTCGAACGGGCCGCGCGTCTTGCGAATTCGGTCAAGCGACGGTGGTACCAGCGCGCCAGCGCGCTCCGTGATCGGCTCCTTGCCGCCGCAGAGGCGGTCATAGAGATCGGGATCGATCTTGCCCGCAATCTCGCCATATCCGCCACGCGCATACAGGCGCACCTCGTCCGGAACGCTGTCATAGCGTTCCCGTCCCTGATCCATCGCCATGACGTTGAGCACCGCCTGGGTGACGATGTACTGCGCGAACGGGCTGACGACTATGGGATAGCCGAGCTCGGCACGCACGCGTCCGGCTTCTTCAAGAATTTCCTCGATCCTGTCCGACAGGCCGACTGTTTCCAGCTGCACCTTCAGGTTGGAGATCATCCCGCCCGCCACCTGATGGTGGAAGTGAAATTCGTCGTATTCCAGCACTTCGCCAACGGGCTTTCCCTCGACCTTCGCAATGTAGTCCAGCCGGTCGGCGACTTCCCGGACGGCATCAAGATCCAGAGCGGCGGCGTGCCCCCGCCGGCGGCAGTTTTCGACCACGCGCTCGGTCGGCGGATGCGAGGCGCCGTTGGCCAGCGTCGATGTGGCGGTATGCAGTACATCGACACCGTGCTCGACCGCCAGCAACGCCGTATAGGGCGCAAGCCCCGACAGGCAATGCGAGTGCAGTTGCAGCGGCAGATCGCCGATTGCACTCTTGATCGCGGGCACAAGCGAGATTGCGCGGTCAGGGGTCAGAAGCCCGCTTGGATCCTTGATGAAGACGCCATCCACGCCGATCTTGACCAGTTCCCTGGCCTTCAGGGCGTAGTATTCGTCAGTGTGGACGGGACTGAGCGTATAGACGAGCCCCGGCACAGTGTGGATGCCGAGCCGGCGGGCGGCTTCAATGGGAATGCGCAGGTTCCTGATGTCGTTAATCGGATCATAAGGGGTGTGATAGCGCATGCCGTTGGCCGCAAACCTCTCGGCCGCAAGCTCGACCACGTCGTCGGAAAAGAACTCGAAGGTAAAGAGGCTTTGCCCCCTTGTATGAATGATCAGCGGCGTTTCCGTGATCCAGGTGTTCAGGATGCGCATCCGTTCCCATGGATCCTCGCGCAGAAAGCGCACGCAAACATCGAAGACCGCACCGCCGACCAGATCGATGGCCTCGAACCCGGCCCGATCCAGAAAGGGGGCGACGTCTTTCATCATTGCCGTCGTCATGCGGGTTGCCCACAAGCACTGATGCGCATCGCGCAGCGTGACATCGATGAAGCGAACGTCCTTGCTCATCAACCGCCCGCCGCTGTTCTTGGCATCATTTCATTTTCGATCCATCGCGTGTGAACCCGGTCCGAAAAAAAGTCTTCGTGGTCGATGACTTGCCGATGGAATCCGATGGTCGTGGCCACACCGTCAACCTTGAAGTCGTCCAGCGCCGCCCGGGACTTCTTCAGGGCATCGTGCCGATCCTCTCCCAGAACGATCAACTTGGCGATCATTGAATCGTAATACGGTGTGATCATCTGCCCCTCGTACGCCGCACTGTCGAGCCGGATACCCGGCCCTTGCGGCGGTTGCCAGAGGTTCAGGCGGCCCGGAGACGGCCGGAAGCCGAGCTGCCAATCCTCGACATTGATGCGGTACTCGATGGCGTGACCCCTGGCCGCGACCCCGTCATCGGAAACGGCCAGCTGCGCCCCGCCGGCGATCGCGAACTGCAATTCGATCAGGTCCCGCCCGATGCGCATTTCGGTTACGGCATGTTCTACTTGTATGCGGGTATTCATCTCGATGAAGAAGAACTCTCGGGTCGCAACGTCGAAGATGAATTCAATGGTTCCCGCACCTTCGTACGCGATGCCGCGCGCAAGTGACAGGGCGGCCCCTTTCATTCGCGTCCGCAGTTCGGCGTCAACAACCGGCGAGGGCGATTCCTCGATGAGCTTCTGGTGCCGCCGCTGAACGCTGCAATCGCGTTCATCAAAGGCGATCGCACCACCTTCGCCATCGCCCATGACCTGCACCTCAATGTGGCGCACAGCTTCAAAAAAGCGTTCGACATAGACCGCGCCGTCGCCAAAGGCCGCCTCGGCTTCGCGCGTGGCTTCCGTGAAGGCGGCTGGAAATTCCGCGGAATCGCGAACAATGCGCATGCCGCGACCGCCGCCGCCGGACTTGGCCTTGAGCAAAAGGGGAAAACCCAGCTCTCCCGCCACCGTCTGCGCCTCCTTCAGTCCTGTGAAGGCGGTTTCCGAGCCTGGCACGACCGGTACGCCGAAGCGCGCGGCGACCCTGCGGGCCCTGGACTTGTCGCCCATGGCACGGATGGCTTCGGCCGAGGGGCCGACGAACTTGAGACCGCTCTTTCCGCACAGCGCGGCGAACTCGAAATTCTCGGCCAGAAATCCGTAGCCGGGATACACCGCGTCGCACCCTTTCGCCTTCGCGACATGTACCAGCGCTTCGGCGGCGAGATAGCTCCTTGCGGCGGCTGGAGGACCGATGCAGACACTGTCGTCGGCTGACCAGACATGCGGCGAGGCGGCGTCAGCTTCGGAATAGACGGCGACACTCTCGATCCCCATGCGGCGGCAGACGCGAACTGCCCGCAACGCTATCTCGCCGCGGTTGGCGACGAGCACACGCCGCAGCCCATTGGCATTCCCCGAAACCATCCAGCTTGTCGTATTGATCACCGCAACGTCTCATCATTAAAGACGATTAGTTTCAAATTTAGTATAGGTTGATTGATTTCTCAGGCGCAAGTGGACATAATGGTTTCTGAACATGACACGTTCGATCCGGAACCGGGCTCGCCTTGCTTGCGACACTTCCGAGAAGAAAGGCAAACATGACCCGAGCGACATCAAGAGATTCCGTGATCGACCTGATTTACACGTCCGGCCCGCGAAACACGCCATCCGACGCAGTCTTCGAAGAGACGCGGCGCGAACAGCTTTCGGAACTGGGCGTGACCGGCAAGGCGTTCATGATCCTCGAACTGATCACTCGGGCATCACGGCCAATCTCGATTTCCGAGATGATTCGCACGACCCGACTGACAAAGCCGACGGCGCACCGCGTGGTGAACATGCTGGTTGAGATGGGCTTCGTTGAACGGGATGCATCGCAGTTGGGCTTTGTCGAGGGGCAACACCTGGTGACTCTTGCGCTTCAGACCCTGGTGGAATCGGCTCCGCGATCGTTGCGGCACAGGATCTTGCAGGAAGTCGTGGCAGAAACCGGAGAGACCTGCAATTTCGGGACACTGTCCGGATCGGAGGTGATTTACCTGGACCGGGTGGAATCGAAGTGGCCGCTGGGCCTCAGGTTTGCAGCTGGAAGCAGAGTGCCGGCGCATTGCACCGCCATTGGCAAGCTGATGCTGAGCTTTCGGTCCGACGACGAGTTGCAAGCGATGTTCCAAGCCAGTCCGCTGCCGGCATATACGAACGCGACGATCGTCGATCCCGACCGGTTGGTCGAAGCGGTGCGCGAGGTGCGGCAGGACAGGATCGGAACCGACAACCAGGAGTTCATGCATGGCGTGGTCTGCGTGGCTGTGCCGGTGATCGATTCGCGGCGCAAGTGCCTTAGCGGCATCGCGCTCTCGGCACCCGAAGCACGAATGACGCTCAATGAAATGCTGGGCTTTGTTCCCAAGATGAGGGATGCCGCACGTCGGATTGCAAGCACGTTTGCTCACAACAGTGCAAATGGACCAGTTGGAAAGTGACATGACCTTGAGTTACAGCGACGTGGCGGAAATCGTCAGAATCGTGGACAGCAGCAATTGCGACGAGGTTTCACTGGAACTCGAGGGTGTCCGAATCCTGATCCGCCGCCGCGGTGCGGGCAAGATCGAGACGGCTGCGCACGGTGCCGCCGAAGCGCCTGTCGTGGCGTCCACGCCCACGTCGGCCGTGCAGTCGCGTGCAGCTTCCGTGTCTGCGTCACCGACATCACCGACATCACCAGCGGGTTCGTCCAAGGCCGCGGCGGCGGACTCCGGAAAGATATGCTCGCCGATGGTCGGCACCTTCTATACCCGTCCATCGCCTGAGGAACCTGAATTCGTGACCGCCGGGACCGAGGTCGATGTTGGCACCCCGCTTTGCATCATAGAAGTGATGAAGCTGTTCACCACCATAGAGGCCACCCAAGCTGGCACGGTCCGCGCGGTACTGGCGGAAAACGGCCAGATGGTCGAGTACGGGCAACCGCTCTTCGTGATCGAATAGCCTGCCGGAAATGTCTCGCCACTCGGCAATCAGCCCGGTGCCACCCGCAACCTTCCGCCCGTCGTGGCTGTCGGCAGCTCCATGGCCACGGCCAGCAAGCTCTTGCTGCCGGCCGAACGGAAAGGCCCTGAACCGACCAGGATCGTCAGGATGGAGGATGCCGCCCGATCGCGTGCTTCCCAAGCCGGGAAACGGTCCGTGCGGCCCCCAATCGACTTTCTCGGATCGCAGGCGAAGGTTTCGACGGTGGCATCATCGTTGCAGGCGGCGGACAAGCACGCGTCCAGCGCCATCGAACGGCGCGACGCGTCAGACAAGCGTGCGCCCGCCATCCACGTATATGGTCTGTCCCGTGATGAAGGCTCCGCCGGGGCCCAGAAGCAGAAGCGCAGCGCCGACAATGTCCTCCGGTTCCCCCAGCCTTCCCATTGGAATGTCGTTGACGGCACGCGCACGAAATCCCGGATCAGCCAGGTAGTCCTCCGTTAGGGGCGTTTCCGTCAAGGCCGGCCCGATCGCGTTGACCGTAATGCGATCGGGTGCCCATTCGCGCGCAAGGACTCGCACAATCTGGGCCAGCCCGCCTTTCGACCCGGCATACGCCGCATAGCCTGGGTTTGCCACCAGGCTCGAAACGGAGGCGATATGCAGCAACCTGCCGCCGCCTGCCGCTTTCAGCGCAGGTGCAAGGGCGCGGCTGAACAGGAATGCGCCGGTCAGGTTGACCTCCACACAGCGGCGGAAGATTGCTGGATCCATCGTCTCGGATGGCGAGATCGGGAGCAAGCCGGCGGCATTGATTCCACCGTCGATCCGACCATATCGGTCACGCGTGCGCCGTACGGCGCGTTCAAGAGCTTCCGCGTCAGCAATGTCCGTCTCGAAACTGAGCGCATCCTCGTAGGCCGAGGCAATCCGCTTCACCTTGGCTGGATCAGCGTCCGTCAGCACCGGCCGAGCGCCCTGAGCCACGATTGCGGCGATCAGCGCGCGCGCAATTCCGCTCGCAGCACCGGCGACCAGAATTACGCGTCCGGACAGATCAAAAAGGGCTTCAGCTGCGGTGGCCATGTCTGCGCTTCCCTCTTTCGAAACGAGCGGGATCGGATGGCGTTTTTTCCGCCAAGAGGACTACACCGCGAACGAAGTGGCGTCCAGAAGACGATAAGGTTTGTCTTGCATAATGAGAAGCTCTTGCGTAACTTGAACGCAAGGTCAGGCGATGCACTTGGTGCCCGACGAAACCGGTCAAGGGAGGACATGTCATGAAGACGTTCGGAGTTCGAAATCTGGCGCTCGCAGCGGCTGTTGCCGCCGCAACACTGGCCGGCGGGGCGCAGAAGGCCGAGGCCACCGATGCGATCTCGGTCTTGCTTTGTCCGTTCGGCTGCGGTCCGATCGCCGGCGACACCATCCTGATGAACCAGATGGTCAAGGAAGGTGCCGACGTCTTGCTGCTGCCCCAGGAGACGCCGGGCTACATGTACAACATCCGCGAGATGGGCCAGAACCAGGGCAAGTGGCGGCATTCGATCTTTGCCACCGAGGACACGCTCATCCAGATCGCATACTCCGGCGGCACGCCTGAGGTTGAAGAGTTCCTGCCCGAACCGGTCCAGATTCCCTGGAAACTGCTGTATGGCGAGGCGTGGTGGGGTCAGGGCAAGTTTCTTGTCACCTTCGACTGCACGCTGAAGTCCATGGCCGATCTCGAAGGAAAGCGCATCTCGCTCGGGCTGCGCGGGCAGTCTGACTGGGGCGTGTTCAGCCGCCTGTTCCTCGAGCACGGCTATGGCATCACCCCAGACAACACCGACATTCGCCACATGACTCCAGGCCAGCTGACCCAGCAGTTGATCGACGGCGCCACCGACGCGGCGGTGACCCCGATCGGCGCCGAACCTTCGATGACAAACTTCATCATCCCCGGACCGGTCCGGCAGCTTGAAGCCACTGGCAAGAAGATGTGCTATCTTGGCGTGACCAACGATGTCGTCAATCAGATGAACGAGAAATTCGGCACCACCTGGCTTCATGTGGGCTTGCCGGCCAACACCCTGCCGCATCAGGACGAGCCGCTTGGCGTCGCCTTCAACAAGGGCTTCAAGGCCGCGCATGAGAGCTTTGACGAAGAGCGCGCCTACAATCTCGTCATGACCGTGGCAGCCCTTGGGCCGAAGATGAAGGAACTGCACGGCTTGTGGAGCATCTGGTCGCCGGACCTGATGACCTGTGGCCTGTCAGAAGACAACACCCATGCGGGCGCAATTCGAGCCTACAAGGAACTCGGATGGTGGGACAGGACCGCGAATTGCGATCCGATGACCTACCCCGACGCCGGCTGACGGACCGGCTTGACACAGCGGAACGAACCAGGCCGGCCGCCAATTGGCGGCCGGCAGCTTCTCGCACGCAACGCAGGATTTTCCAACCCTGGATCGTCGCATCATGACCTGGAAGACGCTGCGCCGCGCCTCTGACATACCATTCCTGATCGTCGGGACGTCATTGACCGCGTATATTGGCTTCGCCGCCTTCGGGTTCATAAGGAACTCGTCGGAACACTACTCCAACTTCATCCTCGGCATTGTGCTGATGACGGGCTTTTTGGCCATCCGCAACTTGTGTGACGAGAGACTCGGCATTCCCGACCCCGAAACGGGCCGCCAGCGCCCTCGGAAACCACTCTTCTGGCCGCGCCTTGTTTTCGCTTTCGTGGCTTTGGCGATGAGCTCGGTTGCAATGACCTACGTGCGCTACAATGCAGTGCATTTGGAAACCACCCAGCCTTTCTTCGGGCGAACCGACATGATCTTCGGCTGGCTGATGACAATCTCGATCCTGATGCTGACGCTGATTCACTGGGGCTGGCTGCTGACCAGCGTCGTGTCGATCGCCATCGCGTATTTCTTCTTCGGTCACATGATTCAGAACCCGCTCTTCATCACGCCGAAATACTCGGCGGAATTCATCATGAACTATATCGGTCTCGGCACCAACCAAGGCTTCTACTACCTTGCCCAGGTCGCCGCGGACTCGATCTATTTCCTGATCATCTATGCCGCGATCCTGCTGGGAGTCGGCATGCTCGACATGGTGCTGGAACTGGGCAAGGCCACTGGCCGCAAGGTGCCCGGCGGCGCCGCAGGTCCCGCGTTGATCGGGTCAGGCATCGTAAGCTCAATCATGGGCCAAGCGGTATCGAACGTCGTGCTGACCGGGCGGCTGACCGTGCCGATGATGGTGCGCTACGGCTACCGAAGGCCGATGGCTGGCGCGATCGAGGCGACTGCGTCCACCGCGGGCCAGATCATGCCGCCAATCCTGGGGCTGGCGGCCTTCATCATCGCCGGTTTCCTCAACCGGCCCTACATCGATGTCGCACTGTCGGCGATGCTGCCAGGTCTCCTCTACCTGGTCGGAGTTGGCATCGCGATCTTTGTCTATGCGAAGCGCAACGAACTGCCACGCCTGACCGCGAAGCTCGATGCCGGCATGATCTGGCGGTTGCTTCCGACATTCGTTCTTTCCTTCGGCGTGGTGCTATGGCTGCTGCTGGGCTACCGCTCTCCCGCCATCGCCGGGCTTTGGGGCATTGTCGTCGCTCTGGGCCTGTGCGTGTTCCAGGGCAAGTACCGACCGTCGTTAAGGAAGCTCTACGGCGCGGTGTCAGAGGGGTTCCTTCTGGTTGCCATCCTGTCGCTTCTGCTGATCGCGATCGGCCCGCTGGGCCAGGTGATGCTGACCACCAATCTCTCGGGCCGACTTGGATCGGTCCTTGTGGAGTACCTGCCTGACAACCAGCTTCTTCTGCTGCTCGGAGCAATGGTGGTGTCGCTGATCCTCGGCATGGGTCTGCCGACGCCGGTCGCCTACATCATCGTTGCGCTTGCGCTGGTGCCGTTCATGCAGCAGATCGGCGTGCCCGCGCTGCAAGCGCATTTCTTCGTCTTCTATTTCGCCGTGTTCTCGACATTGTCGCCGCCCGTAGCGGTCAGCGTTCTGGCGGCGGCGAAGCTTGCGAATTCCTCCTTCCTGCAAACGGCGGGCGAATCGCTCAAGATCGCGATGACCACGTTCATCATTCCCTTTGCCTTCGTCTATTCCCCTGAATTGATGGCTTTTCCAAATCTGACATGGCACGTTGTGCCCGCGCTGTTCCAAGTGCTGCTGATCCAGTGGTCGGTTTCGGTTGCGGCCTATGGGCACGTGTTCCGCAACCTCGCACGATGGGAACGCGGCGCAATGGGAATCGCGGCGCTTTGCGGGTTCCTCGGCATGACGGATCAAGGCGACTGGTTTCTTGCTTCACAGCTTGTGCTGGCAACTGCCATTGTCGTCATTGCATTCGCGACCCGCGAATCCGGACCTTCCGAACTGCAATCCTGAGAACGATTCGCGATGGAAGACCCGACCTGTCAAGCGTCAGGAATGCGATCATGTCGCAAGCGAGGCCAGTTCCTCCGGTTGGGTGCGGTGAATGAACAATCCATGCGCAGACCGATGCCATCACGCGGAGACTGGCGCGGGTGCGTTGAGAAGCTCCATTTTCCGGTCACGTGGGAGAGTGCTGGGCGAATCGTCGTCTCCAAACTGTCGGCAAGGGAGGCGGCAAGCGACGACAGGAACGGCTCGTCACCGGCACGAATGTGGGGAATTGCAACTTGGCACATGAAGTGCGCCCCTGCGATTGGGCAGTTCAACCTGCACCTTCTGACCCTTCCGGGGCGTTGACCTCCTCGACACGTTCGGGATCGGACATCTTGGCGCCGTGTCCATGCGCGTGGCGTCGCAGGTGCTTTCAATGAAGTTTGGCAGCTCGGCCGTGACGTCCTCGAAGGCCTTATGGTCGCCGACGTGAGCCCAGCCGACTCCACGGGTCTTCGGGAATCCTTCGGTCGGAATGTCGACGGAGACCTGAAGAAGCGGGATCATGGCGGTTGGCCTCGCCTTTGACAGAATCGTTGTCTTTCCCATTGTACGGCTCCCACCGTCTTTCTGCTTGTCGTGAGCCTGTTGCTGCATCGCTGTCGGTCGTCGCGTCGTACCGACGTCTCTGCCGCGGAGTCAGGCCGTTCTCGGCCAAAGTCCGCCGCGCATTCGTCGCATTCACCCGCATGCCGCGGTGCTGAAGTTCGGCCGTCATCCTTCGGTATCCGTAGCCGTGGCAGGTCGATGCGATGTCCCGGATCTTGTGGAACCGCGTTCAATGCTGACTCACTATCGGGGAGGAAATCGCGTTCAGATCTGCTGATGCCTTGATCTCGCGAGGCGAATGCAGGCTCCGAACAGACCGCATCTTCCGGACACAAGAGCTCCTTCGCGAACTTTCCTGACATTCCCGGCGCATGGCGAGCAGATTCCATGAACCGCGATGCAAGCGCTGAATTCGCTGATCTTGCTCCACGAAGCGTGAAGGCATGGGGCCTGGCATCCAAGCTGCCAGCGAATTCGAGGACATGCGGGTCCCGAGAGTTGCCAGCGTCAACCCTCGACGCCAGGACGTCTTGAACTGACCCACCCCGGTTCAGGTGGAAACACCTGCCTCCCGACAAGACAGCGAGACATGGGACATGGCGTCAGTGGAGACGGTCCGCAAGATACGACGTTTGTCGCGCGTTCACAGGAAGACCATTCGATCGATCGCGAAGGCGGCGAGCAAGTCGCGCAACAAGATTCGCGAGATGTTGCTGTCCGACGGGTCGTCGTCGCGGGCCCCCGCGCTCATGATCCTGGAACCGAATGCGGACAAGCCTGCGGCAAGCGTCATGGCGTGTGCTCAGGGACTGGAGCATCTGTCCGTGCAGGCAGGCTTCATCCACCGCGCCTCGCTTCGCAATGCCGTGTCGTCAGTGTACTCTGGTCACGGGACCTTCTTGCAGAAATCTCCGGGCGGGGAAATTGAAGCGCCCAATTGTCCAACCGCAGGGACGCACTCCAGAACGAAATCCACTGTCCCTGCAATCTCCAAAGTGATGTTCCTTCAGGAAAGGCCAAAGTTTGAAGCTGCCGGATGCAGTGTCAATTCAATGCCGCACAGACTTCCGTTGACCGCGCGACACGGCGGAGGTTCAACTTGCATGATTGATCGGCGCGGTCATGGAATCTGATTGGCCTGAAGCGTCCTGACACGCGCTTCGCAGAAGTTCCGGATTTCCCCTGCCCTGCGGTCATCGATTCGTCCCTCCTGCAAGAGCCGATCAATCTGGGCATGGACGGCCGCAAGCGTTGTCCAGCCGTTTGGCGGCGCGTCGGTACCCCGCCACCTGGCCAGGATGTTCCTGGCCGCCGAAGCCACTGCTGCAGGAGGCATGATCTCGGGCGCCATGAGGACTGCTGCCCGCCTTCCAAGCTGCTGGAGCCGCGCATCGCCGAACTGCTCGAAGACCGACAGTCGGGCCTGCCAGCCTTCGGCCTGGTTGAGGCTGCGAAGCAGCTGCCTGTCCTCACGCCCGTAGAACCCGTCGTAGATGCGTTCCTCAACGCGCACAGGCTCCCCGGGGCCGGGTGGTGGATATCGTTGGGCCCTCAGCTCGGCCATGGCTGCACCAACGCGTCGAGAGAAAGCGGGACTGGCGGCGATTGCACGGCATCTTTCGCGTACGGTCCCGTCCACGGCGGGCGCGTGGAAGAGCATCGGAGTTTCGTTGATCTTCAGCCTGTGCACGACGCGAGGCGACCGCTCCAGGAGTTCAATCAGCCCAGCCTGATCAAGACCGAAACACGCAACCGGGTCCACGATCCGGACATCGAAAATGGCCGCCGCATTTGCGCTCTCCGCATCACGGCCGCAGCCGCACCCTACGATGCCTTGGGGTGGCGCGGACGAGAGCCGCGTCACGAACTCCAGAGGCTCGCCGGACGCCAGGCGCCTGTCGACATGCGTCTTGTCCCTGTTGTCAAGAATCTCCTCGAAGAGATCGGGCGCCCGGTCCCGGACAAGCTGAAGCAGATGCATGGTGGCTTCGACGTCGCCGAGAGCGTCATGGGCGTCGTGGTCCCTGTAACCGTTCGCAGGCGCGAGCGCATCCAGCCTGAAGACCGCGTTTCCGGCATCATCCACGGGCCACGCGAGGGTCTTGTGCGCACGCCAGTGCACCGCAAACAGGACCTGCAAGACGTCCAGTCGCGTGTTCCCGTTGAACTGGGTTGCAAAGACACTTGGCTGAAGCATCTGGTAGAAGGATTGCCGCAGGAAGTTCTCGTCGAAGCTCATCGAGTTGTAGCCGGTCCACGTGGCCGGCGCCCATGCCTCGACGAGGCGCTGAATCTCCTGCATCATTTCGAACCAGCTCGGCAGCGCCGGATCCGTAAGCTGGTCAATCTGGACCCCGCTGATCGCGAGCGCCCCTGGAGAAGGCAATATGTGCGGAGCGAGCCGACAGCGCATGTTCACGCGTTCGAGCGGCCTGAGGTCGTCATCCGCAAGAACCGCCGCAAACTGCAAAGGCTGATCGTACGCGGGCGATGTTCCGGTGGTTTCGAGATCGTAGAAGGCGAAAGGCATCGCGAACAATCTATGGTCCATCGACCTGGAACGAAAGACCGACAGGCCATGCGTGCGATACATGCGCGCCCTTTGCGACCATCCGATCTGCCCGAGCCCGTGGCGTGAAGATCAACGTCCACGAAGGCGAGCTCCGGCCACCGAGACCTGGAGCCAAGGACTTCGGACAGGCGGGGTGATGTTGGGCGAGGTGATGGCAATGGACGGGTTTTCCGTCCACTGGATGCCTCGCAAGGCATCATCGTCTGCCCGGAAGCGATCCTGCTGCAGACCAACACGGAAGACGTGAACAGGCTGCCCGGGCGCTACGCGACGGACGAGTCAGTTCTCAAGGTACAGCAGGCCTGATCCGGATGCGACCGCGGCGGCGAAGTCCGGATTCAGGGCGCTCAGACACGGATGCCTGCGGTTCTGGAGACCCTTGGCGGCAAGCGGTTCCTCACGCTGCCGGTTGCGCGGTTCAAGCGGGCAAGCGCAGCCCAAATTGCCACGTGGCTGACAGGTCATGAGCCCACGGCGACAAGTCACGCCTCCGGCCAGATTCGGTTTGCCGAAAGATCATTGATCGCAAGCCGTCATCCCACCACGAGCAAGACCATTGTTGCGATCCCCCAAATCGTCATCTGGTAGTGGGTATTCTGTGCACCTTCGTGACAGAACCAATAGCAGAACCAGTTGCCTCCCACCAAGAAGCCGACCCAGATGCTGGTGAACAACAGCGCCCCCAACATGGCAAGGCTGCGACCAGTCGTCGGATCAACCTGGCCGAGAGCAGCCATCAGCATGGCCGCAAACCCTGACCATAACGCAATGGCCGCGACGACTTCCCAAACCACGATGATCGCGAAGAGCCATTTCTGAACCGACGCGTCCGAAATTCGTCGATGCGCAACGGCCTCGTAGGCCTCGGGAAACTCTTCCCGCATGCGAGTCATGTCGAGAACTTCCGCCGTTACGGTGCTGTTCAGCGCGGAATGAAATATGTTGTCCAGAACCCCGATCGTAAGCCATGCCGCCAGGAAGAAGACGCAGGCCGCCTGGGCGGCAATGACAGTCGTCTCGAAAATCATGTCCCGTCCTTGACGTGATCGGCGGCGGCGGGGCGACTAGGGCCGCCCCGCCAAATCGAACCTCAGGTCCAGTAGAGCTGTGCCGGCCGAATCTCGAACGATATATGGTGAGCGCCACCGCCCAGACCTTCGCGGGTGTGGTTGTACAGCGAACGCCAGTAAGGCTGGATCGTAACGCCTTCGTCCTGGATGAGCTTCTCGCCCACCGCCATCAGGGCGCGGCGCTTCTCAACTTCCGGCGTGGCAAGGGCCTGCTCCAGCAAGGCATCGAATTCCGGGTTCGCCCAGCCGAATTCGTTCCAGGCCTCGCCGGAACGATAGGCAAGCGCCCAGATCTGCACGCCGAACGGACGGTGGTTCCAGTTCGTCGAGCTGAACGGGTACTTCGCCCAATCGTTCCAGAACGTGCTGCCCGGAAGAACGGTGCGCTTGACGTTGATGCCGGCGTCCCGCAGCTGCGCCGCCACGGCGTCGGTCGTGTCCTTGCGCCAGGCATCGTCTATCGAGACCAGTTCGTGCTCGAAGTCCGCCATGCCCGCCTCCTGGACCAGGGCCAAGGCACCTGCGGGATCCAACTTCGGATCACCGATGTCGATATACTCCGGATGCGCGGGTCCGACATGGTGGTTCTGGGCAGGCACCCCGCGACTGTTGTAGCCGAGCTCGAGAAGAACCGAATTGTCCACGGCCATGGAAATCGCCTGCCGGACGCGCTTGTCGGCATAGGGCTTCATGCCGTCAATTTCGGCCAGCTGGTTGGGACGAATGACGATGGTCGCCATGGTCACGACCTCGTTCTCGACCCACCCGTCAAACGACGTCATGATGTCTATGAACTCGCCCTCGATCGTGTAGAGCATGTCAATCTCGTCGGCCTCGGCAGCCGCGACGAAGGCGGAGGGATCCGTTCCGTAGTCGACATACTCAATCCGGTCCATCCAGGCGCCGTTTCCTGCGTTCCACCACGTGTGGTTCTCGTTGCGCACCAGCACGCCCTTGACGCCAACCTCCAGGCTTTCGGGGAGGTACGGCCCGGTGCCGACGGGATTGGCGAGCATGCTTTCGGGATCGTGCGAACCGTGCACGATAGCCGCCGGATAGTCGGCCATGCCGGCAATCAGCGAGATGTCTGGCCTGGGCAGGTTCAGGCGCACCGTGTGAGCGTCAACAACCTCGATCGCGCCATCGATCGCCTTGTTCGTGTCCGGATCGATCAGCACGGCGAATCGGCCAGCCATCGAGTTGCCCTCGACGGCCTTGTCGCACCAGCCGGCAATGTTGCGCGCGACGTCCTCGGCGGTGAAGTCGTCACCGTTGTTCCATTTCACGCCCTTGCGAATGTTCAAGGTATAGGTCTGGGCGTCTTCGGAGATGTCCCAGCCTTCGAGCAGAACCGGCAGGAACGTCCCGTCATTTTCGTAGGAAACGAGGTTCTCCAGCCAGCCTCGGGCGAAGTTGGCGATCTGCGACCAGTCGAAGGTGCGCGGGTCCTTGAGCGCGCGCACTTCCATCTGGATTCGCACGGTTCCGCCCATCTTCGCGTCGCTGGCTGCGAGGGCCGGCGCAGCATGGCCCAGCATGCCGTAGGCGGTGGCGGCCGTCGCGCCGAATGTGCTGGCGAGCGCAAGGAATTCCCTGCGGTTGACCGGGTCGTCGCCGACCGTCCTGGCCTGATCGGTAATCACCTTTGGCAGCGGCTTTCCCGTGCGTGTCAGGTATTGCATTTGAATTCCTCCCTTTCTGGTCATGTCAGGGGCCTGCGGATGGTCAGCAGACCCTTCCTGTTTGGCGGCATCCGAAAATGGCCGCACGTCCTGTCACCGCGGCATGCGCATCGTTGCAACGCCGTCGGCATCGGTCACCGAGCAGCAAATGCTGGACAGGGTCCTGGCCTGGTTGTCGGGCCATGGCCTTCCTCGATGCAATACCGCCCGTTGATCCCAGATCAGGACGTCGCCCACCTCCCATTGGTGGGAATACGTGAATTCGGGCTGCGTGCAGAACTCCATCAATTCGTCCAGCAATTCCGTGCCCTCGGCCTCGTCATACCCGTCAACCCTATAGGCGTGCGACGCAATGTAAAGCGCCTCGCGACCGTTCACCGGATTGGTCCAGATCGCCTTCCAGCGGGTCGCCGGCCATTTGTGGAACATCGGATGCCCGGCCAGCTCCGGGGAGATCTTTGCCCGCGAGACGGAATAGTGGTGCCAAATGCCACGGTCCCGAATTCGGGTCCGCAGTTCCTCGGGCATTGCCACCCAGGCGGCCCGGGTCGAGGCGAGCTCGGTCTCGCCGCCCACCGTGGTCACCACGCGCGCCGTGAGAATGTTGGTCAATGCCGGCGTCGGCATGAAGGTGCTGTCGGCATGCCAAAGGAAATTCGATTCCAGATGCAGCCTGTGCAAGTCCATGTCGCCGTCGAGGGAACTGTCGGACTGCACATTGGTGACCTTGGGAATCGCGAATTCATCGCCTGGCTTGCGTTCGTCGGCCTTGCGATCCTCTATCGGGCCAAAGGCGCGCGCCAGTTCAAGATGCGCGGCGTCGTCGAAATCCTGCACGCGAAACATGAGCGCGGCATGCTCCTCGAACAATGCGCGCAGTTCCCCGAACCGTCCCGAAGGAACGAAGTCTGCCAAGGGCAATCCAGACACTTCCACGCCGAAGTGCCGGTTGAGGGGGATCGTCTTCAAGTTGGACATCGCGGGATGCTCACGTCACCGCCTTGGCCTTGATTTCATCGGCGGTCAGGTGCTTGACCTGATGCCAGGCGGCGGACTTGGCGCTGTTCAGGAGACCCTTCGGATCGAGACGCTTCTTCCATGCCAGATGGGTGTAGTCGGCCGTGTGCATTCCCCCACGTTCAACCTCGTTGGTGTGCGCGTCGAAGACGGAGCAGCCGTGCGCCTCGTAGGTCCTGTTGATCGCGTCAAGCCGCTCCTTGCCGGAATACCAGATGATCGGCAAATCGACGGCCACGACCTTGCCGCCGAGGCGGATGAATTCATGATGTGTCCACACGTCGTCGCCCAGATCCTGCCGCAGGTCCGCAAGGGCGTCGGCGTCCGACGGGTCAGGCACGTTCACCTGCTGGTATGTCGCGGAGCGGTCAGATTTCAGGACCTGCAGCGTGGTGTGATTGAAGCAGAACTCGAAGACGTGCGGAATGCCGGCCGCCTCCCGGTCTTCATCGCCGAGCGTCAATTCAAGCCGGCCGCCCTGGTCCGCGATCAGGGCACGGACCGAATCCACATCCTCTGCCGGAACGTAGCAGGCCAGGAGATCTCGTCCTTCGCTCAAATGCCCCTTCAAGCGCGGAAAGTACTCCACGATGCGAGCATCCACGACACTCACCATTTTCGGCGCGATGCCGTTGGCAGAGGCCGCGGCAAAGCCAGCCCCGAAGGCGCTGCGGTAATCGTCAAAGGTTGCCATGCAGGCGATCCAGTCCCGGCTGGCAACGGCACGCAACGTCACCTCCGTGATGACGCCATTCAGCCCCCAGGCATGGTGCACTTTCAGGACATCCTCGCCGCGGAAGACGTGTTCTTGCGGCTGCTTCTCGACCGAAAGCGCCTTGATCTCGATCAGGTTGCCGGGCTCGCGCAACGCCCCGGTCGCCAGCGATCCGATGCCGACGGACCCCCCGGCCACGAACCCGCCGATGGTGGCGATGTCCTGCGTCGACGGGAACATTGCCATTTCCTGACCGGTCGCCTTCAATGCACGGTTGATGTCCGCCATCAAGGCACCTGCTTCCGTGTTGACGAATCCGTCGCCGACGGCCAGAATCCGGTTCATCGACGTCGTCTCGACGATCAATCCGCCTTCGACCGGAACCGACTGCCCGTAGTTTCCCGTGCCTCCCCCGCGCAGCACGATCGGAACCTCCGCGTCATGGGCCACCTTCAGGCAATGCTTCATTTCCTCGACGGTCTTTGGAACCGCGACCAGGTCGCCAAAGCATCCCTTGAGCGCTTCGTTCAGGATCGGGCTGTACCAGAAGAAGTCGCGCGATCGCTTCTTCACCAGTGCCGGTTCGTCAATCACCTCGACCGGCGACAGCCGGGCGGCGAAGGCGTCCCAGTCGATGAATACCTTGCCGGAAATCGAATTCATGCGCACTCTCCCTGGAAAGCGGCGGAAATCCCCTTGGGAGGCGAGACCCCCGCAAGCATGTCTGACGTGGTTGCGGCGTCGAAAAGGATCAGGTCTTCGGCCGCGGCACCGTCGACATGGCAGGGCGCCAGACCAAGCGCTCTCCTGGCGCTGATGGTGATCATCGGGAAATGGCTGCCAAGGGGCGGGTCCAGATGCGCGGCAAGAACGGCCAGTGCGAGCGACTGGCGTGGGTCGTGCCGACCCAGGGGACAAAAGGCGTCCTGCACATTGTCGGTGCCGACAGCAACCGGGACACCAGCGGCACAAAGCTCCCGGATCCGTGTCACACCGCGCCGGTCGGGCGTTCCGGCTGCCCGTCCCTGGAGAAAGAGATTCGCCGCCGGAAGAGCCGCAACGGCAATTCCGGAGAGCACGAGCTTCTCGGAAAGAATCTTCAGCGATTCCGGATCGAGGTTCATCAGCTTGCAGGCATGCCCGCACAGGACCGGCCCCTGGAAGCCGGTCTCGATCGCCAGGTCGGCGATGATCTCCAATCCGTCGAGCCTGTCGTCCAGCCCTTCGTCAACGTGAAAGTCCAGCGCAAGGCCATACCTGTCGGCCGCCTCGAATGCCTGCCGGATTCCTTTCCGCCGGTCTGCCTGATCGAAGACGAAGACTCCGAATGTGCCGCCACCGGAGGCAATCTCCCTGGCAATCGCATCCGCGACTCCAGGATCCGCGATCTGTTCGACGTCGGTCAATGGCGCCAATTGCAAGGTCACGCGATCACTGCATTCCTGGGCCATTTCGCGGAGAACCGACCAGGCAAGCGACGGCGCATTTGGATTGTCGTCCCGACCCCAATCCACGTGGCTTCTGACAGTTCCGCAGCCACTGGAGATGAGCTCTTCCAGCCCTCGCATGGCGCGGGATCGAATGTCGCGCCGGGTCCAGTGAACACGATCCGCGGCCTGCGCAGCAATTGCGGCCTGCAGACCGCCCCTGACGCCGTTCATGCGGGAAATCGTGTAGCATTTGTCGAGATGAACATGGCACTCGGTCAGTTTCGGCATGACAACCCGTGGCAACGCGTCCGACGGTCTCGCCGGAACCAGTCGTTCCGCACGCCCGTTGCGGATGAGCAGGTCGCCGTGCACGCAGTCCTGGTCTCTCGCGCCGCCGAACTTGTCCATGCGCGCGACCAGCGAGGCCGGAACCCTCACATTCGGCAGCACGAGATCGGTGGCGTGCAGCGCAATCATGAGCGCATGCGCGGATCGAAGCGGGCGAACTCTGCCAGAAAGAGCGCAAGGTTGCGGGCCGCCGTATCCAGCAGGTGCCTGCCTTTTTCTGCCGTGGCGCCCGAAGCGTCGCCGCAGGCCCCGTCGACGTTCAGGTCGTCGATGATCCATGCCGGGCGCACCGCCCGCCCCGTCAGGCCGATGAAGCGGTTCGCCTCTTTCCACGCGCCGGTCGCGGACACGAAATTCCGCGCCTGGTCCGCATCGACCAACTCCGGTCTTGCCGCCAGCATCGCCGAGGTTTCGGTGTCACCGGCATGAATGTCGTCTTCCAGCGCCGTTGCGTCGATCACGCCCCCGAATTCCGCAAATCCAATCCAGGACCCGGTTGCGACGATCATGTCATGCGAGATTCGCAGGTCGCGCGCCGCGATGTCCAGGACCGCGACATTGCCGCCATGCCCGTTCAGAAAGAACAGCCGCTCGACGCCGGCACGCGCAACGGAGGATCCGATGTCGCGCAGCGTCGCAAGAAGCGTGTCGGCTGACAGGCTGAGCGTGCCGGGATGGCGGTCATGCTCTCCACTCTTGGTGATGCCCAGCGTTGGCAGGAACAGGACGTCCTGGTCAGGGGCGAGATGGGCAAGGCAACGCGTCACCGTGGCGTCCACCAGGTCCCGATCGACCGAAACCGGCAGATGCGGTCCGTGCTGTTCGATGGCACCGACCGGAAGAACCGCAACGAGGTTGGCCGGCAGGGTCCGGAACACGGGCGCGCTTTGCTCGGCCCAATAGCCCTGAACGCTCATGACGGCCTCCCGAACAGACCGTCGAGAAAACCGTGGAACCACTCCGCCTGCGCCGCGTCGTGCTCAAGCATCAGCCGGGTCTGAACTTCGGGCGGCTGAACTCCGGGGCGGCCGTAGACGTCCCATTTCTGGTTCTGCCAACGGCGAAACCCCTCGATGGTGACTTCCGGATGAAACTGCAGGCCGAAGACCTTGTCGCCATATCGGAACGCCTGGTTTTCGTAGTTGTCGTTTGCGGCCAGGCGCACGGCGCCGCCCGGCAGGTCGAATGTGTGGAAGTGCGCCTGCGTCACCCACAACGGCGCGTCCATGAATCCCGCCGCCTCGGCCGTCGGATCGACCCGGAAATAGCCGAATTCGAAAGCCCCGTCCTCGCGCGCACCTGCCCAGGCGCCCAGGTGATGGGCAATCATCTGCGCACCTTGACAGATTCCCAGGACCGGAACATCCACCTCGATGCAGCGATCGATCCAGCGGTACTCCTCGTTCAGGAACGAGTGCCTGTCGGTCTCGTAGACATTGTAGATGCCGCCGAAGACGACAGTGCCGCACAGGTCGTCGCCGGGTTCTCCGAGGCGTTCGCCCGCGAACGGCTTGCGGCTGTCAATTTCGAATCCAGCTTGCGTCAACCAGGTGACCACCCGGTCATCCGCAGGTTCATGGCCATGACGGACCAAGAGCACACGCCGCCCCATATTCACGCCCTCCGTGGCGAATGCCGTGTTGCGTGGCCCTTGAATTCGATCCGTGCCAGAGATGTGCACCCATGCTTGCAAATAATTTCCATGCTGACAAGGATGAAACGAGACGGGAATTGCCGAGTGACATGAGATCGCTGACGCCTGAGACGTTGAGACCGCCGTTTGCGCGATATGCGCACGGCGTTGAAATTCCGGCGGGTTGGCGCCTAGTCCGGACCTCAGGCCAACTGGGGATTCGCGCCGACGACAGCGTCCCGGAAGACGCCTACTCCCAGGCCGTGATCTGCTTTGCGAACATCGCCCAGGTCCTGCGCGAAAGCAGAATGACTTCACGCGACGTGGCACATGTGTCGGCCTATGTCACTGACCGCGCCCACATGGCCGGCTACATGCGCGCCCGGGACGAGTTCTTGAAAGACGCGGCCCGGCTTCCGTCCTCCACCTTGCTCATTGTCTCGGGCTTCACCCGCCCCGAATTCAGGGTCGAGGTCGAGGCGTTGGCGGCCGCGCCCTAGACGCGCGCCACATTCTAGCAGCGTCATCCAGTTTCAATTGATGGCCAGCGCCGCCGGCCGAGGAGCGCCAGGAGCGGCTGCAGTGCCGATCGGTCGCGAAAGGACGCAGAGCGGGACGCTACGGAACGCGGCAGCGCGGACTCGGGCCTGTACCCGGCCATCGCCGTCGTTCCGAAGAGGCGGAGGCAGCCAACTCTGACCGCGGCGGCCGATCGTCGCGCGATCGCGTTTTGCTCCGCCGTCCGCTTTGCGAAATTCTGGTCGGCCAGAGGCGACAGCCTTGACGTCTCGGGCAGTGTAACCTATAAGTTACGCATGTTTGTGCTGCGTCAGACACCGGTCTTCGAAAGGTGGATTCGCGGTCTCAAGGACCGCAGGGCCCAAGAAGCGATCGCGAAGCGCATTGTCCGGATTGAGGCCGGGAATCTGGGCGACGCGAAGCCGTTGCCGGGCGGGATCGGGGCATTCAGGATTCACTACGGGCCAGGATACAGGCTCTACTTTGCCCGGCGCGGCAAGACGGTGTTCCTGTTGCTGTGCGGCGGCGACAAGCGAACGCAGGAGCGGGACATTCGCATGGCCCAAAGGCTGGCAAGGGAGATTGACGATGAAGACCACGAAGTTTGTTCCGGCGGAATACCTCACTTCTCCGGAAGCCCAGGCGGAGCTTGTTTCCGAGGCGTTCGAGTCCGGCGATCCGAAGTTCATCGCTCACGCGCTTGGCACGGTCGCCCGCGCTCGCGGAATGACCGGCGTGTCCAGGGAATCGGGCGTGTCGCGCGAGGCCTTGTACAGGGCGTTGAGCGAGGAGGGAGATCCCCGGCTGAGCACCTTGACCAGCGTGCTGTCGGCACTTGGCTTCGGACTTGAGGCCAAGGTCCTAGAAGGCCCAGCCGGGTAGGCAGCGATGCTGGCGATCGGGGCCGGCGCTTCGCATTTTTCATGGCCCCGGCTATCGGGTGAATTTCCGACGCACCCTGACGGGCTCGGCGGTCCTCCTTTGCCTGGTCCCGGTTCGACACTGCCCAAGAAGTCCGCCCCCAGTCCGCAATCTCCCTTTCGCCGAAATGCGGCGTGTCCGGCAAGCACGGCGAATCGCCTGTCACGCCCTGCCCTTCATCTTCCCTGTGCCGATAATCCGTTGTAACCGCCTGGCGCGACAATCTCCCCCGGCGCGGCTCTGATTGTGTCCGGCCGGAGGTGAAGCTGCGCGGGACCCGTCGTGGCCTTGCAGGCGGCGACCGATCCAAGGGCCAGCGCCGCAACAATTGACCGAACGTGCATTCGTGTTCCCTTTCGCAACCGTAACCGCGAATTCACCGTCAAGACCGTGGTCCTTTGAATTCGAACTCCGGGCCAGCAGCCGCGCACCAGCTCGCCGTTGCGGTGGAAACCGCGCCGCCTTTGACCTGCATCCTGCCACGCCCGACTTGCAAGAGAGCGGGCGAATTCGGCCGTGATGCACGCCTGGTCGTTGGTGAAGGCACGGCCCATGACGGAATGCCTGCCCCGGAATCGAACGGAAGCGTTCCGGCAGGCAACGCGGGAACCGCCCGACCGGGCCGACAAGTCTCGCCATCGCGTGTCAACCAAATGCCTCCAGAACAGCCGGCCAAAGCGAAGCGGCGCGATCGGGCCGCACCCTGCGAAGGCGCAAGGTCCCGGCTTCACGGGATGTCCGGCGGCTTCGTCTCCGCACCGCCTTTCAGACGTCCGTCCGACAGCGCGGCGCGAGGTCGCGCCATCCGCCTTCGGCGAGCGCCTGCGCCCTGGGGATCCAGCGCCGAACCTGAGAGCGCATCCAGCTGTCCGCGGTCCACGTCGCGGCCACCTCCTCCTCGCCCTAGACGCCCTCCGCGATCCCGCGCGCCGTCCGTCCCGCCCTCGGTTGCCGCTGGCCCTTCGGGCTGCGCCCTCAGGTCTCCCATGCATTTCCATACCTCCACAACGGGAAGCATCTCGCTGCGGCAAGAGCGGAGACCAGTCGCCCTGGGCGCGAGTGCTGCGCCTGGCGGGCAGTCGCCATGGCCAGCGGCCCTCGTCTCATGCCACGAGGCGGGTGCCAGAACTGCACCCGCTCGCCTACGCCGTCTCCGGTGATCCCTTGTCGTCAGAAGGGGCAACCGCAGTTTCCGGCGCACGCGCCCACGAGGCAAGATCCCGACAAATGCACCACAAGATTGCGCTTTTTCGGATCGCGGACTCGCCGTAAGAGTCACAACTCCAGCACCGCCCCCAATGCGGGCGTCGCATGCGCCGCAGCCGCAGCGCCATCAGGTTCAGCGCTGCACGAAGCGCGTAGAGATGCAAGGCACGAAAGGTTGTTTCGCGGTGGAAATTCACGTTTTCCTGGCAGTCCTTGTGGCCGCCTTGCTGCATGCCGGATGGAACTCGCTGGTCAAGATGGGCATCGACCGACGTTCGACCCTGCTGCTGCTGACCTTGGTCCAGGCAGGGATTGCAATTCCGCTGCTGCCCTTTGTGGCGCAGCCCGCCACCGAAGCCTGGAGCTGGATTCTCGCCTCGGCGGCGTTGCACGTCGGCTACAAGATCTTCCTGATGCAGGCCTATGCCCATGCCGACCTCAGTCAGGCCTACCCGTTGGCGCGAGGGTCCGCCCCGCTGATCGTCACCGTTTGGTCGGCGCTGATCCTTGGCACCACCTTCACGCCAACCTCGGTAGCCGCGATCCTCGCCATATCGCTGGGCATCCTGCTGATGACAACAAAGGGCTCTTCCTCGGGCTGGATGCGCGGTTCCGCCATGTTCTGGGCGTTGGGCACAGCAGCCTTCACCGCAAGCTATACGCTGGTCGACGGGGTGGGTGCACGAATCGCGGGCACGTCGTCAGGATTCATTCTCTGGATGGTAATCGGCGATGCCATCGGCTTGACGACGTTTGCCGTTCTGACCCGCGGGCGCGCCTCAATTTCGGCGCTGGTGCCCGTGTGGAGAGCCGGGGTTGTCACCGGGGCAATGTCGCTTGGCTCCTACTGGATCGCGGTCTGGGCCTTCACGCAGGCGCCGATTGCGCTGGTGGCCGCGCTGCGCGAGTCGAGCATCCTCTTCGCCACGGTCATCGCAGCGGTCGTCCTGAGCGAGCGCGTGACCCGCTGGCGCTGGACCTCCGCCTGTCTCATCGCCTGCGGAGTGGCGCTCATGAAGGCCTGAGCGCAGCCGTCGACGGCATGTCGCGGCGCGCCGTCCCATGCCACCCTGGCTGGCGAGAATTCCGGCTAGAGATCTTTCCAAAGGACCTTGCCTGCGCCCGAGCGGGGAAGACGGTCTCGGAACTCGAATCGCTTGGGAACCTTGTAGGCAGCCATTTTCTGGCGGCACCAGTCCGTCAGGCGTTGTGCATCCAGCGGACGCTTGCGCGGCACGATCACGGCACGTACAGCCTCGCCCGTACGCGGGTCCGGATCGCCGACGACGCAGGCCTCCCTTACGTCCGGGTGGGCGTGCAGGACAGCCTCAACCTCCGCAGGCCAGACCTTGAGGCCGGAGACGCTTACCATCCGCTTCAGCCTGTCAACGAAAAAGAAGTAGCCCTCGTCATCCATGTAACCGATGTCGCCCGTTCGCAGGAACCGCTTGCCGTCGAGCGTCAGAAACGCTGCCTCGGTCTCTTCCGGGCGCTGCCAGTATCCCTGAAAGACCTGCGGCGCGTGGATGACAATCTCGCCGGGTTCGCAGGATCCAAGCTCTTCCAGCGTGTCCGGGTCCACTATTCGGCAATCCACGTCAAAGATCGGGATGCCAAGGCATTGGCGCTTGGGCGCGTGTGGCGGATTGATATGGGTGGGCGCAATGGTCTCTGACAGGCCGTAGGCCTCGATATAGTCGAGGCCGATCAGCTCCGACATCTTCCGCGCGATGCCCGCAGGCATCTGCGCGCCGCCGCCGCCAATTGCCTTGAGCGACGAGACATCGACGTCCTGGATCCCCGGCAGCGACATGAAGTCGATCATCATCGTGGTGATCGAGCGCCAGTGCTCGATCCGCTCCTGCTGGATGAGCTTTGCGGCCAGTGCGGCGTTCCACCGAGTCATCAGGTAGGTTGTCGATCTCGTCAGGATTGGCAGGTTCATCGAATGCTGCATGCCCGTCACGTGGCATAGCGGCAGCGTGGCGAGAACGCGGGACCCGGGCTTGACCCCGATCCACCTTGAATAGCCGAAAATCACGGCGTTCACGCTGGCATGGGTGTGCAGGCAGCCCTTTGGCTGACCCGTGGTCCCGGAGCTGTACGGGATGATGCACCAATCTTCGGGGCGCCGATCATGGGTGGGCGCTCCGCACTCCATGGCCAACGCGTCAGCCCATGCCGTGCCCGTGGCAGCGGTCGCGAATCCTGCAAACTCCGCAGGAAAGTCCTGGCCGTCCGCAGCGTAGTCACGGTATCGCGCGTGGACCAGCCCGGGGCGCCCGCAGTCGTCGTGAACTGCCGCCACCTCTTCGGCCAACTCGGCACCGTAGATGATCGCCCGGGTCCCTGAATCCCGGACGATGTACCGAAGCTCTGCCCGGCGGCACATCGGGTTGACCGGAACGATCACTGCATTCGCGGCAAGAATGGCGTAGTAGGCCGCAACGAACTGCGTTGCGTTCTGCATGTAGATCGCGACGCGGTCGCCGGCACGGATGCCAAGCTCGTGATGCAGAAAGCCCGCGAGGTGCCGGACCTCCGTCGCGAGTTCGCGAAACGTGATGCGACGGCCGTAGTACCAAATGGCCGTCCGGTCCGGTGCCGCGCTGACGGCCTGGATCAAGTTGTGCAGAACCGAATGCTCCGACGGCGGCAAGCTGTACGGCAGCCCGTCGGGCCAGACCTCGAAATGCCGGTTCCGCATCATCGCCGCACCGTGCCTATTCCTTGGGCAGCTGGTTTCCGGACAACAGGTTCAACTTGGGGTTCTGCGAGTACTTTTGGCACAGCCGTTCGCAACCTTCATGCGTCGCGTCGAACGGCCCCGCCTTCCAGCCGGTCAATTGCAACACCACGCCATTGCCGGTCTTGGGGCCCACAAGCGCCTCTTGATAGTCATCGTCCTCCATCTCGGACTTGTCGAGCTTCACGCCCTTGGCCTCGAGCTCGGTCACATATTCCTCGATGTCGTCGATCTCCAACCCGATGTGCTGGATCCCGTTGCCATGCCTTTCCACGTATTTCGAGATGAAGCTGTCTGGGTCGTTGCTGGAAATGAAGCTCATGATGCTGACGCCGAACCGGACGCAGGCGCCCTGGTACCTGTCCTCAAGGGACTCGAACTCCATCATCATCTCGCCACCAAGCATGTTGATGGCATTGTCCAATGCCGCGGGCAGGTCCTTGACGGCGAAGGCGATGTGATTGATCGCGGTGATCCTGGCCAATTTGCGTTCCTTTCCTGTTGGTTTCGGCGTTCCCGGCCCTTCGGATTCAGGTCCCGGTCGAGGCCAGTAGCTCGCGCGCATCCCCTTGCTGGCGTTTGGGCAAGAACGGAAGTTCGCTGACCCGCGCCTTGCGCGGTCCGTCCCAAGTGCCCGCCATGAGTTCCGTTCCGACAATCGCCTGTTCGGCCGGCACCAGTCCGAGCGCGACATTTGTCTCCAGCCGGGGCGAGTAAGCCAGGCTCGTGAGCCGGCCTGAAGCCTCGCCGTTCCGTGTCAGCGGCCAGGGATCTTCGTTCGGGTCCAGCGCCGAGCCCTCGATTCTCATGCCGACGAGCCTTCTTTTCACCCGCTGCCCCTTCAGCCTCGCCAATGCCGCCCGACCGATGAATTCCCGAGTGCCGTCCAGTTCCACCAAGCGGTCCAGCCCGACTTCATACGGGTTCTCGTCTTGAGACATGTCCACGCCCCAGGACAGGATGCCAGCTTCGATGCGCCGCGCTTGGCTGACTGCGCCGGGGGCGACGCCGCAATCACTTCCGGCCTGCATCAGCGCATCGAACAAGGCGTCGCCCTGGTCAGGGTTCCCTAGGTAGATCTCGTAGCCGAATTCGCCGCTCCATCCAGTGCGCGAAACCGTGAGCGTCTGGCCCTGGAAATCCGTGAACGCGAGCCGGAAGTACTTGAGGTCGAGGATGCTTTCGCCAAAGAGATTGGCCATCAAGCGAGGCGACTTTGGTCCCTGTACCTGGATCACGGACACTCCCGCATCCCTGATCTTGACCCGCATCGGCGAATGAACTGCGACACCCCTTGCCCAAAGCTCCAGGTCGCAGTCCGATGTCGAGAGCCAGAACCGGTCCTCCGCCAGGCGAAGGATGATTGGATCGCAGAGGATGCCGCCTTCGACCGAGGTGATCAACGCATACTTGCATTGCCCGACCATGCATCCGGTCATGTCCCGCGGGGTCAGGAACTGCACGAAGCCCGCCGCGTCCGGTCCGGAAATTTCGACTTGCCGTTCGCCCATCACGGGCCAGATCGCGACGTCTTCAGTCACCTTCCGGTATTCCTCCAGCGGCGTGGAGAAGGTGCTTGAGATATAGGTGCGGTTGTAGACCGAAAACGCGCGGCACCCGTACCTCCAGGACGCGTCAAAGAACGCGCCCTTTCGGATTCGAGGCTGGAAAGACAGGGACGCGCCCTTGTGCGGCGTCATCGAACAAGCTCGCTGCCGCCTGCAGCGCCAGGCACTGTCATGACGCAACGCCACATCAGTTCCTCTTTCCTTTCGAGCCAAGGAACTGGGTCAGGAGCAGGAGCGCAGACGACAAGATGACCATGATTGTCGAGATCGCCGCGATCGTCGGATCAATGTAGTCGCGCAGCGCCGCGAACATGTGCTTCGTCAGGGTCGCATTGGCGCCGCCGGAAACAAAGATCGCGATGATCACCTCATCGAACGACGTCAGGAACGACAGCAGCGCCGCCGTGATGACGGAGAACCGGATCTGGGGCAACGTAATGAGGAAGAACGCCCTTGTTCGGGTGGCGCCCAGGCTGCGCGCCACCTGTTCCTGACTGAGGTCGTAGGACCTTAGCCCCGCAGTGATGACAATGATCGCGATCGGCAACGCAAGGGCGGAGTGCGCGAGCACCAGCCCCGCAATCGTGTTGTTCATGCCGACACGGCCATAGGCGTAGAATGTCCCGATCGCGATCAAGATCACCGGCACGATCATCGGGGTGATCAGCAACAGGAAGATCGCCCTTGTCGCACGGTGGCGCGAGACGAACAGCGCGTAAGCGGCCATGATCCCGAGCGGCGTTGCAACGAGCATCGTCAGGAACCCGACCTGGAAAGACGTTGCCGTCGCACGCATCCATTTGGACGAGCCAAGGTACTCCTCGTACCAGCGCAGGGACCAAGTGCTGGGAGGAAACTCGAGGTACTGCGAATCCGAAAATGACATCGGAACGACGATCAGGGTCGGAGCGACCAGCAGCAGCATGATGATCGCCGAAAGGACGTAGAGCCACAGGCGCCTGCCATGCGTGATCTGGGTGTCTGCCGCGGGGCGGCTCCACCAGTTCATTCAATCTCTCCCAAAGAGGGCCGCATCGAACTTGAAGACGCGCGCAGCAACGTAAAGGGTGAAGGTCGTGGCAACCAGCAGCACGACCCCGAGCGCGCTTGCCGCTCCCCAGTCGAACTGATTCTCCAGGATGGCGGTGATCTGGTTCGAGACCATGATGACCCGGCCGCCGCCCAGGACGGCAGGGGTCACATAGAACCCGAGGCACAGGACGAAGACAATCAACGAGCCCGCAACCATGCCCGGCAGCGAAAGGGGGAAATAGACCCGCCAGAATGCATTGACCGGATTGGCGCCAAGGTTGGCGGCGGCATGCATCATGTCCCTGTCGATCTTCCGCATCGCGTTGTAGAGCGGCAGGATGAGGAACGGCAGCATGATATGCGCCATGCCGATGAGCGTGCCTGTCATGTTGTGCACGAGCTTGATCGGCGTTTCCCACAGGCCGACCTGCATTGCGAATTCGTTCAGTATGCCCCGCTTCTGCAGCAGCACCAGCCAGGCATAGGTGCGCACCAGGAGCGACGTCCAGAACGGAAGCAAGACGGCCAACATGAAGACGCCCGCCCACCTGGGCGGCAGCTGGGCCAGGAAGAACGCCAACGGGTAGCCAAGGGCGATGCAGGCCAGCGTGGTCAGCATGCTCACCTGAAACGTCGTCACAAAGATCCGGTAGTACGACTTGTACTGCGTCATCTTGTGGTAGTTTTCGAGCGAGAACCCGCCATTGTCCCCCAGGAACGACAGGTAGAACAGCCACGACAGCGGGATCAGGATGATCAGGACGATGACGATCATGGCCGGCACGACCAGGCTCAGTATCGACCATTGCTCACGCGTGTGCTGACGCTTCAGCGCCGCCTCGTGAAGGTGCCTTCCCGATCGCGAACCGTCTGCGTCAGCATGCGCCATCAAACGGCTTGCCCGCCAGGGATGATGATCACGTCGCTGCGGTCGAGGCCGATGGAGACCTGGTCGCCGGTGCTGCCGCCAGCAGGACTTGCCCTGCCGCTGGTGCCGAACCTGACTGCCACTTCCGTGGCGTCGTCAATCGCGACAAGCGCCATTTCGGATTCGCCCTGAAAGACGGATTCTCGCAAGACGCCCTTCAGCACGATGGCCTGGTCGTCCGTTTCGGCTCCGGCTCCGGCGAAGAACAGGCGTTCCGGCCGCACGACAAGCGTCCAGTCCTTGGCCTGGTCCGTGCCTGCGTCGCCCACCTTCTGGCCCCTGAAAGACAGCGCGCCCGCGTCGTCTCTCGTCAATGGCAGCATCGTCGACTCCCCGATGAAATCGGCGACAAATGCGTTTGCGGGGCAGTTGTAGATCGCTTCCGGCGCGTCCAGTTGAACCAATTCGCCGTCGTTGATGACCGCGATCCGGTCGGACATCGTCAGAGCCTCGCGCTGGTCGTGGGTGACGTAAACCGTTGTCACGCCGAGCTTGCGATGCAGGTGCTTGAGCTCGATCTGCATCCGCTCGCGAAGTTTCTTGTCCAGCGCCGACAACGGTTCGTCCATCAACAGGATCCGCGGTCCGAACACGAAGGCACGTGCCAACGCGACGCGCTGCCTTTGCCCACCGGACAATTGGTCGATGTTGCGCGCGCCGAACCCGGAAAGCTGGACGGTTTCCAGCGCCCCTTCGACGCGCATCGCACGCTCCGCCCCGCTGATGCCGCGCAGTTTCAGGGGAAAGCCTATGTTCTCCGCGACGTTCATATGCGGAAACAAGGCATAGCTTTGAAACACCATGCCAACTTCACGCTTGTGAGGTGGCGTCAGGATGACCTCGTCCTGGCCAAACCGAATGCTGCCGGAGTCCGGGCGGTTGAACCCGGCAATCGCCATCAGGAGAGTGGTCTTGCCAGAACCAGATGGCCCCAGAAGCGTGAGAAACTCGCCGCTGTGGACATCCAGGTCAACCGAATTCAGCGCATAGACAGAGCCGTATCGCTTGGTCAGATCCCTGATCCGTATCGGTAACGCGGTCGTGCCCTGTGGAACGTCAGTCACGGCGAAACTCGGTTTCAAGCGGGAATCGATGCATGTGCAACCGCCGGGCACGACACGCGCCCGGCGATGCCTGCTTGCAGAGATTACTCGCTGAGCATCTCGATATACAGTTCCAGCGCCTCCGCTCGGTGTTCCGCGTACCAGTCAAGGCTCACCGGAACCATGAACGGCACGTTGTCCGGGTGGGACGGCAAAGCCCGGATCAGTTCCGCAGGCGCCGTTGTCACTTCATAGGCCTTCTTGTTGGTCGGTCCATAGGTGATGTGAAACGGAAGGTTTGCCTGATACTCGGCCTTCGACACCTCGGCCAGGAATGCCATGGCGGTGTCCTTGTTCGGCGCACCCTTCGGCATTGCGAAACAGTCATAGTCCAGGAGCGCCTGGTTGAAGGTATAGCCGACGGTGGCGCCATCCTTCTTCGCGTTGTCGAAGCGACCGTTCCAGCCGGTGGTCATGTCGACTTCGCCGTCCTTCATCAGCTGAGCCTGCATCGCTCCTGATTCCCAGAAGACGGCGATATGCGGCTTCAGCTCGCGGATCTTGTTGATTGCGCGTTCCTTGCCTTCGCGGGTTGCAAGCACCTTGTAGACGTCTTCCGGCGCCACGCCGTCCGCCATCAAGGCCGGTTCCAATGCGCCGTCAACATTGTTGGCACGATACGCACGGGTGCCGGGGAATTTCTCGACGTCGAAGAAGTCGGCCCAGCCGTTCGGGGCGCCGTCGCTGCCCGGCGCACCGTACTTGTCGGTGTTCCATGCCATGACGGTGGCAAACACGTCGGAGCCAACGCAATAGTCCGTGTAGGTATTGGGATAGAAATCTGACACGTCCACGACGCTATAGTCGATCTTCTCCAGGCAGCCCTTGGCCGCGGCGGCGGCCGCGCCACCGGACCCCGTGACCACGAGATCCCACGTCACCGCGCCTGACTCCACCTGCAGGCAGGCCTTCGACATGCTGGCGCCGGATTCACGAATGATCTCGATGCCAGAATTCTTGGATGCGTCGTTGAACAGGGCATTGTCCTGCGCCTGGCCATAGCTGCCGCCCCACGACACGACCGTGATGGGTTCCGCTGCCGCGGCCGCGCCCAGCGCAAGGGTCGCGGCAATCACGGCCGCAAGTCTAGTCCGAATTTCCATGGTGAATTCCTCCCCGTTTTGTGGCGTTTACGCCAATTGCGCTCAGACCATAGATGATGCCGGCAGAGAATGTCCACCGGCATGATCCGCAATGCCAAATGTCGTTCGGCCGATGACCGGAGCAAGTTGATTCCAAGGTTTGCGCGCGGTTGCCCAGGCACTTTCGCCGTCGCGTCGCCAGGTCGGCCATGCAAGAACGCCTCTCGCAAGACCCGCATCATTCGGGTCAGAGGTTCAGGCCATCCACGAACCTGAACCACGCGACCGAAACGGGCAGGAACCAAGGCCTGCCAAGGTAGAGCGGCCTTGTCGTCATGGGAATGCCATCAAAAGCAGTCCGCCCGTCCTTCAGTCCCAAGACCTGCTGCCCGACCCGCATGCCCAGGTAACTCGCCACCGAGACGCCGGATCCGCAATATCCCATGGCATAGTGCATGCCATTGCGTTTGCCGGCATTGGCCAACGAGTCGAAGGTATAGGCGACGTAGCCCATCCAACTGTGGCTGATCCTGGTGTCACGCAAATCCGGGAAGAGCCTGTCAAGGTCGCGCTTGAGCCGGATCGCACTCCGCTTCGTGTTCGTCTCGCTGCTCGAAACGCGCCCCCCAAAGACGATCCTCCGGCGATCCGGTGACGGGCGGTAGTAGTAGACGACCTTGCGGCTGTCGCTGACGATCCGGTTCGTCGGCATGAGCCGGTCCATCACGCCCTCGTCAATCGGTTCCGTCGCGATCACGTAGCTGCCTATTGGAATGACGCGCCGCCGCAACCAGGGGGTCAAGCCCGACGTGTAGCCATTTGTGGCTATCACGACATCCCGTGCGCGCACTTCACCGCGACTGGTCCGCAGGACGAATCCTTGCCCGGACTCTTCAATCGAGGTGACCCTGGCATGCGTGGCAACCTGTGCGCCCGCAGCGACCGCAAGGTCCAGCAGCGCCTTGTGATACCGTGCCGGGTCCAGGCTTGCGTGCCTTTCGAACACGATGCCGCCATGGTAGCTGTCGGTGCCGATCTCTGCCTGTTGGTCGCCGCGTTCAACGATACGGTACGGAACCTCCAGCCCAGGCGGCTGGCTTGTGACTTGCCGAACCAGCCTGGCAAACGCGCGCGAGCTGTGAGCCGCGTGAAACCGGCCTGGGACCATGAAGTTGCAATCCATTTGCTCGTTCCGGATGAAGTCGCCGATCCAGGACAGGGCGGTCTGCCCTTCCTTCAAGATGTCGAACGCAGTTTGCGACCCGTACTTCTTGGTGAGTTCGCCCAGCGAGGGCTTGATGCTGGTGCTTATCTGCCCACCATTGCGCGTGCTGCACCCAAAGCCGGCATCGTCCGAGTCAAGAACGAGTGTTGAGCGCCCTCCTCGTGCGGTCACGATTGCCGAGTTCAACCCGGTGTAGCCTGAACCCACGACCGCGACATCTGCCGAAGGCGGAAGGTCGCCGAAGGCAAGCTCCGGACGCGGGGTTCGGTCCCACCAATAGGGTTCCGACCTGAAGTCAGGCGTGAACATTGACTCGTTGGCCTGCCAAATCCTGTGCCAATTCCCGAACATCCACCGATTCATTGATGCCATCAACCCGACAGGTTCCCTCACCCAACCGGAAGGGGCAATCGAGGGGATCATCCAGATCGTGCTGTCAACATTGGCGGCCTGGTCGACCAGATGGGACGCGACGGGCCGGCACGGTCAGCCCGGTGCATTCATCTCGACCTCGTCGGGCACGCCAACGGCCGGAACGCTGCATCTCGGGCCTATCCCGTCTTCCACGGCACCACGAGAGCTTGCGTGAGCAGACGACGTCGCGCTGGCAGTCAAAAACGCGGCCGCAGCGGCTCCGCGGTCCGCATCGGGGCGGGCCATGCCGTCCGAGGACAAGCCGTCCGGTGATGTTGCCGATCTGGGCGCGCATCCGATGATGCCGTCACGTCGATGAATGCTGAGCCGCTCTGCCGTGTTCGGCCACGCTTCCAGACAGACAGGCGTTCGTGGTCGAACTGGTCCAGCTCTGGCCGCGGACGGCCCTCTGATCCCGGGAATGCTGCTGATCCCCTCAATTGCGCGGAAAGTTGGGGCGATCGGGACCGTAGTGCGCGCTCAGATAGTCGAGAATGGTCGCCCGTGCATCGGCCTCGATCGGCTCCATTTCGTGCTCCTCGACCATCCAGTCCAAGAGTTCGTCCCATCGCTCGCGCGTCAGCCCCTGCTGTGCCACGATTCGTTCCGAATGACAGACCGTGCAGGCGTCAAAGGTCTCGGACGCGCCGGGTGCGGCCACCATGACGCCATAGTCTTCCGGTTCCGGCGACACGACACCCGGCAATGCCTCCTGTGCCTTGCCGAAGTCGGCCGGGCTGTCGCCCATTCCGTTCAGGAACGCAATGACATCGGCGCGGTCCTGCTCGCGCTTGAGCCCGACGAAGCTCATGGACCCGCCCTTCACAAACCCGCGCGGCCTTGCCAGATAGGCATCGAGGCGCTCAGGCGTCCAGGTGCCGCCGAATGCCAACATCGCCTTCGAATAGCGAAAGCCATCCCTGGCACCCACCGGCGCGCCGACAATGCCCCAGAGATTGGGCCCGGTCTTCTTCCGTCCGCCCTTCTCGACCGTATGGCAGGCGACGCACTTGCGGAAGACCTTCTTGCCGCGGACGGAATCGGCTGCGGCGAGGCGCGCCTCCGGTTCGGCCGCCCCGGCTGGCGCCGCGGCAGCGCAGGCGCAGAACAGCAGCACGGCCGCAATGTGCATCGGACCGGACAACTCTGCCTCCAGTCAAGCGACGCGCAGCGCCACCCGGTGCATCGTGTTGTTGAGATACCCCTTCGGGTTCCAGTCGATGGCGAAGGGCTGCATCTCGCCCGCACTGTCGGTCGCCCGCGCCCAGACCTCGTAGTAGCCGGCCTCGGGGAACGACACGACACGCCGCCAGTTCTGCCACGCGCCCGAATTGACTGGCTCCTCCAGTTCGGCCCCCATCCAGGTCTTGCCGAAATCGATGGAGAGGTCGACGGCCGAAACGGTGCGGTCTCCCGACCAGGCATGCCCGCGCACCTCGACCTCCCCGGCTGCGGTGCTGTCACTCATCGGCGCCGTCACGAGAGCCTTCACGGGCATGCGCTCGATGATCTCGAAGTCCTCCTTCGGCACCTCGTCGCCCGGGGCGACCGGATAGCGCGGCACCCGATAGGAGGTGCCGGTCATTTTCGGCCCGTCATGCACGATGTCACGAAGCTGGATGCGATTCAGCCATTTCTGCGAACAGGACCCTGGCCAGCCCGGCACCACCAGCCGAAGCGGCGCGCCGTTCTGCCGGTGCAATGGCCCGCCGTTCATCGCGAAGGCAATGAGCACGTTGTCGGTCATGGCCTTCTCGATCGTCACGCCACGCGAGATCGGCAACTTGCCCTCCTTGCCGGAGAGATGAGTATCCGCTCCGTAGTGCGCCGTGTAGACAACACCCGGCTTGACGCCAGCCCTGTTCAGCACGTCTGCAAGCCTCACGCCGGTCCACTCCGAGCAGCCCACGGCGCCCACCGTCCACTGGTTGCCAGTCGCCGGCGGGTCGAAAAACGCCCGGCCGTTGCCGCCGCATTCGATGGTGAGCGCCATGGTCACAACCTCGAACTGCGCCTGAAGATCGGCAATGGACAGTTCCTTCGGGTTCTCCACCAGCCCATCGACAGTGAGGGACCAGCCCTCGGCATCGACATCCTCCGGCGGCAATCCGTTGTTGCGGATGAAGTGCCGGGCGGTGGGCGTGATCGCATCGTCGAGCAGGTGCGCCGGCGTCTCCGCATTGATCGGCCGGTCGTTCAGCAGCGTCAGGCCATCCTTGCCGACGAGCACGTCTTCGGAAGCAAACGCGGCGGGCACAAGACCGTAAGGCATGTTGGCGCAGTAGGGAATCGCCATGCCGAGCAAGCCGCCCGAAGCCGCCAGTCCGACGCCAGCGAAGAAGCCTCGCCGGCTCACTTCCGGCCCAGAGTCAAAGAACTGGCGCCGCGCTTCGCGCGGGTGTTCCGCGAAGAAGGCGTAGAGCGCCTTGGTCTCGAACAAGTCTCCAGGCATGTCTTCTTCCTCCGCAATGCGACGATGCCTGCCTGTTGCAAGGCGCCGCCTCCCCTTGTCAGACTACGATGCGTGCTCGGATATGGGCAACATTGTAATTCCGCCTTCCGTAGCGCGGAAAGGCAATCAGCCCGGGTCGCAACGGCCATATCACCGGAACAGCCCGCAACGAGTCTCGCATGAGGTCTCCTCTCGGTCGGGATCTCGGTCCCGCTGCCTCACTGTCAAGCAACGAACGCGACGTTTGAGGCTTTCCGGCTTGAACGATCCAGGAACATCCAGCGGGCAGCGAAACGTGAGTGACGACGTGACCCCTTTCGAGACGCAGCGCGGTCACGCCGCGATCCATCCGGCGCTGGATCGTGGGTGGGTGCCATGAACGACATGAGCGGATGCCCGAAGGGCATTGCAGGATCCGGACTCCCGTCGGAACCGGCACCGTCCTCCATTGCCGTGCCGGCGGCGGAAGACTGCGATCCTCGCCCGTCGCCGGAGAACGAGCGACGCTTCGACGGCATCCGGACGGACGAACTGTCCGTTGCGCTGGATCCGGAATCGGTCACAGGCGACGATGCCCTGTCGCCCTGCTTGAACGCGCGCCGCGCCGAGATGCAGTTCATGTGGTGACTGCCGCACCGGACCGCGTCGCCCGGCCACGATGTCCGACCGTCAGACATGCCCTCGAATTTCCGCGGGGATGCGCCGCGCTTCTGGACGATGAAGATCCTTCCGGCCGGTCCGACGTCCCCCGCCTCGCTGCGGATCTGGCTTCTCTCCGCGACACCCGTCACGGCAAGCGTCCTTGTCAAGGGCACGAGAAGGATCAGGACCGACCCCAAGGTCCCGGAACTGCTGCACGAGATGGTCCGCCAGCAGCGTCGCGCCTGCAACCATGCGATCGCCCGCTTCAGGGAGGCCGACGCGGGCCTGGTGGCTCCGAAGGGGCCGGACCTGAAGCGGACCGCGCTACGCGCATTGAGCATTTGGCCATCATCGAAGAAACCAATTTGTCAATTGGATCAACTCTGCCCAAACTCCAATTCCAATGGTAGATTTGATGAGTGGCGCTCAGGGAACATGGGAAGATATGTGGACATATGGAAATCCGGTAAACGTCATTTTTGGCTCAGGCGAGTTCGGTAGACTGGCTGACCTAATCGCGGGTCGGCGCTATGTGCTGGTGACATACCCTGAACCTGTATTCTCGGATCTTTCGCAGCGACTTGCGACAAAGGCGGGCGTGCCGATTCTTTCCATTTCCGATGTTGCTCCAAATCCAGATTACCTGCTTTTGAGGGACCAAAGCGCCCGCTTCGGAAGAGTTGGCGCAAAAGTCGAAGTAATCGTGGCCCTTGGCGGTGGTTCGGTCATTGACTCGGCCAAGGTGATTGCGTCGGCGAACGGCAATTTCGACAATGTCGCGCGGTATCTTGAAACCAGAACAGGAGAAGAAGACCTTTCCTTTGTCCCGATCATCGCGGTTCCAACCACCGCCGGCACAGGCAGTGAGGTGACCTGCTGGGCGACGGTCTGGAATGAAGCCCAAGGCAAGAAATTTTCCTTGGCGCATCCGCGTCTGTACCCCGAAACGGCGCTTTTGGATCCGGAATTGACGTTGGAAAAACCGATCGGCCTGACAATTTCGACGGGTTTGGATTCCCTTTCGCATTCGATCGAAAGCATCTGGAACGTGAACGCCAATCCGATTTCGGCCCGCCACGCCGTGGCTGCGGCCAGGCTGGTCATCCAGACGCTTCCATTGGTTGTTCGCGACCCCGGAAATCTGGCCCTTCGCAGCGCCATGGCTGAAGCTTCGCTTAACGCAGGGCTTGCGTTCTCCAACACTGAGACGGCAATCGCTCACAACCTGTCTTACCCAATTACGCTTGGATGGGGTGTGCAGCATGGAATTGCCTGTTCCTTCACCCTGCCGACGGTTCTGCGGTCCGTCATCGGCATCGGCGGCTTCCGGGAGGCCGCCCTTAGGGAAATTTTCGGGCCGGACCTGATTGCAGGTGCCGATCAACTTGCCGAATTTCTGAACGGGTTGGGTGTCGGAACCCGCTTTGCAGATCACGGAATTCGGCTTCAAGCCTGTGCCGAAATCATTGAGGAAGCCTTTGTCGGTGAACGCGGAAGGAACTTTGTCGGCACCAAGGAACGCTTCATTGCGGCTGCACAACGGCAAGAGGCCATCGATCACCTGCAACCGCATGAAACACAAGGGGATCATGTGCTTTCGGGACCCAGAGAAGAATCGAGACAAGCGTAGACGCCGCCAGAATCAACACTTTGGCAAATGCTGACGTTTCCCGAGAGGGCCTGGTTTGGTCCGCCGACAGGAGTTGCAGCTGCACGAAACAAGAGCCTTCAATGGCCTCACAGGCTATCGTGCCTACTGTGTCAAGACTCTCGCCCCACAGAAAAGGCGCTCCCGAGATTCGGCTTGCCTGGCCATTTTTTCTTGGCAAGCCGCTGGAATGCAGCCATGTCTTCCATCATGGCATTCGGCGTTTTCATCCACCGGACCGACTCGATCTATGACGACGTTCCGTCACGGCAATATCAGTTTCCAAGGCAATACCTTGACCGCGTCCGGCGGTGTGAAGGGGACTGGATCGTCTATCTCGAACCAACCAAGGTCAAGAACTCGAAGGGCTACTTCGCCGTCGCCAAGGTCCAGGAGATCATCCCGGACCCTGGCCGGCCGGACATGTTTCTGGCATTGATCGAACCGGGCACGTACCTGGACTTCGGGGATCCGGCTCCCTTCCGGGAGCACGGCATGTATCTTGAACAGGGTCTTCTCAATGACCAAGGCAAGATTTCTGGCCGCGCCCAGGCAGCAGTCCGTCCATTGTCTCCGGCGGATTTCGCCCGGATCGTTGGACAGGGCCTCGGACGCGAGGAAGACGTCCTGCCCCGTGTCGAACCCGGCCGGCCGGGGCACGGGCTCCCCGGCGCCGAACAGCCCATTGAGCCCCTGAATGCGCGAGATCGGGTGAACCAGCTCACAAGCCGCGTCATACGGGACAGGAACTTCCGGAAGACGGTGCTCCGTGCGTATGTCAATCGTTGTGCGATCACCGGGCTCCAGCTGATCAACGGCGGTGGCCGCGCCGAAGTCGAGGCCGCTCACATCAAACCGGTCGCACACCACGGGCCGGACATTGTCAGCAACGGCATCGCCCTTTCGGGAACCGCCCACTGGATGTTCGATCGTGGCCTGGTCGGACTGGCGGACGACCTGACAATCCTGGTCTCTCGCCAGACCAACGATCCTGACGCCGTGCTGTCAATGATCAACGAGACAGGTCGATTGATCGCGCCCGGACGTTCTTCGGAATGTCCACGAAGCGAGTTCGTACATTGGCATAGAGAGAACTGCTTCAAGCAGTAGCTTGTCTCCCGCGTCCCGCACGGAACCCGTTGGTCACGGTGGACCAAGTCCGCGATCGGAGACGAAAGGCAGGTGCAGTGCAACATGCAGGCACATCAGTCTTCTCACGGAAAGGAAGGATCAGAAATTGCCCTCTCGGGAAACGTTCCCGACCGAACTCGATGGCCGGCCGGCCACTTCACGAACCGCCTCGAAGCGGAGCGCTTCTCAGGCCAGGAATGCGGAAAAGACATTTCTTCGCAGACACTTGTCTGCCAGACTTCGAAACGAATTGATGAATCGTTCGTTTCGTGCGGTTCCGTCAGCTTCGCCAATCCTGGTGATGTTCCAGCCAACGTAGGTCGCAGCGCGGAGTGCAAGAAACAAGTCGAGCTCTGCAACGTCCAAAGGACGGATCGAACGGTAACCTTCGATCAAGCAATTCTGAAATTGGGGAAAGTCTGCCATTGGCATGTGTTTCAGCAGCGCGGTTGCCACGTCGAAGAGACGATAGCCGAAGCCACCATCGTCAAAGTCGATCAGCCTCAACGCATTGCCGTCGACCAGCACATTTGCGGGAACAAGATCAGCATGAACCAGTCCGTAGTCGAGCGTTGGCCCGATCTCTTCAAGCTTGTCAGACGCTGCGCGCCGAAACCCCTCAAACAGGTCTCGATCTGAGGCGGTCAATTCCGGGTTTTCCCAAAACCTGTCCCAGAGCGGTTCCTGGCCAAGCAGGCCATTCCGGTCCCAGTGAACGCGGACAAAGAACTGCGGTGGGCTCCATGCATCGGACACCTCATGGAGCCGCGCCATTTCTCGCCCCAGTGCAAGGAAGAGAGAGCGACGGTCCTCACGCGCACGGTTGGCCAGCGCATCGTCCAACGTCCGGCCCGTGAGCCAAGTCAGGACATCGACCTGCATCCCGCCGATGCGAGCCAGGAAACCGCCGCAGACGGTGCGAACTGGCGAAGGCACCGAAAGACCACCTTCCGCCGCGGCTGCCAGCCACGCGAGTTCCGAGCGAATTTCGGCATCCCTGCGATAGCCTTGACGGTGCAATCGCAGCGCGAAGCGGCCCCGGGCGTCCGAAACTTCGTAGACCGCGTTTTCCCGGGCAGCGATCAATTCGTATCCCGCCCTGGTCATGCCCCATAGCCGAAGCGCCTCTTCGACGATGTCATTCATGTGTGCAGCGGCGTTTGGCTGAGCACCTCATCAAGCGTGTCAAGGAGCAGGTCCGCATTCGCGATGGAAAATGGCATTGGTGGCCGGATTTTGAGAGTGTTCTTGTACCTGCCGAGCTTGGAATGAATGATCCCGCGTTGACGCATCGCGTTGATGACACGATCGGTGAATTCGCTTGCAGGCTGCTTGGTTGACAGGTCTGTCACCATTTCGGCGCCGAAGATCAATCCCGAGCCGCGGACGTCGCCAATGACCTCGTGCTTGTCCTTGAGGTCCAGAAGTCGAGACCGTGCATATGCGCCAACCGTTTTGGCATTTCCGACCAGATCGGCCTGTTCCAACTCTTCCAGAACCGCCAAGGCCGCGGCACAGGATACCGGGTTGCCTGCAAAGGTATTGAAATAGCGATACCCGTTGCGGAACTCGGCCACGATGTCCCCGTCGGCCACCACTGCACCGACGGGATGCCCATTGGCCATCGGCTTGCCAAGGGTCAGAATGTCCGGGACGACCCCCATCTTCTCGTGGGCCCACAGATGTGTGCCGGTGCGCCCGAAACCCGATTGCACCTCGTCGCAGATCAAGATGCCGCCCGCCTTGCGCACCAGTTCAGCGGTGGCCTTCAGCCAGTCGTCCGGATTGTCGGGAAACCCTTCGTTCAGGAAATACGGGCAGACGACGAGGGCGGCAAAACCGATCCCGTCCTGTTCCGCCTCCCCGATCTTGTGCGCAACGGCCGCTGCAAAACGCGTTCCGCCGGGATCGGGGCGGCGATAGCTGTCCGGCGCTTCGACAAATCGCAGATACTGATCGAGTCCGAAGCCGACGCCCGGCGGGTTGGATCGGCTTAGCTGGCTCACCAGCGACGTGTTGCCGTGGTAGGTGGCGTCAGTCGCGATGATCCCGCGCTTGCCGGTCACCGCCTCGGCCATGCGCAAGGCGATGTCATTGGCTTCGGACCCGGTGCAGGTCAGAATGGCGGTGTTGAGCGAGGGCGCCATGGTCCCTGTCAGCCTTTCGACATAGTCGATTATTCCGTCGTGCAGGTATCTGGAATGCGTGTTCAGCGTGTCGGCTTGGCGACAGATCGCCTCGACGACGCGCGGGTTGCAGTGCCCGACATGCGGCACGTTGTTGTAGCAGTCGAGATATTTTCGCCCGCCGGCGTCCCAAAGCCAAACGCCCTCACCTTTCACGAAATGGACCGGATCATCGTAGAAGGTCGAAACGTTCGGCCCCAAGAGTCGGGCGCGATCGTTGATCAGTTCTCTTGCTGTGCGTGCCAATTTTGAAATCACCTGTCCCGTCGAGATGATGCAGTCCCCTTGGGGAAACCTGAAGCGTCGTCAATTCACACGAATTGCCTCGGCCGCGCAAGATTTCGCCATTCGGATCGTGGCAGGACCCGAGTTGCGCCTTGATCGGGTACGCATCGCCCGCGACCTGCACCTCGAACCCGCCTTCTTCGTTCGACTCCCTTGCGTCTTCGGGCCTCTCGACGATGCCGGAACCCACCACGGCCTCCAGCCGGAGTCCCAGTCACCCGCGGCGCGTGTCCCGCATTCCTTCCGCTGTCCCGGCGGGTTCGCATAGCATGACGTGCGGGCCGTCGGCGACCAAGCCCCATGGCTTCATCAGACCGATCAATTCGAGGAACGGAACAACTGCCGGAGTTCCTCCAACGCACCAAATGCAAGTTTCGTCGGCCTTGGGCGAAGCCTCGCCACAATTCAAGCGCGTAACACTGGACAGGCTCTGACGCTGGCATTAGAAGGCACCGACCTGAGCGAGCGCCAATCGCCGCTTCCGTGCCCGGGTAGCTCAGGGGTAGAGCAGTGGACTGAAAATCCTCGTGTCGGTGGTTCGATTCCGCCCCCGGGCACCAAGCACACTTCCCAGACGATCCCATGAATCTCCAAAACGCCTTAAGAAAAAGGGCTACTAGGAAATAGGCTGGGCATCAGGTTCTCATTCGTTCTCCGGCTGTCCAACACGGTACTATGGATAAAATGTTGGACAAATTCCATGTCCCACATTGACTCGCGGCTAGGAAATGCTATTCCCGACATTGACTGGTGCGCGACAATGCCAAGGAGGACATGCGATGGGAAAGCTGACGGTGAAGCGCGTCGAGGCGCTCAAGAAGCCGGGGCTTCACGGCGACGGCGGAACGCTCTACCTTCGGGTCGCGCCGGGCGGAAGCAAGCAATGGGTGCAGCGGCTGGTGATCGACGGGCGGCGGCACGACATCGGGCTGGGCGGCTGGCCGCTCGTCTCGCTGGCCGAGGCGAGGGACATCGCCTTCAAGAACCGGCGCAAGGCGCGACGCGGCAAGGACCCTCTTGCCAAGCGGCGCAGGGCCAAGGCCCCGACGTTCAGGGAGGCCGCAGAAAGGACCTACGACGGTCTCAAGGCGCGGTGGCGATCCGAGAAGGTCCGGCGCACCTGGTGGCAGCAAATGGAGCTTCACGCGCTGCCGAGGCTTGGCGACCTGCGGGTTGACCGGATCGGGCGCGGGGACGTGCTTGCCGTGCTGACGCCGCTGTGGACATCGAAGCCGGAAATGGGCCGCAAGCTGCGGGCCAGGATCAAGGCCGTGCTTGCCTGGGCGCAGGCGCACGGGCATTGCGACACGAACCTTGCGGGCGAGGCCATAGACGGCGCTCTGCCGTCGATGCGCGGCACCGGGCGCAACTTCCGGGCGCTTCCTTATCACGAGGTCGCGGCTGCGCTCGGCATGGTGCAGGCGTCGGGCGCGTCCGTCGCGGCGAAGCTCTGCCTGCGCTTCACCATCCTGACGGCGGCGCGATCCGGCGAGGTCCGGGGCATGACATGGGCCGAGGTCGATCCTGAGGCGGCGACATGGACGGTTCCAGCCGACCGCATGAAGGCTGGCAAGGAGCACCGCGTCCCGTTGTCCGGCGCGGCGCTTGACGTTCTGGCCCAGGCCAGTGAATTGCGCGACCGGCGTTCCGACCTCTGCTTTCCCTCCCCGCGAGGCGGCAAGCCGCTTTCGGACATGACGCTGACCAAGGTGCTCCGTGACAACGGGCTGGCCGACAGGGCCACGGTTCACGGTTTCCGGTCCAGCTTCCGGGACTGGTGCGCCGAGACCGGCAAGCCACGGGAGATTGCGGAGGCGGCACTGGCGCACACGGTGGGCGGCGTCGAAGGCGCGTATTTCCGTTCGGACCTGTTCGACCGGCGGCGCGTCCTGATGGACCAGTGGGCGGCTTTCCTCACGGGGAAAGGGGCTGATGTTGTGGCGTTGCGCCGGTGACGAATGCCCGGCAGTGCCTGGCGAATCGCAATGTGTCTTGACAAATCCGGTGAAGTGGTATAGAAAAGGCACCCTGCGCTTGGTCGCACAGAGTGCCTTATTTCGTCCTTTACAACCCGAAACTAGGCGATTCGCAGCGGCCATGCAACCCTTAATGGAGAAAAGCATGACTGCTGACGAACTGATGACGCGCCCGGATGTCGAGGCGCTGTTGGGCTTGAGCCGCGCCTCGATCTACCGGCTGATGCGTGGAGGCCACCTTCCCGAACCTATCAGGATTGGACTTCGCGCCGTGCGCTGGCGGCGATCCGAGATAGAGGCTTACCTTGCCGGATGCCCCAGGGCCACCGGCTTGGCCGCCTGAACACGGCCACATCCGCTGCAAGCAAACGGACCTGAAACGCTGACGGCACTCCGACGCCTCGGGGTGCCGTGACGACCTCACTGAATTCTGATAACTGCCCTTAACGGACACGCATGTTCCCATTCCGTGCCGTTCCTGGGATCGCGTGATTGCGTTGCATCGGCGACGTGATTGCACCCTGTTTTCAAGGCTTTTCCGCCCATTCCGCCTTTCTCAGGAGAAAAAAACGTAAACGGGGGGCGGGGTCGGTGGAACAAGTCCTGCCTCCCGCCTCTCCCGCTACTTTTTGCCTTTTCCGATTATTCGGAAAAGCAAGCAAATTGGTTGACATTATCAATTTTTTCTGTTATATTATAACATATGTCAAAATGCGCGTTTGCCGAAGACGGCCAGCTGAACGAGCGGTCGAATCCGCTGCCTGCTGGCGTCCCTGAAGTGCTTCGGAAAGACGGGGCACGACTTCAGCCCGTGGACAGTGGGGAGCTTCGCGTCCGGCTGGCTCGCGGCCTGGCGGCGGGACTGACCGTTGCCGAGGCTGGCCGCAGGGCCGGGTACCTGAACGGCCAGAGCGCGTGGAGGGCCGCACAGTCCGACGAGGTTCAGGCCCATGTCGCGAAAATCCGCGAGGATGCCGCCCTGGCGGCTGGCGCAAGCCTTGAATGGGTCCTCGCGCACCACGTGAGGATCGTCGAGGACGCGGACGAGAAAACCAACGTCCGGCAGGCGAGCCTGACCGCGATCACGGACGTGCTTGGCTACAAGGAGGAGGCGGCCCGTCGCCGGGAAGAGGCGCAGGGGCGGTTCGAGCGGATGGACGACGAGGCGCTGGAAGACGAGATGGAGCGCCTGAAGGCCAGCCTGACAATCGTGGACGGCGAGGTCGTCGAGGTTGCCGATGCCGGGCAGTGACGACCGGAACGCGAAGGCGCGTCTTGCGGAACTGATGCACGAGAAGCTGCGTCGCAACGCCGACAAGAGCCTTCTGGCCTATGCGCAGTACATGGTTCCCAGCTTCAAGGTGAACCACCATCACGAAAGGATCGCCGAGGTCCTGGAGGACTGCGAGGCGGGGCTGATCGACCGGGCGCTGATAACGACGCCTCCACGGCACGGGAAGTCGCTGCTTTGCTCCGTGGTGTTCCCGGCCTGGTATCTCGGACGCCATCCCACGAACGAGGTCATTGCGACCGCCTACGGTTCCGAGCTTGTCAGCGGCTTCGGGCGGCGGTTGCGCAATCTCGTGCGCGATCCGCGCCATGCGGACATCTTCGGGGAGGACGCGGCGCTGTCGCCCGAAAGCCGGGCGCGGGACATGTGGCTGACGATGGGCGGCGGGGTCTACAGGGCGGCTGGCGTCGGGGGCGGCATAACCGGTTTCGGCGGGCACTGCCTGATAATTGACGACCCGGTGAAGTCCTGGAAGGAGGCCGACAGTCCGGTCGTCCAGAGCCAGACCTGGGACTGGTACCAGTCGGACTTCCACACGCGGGTCATGAAGGGAGGCTTCATTCTCGTCATCCAGACCCGGTGGAACGAGAACGATCTTGCCGGAAAGCTGCTGGCCGAGGAGGAAAAGGGAGGCGAGCAGTGGCACAAGGTTCATTTCCCGGCGGTTGACAGGGACGGCAAGGCCCTCTGGCCGGAAATGTACGACATCGACTACTTCAGTCGCCGGATGCGGAACAACAGGGTCTGGCAGGCGCTTTACCAGGGAAATCCGCTTCCAGCCGAAGGCAACCTTTTCACGGAGAACATGTTCCGCACGTACGACCGGATGCCGGACATCGGGCGGATGCGGATATACGGCGCGAGCGACTACGCGGTGAGCTTCGGGAAGGGCGACTTCACGGTTCACGCGGTCGTGGGCGTGGACGAGAACGACGACATCTACCTGCTCGACCTCTGGCGACGGCAGGAGTCGTCGGACGTGAGCGTTGACGCCCAGCTTGCGCTGATGCTGCGGTGGAAGCCGCTGATCTGGGCGGAGGAAAGCGGCCAGATCGTCAAGAGCATCGGGCCTTTTCTGGAGAAGCGTCAGCGCGAACTGAAGGCTTGGGGCGCGAGGCGGCAGTTTTCGTCCACGACGGACAAGGCGGCGCGGGCGCAGTCTTTCCTGGCCCGGATGGGTTCGGGCAAGGTGGTCTTTCCGGCACACGCGCCTTGGTACCCGGAACTGAAGGCCGAGATGCTGAAGTTCCCGCTGGGCAAGCATGACGACCAGGTTGACGCGCTGTCGCTCATCGGACGCCTGATCGACCGGATGTCCACCGGCAAGGCGAAGGAAGGTCCCGGCGAGAAGCCGCCCGCGCTGACCATTGGCGGGAACCTTCCTCCGGGAATGCGGGGCTTCACCTGGGGCGAGGTCGTCAAGGACGTGATCGACCTGTCAAGACGCAGGAGGCGACATGCCGCATGACATGACGAGGGAGGGCGACGATGCCGTACGGCGAGCCTGAACGCGGGACGGAAAGTCCGCAGGAGTTCACGACGACCGTTGCGCGGTGGGAGGCGGAACTCGCGGCGGCTGAGAAGGTTCTCAAGCCTTGGCGCGAGTCCTGCAAGAACATCGACGCCCGCTACACGCTGGAAAAGAACCGTGTTGACCTGGGGCACCTGTTCGGCGAGAGCGACAGCCGGTTCAACATCCTCTGGTCGAACATCCAGACGCTGAAGCCTGCCGTCTACGCGCAGGAGCCGGTGCCGGTCGTCAAGCGCCGTCACCGGGACGCCGACCCCGCTGGCCGGATCGCCGCCGAGATGCTTGAGCGGGCGCTGAAATCCGAGCTTGAACGCGACGAGCGCATGGGCTGCGGCATGGACGAGGCCCTGTCGCGGGCCAACCTCGACTACCTGCTTTTCGCCCGTGGCTCCGCGTGGGTCCGCTACGAGCCGGACATGGAGGGCGACACCGTTCTGGACGAGTCGTGCCCGACCGACTACGTGGGCCGCAACGACCTGCTTTACAGCCCGAAGAGGACATGGGCGGAGGTCGTCAAGGACGGCTGGGTCGCCCGCCGCACGTCCATGACGCGGGCCAGGGGCGTCGGGCGTTTCGGGGAGGTGTTCAGGAACGTCCCGCTCGACGTTGGCGAGGACGGGACCGAAATCGACGAACGCGACCAGGAGGTCATCGGCCAGGCCGATGTCTGGGAGATATGGGACGCGGCGAGCCGCAAGGTGTTCTGGGTCAGCCGGGCATGGACGGACCGCATTCTTGAGGAGAGGGACGATCCCCTGAAGCTGGAGGGGTTCTTCCCCTGCCCGAAGCCCGCGTTCGGCACGGTCTCGAACGAGAGCCTTGTGCCGGTTCCCGACTACCGGCAGTACGCGAAGCTGGCGCAGGAGCTTGACGACCAGACCGCCCGGATCGACGGGCTGGTGAACGCGCTTCGGGCGAAAGGGTTATACGACGCCTCCGTCGAAGGTATTGAGTCCCTGATGAACGAGAACGCGGACGTGCTCGTTCCGGTCACGAACATGAACAACATGCTCGGCAAGGGCAGCGGCGGCGGCCAGATCACGGGAGTCGTCCAGTTCTTCCCGCTGGACACCATCGCCCGCGCTCTTACCGGGCTTTATGACGCCCGCGACCGGACGAAGCAGACGCTCTACGAGGTTTCCGGCGTCGCGGACATCCTGCGCGGGTCCGTCGATCCCCGCGAGAAGCTGGGGCAGTCGCGGATCAAGGAACAGAACGCCGGTCGCCGCATCGACGTGAAGCGGCGCGAGATGGAGAAGCTGGCGCGTGACTGCATCCGCCGCAAGGCCGAACTGATGGCCGAGCACTACGACCCGGAGCGGCTGCGGCGGCTGTCCGGCTTCGACCAGATGACGGCGGTGATGCAGGCGGAACAGCAGCAGCCTGGTGCGGCGGACATGCTGTTCGCCGAGGCGATCACGCTTCTGCGGAACGAGAGGCTGCGCGGGTTCCGGCTGGAGATCGAGACCAACTCGACCATGATCGAGGACGACGAGGCCGAGCGCGAGGGCCGCACGGAGTTCCTGCGGGCGGCGGGCGAGTTCATGTCGTCCTCGCTGCAAGTGGTCGATCAGGTTCCGTCCATGGCACCGCTCATGGGCCAGATGATGCTGTTCGGCGTTCGCGGGTTCCGGGCGGGGCGGCAGCTTGAAGGGGCCTTTGAGGACGCAATCGAGCAGATTGCCGCTGGCGGACAGGACCAGGGCGGCGAACCCGATCCCCAGGCGCAGGCGGATGCCGAGGCGCGGCAGCAGGAGATTCAGGGCCAGATGGCCGTGAAGCAGGCCGAGGCGCAGGTGAAGCAGGCCGATTCGGCGATGAAGCTCCAGGCCATGCAGCAGAAGCACCGGCTGGAGATGGAGAAGCTGGTGGCCGAGCACCAGGTGTCGCAGGCCGAGCATGACATCGCGATGGAGCAGATGGAGGCGGACCTGGCGAAGACCCAGGCGGAACTGACGCTGAAGGAGCGCGAGGCGTTGACGGCTGTCGCGGCGGACACGGCGAAATCGCAGAACGCCATGCGCGTTGCCGCCGATGCCGCCAGACGGACGACGGTCCAGGAATGACCAAAGAGGAAAAGGCGGGAAAGGCCGGTTACGAGGCTTTCCTGGCAAGCCTGGGCGGAATCGACGCCCTGCAAGGCTTCGAGGGCAGCGGACTTGTTCCCGATTGGAGCGAGATGAGCGACTTTCTCAAGGACGGGTGGATCGAGGAGGCCGCCCGTGAGGCGAAGCAATAATTGGTATCTTATGGGTATCATAAAATTGCCCTAATGGTCTTGTAATGGTATTGACTTTCACGCATCATGATGTTATATTGTAACAATGAGGAAAAGATACCGGTACGACCGGGACTTCGGCTGCATGGTCGAGGTCACGCCATGGACCGGCCACAACGACCCGCCGCCACGGAACGACGAGCTTGCCGCGCCGCTCTTGCAGATCGACGCCTACCACCGGAACCCCGTGCAGTCGCCCGTTGACCTGACCGCGCTGGAATCGCGGCAGGACGTGCGCGAGCACAACAGGCGGAACGGCGTGATCGACATCGGCAACGACAGGGGGCCGGACGTGCCCAGGCGGGATTTCACGGCGGACCTGAAGGACGACCTGAAGACCGCCCATGACAAGATCGAGCAGAACCACCCCGAAAGCCTGGCGATCATCCAGGCCAGCAGGACGAAGCCGGAACAGGACATGACACATGCAAGAACCCTCTGAGGAATTCGACCCGAACGACACCGGCGAGCCGGTTGCAGGCATGGAGCCGAACGACGGCACGAACCTTGAGGACGTTCTCGGACAGGCATGGGACAAGACGCACGAGGGCGGCCCTGAGCCGGGCGACGAACCCGGCAATGCCGGGCCTGGCAAGGACGGCGCGGACGCCAGCGGCGGCAAGCCGGACGAGGGCGGCGATCCGCCGCAATCCATGGAAGCTCCGGCCAACTGGTCAAGCGAGCATCGGGAGATGTTCTCCAAGCTCGACCTGGAGGCGCAGAAATTCCTCATGGACCGGTCGCAGGCGATGGAGGCCGCGCACACGCAGCGCAGCCAGGAAGTCGCGCCGTTCCGGGAGGTTGCCGACAAGTGGTCCGGCTACATGCAGCAGGCGCAGACCACGCCCGCGCTCGCCTTCGACAGCCTGATGGGGATCGAGTACCGGCTCAGGACGGGGACGCCCGCCCAGCAGATGGACGTGCTGCGCGAGATCATCTCCGCTTACGGCATCGCGCCGCCGCAGACGGACGACGGCGGAAATGTCATCGAGCCTGTCAGGGACGAGCGCGTTGACGGCCTGATGAACGAGATTCAGCAGCTTCGGCAGCAGTCGCATGGCGACATGCAGGCCCGGCAACATGCCGAGATGCAGAGGCAGCAGAACACGATCAACGACTTCATGACGGCGAAGAACGAGGACGGCACCCTTGCCCATCCCTTCTTCAGCGACGTGGAGCACGAAATGACGAGGCTGGCGCAGGCCGATCACGCGGCGGGAAAACAGCCGGACATCAAGGACCTCTACGACCGCGCCTGCTGGAGCAATCCGGCAGTCCGGGCGAAGCTGCTTGAGGCGGAGGACAGGGCGAAGGCCGAAGCCGCCCGCCGCAAGCGCAACGCGGGGTCCTCGGTGTCGGGCGCAGGCTCCCCCCGGACGGAACAGCCAAGGGACCTCAAGGCAGCGCTTTCGGAGGCGTACGACCAGATGGTCGCCGCCTGACCGGAAGCAGAACGAAACCTTGACGAACAAGGAACGAGACAATGGCTTCGCCAAACATCTCCGAACTTGCCACGGTCGCCATCGAGAACCGGCGCAGGAAGCTGGCCGACAACGTGTCGGACAACACCGCTCTCCTGAACCGGCTCAAGAAGCGTGGCAAGTCGTCCCCGATCTCCGGCGGACGAACCATCTACGAGGAGCTTGAATACGCCGAGAACGAGACGTTCAAGCGTTTCAGCGGCTACGAGGTCCTCAACATCCAGCCGAGCGACGTGTTCTCCGCAGCCGAGTTCGACCTCCGGCAGGTCGCGGTCGCGATCACCATTTCGGGGCGCGAGCGGCTTCAGAACGCGGGCAAGGAGAAGATGATCGACCTTCTCTCGAAGCGCGTGGGCAACGCCGAGAAGACCATGGTCAACGGCCTGTCGAACGACCTCTACAGCAACGGCGAGGCCGATTCCGGCAAGCAGATCGACGGCCTTGCGGCGGCGCTTCCGGCGACGGCGACAAGCGGCACCTACGGCGGCATCAACCGGGCCAACTTCGACTTCTGGCGTCACCAGGAGAACGACGGGTCGGGTTCGGGCTTCGCGGTGTCGAACGACGGCATCCGCAACGCCATGATGAACATGTACGTGTCGATCTGCCGGAACATGGACAAGGTTGACCTCATCCCGATGGGGAACGCCTTCTACACGGGTTATTGGGAATCGCTTCAGGACCAGCAGCGGTTCACGAACCCGAACATGGGCAAGATGGGCTTCATGAACCTGAAGTTCCTGACGGCGGACTGCGTTCTGGACGGCGGCTTCGGCGGCTCGCTTGGCGCGAACCTCGCCTACATGCTGAACACGAACTACCTGTTCTGGCGTCCGCACAAGGACCAGAACATGGAAGTCTCCATGGACCGGTACGCGACCAACCAGGACGCGATGGTGCGGTTCATTCTCTGGGCCGGAAACCTGACATGCTCGAACGTGAGCTTGCAGGGCCGTCTTCAGCGAGCCGCATAGGAGGGCGTGACATGAGTCTTGCAGCACTTGGATGCAATCCGAACCAGTCCGGCCCGTCCCTTGAGGACATCGGCGGCGTCACGCTCGGAACCCTTGCCTTCAGCCCGGACGGCGGCCTTTACGTGGCCGTCCAGGCCGGACAGGTCATCAGCCCGTACGCCTGCGCCGCGATCAGCGGCGACTGGGAACTGCGGGCGATGGACCTGAGCGACGACGCGAACCTTTCGATGGCGATCTGCTTCCCGCAGGTCAGGATCGAAAACGACGCCTACGGCTGGGGCCTGGTCTTCGGCAACGGGTTCGGGATCGCGGCGGCGGCCATCGCCGCCGGAGCCATCCTGTATCCGCACAACACGGAAGGCCGGATCAGTTCGACCGCAGCCGCGCTTCACCTGAACGGCGTTCACGCGAGGACCGCGCAGGGATCGGCAGGAAGTCCTGTCTCCATCGCCGTGCAGTGGCCGTCGGTTGACCTGATCGCCTGACGAACCTTTCGGGGGCCGGGAGACCGGCTCCCGACACAACGGAGAACGTGATGTCCTTTGGCGTCATGGGGTGCAACCCCAAACAGGTATGGCCTGAAACGCCTGTTCCCGGAGAGCCTTTGCCGCCCCCGCTTGGCACAGTAGGGGAGAGCGGCGACAGGCAATGGCAGCTTTGCAAGGCCGAAGCCGACATGCGCGAGGGTGATTGCGTCGTGATCTACGGCAGCTTCGAGTGCGAGCGCATGACCACGAACCGTGCGAACGGCAACCAGGCCGGGGTCGTGGTCACTCCCTGCGAGGACGGAGATGCCTTCTGGGTTCTTCGCAAGGGCGAATCCATGGTCAGGACGGCCAACGGGACCGTGGCTTCCGACAACGCCCAGCCTTCCGGCACCGGGGGCCGCATCACAAGCGGGGCCGGTCAGCGCGAGATCGCCGGAATATCGATTCTTGAAGCCAACGCGGTCGCCAACGACCGTCTGACAGCCTGCTCGCTGAACTGGCCCTACGTGGACAGCCGGTAAGTTGAAGGACCTTGGCGTCAACCCGTCATCCGTTGACACGTCAAGCGGGTTCCACGCAGGGACTCGCGGGCGGACGGACGACTTCCGCGAGTTCATGTACCAGCGGGCCGGAGAGGCGATCCGGCGGCATGACGCCGTGGAGATACGCGGCGACACCGGGCAGGCATGGGCGCTGGACGGCGACCGCGTGTCAGGCGAGGCCGGGAACGTCGTAGGCGTTTCGCACGAGGACGTTGCGGCTGGCGAATACGGGTGGTTCCAGGTCTACGGGCCGGGAAGCGTCAGGACGGTCCAGGAGACCGTCGTCAAGGGCGCGGAACTCTGGCCCGGACCGGCGGCATCGCAGGGGGCGCTGAGCAGCGCCACGCTTGGCAGGCCGGTTGACGGCATCAACGTCATGGCGGAAGGCGCGGACAGCCTCGCGCCGGTGTTCCTGAGCTATCCGCGCATCGCGGCAACGGCATCGACGGGCACCGGGGCGAGCAACGTGCCGGACAAGCCGAGCGCCCCTGCCGCAACGACACAGTACAACCTTCAGGTGACCGACACGGGCCAGGCGTCCTGGCAGCCGGACGGCGGCACCACGGACACCGACCCGACGGCGCGGGCGGCTGCTGCGGCGGCGGACGCCAAGGCGGTCGCGGCGCAGGCGACGGCGGACGGCAAGTCGAACGTGCCGGACAGGCCCGCGACTCCTGACGCGGCCACGGACTACAACCTTCGCGTCCAGGCGGACGGGACGGCTTCATGGGAAGAGGACACGGTGCAGGACACCGGCCTCCCGGAAGCGCCTGGCGCTCAGGCGGCGACCGCGAGATACGAGCTTGAGGTCGGCACGGACGGGGCCGCGACCTGGCAGACCGCCTCCGACGGCGGCGGCGAGGGGCTGACCGACGCGGAACGCGCCCGTCTCCTGCCGGAACTGCCCTCCGAAGGCTCCCGCGACAACAAGGTCCCGAAGTTCGACGGCGACACCCTTGGCTGGGAGGTTGACGCCACCGCAGCGGGCGGAACCGGGCTTGACGAGGCGGCGGTGGACGGGCGGATCGACACCCTCGTTCCGCCGGAGAAGCGCCTTCCCGACCTGCCCGCCGCAGGATCGCGGGACAACAGGATACCCAAGTTCGACGGTGACGTTCTCGGCTGGGAAGTGGACGCGGCTGAGGCTGCGCAGGCGGAAGCCGATGACAACGCTGTTCGCATTCAGCATCTTAACGACGTAACCAAAGACCTGTCGCTGACCGCCAAGGCGGTTTGGGTGGAAGGCACAGACGCCTCACTGTGCGGCATTGCAATTCTTGATGAGGTCAGCAATGACAATGTAGACGTTGCCGGTGTGACTTTTGCAAGCACGATTGCCAATCCAAGATTTCCTTTCACTCCACCAAGCACTCAAAAACAACTCGTCATCCGTCTGAAAGACACCGAGGACCAGTCCGATTGGGCATGGGCCATCACCTTCCCCGACACTGATCTCTTGTATCACACCCATTGGGTTCCAAAGGAAGTTGACAATGGAACTGCGGGTTACAGCTACTTCCTGGGATCGCCAATTCCGGGCGGTTCCACGCAGACCAAGGCTGCGGTATACAAGACAACGCACGAGACTTCCTATGGCGGCGAGGTCACGGGCACGTTCAAGGACGGGGTGGTCCCCCTGGACGCTCTTGCGCCCGATGTCCGGTCGGCCATCGCCTCTGGCGGCGGCGACGACAGCCTGATCGAGAAGCTCTACGACGACACGGTTTTGGGAAGCGCCGCGATCTTCAGCGTAGAGGGCGTGACCGTCGCAGACGACGCGAACACGGCATTCTACTTCCGAGTCAACACGACGAGCGAATTCACGCTCGGCAATGCGCTTTTCGCCGCAGCGTCCGGGTCGGCAATCACGGTGGACGGAATCCGCTTCTGGACGCTTGCAGACGGCTCGTTGCGGATCGGCTCGACCACCACGGACAAGGCAGTCGTCGTCTGGAAAGTTGACGACATCGGCGCGATCCGCACGACAATTCAGCAAGCCGGGGCCGCCGCCGGGGACGACGGCGGAATTGCCGACGGCCTGGAGCCGCTCGAGCCGCTGGATGGCGACGGGCTGTCCGTGGGCGACGTGGTGCTGTCCGGGCACGCCCTCCATCGATACGCGACGCCGGGCACGGCAAACGCCTTTGCAGGAGTTCTTGGCACTTACCGGGAAGGCCAGCTTTACTACTTGGTTACCTCCCGCTCAGACAGCCACTTCGGGGCGCATGGCCGCTTCACGGACAACCACGACGCCGCCATCGGCGCGGTCCTGGTCGGCCAAAGCACCAACAACATCATGGAGGTGCACATCGACAAGGCCGCCTACGAGACGGCCAAGGGGTCGGCGGTCGCGTCCGGCGACGAGATCAGCGCCGCCTTCACGGGCACCGTGAGCGGGTCGTCCACGACCACGACCCATGTGCTGCCCTACGTCCGGGCCTTCACGGTCGGAGCCAAGACGTGGCTCAGCTTCGAGGGACAGGCCCCGAACTCCGTGCCCAAGCGCGTCGGCACGCACCCGGACGGCTGGTCGCTGATCGTCAGCCAGGGGGGATCGGTCCTGCTGACTCACGGCGTGGACGCCAGCCATTTCACGGAATACCCGGTTGCGGGCATCGACCAGACGGCACGGGATATCATTGACTCCGAGACAACCCCCGGAGCAATACGGGACGCGCTGCAGACCCTGACGGACGAGAACCGCCTCGCCGCCAGCGCGATCAAGGACCTGCCGCAGCCGGTGACCGGCCTGGCCGGGCTGCGGACGGAGAGCATCGAGTTCCGGGAAGACATACCGGAAACGGCGGACGACGAGCTGTCGCCGATTGCCCAGGACCCGATTGTCGTCGTCCACGGCGATGGCGACCCGGAAATGCTGACCGGCCTGTCCGGCAACGATTTTACCGTGCAGCCGGGGCTGTATTTTCTTCAGGCGAAGGGGAATCACGACGGCGAGGGCGTCGGGCATTTCGCGCTGCAATTCCGGCAGTCCTCGGACGACGAGGTCATCGCGGCGCTGAGCAACGTGTTTTTCTACGGGGGGCCGGAGCAGCCGTTCACGTCGACGGCCTACTGGCACGTCACCGAAGCGATCGAGGTGAACCTCTACCTCAACCGGAACGGCCGCACGGTCGGCGTCGCGGACCTGGTGATCTCCTTCGCCCGGCTGACGGCCGAGGACACGGCGGACCATCACATCATCGAGCCGCTGGAGCCGCTGGACGTCGATGAGGCGAAAGACGGGAACGTGGTGCTGTCGGAGCACGAGTTCTACGTGCGCCAGCCGGGGCACGGGACGGCCAACACCTTCGCCGGCGAACTGGAACGCTGGACCGACGGGGCGGACACCTGGCTCGGCACCGCGATACGGAACAGCGTCTACGGGCAGCGCGGCGAGTTCTCGTCCAACCCGGACTCGAACGTCGGCGTGCTCCTTGCCGGGGTGTCAACCGACAACGCCAACACCATCGATGTCTGGATCCGCAAGGCCGCCTACGACGCCGCCCTCGGCAGGTCCGTGCAATCCGGCGACACGGTGAAGGTCGTCATTACAGGTGAGGTGAGCGGGACGGCCACGACCGTCACCTCGACCTTGACCTACGCCGTCTTCCACGGCGACTCCGGCTACTACTCCTTCTCTGCGGTCGATGCTGCCAATGTGCTGCGCCAACTCGCCGACGGGGCGGTATGGAGCATGGTCGTCAACCGGGCCAACGACACGCCCCTGCTCACGCATGCCGCCGGCGCCGCCCACTTCGTCGAATACCCCATCCGCAGCGCCATCGACCAATACGCTCGCGACGAGGTTGCAAGGGCGCTGTCGGAAATCACTCTGTCCTTCGAGCAATCCCGCTATCCGAGCAACGAGACATTCACTATCCCGGAGGTGGGCACCAACGGGGTGTCCGAGCATGACCCGCTTATTCTGGCTGCACGTGGGAACGTTCTGATCGGACATTATTTTGGGGATTCTGACCACTTTGGTCGCTCCGAGGACCTCAACCTGGGGATCGAGGGCATAGCCACCGAAGATGCCGCTTCTGGTTCCGTCAAGATGCTGTCTTGGGGGCTCGTAACCGGCGTTCCCATGGGGCCGCAATACACCCATTCCCAACTGCAAACCGCAAGTAACGCTCCTCCGGGGAAGCCCGTCTATGTCACGAGCAGGGATAGCCGGGTGCGACCGGGAGGCTCCACGGACAACCGCAACACCAATGCCGACCTCACCTACTGGACGCTCAACCCCGACGAGAGTGCCGACGATGAAATCTACGGCTACTGCGTAGGGTGGGAAGGAGCGACCGGCACCAATCAACAGGGAGTCTACAGCGTGATCTTCGACTTCCGCCGCGTTCCGTTCCCCGCATCGACAAGCTGAAATGCAGAACCTGACCTGAAGGAGGACTTACAATGAGCAGCAGATTCCTGAAAACCGAATTGGTCCATAGGAGTTCAGACCCCATTGTCATTGCCGATCTGCGCACTTCGTTCTTGAACGTATTCCAGATCATGGCGGCGTTAGACATCACTCGGAAGGTGAAGGACGCGAAAGGCAATGTTACGGAACAGAACGTCGTTGAAATCCATTCAGATCATGTTGGCGGTTTGGGTAATTCCCAGAATTACTACATATTGGACACGACAGCAGAGCAGGTGGTCGATGAGATCGAGCGGCGCATCCATTGTGAAATGGACTATGCCCGCACGGGTTCGGCCCATCTTGAGCCTTCACCGCCAGTGAGATTGGGAACTGGCGGGTCGGAAAACAATCAGGCCGTGGCGGAGACAACCGTGGCCGACATCGACCTTTATCCGATCCTTCGTTTCTCAGGGCGGTCGGGTGCAACAGCGGCGAAAGCATTGGCTTCTGTCCCCTTCTCGGTCGATGTTCCTGTCTCTGCCTTGGGGGTTTCGACCACTCCGCTGCCTTCGGTATCCGGGCACCTGAAAGGACCGTCGGGGACCGTATACGTGTCCAGGTCTGAGGATGGAACCAAGCTGTACATGCTTGGCGAGGATGGCGCGGCGGCGTTCGGCATCACCGTCGAAGGCGTTTCGGCATGAGCAGGCACGATCACGTCTTCACGGTGGAGGCAGAGGCCGCCGTGCAATCCGAAAACGCCTGACAACCAGAGGAAAACGAACATGGAAACTGCAATGCAAACAGACCTGAGCGTCCAGCCGGAAGGCTCGGTGCTCGCCGACCCCGGCCAGATCGAGCAGGCGGCGGCGATGATGAACGTGCCCGTGCAGGCCCAGGCGCGGCGCGACAGCAAGGGCGGCCTGATCTACGGCGACCCGGACCACGGCGGGCAGGACGAGGCGTTCGTCGAGTTCTACCGGAACCCCGTCGCCGACGCCGACTACATCAGGAAGGAGTTTCCCGGCGACAGGTTCTTCAAGGTGGACCGCCCCGTCACGGAGGAGGACAAGCTGGAATACGCCCGCAAGTGGGCGCTCTACCAGCAGTCCGAGGACCAGACGAAGGGCCAGACCCGGCTTCGCAACGTGACATGGCTGGACGAGGCGATGAAGGCAAGGCTTGCCGAGAAGCGCGTCTTCACGCTGGAGCAGCTTGCCGGGCTGACCGACACCCATCTCGACCACCTGGGACCTGGCGTCGCCAAGGTGCGGGACAAGGCGCGGGGCGCGTTGGCCAGGCAGCAGCAGTTCGACCAGAAGGACGCGATGGTCGAGAGGATCACGGCGCTTGAGGGCCAGAACGAGAGCGTCCTCGCCGAGAACGCGAAGCTCCAGGAGACGGTGAAGGCGCTCATGGCCAGGGTGGAAGGCCAGGCTCCGGCGACGAAGGCAAAGGGAACCGCGAAGGATGACGGAAAGGCTTAACGTCTTCGAGATCGCGAGGAACGTCGCCGCCGTCGTCGGAATGCGCGACATTGATTCGCTTGTCGGCAACCCGGAGCCTCACGCACGGGCCATGGTCGTGCTGCTCAACCGGGGCTGCAAGAACATGGCCCAGATGCGGGGCACGAGCAACCAGGGCTGGATCGTGCTCACGCGGGAGTTCGCGTTCCAGACGGTCCCCGGCCAGGCGTCCTACGCCTTCCCGGACGACTACCAGGAGCTTGTGGACGGCACGGTCTGGAACAGGGACACCTACCGCGAGGCGCGGGGGCCTCTCAGCCCGACGGAGTGGCAGCGGATCAAGTCGGGGCTTGTGGAAACCACGTCCATCGCCCCGAACTTCAGGATCAGGCGCAACGTCGCCGGAACCGGCAAGGCGTTCTGGGTCGATCCCGTCCCGTCGCAGGCGCAGGACCTGGTGATCGAGTACGTCAGCAACCAGTGGCTGACGGACGCTTCCCAGACCGTCTTTCGCGGCAGGGTCGCGGCGGACACCGACCTGACCCTGTTCGACGACGACCTGGTGGAACAGGACCTGACATGGCGGTTCAAGCAGTCTCGCGGCCTGTCGTTCGCGCCGGAACTGGCCGAGTTCGAGCTTGAGCGCGACAAGCGGTTCGCCAAGGACGGCGGGCTGCGAACCATAAGGATCGGGCGGACGCCCGCCGTTGGATTGCAGGGCCAGGTCCCTGACAGCGGCTTCGGCGGCGTGTCGGTTTAGGCAGATGAGCATAGGATACGCGATAAACAGGGCGGCCTTGCAGGGCGCGGACCTCGGCCCGCGCAACTCGCTCGGCAAGCGCGACACGATACAGGCTCCCGTGGGCGGCTGGAACACCGCCGACGCCTGGGCGTCGATGAAGCCGAAATACGCCATCCAGATCGACAACTACTTTCCCGAAAGCGGGGCCGTCGTGCTGCGCCGGGGAAGCCGCGTGTCGGCGACGGGCGCGGGCACGGACTACGTGCAGACGTTGATTCCGCACCAGAGCGGCAGCGTCTCAAGGCTCTATGCCGTGGGCGGCGGGCAGATATGGAACGTGACCAATTCGTCACAGGTTTCCACGCTTGCAGCGGAGTCCGTCAAGGACGGCTCCTACGCCAGCGACCGCTGGCGGTTCGCGCACTTCGCGGGATCGACCATCATGGTCAACGGCGAGGACCCGCCCGAGCGGATACAGCCGGACGGCACCATGGCGGCGGACCACAACTGGACCAAGGCGTCCGGGCAGGACGGATTGCCGTTCAGCGCGTCGGACCTGAGCCAGGTCCTGCCGTTCAAGGGCCGCCTGTTCTTCCTGCAAAAGGACACGGCCAATCTCTGGTACGGCGACCTCGGCGCGATACAGGGCGACCTGACACGGTTCGCGCTGGACCGGGTGAACGCCGACGGCGGCAACGCAATCGGGCTTGGCACCATCACGATAGATTCAGGCGAAGGCGTTGACGACCTTCTCTGCATCTTCTTCGACAACGGGTCCGTGCTTGTCTACCAGGGAACCGACATCACCAGTTCAAGCGATTGGGATTTGGTCGGCCTCTGGAAGATCGGGCGGCTGATCGGCGACAAGGCGCTGACAAAGTTCGGCGGCGACCTTGTGGCCATGACCACGGATGGTTACATACCCGTGACCAGGCTCCTGCAAACCGGGCGTGTCGCGCATTCCAGCGAGATCGCCAACCTGTCGTCCAAGATCGCCAACACCGTGACGGAAAAGGCCGCGCTCCACGGCGACACCGTGGGCTGGGACTGCGTTCTCCACACGAACAGCAACTGGCTCCTGTTCAACGTCCCCGCCTTCGGCGGCGAGCAGCACGTCATGAACACGCAGACCGGCGCATGGTGCCGGTTCGTCGGCATGGACGCACGTTGCTGGGCGCAGTGGAAGGACAGGCTGTTCTTCGGCGGGCCGGGCGGCTCCGTCCTTGAGGCCAACGTGGGCACCAACGACAACGGGAACCCCATCGAGGGCGACGTGCGGGGCGCGTTCCAGTATCTTGGCACGGCGATGGACAAGCGCTTCACGCTGGCGCGGGCGCTGATCGACTCGGACGCCGACGTGACGTTCACCATCGGAACCGTGACCGACTTCAACGAGGAAGGCGGGCTGGAGGCTCCAAGCTCGCTCAGGACGGGCGGCGCGGAATGGGACGAGGCCGAATGGGGCGACGATGACGATCCCGGCTCGGATTGGGCCGGAGGCACGTTCAGCCTCCAGGAGTGGCAGGCGCTGAACCGCGACGGCACGGCCATCTCCGTCCGGCTCAGGTCTTCGACCTCCGGCGCACGAATGCGCTACTTCGCGACCGACATCATAAGCGAAACGACCCATGCACTCCTTTAGGCCAGTCTCCTTCGCAGGAGCCGACCACGTGATCGTGCCCTGGGTGGCGCACAGGATCGGCATGGCCCCGGAGGACTTCGGGATGTGCACCGCGCTCGGAATCGCCATGGGCGACGAGTTGGTCTGCGGCGTGGTCTACAACGAGTTTCGGACATGCACCTATGGCAACTCGATGCAGGCGACCATCGCCCAGGCACGGCCCGGCTGGGCCACGAAAGCGACGCTGCGAGACATGTTTGCCTACCCGTTCGTGCAAATGGGAGTGGTCAGGCTGTGGGTCGCCACGTCACGGCGCAACAAACGCGCAAGGCGTCTGGCCGAGCGCATGGGCTTCAGGATGGAAGGCGTGGCTCGCAGGGGATGGGACGGGCAGACCGACAGCAGCGTCCTGTCAATGTTTCCAGAAGAGTGCATATGGCTGAGAGGGCAGGAAAATGGGCAAGAAGTCAGGGCCGAAGCCGCCTGATCCGGTGAAGACGGCGGAAATGCAGATGGAGATCAACCGGCAGGCGGCGCGTGAGAACGCGATGCTGAGCCAGATGCACCAGCAGACGCCGTTCGCCCGGACCTACTACACCGGCGAGGTCGGCACTCCCGACCGGATGCAGCACACGGAGTTTCATCCGTTGATTCAGGCAATGCTGTTCGGTTCCGCACCGCAGGGCGGAGGCGGAGGCGGCAAGGGCGGCAGACGCAGCCCAGGAGCGATGTGATGGCCAAGGGCGGCAGCAAATCGAGTGGCGGCGGAAGCGGGGGCGGAAGCACGTCTGGCGGCGGCAAGGGCGGCAGCAGGCCGCAGCCGAACGATGGCCGTCCAAGGCTGAGGCCGTGGCAGGACACCAGCGGCAGCGGCAACGTTCGCCATCGTGCCGGTCGCTGGGTGGACGGAAAGCTCGGTGGCGACCCGAACAGCTATGACGCTCGCAGCTACCAAACCCGACAGCGGATGGCTGCCAACGTCGATCAGGGCGGAGACGGTCCCCGGCCTGCGAGCGCGGGAGCCAGACCCGGCGGCGACCGGATCATGGACAACGTGGTCGAAAGACCACCCGGCGTCATCGCCCAACACGATTACGCCGCCCCTGACCCGCAATGGGCCAGCGGCACGGGCGGACTGCTTGGCCGCATAGGGGACGTGACGGCATCCGGCCCTGACATGGGCAGCTTCCAGAAGGTCGGCGTCCTGGACCCGAGCAAGCTCCCTGGCGTCAGGAAGACCGACTTCGGTTCCCTTCCGGGGATCAGGAAGACGGACTTTGACGCCTTGCCCGGAGTCCGCAAGACGGACTTCGGCTCGCTTCCCGGCGTCCAGATCGACCCTCGCGACTACACGAACCTTGAAGCGGAGCTTGGGAACAGGCAGCAGGGCTACCAGGGCCTGCTTGGCGACCTGCAAGGGCTGCGGGACGAGCGTGGCCGGATCGCTGACAGGCTCGCCCTGTCGGGACCGGACGACTTCGGTGCCGAAAGGGAAGCGGTTTCGAGCGCCATGTACGAGCGGGCCATGAACCTGCGAAGGGCTGACGACGAGCGGGCGCAGTCGGACCTTGAGAACAGGCTCTGGCAGAAGGGCCTCGCTCCCGGATCGGAAGCCTACAACGAGGAACTGAACCGGCTTCAGCAAGGCCGCGACAGGGCCATGAACGACCTTTCGCTTGCCTCCGTGATGGCGGGTGCCCAGGAACACCAGAGGCTGGCCGACCTGACTTCGCGCAACAGGGCGCAGGAGTTCGGTGAAGCGGCGGGAATCTTCGACCGTGGCGGGCAGACGTTTGACCGGGGCCAGCAGGTCTTCGACTCGCAGTCCGTCATGCAGAACTTTCAGGACCAGGCGCAGCGTGACAAGTTCGCCCAGACGATGGGCCTGCGAGGATTGCTTGGCCAGGAAGGGCAGCAGCGCTTCGGCCAGGACATCGCCCTGCGCGGGCTTCTGGGCCAGGAAGGGCAGCAGCGCTACGACCAGGATACCGGATGGCGCTCTCAGCTTCAGGGCGAGGGCCGGGACCGGTTCGACCAGGACATGGGCTTCAGGGGCCAGAGGTTCAACGAGGAGCAGGCGCGGTTCAACCAGGAGCTTGCGAAGCGGCAGCAGGACTTCGCGGAGATGCAGTACAGTCGGCAGGAGCCGTTCGGCCAGGTCTCCCAGCTTGCCGGACTGCTCGGAATGCCAAGCTACGCCGCTCCGCAGTATTCCGCGCCGGACATCGTGGGCATGACCGGCTCGAACTACGCGGCAAGGGCGAACGCGGCGGCACAGAGGACCGGTGGCCTGCTCGGCCTTGCCGGATCGCTCGGCGGCGCGTTGCTGTCAGATCGCAGGGCGAAAGAGAACATTCGCGCAGTCGGCAGGCTGCACAACGGCCTGGCCGTCTACGTGTTCAACTACAAGGGGCACGACACGCCGCAAATCGGCCTGATGGCCGATGAAGTCGAGCAACTGCATCCCGATGCGGTCAGGGAACTGAACGGCGTCAAGCACGTCGATTACGAACTGGCCGCAGCATAGGAGAGCGTAATGCCTGATCTGGCAAGCATTCTGGCAAAAGCGAAAAACATGCCCGGCCAAGTGATGGACACCGCCAGCCAAGTGTCTGGCCTGGCCGCTGAAATGGCTGGCGGTGCAATGGATGCCGTCGAACCCTACGCCAATCTCGTCGGCGACAGGGCGAGCGCTGCCGGAAGGTCCGCCTTGGCGAGCGTGCTGACGGGAGACGACATCAGCCTCGGCAAGATGGGGACAAGAGGCGTGTTGGCTGCAATCCTTGCGGGCCTTGACGTTCAGGACCCCAGGATTCTGATCGAAGCGCAACGGCGCGGCATCATGAAGCAGGATGACCCAGAGCTTACAAAATACCTGAAGGAGTCACCGCTTCTTCGTCACATCTTGCCTGCCCCGGAGTATCCGTGATGCCCGCAACCCTCTTCGACGTTTCCCCACGCGGTTCGAGCGCCTACACGCCGCCGACCTTTTCCGCAATCGGACAGGGACTGAGCCAGCTTGGCGCAGGACTTGGTGCGGGCATCCAGGATCGTCGCAAGCGGAAGAAGGAAGAGGAAGCCAAGGCCGCATTGCAGGCCGCGTTCGGAATCTACGGCGAGGGCGGCAGGGACGCCGTGATGGAAGGGCTGCGCAGCGGTTCGCTGGACGCCTCGATGATGAAAGAGCTTTGGCCGATGCTTGAGGCCGACCGGGCGCAGGCAAACGCGGATCGCACGTTCGGGTTGCAAGAGAGACAGTTCAATGCCGCCGAGGCAGCCCGGCAAGCAGCCCTGGATCGAGCAGAGACCGAGAAGGCGAGAGTGGCGGAACTCAGGAAGCTCGCGCATTCCATCGTCAACGAGGGCGGGGTCGCGGCATACAACCAGGCCATTGCCGACGGCACGGTCACGGGCGAGCTTCAGGCGGACATCCTGGCGATGGACAAGGCCCTGAAGGCCGGGGGCGGCGACGTTGATTTCAAGGGCGTGTATCTCTTCAATCCCAAAACGGGCGACGACCTGAGCATTGACGTGACGACGGAGGAGGGAAAGGTAAAAGCAAACGCCCTGTTTGCCGAAGGCTACATTCTGGGACAGGCCCCGACTTCGGATCGTGACGACGTGAACGAGGTCATTGACGAAACGACCGACGCAAAGGAAGCGGCACTGGCGCAGTGGGCGAACATCTACGATCAGCTAAAGAGCGGAGCGGAAGCTGGCCACCTTACCGTGCAGGGGGAACTGGCGGCAAAGGGAATGGGCTTCCTGGACAAGCTGGGAGCGTTGCCGGAAGAACTCAAGCAGCACCTGAGAAACGACACCCAGTTCCGGCAGACGGTGAACGTTCGCCTGAACGAGTACATCAAGGAGATTTCCGGCGCGACCGTTCCCGAAACCGAGGTGCCCAGGCTCCTGAAAGGCGTCCCGAACCTTGAAGACAGCCCTGAGATGTTCCTGGCCAAGCTGGAGAACACCATGCTTGAACTCAGGGGATACATCACTGGAAGCCCGTTGCCCCCGCTTGAGGGAAATCTCAGTCCGGCAGACGCTTTCAAGGCGTCCGAAGATGCGGTCGGCGATCTGGTCTGGAACTCCAGGAATTCCGGCACGTTCAACGGAATTCCGTTCGAGATACTGGAGGACTGATGCCGACGTTCCGAATCAAATACGGGGGAAAGACCTACAAGATAGACGCAGCCGACAAGGCTTCCGCCGTGCAGGTCTTCACGCGGATCGCGCCGACGGCTCCCGCTTCGGAGAGTCCTGCCCCTGACACCCCAAGAACTGCCCCGGCGATGCCGACCATGCCCGGACAGGGAGATGCCCCTGACGTGCTCGCGGCCCTAATGCCGCCGCCGAAGCCGAAGGTGGATTCCACGCGCCCTGAAGCGGATGTCGGCAGTATGGCGGGCTGGGGCCAGCAGCCTGTGGGAGCGGGCGCGGTCTTGCAGCACTTGTTCCCGGCCTCCAAGGCCATGCCTCGACAAGCGCCGGGGAAGGTTGCCGGGCAGGAGGCCGGAACCGCCCCTGACATGTCAGGAGCTTTCGCGCCCTGGCACGAACCGGCTCCGAGCGTCTTTTCCGAAGCCCCATCCATGGGAGGGCTGAACCCCGAAGACAGCTTTGTCATCGAGGAGGCGGACGGGCCTGCGGCGGAGTATCGAGCATTGGCGCAGACCTACCGCGGCAAGGCGGCGCTTGCGGAGGGCGAGCAGGCGGAAGCGTACCTGCGGATGGCTGACAGGTTCGAGAAGATCGCAAAGAGCAAGAGGATCAAAACATCGGCTGCCAAGACGCCGACTGCCGGATGGCAGGACATGGGCGGCGGGATACAGGTCATGCAGGTGGGAGACTGATGCCGGATTTCAAGGTCAAGATCGACGGGACAGTCTACAACATCAAGAAGGTGGACAACGCCGAAGCTGCCGTTAAGGCTGCGCAGGAAATCGCTGCGAGCCTGAAGCAGGAAGGGGCGACCGATCCTGTTCCCGCAGAGCATCTGCTTGCCACGGGAAAGACCACGCCCAAGATGTCCACTGCGGACAGGGTTCTCGACTACCTCAACCTCGGACTGCATGGCGCGACGGGCGGCGTGTCTGACGAATGGGCGGGGCTGGTTGAAGGCGTCCGTGAAGCCGGACCCTTGAACCTTGCACGGGATGCGGGGAAGGCAGCGATGCGCAGCCCGCTGAACGCCTGGTCGCAGTTCAAGGAAAGTCCGTCCATGCAGGACTACCTGCCCGCCTACGCTGAAGGCCGGGACACCATGAGGGACTACATGGATGCCGCAAGGGATCGGACAGGCATGGCCGGAACCGGAGCGGAGATCGCCGGATCGTTCGTTCCCGTCGGCAAGGCGGCTCAGGTCGGATCGAAGGCCGTGACTGGCGCATCGCCGTTCATGCGGTCGATCACGGGAGCCTTTTCAGGAGCGTCGGCAGGCGGAGCGGCTGGCTTTGCCGAAGGAGAGGGCGGCTTTGGCCCAAGAGTGCGCAATGCCGCACTGCCAGCGGTGTTCGGCGGCGTTCTGGGCGGGGCAGGCCCCACCATCGGCGCAGGCGTTGGGCGGCTGGCGGAAGGCATCCAGAGGCGGAGAGCCGCCAGGATCGGGCAGGTTCCGCCCAACACCGTGGACGTGCTGAAACACGCCTTCAAGATGGACATTCCGAAGGGTGCCCCGACTCCAAGAGTGGACATGATCGCCGACACGGGCGGCACGTCCACCGCTCTGCTTGCCAAGGGGATGGAGCGAGTCGGCGGCAAGATTGACGACGTTGCCATCAGGACGCCCAAGGCGTTCTCGCGTCCCGTCGGCGTTCCGACCGAGGCAACGATAAGGAGAAGGCTCACCGAACGCACGGCCAGGGAAACCGACAGGTTCAAGCGCGGGCTGGACTTGACCATGGGTGCACCGAAGGGGCTGAGGGCGACGGAGGACGAACTGTTCGAGGCCGCAAGGCCAAGGGTGAACGCCGCCTACGAGCAGGCATACGCCACTCCCATAGATTACGCTTCGGAAGCCGGAATGGAGCTTGAAGCGCTGCTTAAGAGCAAGCGCATTCCCGCAAGGGCATGGCGGGAAGCAAACGAGTTGATGGACGAGGAAGGTTCGGAATCAGCCCAGATACTGTTCAAGATCGGGGATGACGGTCGGGTGACGCTTGAGCGGTTGCCGGATGTCCGGCAGATCGACTACCTGAAGCGGGCGCTGGACGACATGATCGAGGCGGAAAGGACGCCGAAGGGGAAGCTGACGGACAAGGGCCGGGTCCGCTACAAGACTTCCAAGGACATGCTTGAACTGATCGACGGGCTTGTGCCCTCGTATGGGCAGGCCAGGGAGCTTTACGCCATTCCGGCTGGGCAGGTCGGGGCGATGGAAACCGGATACAAGGCGCTGATTTCCGACACCATGACTGCGGACAAGTTCGCGGCGGAAGTGAAGAGGATGACGCCTGACCAGAGGGACTGGCTCAAGTCCGGCGCACGATCCGCCATCGAGGAAGTCATGCAGAAGGTGAGGGCGGCCCTGGTCCCCAATCCGACGCGGACGGGCTATCTTTCGGTCAAGTCGGTGGGCGACGACGACGTTCAGGCCGCGTTGAAGGCGCTCAGTTCGGGCAGGGCACGGGACAAGCTGCGCCTGATCCTCGGTGACGAGGACGCGGACGAGTTGTTCGGCATCATCGACGGCACCATGACCGCCTACATGACGGAGGCGGCGACCCTGCCTAACAAGATGAGGCAGGCGCAGGAACTGCTTGAGCGTTTTGCTCCGTCCGAGCGCACGGACATGGCCAGCCGACTTCTGCGCGGGGAGTTCCTCGGTGCCGCGCAGGACGCGGCAGGCGCGGCGATGGGCCGGGCCATGAAAGACGACAGGTTCATCGCCGGTGCAACTCAGGCCGACATGGTGAACGTGCTCACAAGCCCGCTGGACACGGTGAGGGTTGACGCTTTGCGAGGGGTCGAGTTCCCGGAAGATGTCGGACGCCAAGCCAGGGGCGCGACAGAGGCCGCGATGAAGCGGGCGGGCATACCCGTCGGCATGGCCATGGGCGACAATGACAATCAGGAGCGATTGCTCCGCTATCTGTTGGGGTATTGACATGCCGTGGAACGGAAGCGGTCAGTTCCGCCGCTCGAACGGAACGACGAACGGCCCGACGACCTGGGCGGCTGCGAAGGCGGCGGCCCGCAAGATCAGGACCGACGATCACGACAATCATGACGAGGACCTGGCCAACGGTCTTGAGAACTGCATCACTCGGGACGGCCAGAACTCGCCAACCTCTGCCCTGCCGATGAACGGGCAGCGTCACACCGGCGTTGCGAACGCGGCAGCCGACACGGATTATGGGGCGTGGGGCCAGGTCAAGAGCAAGATCACGGCTGACGTGACTGCGCTTGAGAACTCGTTGCAACCGTCGCAGGGCACGTTGACGGACGGCGCGAGCATTGCATGGGACCTGGAAGCCAACCCTGTCGCGGAAGTCACCCTCGGCGGCAACAGGACGCTGGCCAACCCGGCCAATCCGGTGGTCGGCGGAGCCTACATCCTGACCGTGGTGCAGGACGCGACCGGTGGGCGGTCGCTTGTCTACGGCAGCGACTTCGACTTCGGAGAGGAAGGAAGCCCCGCCCTTTCGTCCGCTGCAAACAAGTCCGACACGCTGAGCTTTCTCTACCGCAACAGCAAGATGCAGTTCATCGGCATAGCCAAGGGACACGGCTGATGCCGCTGCAAGCCCACATCCGGCGGGCCTTGGTGGTCACGCCCCGCGCCGAAAGGATCATCAGGGTGTCAAGAGGGTCGCTGACCGTCAGGGAAGGCGAGACTGCGACGTTCGACGTGTGGCTCTCCGAACGGCCAAGGACCGGCCAGACCGTAACTGTCCAGGTCGCGAGCACGGCCACGGGAGAGGCCACTGTCAACAAGTCGTCGCTCACTTTCGACGAGAACGACTTCGGCACCCGGCAGACCGTGACCGTGACCGGCGTCGCCGACGCGGATGCGAGGGACGAGAACGCGAGCGTCACCCTGTTCGCCACGGGCGGCGGCTACGACGATTCAACGGCAATCGCGGTCGTGGTCGAGGACACGACGCAGAAGCGCCTCCGGGTGTCCGACCCAAGCTTGAGCTTTGACAGCACGACGCTGAGCCGGACAATCGGCGTCCGCCTGTCCTCGGAGCCTGTCGGCGGGGACGTGACCGTGGCCGTCAGCGAGGACTCGGACAGGTTCAGCGTGGACGAAAGCAGCCTGACCTTCACGGCCATGAACTGGAACGCGCAGCAGATCGTGACGGTGAGCGCAACGGCGGGCGCGAACGCGACCGGGACGCTGACGCTCGATCCGAGCGGCGCGGACTACGGTTCCGTGGCGAGCGTGACGGTGGCGCTGGCATTCGCCCTGACGCTTCCTGCGGTTCCGACCGGACTGAGCCTTTCAGCCAGCTACTACAACGCCAACACGCAGCAGCGGGTCCGGGCGACGTGGAACGCGGCGGCGCGGGCCACGAGCTACGAGGTCCGCTACAAGAAGAGCACGGAGACAAACTGGACGACGATCACCGGCCTGACGAGCACGAGCTACACGGCGAACGGGGCGGACCCGAACTCGACCTATGACGTGCAGGTGCAGTCACGGAACGCAAGCGGGCCTAGCGGGTGGTCCTCGACTGTGCAGGTGACGACCGGGCGGAGCCGGGGGAACCTGTATGCTACCGGTTTTATCTCCAGTTCCCGAACGCCTTACACGATTTACAAGATGGAAGACGGGTATTCGACTGTTGCCGAATGGGTCAATGCAAGTTTTGGGAATCCGGTTGCCGCACCGGCAAACGGTCGGATCAATTACGGGCCAAGAAATATCCGATTTGACTCCGGGGGAACCTTGCACGCCCTCGTGACTCCTAATGGTTTAGGCGCTGATAGGTATTACACGAGATCGCCATCAGGGACATGGACGCAAAGAACCATTTCCTTTTCTGTTGCCAACTTAGGCGCTGGCATTTGGGCAGGGTTTGACATTGACAGTCATGGCCACCTTATTTTTGCGTATTCTGGAAACAACGACGTTAACAGGGTCTTGAGATCGGCAGCTTCCGTCGTAGGTGGCGCGAATGCTTCGTTAAGCGAACTGTTTCGTGTGAACAGTGGGGTAAGCGGAATACTCGATGTCGCGGTTGATTCCCAGGACAACATCTATTTTTCCAGTTTTCAGCTTCCCCACCCCAAAAGCATAGGCAGGCGTTCCGCTGCCGACTCGACTTTCTCATACATTGATCCCCCGACAGGCATCAATCTCACCGAGATAGCCCTTGACCACGATGACAATCTCTATGCCATGCAAAACGGCGGAGCCAGGATATTCAAGCGAACTGGCGGCTTTTCCGACGGGACTTGGGATGCTGGAATTGCGTCTCCGGGCGCAAGTGGCAGCATCGCCTTCGACTGAGTTTCTGACATGACGCCCGCCGCTATGTCAGAAAGCCATTCGTTTTTGACCTGGGAATGCAGGGTTGGACCGTTTCAATGACATGGGATGACAGGAGAAACAGACATGAGCGACTTTGACGCAAGGACCGCCACGCAGGCGGAGTTCGAGGCGGAGGCGCGGCGCACCCATGCGGAGGTTGTGGCCCGGATCGACGCCATGACGGACAACGAGAGGCAGGCCGCCGAATGGGGGAACCTGGACAGATACCTCCGGGAAGTTTCCACGCTGCGCCTCAACCAGATTTCCTCCCTCGCGGGGCTGGAAGAGAATCTGGCCACCACGGTCGGGCACTGGAAGAACGACACCTGGCAGTCCTCGCACGAATACATGGCGGCCTTCAATGAAGCCCGCAACTCGGATGATTTCGAGGGACACATGGCCGGTGCCAAGGCGGCGTTCTACAAGAGGTTCGAGGGGGGAGAGCCTGTTCCCGAACCTGCGGTCCAGGCAACGCCCGCCGTCACGCCGGAAGAGGCCAAGGCGGCAGCAGAGGACAAGGTGGACAGCCTCGCCCGGACCCGGAGCAAGAGGAAGACGAGGGCGATCCTCGGAGACCTGCTTGAGGAACTGAAGGTGGCATGAACCAGTTCAACGACATTAGCTGGCAGTTCGGCCACTTCCTGGAACCCCTGGTGGCCTTGGTGATCGCGGTCACGTTCGGGGCGTTCCTTTACCAGTTCTCCCTGGGCGTGGCCACCTGGGCGCGGCTGAAGCTGTCTGGCTACTCGGAAAGAGAGGAAGTGTATCTCAATGGCACCCGTGCGGTGATAACCAAGATAGGCTTCGGGTCGGTCACGTTTCTGATTCTGAATGGCGACGGCGCGATAATGAAATGGGCGGCAGTCAGCAACAGGGCCATGGACAGCCAGCGGATCGAGAGGGTAAGCCTCAAGCTGAGGAAGCTGGAGGAGTTGGGCGGGCATGGCACGTCAGACTGACATCGACATGCCGGAACGCATCTACGCGACGGGCGGGATTCCGCACGGATGGCGAGGCTACTGGACTGACGACATTGCTATCGATGACGGTCCCCGCAATGTCTACATCCGTTCGGATGTGGTCGAGGAGTTCGCCCGCCTGGTGGCGGCGAACGCCAAGACTGGATCGCGGCAAGGAAGCGAACTGTATGCCCACGCGCTCAAGTTCCTGCCGGACAGGGACAACATGGAGGAAGAAACATGACAGGTGGAATTCATTCGGGCGTGGCGTTGGGTATCGCGCCACAGGTGGACGTTTTGAGAGAGATTGCGTCCCTTCGACAACAAGTGCACGAGCTTGAGAGGGTCGTGTTTCCGAAGCTGGGCAAGATCGAGGCGCAACGCAATGTTCAAAAGGTTCCGAACAGGGACGGGACATATTCGACGGCGATGGTGGAGCCGGTTGGAGGCCAGGACCCTTACCCTGGCCTGTTTGGCTTCGAGACGGCGCTCAAGGCGATGAAGGAGGACTTCTGCGTCCATCGCAGGACTTGGGAGGCCGACGGTTCGGGGTTTTGCGTCTTTCTTGACAGGACCACGAATGGCCATCCGAAGTTTTCGGCAGAGCGGCCCGGCGTTGCGGAGGATGTCATTGACATGACGTGGATGCCGCTTCCGAAGGACATTTACGCCGAAGATTGGCAACTGTTCAGGTTTTCGAGCGGCGATCCTATAATGAACCCGCGCCTTGGTCGGGCAGCGGCATGACCCAGACATACGAGATTCCCGAAATCATCCGGCTTCCAGGTGACGGGATATGGGAGCTTGACGACATCCGGGCCGTGAAGGACGGGATCGAGTTCTCGATCATCGCTGAGGCCGAAGTCTGCGTTGACTCCAAGACGGGCGAGAGGAAAGGTGAGGACTACGCCGTCCAGCATTTCCATGTCAAGAATTCCATGATTGAGAAGATATGCAAGGCTTTGACGGAGGTCCGGCGTCGAAGACCTTATGACGGTTTTGGAGACGCGGGATGACGGTCCCCGATGAACCTATCTAAAAAGTTGAGTGGTTTTCTGACATAAGCGCGGAGCTTGTTTCAGAAACCTTCCGTGGGTTCGCGAAAGGGGCGGCGGGTTCGTGCATGACCGCCGCCCCTTCCCTGCCCGCTCCACACAGCCGATGTGGCAGCCAATGATGACGCGGGCCGGGCCATGTAGGGCAAGTGCCGGGCCGTTGCAAACAAGTCTTCAGAGATTCAGAGAAAGTCCCCTTCCGTTCGCCAAGGCATCGGCGCAACGGAAATTCCTGCTTGACAACGTGTCCGTTAACCGGGTGTGTGGCAAGGGCATCTGCGCTGCCCTCGCCCAAATGCTCACAGGAGGAGCAACCACATGACAGGATTCGATCATCCGACGCCGCAAGTCAATGGCGGCGGGACCGCAGTCGCGGTCGAGAGCAACGTCTCCGAGCGACTGGAAGCCGCGATCCGCGACAGCAAGGCACCGGCGACCGTCCGGGCCTACCGCGTCGCCTGGAGGAAGTGGGAGGGGTGGGCAGCCGAGCACGGCGCAGCGGCCATCCCCGCGCAGCCGGACGCCGTGGCGCTGTTCCTCGCGTCCAGGGCGGAAAGCGGCCTGTCCGTGTCGTCCCTGAGACTGGCGGTCGCGGCCATCGCGGCGGCGCACGACACGGCGGGCCACGAGAACCCGTGCGTGTCCCGCGTCGTCAGGATCGCCATGCAGGGCCTCGTGCGCCAGGCGGCACAGGAAGGCCGCACCCAGCGCCAGGCGGCGGCGCTGACCGTCGAGGCGGTGGACGCGATCCGGCAGGCTCTCGGAGGCCGGGAGACGCCTGCGAAGGCGCGGGACATGGCCATTGTGTCCCTCATGGCCTGCGCCGGACTTCGCCGCTCCGAAGCCGCCGCGCTCGACTGGTCGCACGTCGCGGGCCAGCCGGACGGAAGCGGACGGCTCACCATCGACCGGTCGAAAACCGACCAGGAAGGCACCGGGGCGGTCGTGGCCGTCACCGTGTCGGCGATGCGCGATCTGGAGCGGTGGGCTGAACTGCAAGGCCGGGACCGGCAGGGACCGGTGTTCGGCCTGTCCGACCGGCAGATTGCCAGGCGCGTGGCCGACCGCGCAAAGGCGGCAGGTCTCGGGGACGGCTTTTCCGGCCACTCCGGGCGGGTCGGCATGGCGATCACGATGCTGCGGAACCAGGCTCCGGGCGCGGCGATCATGCGGCAGGGGCGCTGGAACTCGTCAAGAATGGTCGCCAAGTACGGTCGCAACGAGAACGCCGCCGAAGCCTTGCGGTATCTGTGAGAATCAATCAAGGGAGGATACCCGATGACACGACAGGTTTCCGGCAATGGGGGAGCGTGATTCGCAATGCGATACAGAATCAGGATCAAGGGGATGTCGCCCCTCATCATGCACAACGGCGCGGCAGGGATAGACAACCGGTCGCCCGCCAACATCGAGAAGGCGGAAATCGCCAGCAAGCGCGGCAAGAACCGGACGGAAGCCGACGATGCGCGGCTCCGCGAGCTTGAAACGCTCACGTCGCTCTGGCTCGACGCGGACGGAGCGCCGACAGTCCCGGCATCAGCATTGAGGGCCACCATCGAGACCGGGGCGCGGAAGCTGAAGCAGGGGCCGCAGGTCCGCGAGGGACTGATCGTGGACAGGGTGGAGTCCTTCGACTACGACACGTCCCTCGGCGAAACTGTCGAGGAACTGTGCAAGACCGTGCAGTTCACGACCGGCGTAGTCGTGCAGCGCAACCGCATTCTGCGGACGCGGGCGAAGTTCGACGAATGGGCCGTGACGTTCACCGTCGAATGCGACGACGAACTGGTTGACGAGAGGCAGCTTGCGGTGTGGCTCGACATCGCCGGACGGCGGATCGGGCTTGGCGACTGGCGACCGGAGAAGTCCGGTCATTACGGACGCTTCGTGACGGAGAGCATCGAGGAGTTCTGAGTTCCTGGCGGGGCGAGGCACCGCGAGGCGGGCCGGGGCTTGGCGAGGCTGGGCGCGGCAAGGCAAGGAGGGGGCGGCCTTTGGGCCGTCCCCGTAT
>VXSG01000101.1 GCA_009838075.1 Boseongicola sp. SB0665_bin_10 | reverse complement strand
TTCGCGAATCAATCTAGCACGTCACGCATGGTTAAGCAAGTATATAATCCCCTTTGATTTCGGCGGTGCCTGTCGCGAACCCGGAACCCATGACGAGTTTGAAGTTCATGTCGGCCAGGGCAACTGCAGTGGCATCCGCAGAATCCTTGGTAGCCGGACGCTTGTTGTTGTACACCATGACGTGGGCTTTCTCTTCCATGCCCTCCCCGGCGGCTCCGGCCGCTTCAAGTGCAGCTTCGAGATGGGTAGAAGTCGTGCCTGAGTTGTCAGGCCTCGCAGCTGTAGCCGCGACATCTCCGACGGCCAAAAGTCCACGCAATTTCTTGGCCATTGCGAGCCTGGCTGCCTTCGCTTCCGCGGCATCGCGGTCTGCAGCTTCCGCATCCCTGCCCTCTTCCCTGAGGTCTTCAGCGGATTTGCAGGTGCCGTCTTCGTAAAGTCCGCCATCTGCCGTGCACTGCTCCTGTGGCGTGGGCGTGGGCGCCGGGTCTGGCGTCGTGCCGTCGCTGCCGCCCCCTCCGCAGCCTGCCAATGCCAGCACTGCCACAAGCAGGGTAGCCGGCAATAGTTTCCAATTCGAGTTCATGTGCTTTGCTCCTTGCTAAGCGTTTGTTGGTTCGCGGGCCGACGCCCGCATGAAGGTTGAAGGGTTGACTAGAAGCCCATCGCCAAGCCGAGAGACCAGGTGTCTTCGTCAGTGTCGTCGGCATTCTGGGAATTGCCGTAACCGAACTGGACCTTCGCCCCGCCACCCAGGTCGTACTGGGCCGCAACGCCGAAGCCGGTTGATTCCATTCCAGCAACGTCCGTCTGGCCGAAGTTGACGTTGACCGTCGTGCCGCCCGTCGCGTACGTCGCGCCAACACCCAGGTGCGTGGTGTCGCCATCCGTGTCGTGGCTCAACCGGGAGTAGTTCAGCCCGCCGCTGATGTCGCCGAAGGTGGCCGAGACGCTCGCGCCAGCGATGTTGGCGTTGTCATGCGTCTGGAAACCGACGCCAAGGCTGACGTCGCCGAAGCCGCCCGTGACGCCTGCGCCGATGATGTCGCCGTTGCTGCCCATATCTTCCTGCTCGTACGAAAGGGCGACTCCGAGGCCCCCGAACGAGTTGTCGTAGCGCAGGATCTGGCCGTCGTTGCCGCCGTTGCCGTCAAGGCCGCTGTTGCCGTTGTAGCCGGCGTGACCCGTATGGTTGTCGGCGATCGCGCCGGCACCGCCGACCTCGGCCATCGACCAGTCGAAGCCACCGTCGGTGTCACCCAGAGTGATGTTCCCGAAGGGACCCTTGACGTATGCCGCAACACCGGCGTCGTCGCTGCCTACGGCACCGGCGTCCTCGTCAAGGTCAACCGCCGTGCCGAAGGTCAGGCCGGCGTCGGTCATGGCCTCCATCTTGAAGGAGACGTCGACGTCCTGATGGAACATTGCGTTGCCGTCGCTTCCGGCCGCGATTCCCATTTCGGCCCAGCCAGAAAGCGTCACGCCCTGAGCGTAGGCCGCTCCCGACATCGCCACGAGCGCCGTTGAGGCAAGAAGTGTTCTCTTCATTATCTTTTCCTCTGTCTGATACGTTGTTAGATGAGTTGACAGACCAGACCAAAGCCAGCCTGCGCAGCCTTGATGCGAAATCATCCCACAACCAAGCAACCGTTAACATGCACGGGCCCGTTATTTCTCGGTTAGAGGGTTGCAATTGTGCAACATCTGGTTGCACGGTCCGACCCGTCGCGTCTGCGCTTGTACGGGCATTCCTCTGCCTTGATCTGGCGGGGACGCGGCACCGCAACTTCACGCCGTCCGACTCCGCGCATTTCTTGCCCGTTGTGCTGCAGCACGTGCGCAGCTTTCGCACATGAGTTTGCCGGATCTCGCCGGCGCGGATCCGCAATATGTACATGTCCCGGATGCCACATGATCTTCCCTCATCTTCTGCACTGACGTGTTGAGTCTGGAACGGCAAGAACTGCAACGCTGTGTCGTCGTGTCGTTTGGTCCGCCACACGAAATGCAGATGCCAGATGCTTCGAGTTCCGCCCTCATCGCCCGTTGTGACGCGTTGAACTTGTCACTGCAGGCATTGCAACGTTGCGTGTCAGTGTCGTTCGGCCCTCCGCACAAGATGCAAAGACCGGATGCCACGCGTTCGGCACTCCTCGCCCGTTTCAACACGTTTTGTTCAGCACGGCAGGAACTGCAACGTATCGCCTTGGTGTCGGTCGGCATGCCGCACGAAATGCAGAGTCCGGAAGCCCTGCGCTCGGCCCTCTTCGCTCTCAATGGTGCATTGTGCTTCTCACGGCAGGAAGTGCAGCGTTTGGTCTTGGCGTCGTTCGGCTTGCCACACGCAATGCAGAGTCCCTGCTCGGCTCGCAACCTCCGCATCTTCTGGTGCGCTGTTTCCGCCATGGCCTCACATCCATCACGGCCTTGAAACCAAGGGGTTTCCGGATCCTGTTCCCGAAGCATGGCCTGTGCCCTCCCGTCAAGCGGAACACGCCACCCCGTCCTTGGCACGCCTCTGAAGAAGTACAGGAGCCGCAACGGCCTGCAAGGGCGGAATCCGGCAAGAGGCGCTGCAAGCGCCGCAGCCTGGCGGATTCCGGACTTGCCAGGTCGCGGCCTTCCTCCCGTTCCCTGCCGGCGCCCTGCACCGCGCCACGCCTTGCGGGGCGACGAGATGAAAGGAGGCCCACGAACGGATTCAGGGCCCGGGGCCGGCGATGCCGGACCGCTTCAGGTGCCGCAAGATCGACACCGGGCATCAGCGTCCGGGCATCTGCCGCATTCGCGACATCATGATCAGGGCCGGCCACGACCACGGGCATTCGCGCTGAAGCGTCTTTCGCAGGCGGTGCGAGCCGGCCGGACATCGGAATGTCAGCCATATGCGGCGAAGCCAAGGATCCTGCCGCACCAAGGCAATCCGACCTCTGCGGCATGGCCCGCTGCTCAGAACGGCTCGATCTCGATGCCGCGGTAGCGCTCGGCTCCCCGGTCCCGGACCAGGCCGAGCTCCCGCACCAGCGTCTTCTGCCGCGCCCGCCAGGGCTCGGGGTCCGAGGAAGTTGCCAACTGCAGCTTCCGCATGACGTCCCGGACCCGCGTCCGCGCCGCGTCGCCGGGCAGCCTGGGGCCATGACCGATCCCTTGCCCTCGCACATGTCGCGCACCTCCGCGCCGGTGAAGCTGGCCGAGACGCGTCGCAGGACCGCGTCCTCGCGGACCATCATCCCGATCGTGCCCTCGCCCTCGGGCCAGTCCCGTTGCAGCTCCGCGAGCACCGCCGCACGCTCCTTCCTGATTTCCGCTGCCGTGGCCGTTGGCTTGTTGCGCACGATCTCGGCGATTACGTCGGGGCCGGCGGCTGTGAACAGTCTCTTCAGGACGGCCAGATCAAGCCCTTCATGCTTGAGCGCGAAGGTGAGGTGGTCATCGCGTCCTGCACGGTGTGCGTGACGAGGCGTCAAGATTCGCCAGGCATCATCTTCGAAAATGCGGTGGCGATTTCCCGTTGCGGAGAGTTTGCGTGGCCGGGGGACCGGCAGTTCGTAGGCGTCGATCAGTGCGCCATAGCCGGCCAAGGTTGCGGTCTCGGGCAGGCGACGCCCCCGAAAGACTTTCCTTGAGCCCGAAAACTGCATCTCATGGCTGGTTGACATGAATCTCGTTCCCTTGGCGTGAATTCTCGTTGGAGGCGTGAGGCCTCCATGAAACTTGTTCCGAACACATGAAAAACGTGCCTGAATAAAGTGATCTTATGAAAAATGGTCTCCTGGCCGCCCCGGAACCGAGCAAAGCGCCTTGCGCATCTGTCCTCGGGCGATTGATGGTCCAAGGTTGCGCGAACATGCCGAAGCCGGCCCTGTTCGATGCTGCATCCTGGATTGGACGAGAAGTCGGAAGAAATCGAAGGCTTGTCCCAAAAAGGGGCGGATTGTCCGGATCGTCCGCCGGCAAGGCACGTTTCCGGGAGCGAGCGGTTGTCACGCAACGATCGCCGCGAAATCAATTGCCCAAACGTCTCAAGCTGAAGGGTGTCGGCCCGGCAGCCGAGATGGAACCGGACTTGCAGCGCCGGATGAACCTCGTCACCGGCGACAACGGACCCGGCAGGAGCATTCGTCCGGATGTCGCGTCACGGGTTCTGGCGCGGAATTGGCCGCGCGACCTGAATCCGCGCCTGACCTCCGGCGACGCGGCGCGCCCGACGGATAGGAAGTCTCCGGCCGTGACCAGCTTCGCGCCGCGCGTCCCCGGCCTCCTCGACGCTGTCCGGCGTTCCGGAACCCGAGCGGGACTTCAGCGATTGCCTCCGAATCCGGCGCTCAGGTCTTCGCGCACCAGGACGCCGCCCATGCCTTCATGGGAGGTGCCGAAGAACGCGCCTGTAACCAGGCCCGCATCGCCGCCGGACTGGACGAACGTGTTGCCCCTCACCGTGACCTTGTAGCCCAGCTGGCCGTCGCGCCACGTGGTTCCGCTGCCCTCGGGTCCGGGTGCCGCATTGGCGGACCAGTGTTCAAGCCCGGTGAAGGCCAGCGTGCCCGACATGTCCGGAAAGCCGACGAGGAGTTCGGCCGTCCCCGCGACGGCTTCCGATCGCGGCGTGAGCCCGAGCAGCCGGCCCGACCAGCGCACGCTGCCCGAGAGCGCGGCATTGTCACCCAGACCGGAAGCCGGGGCCGGCCCGTTCGCCCAAGGCTGTGCCAGGCCGTTCCGCAGCGCCGCGCCGAAGCCAATCTCCCCGTCACCGGCCCCGAATCGCCCTTGCACGTGCAGGGACGTGCCTGACCACGGCCCCAGCTCTTCCGCGATCCGGTCGGGCGCGGTGCTTGCCGACAGGCGTCCGTAAACCGCATGGAGGGCCTCGCGATCGAGCGGGTGCAGCACATGCCCGGTCAGCGATTCGCTGCCGCCGGCCACCATCAGCGTCTCCGGGAAGCGCCCGGGATCCACGTGGCCTCGTCCAAGCAGGTGGACGAGTTCGTGCGCGATGACGCCCAGCCGTTCCAGCCCCTCGGTCTGCGAGGGGTCCACCCAGACCGTACCGGCGACGATCTCGAGACGGATCGGGGCCTGCGGATCGCCCGTGGGCGCGAACGCGTATTCCGGCACGGCGAGCCCGAGATCCGGATCGACCGGCGAGACGGACTCGAAGGGCCAGTCCGACTGCGGCGCGAAGCTGACCAGGATCTCGCCGTCAGCAGGGGGCGGCGTGACGGCCGGCACGGGTTCGGGGCTGAACCGCAGCTGCCAATGCCGAGGCAACGCCGCGTTGATCGCCTGGACCACGCGGACGGTCTCGTCGACCAGCCCGGCTGGCGTGCCTTCCGCGACGCGGACGGTTGGCGGCGCCTCGGCAAACCGGAAGACGAGGCCGTCGGACAGGAACGGATCGGAGGTCGTCGGGTCGCCGTCCGGGGCGAGGTACGAGGCGGCATCCGCCTGCAGGTAGGCGACGATCTCCGCGGCGCCGATGCCGTCGCGGACCGTCCCGTGCGACACGTCGGCGCCTCCGTGGACGGCAACGACCGCCAGGTCGCCGTCCGCTGCGGCGACGTCGGCTCCCACATGCAGCCTGTCGCCGAGGTCGACCAGCGGAGCCTGACGCGCATGCACGGCCGTTTGCAAGGGGAGTTCTCGATCGCCCCCGACCTCCGGCCCGTTCTCTCCGGCGCATGAGGCCAGGAGCGACGTCAGGCCGATCAGGAGGGGCACTGCCCGGAGCGTTTCTCGTCTGCCAGGCGATCGGCGCGGGCAGGCTTCTGGACTGGCCGTTTCGTTCCCGGTCCCGGGAGCCCGAAGGCATGGAGCCGGCGGCGGCACTTGCTCCCGAAGCCCGTGTAGATGGTGTGCGTTGGCCTTCCCGCATTCGCTGCGTTCGCATGGATCCTCGGACAAGGGCGCGCCATGCCGACCCCGCCGACGCGTGGTGCAGGCCGCGCCCGGGCGCCGGGAGAATGGCCTCCACGCCGAAGGAACCGCTTGGCGGCCTCCATGCGCGCGAACGGGGACCGGCGGGGTGTTCTGCCATCTCGGGTTCGGCATCCTGGTCTCCTTTGCAGGAGTCCATCGGGCCGTCCTGATCGACCGGACGCGCGATGGACGCTTGCGCCGCCATGCACCTGTGCAACACGATGCAGGGCCGTGCGTCACCTTTCACGCATTCGTCGCGACCGGCAAGACACCGAGCCTCGATTCGGTCAGTGCGGTCGAAATGCCCCTCGCTGCGGCGTCCGTCCCTCACTTCTCGAACGGGCCAGGATGGGCACATGATCATCATCGCCTGCCTTCACCTACGTACCGCCCGCTTGCCGCCCGCACCGGCCGGTCACTGTCGCCAAAGGCATCCGTCCGGATTCACGATTGCGGCCAGCCGGAGCGACACGACGCCCTGCCGGATGTCGAGCGATCCGCGGTCGACACAGCGCGCCTCGATGTTGAATCCGGCCGCGTGCTTCGGCTCCGCACCGACATTGTCGCTCACCGCTTCGCTGTGCGTCGTCTCCCGGGCAAAAACCGAGCTTGGACGCTCCGCGTTTCACCAGGTCCAGGCGCCAGCCCAGGCCGTGTTCCCGTTGGCCGTCGGACGTCCCGACGTCGAATTCCGGCGTCGAGGTGAAGCGGCCGCCGAAGGCCGGAAAGCCGTTGCCGAAGTGCAGCTTGAAACTGCGGCTCTCCAACGGGTCGCCGCTGTCGTCGGCCGCAAGCCCCGCCAGGTTGCGCTGACCGAGAAGCGTGTCCATGCCGCCCGAAGGCGCCTCGTCCCGGGGCGTTGGCCTCAGCCGCATCGGACACCGGACCCGCGCCGTCGCCGAAAATCGCCGAAACCCGGTAGTGGCGGGTCTCGTCGGCCCTCAGGCCCGACACGTGGGTGCAGGCCGTGCCGGTTCCGTACGTGTTGGCCATCACCTCTGCCCAGGAGGACCCGCCGTCATGCGACGCCTCGATCCGGTACCCGAAGACCGTGCCGGAGGGCGCCGTCCAGTTGAGAACGACCCTGCTGACCGTCGCTTCGGCCGTCAGCCCCGTCGCCTGGCCCGTAACGTCCGACGCCGTGTCGTCGTCCGCCACCGTCACCGCGACGTCCGCCGCCGTCACCGAGCCGTAGCCCGTCGTGTCGCTGGCGTCGTGCAGGCGAAGAAGTTCCCGGGCACGCGGGCGTCGCCGGGAGTCTCGAGGGCGGCGATCAGCGTGCCCGGCCGGCCGGCCCCCGCTGTCCGTCTTGATGGAGACAAGGGTTGCGGTGTCGCCCGTGAAATCGAGAAACGGCCGGAGCCAGACGGAAGAGAGCGTGTAGCCGGTGCCGTGCGTGCCCGTGGTGAAGCTCTGGGTCTCGACCACGCGGCTGGCACCGGTGGTCTGCTGCTGGCCGGTGTTCGAGACGGGCGTCGCTGCCTTCTGCGCCCCGGCGCCGGAGGCGAGCAGGCCTGCAAGAAAGTGCAAGGACGCTGGCCGCGAACAGGCCGCCCGAAATCGTGCGGGGCCGCCGCTGCGCCTGAGCCTGCTCGCTCTCCGACTACTCGTTACCGCCAGGTTTGCTTCGCCCGGGCAAGGATCCTCCATGCGCCGAACGTTCTTACCCGGCAACAATTTGCACCAACGTAGAGCCGAAACTGGCGAACCGGGGACGATCTGCAACGGACCGATCCCGGATAGCTTGCTGCGGCGTGAAATCCCTAGGACAGGCCTGAAGATCCCGCTTCCCCAAGATTGGGGAGAAATGAGGAAATTTCCGGTCTTGCCACCGGGACAGGATTTCATGGGCCCAGGTCGCAAATTTCCCCTCAAAATCAGTGTCCTGCGGAACTTTGTCCGGGACGCGGCCTGTAACATTCTTCGCAGATTCGGCTTTCGGCTGCCCGTTTTCGGGGAAGTGATGGCCGCGAAGTGGCTCGAGGTTCCGGCGATTCGCCACGCACTCCGGTCGCCTAACTGCCCCGCACCCACGTCCGGTCGTGATGCAGTCGGGCCGGTGATCACGGATCCAGATCCGTCTCTCCGCGACTGTCCGCGCACTCGGGCCCCCTCCGGAAACTCGATCTCCAGCGCCTGGCGGCCAACCAGCCGCTCCAGGGCCGCGATGCGCACCTTGCACTCGGACAGCAGTTCGGCCTCGACTGCGTCATCGTCGCAGGCCCCGCGCTCGTGCTTCTCGATCCAGATGCGGAAGAGGCTGCGGCAAACATCATGACGCTGGCTTAGGGCCTGGAGCGCCTCTCCGTTCAGGCAGGCTTCAACCACCGCGCGTTTCTTCGCATTGCTGTGCCTTCGGTGTCCCTGGCAAGCCCGCGGGGTTCGAGTCGGTCGTTGGCGACGTCGACTGGCCGGAGGAAATGTGCATCGAGATCCGCGATCGCGGGATCCAGAGCGCACCGGACTTCATCACCGTCGACGGCGGGACGGGCGCCGCCCCGTTGCCGTTGATCGACAATGTGGGGCTGCCCGTGAAGGGTGCGGCCCAGGTTTGTCAGGTCAGGCGGCGACCCGCCACTGGAAGAAGTCGGCAACCTGGTTGTTCATCTTGCAGCACCGGATTGTGGTGTCCCTCTGTCGAAGCCGGGCGGGGCCGAGACGCTGCGCGTCTCAGCTCCATTGACCAGCGGGACGCGGGGGCCTGGTTGCGTGCGGGCGCATGCCATGACTTTTCGCGGTGCCTGGATTGCCAAGCAGATTCCAGGTCCGGTCGCCAGAACACGAAAAGGCGCCCGAGACGAGCGCCTTTTCCCGAAGCCGGGGATCCGTCCGCCGAGGCAACTGCCGATCATCTCCCGACTTTTCGGGTAACAACATTGGGAGCATTGGACCGGGTGTCAATGAATGAAGTGACCGCAAAGAGGTTGGTGGAGTTCCTGTCGCAGGCGCGATTGGAAGCACTGGTTAAGCGGACCGGCGATACGTCGCGGGCGATCGAGCTGCATCAGGAAATCCTGGCCTTGGGCTGCGAACTCATGAAGGTGATCGCCATTGCGGAAATCGCGCTTCGGAACACGGTCGTGGCGAACCTGACACGACACTTCGGAGCAGGGAACTGGCTCCAGCGTTCACCAGGCAATTTCTCTTGGCGGAAATGCGAGGTAGACAGCATCGACCGTGCGACGAAAATGCCAGACGAGCGGCTTACGCAAAGTTGAGTCAGGCAGAAAAGGCGAAATTGGACATGGAGGCGTTTCCCGACCGCCCCCGTGAAGGAACGCCGCATATTGAGAGAGTGAAGGCGCGGCAGGCGAGAATCGCCGTAAGCGACGGCCAGGTGGTCGCCGAGCTGTCGCTGGGTTTCTGGAAGGGGATCTTCGGGCGAAAGTACGAGCATGGTTTGTGGGGACCCACATTGAAGAGGACGTTTCCCAACCGCACGGTCACGCGCAGTGCCGTCGCCTCCCAACTGGAGGCAATCTACCAAGCGAGGAACCGCCTGGCCCATCATGAGCCGGTTCTCCACAAGCGCTTCAGGGAAACCGTTGGCGCGATCGAGTTCGTGGCCCGAGAGTTGGACGCTCGACGGGAAGAAGATGTTGCTCCCCTGACCTTGCTGCTTCGGGATGACCTGGAGCTTGTCACGCGATCCGGCAATGAACTCTCAAGACAGCTGCACTCCGGCAGCCGTCCGAAGGAGGAGGGAGGGCGGCCCGTTGGTGGGTGACGGAAGGACAGGGGGCAGGACAGGGCCTGGGATGTTCCAGCGCGTGCCGTATGGCGAGCTGAATTCGCGCCAGAAGGAAAACCACAACTTCCAGACGGTGGCGGCACGCATGGCGGACTACGGCTTCAACTGCCTGCGGTTGACAGACGACTGGCAGGGCGCGGACTTCATCGCCTGCCACATCGACGGCGAAACCTTTCTGAATGTGCAGCTCAAGGGAAGGATGAGCATCGACCGGAAGTACCTGGGGAAGGCCATCCATGTCGCCTTTCTCCTGGGCGAGGACTGTTACGTCTACGATCACGACGCGCTTGTGCGCCATGTGGAAGAGAACGGCCTGATCGGTGCGAAAACCGTGTCTTGGAGCGAGAGAGGCATTTACAATTGGTCGCATCTGCCGTCCTGGGCGCTTGAGTTTCTTTCCGGGTGCAGAATCTGACCGGTGGGGCGCAACGTCCTGGCGGTCTGTCCGTCCCGGTCCGCGCGACCCCCGCAGGCCGAACCAGACGGGGCACGGCGGGCGCCACGGCTTTCCTGACGTTGACAGGGACCACTCCTCATTCCACAAGTGTCGCCCATCGCCAAACCTCCACGATCAGCTCTGTGTCAGCGACCCCGGGCAAGTAGAATAGGACTCTTGGACATCGATTTCGATGAAGCCGTAGCCACCTGGCTTGTCGCGGACGGGCAGACTCTGATCGCACCCCAATACCCGCTTCGCATCGGGGAGGACCCGGCAGCCAAAGGACCAGTGAAATGGCCCGACATTCTAGCAGTTCGCCCGAGGGACAAGCACATATTCCTTTGCGAGGTCACGTGGGACAAGAACTGGAAAAAGTTCGGCGACAAAATCGCCGATTACCGTGAGCATCTCGACAATACCCGCGCAAATCTCAATCACTGGCTTGGGATCGGGGACAAGGAATGGGAGATATCGGTCTGGTACTTCGTGCCCGAACACCCCCATGTCGCCAAGATCCGGTCAATGAGACCCGACGATGAGCTTGGTCTCTGTGTCACTGCATTGGAGACCATCACGCCGTGGAACTACACTTGGGGCTTTCGGGGCTAAGTGCGGCGAGCAATGGCCTAAAGGGATCAGTGGTATCGATTCCGCCCAGTCGACCGGCGTTAACCAGGTGCGTTTCCCGGGATCCGCGCCTGCTGCGGGAACGTCCAGGCCGCAGGCGGAATCGTTGGCCTCCCCTCGTGGGGTCACTTCACATGAGCGATCCAAAGACCGGGGCGCTAACAGCAAGTCGACTTGGACAAGGCAGGTCTGAGACAGGAACAGTCAGTTGCTTGACCCCATGGATTTTGGTGGTTCCGCCTACGGGCGCGTCTCGGGAAGACCGGACGCGGAGGCGCTCAGGCTCGGCTGGCGGGTCGCGCCGGACGCGGGCCTGCCGGAGAGCCTCGACCACGACTTCTGGCTGGAGCCCGGGACGGGCGACGGAGCCGGGATCGGGGCGGGACTGAGCTGGACGGCGGAGCGTGCGGTCCGGCACCGGGATCGACCTCGGCGCGAGAGAGGGCGGCGACCTCGAGGCCGGCTTCCGCCTGGAACGGGAATGGTAGCGGACGCAGGCCGCGCCGACGGGCGGACCGGAGAGGTTGCCTCGTGCTGCGTGGCGCTTCCCCGTTCCTGCAGGCGAAGGGTGCCGCCGCGAGAGAGGCGGGGGAGAGAGTGACCGTGCCGTCCCTGACGGGCAAGGTCGGCGGCGGCGCCATCGCCGGGTCCGCCACTTGCTCCATGGCTGGACGGACCGGCACGGGCAGCCACGTCCCCGCCACTCGCGGCGGGTGCCCAGATTGCCTGTCCGGGCCGGAGCTCTCGACGACCGTGTCTCCTTCGATCAACGCGCGTGGACGCTGCCGTCCAGGGAAGTCCAGGCGGATTCCACTGCCCGCCGGACCTGTCTTGCGAAGGCCGGCGGGCGAAGCTCGTGGGCACCCTCCTCCTCCGGAACGGGCTTTCGAGCCGTGACGGCCAGTCCCTCCGCCGGAAGCCTTGCCTGCAGGGGCCGACGACGAACAAGGCGCCCGCGCCACGCTCCGCACGGACGCCGCAAAGGGCCAGCGGCTGCCGAGCCGTTCGATGCGTACGGCGCAGGCGCGTCAATCCGGGGGTTCCGGTACATGAAGCGGGTGGATCCGACTCAGGCGCGCCGTCGGTCGGGCACCGGCACGCAATGCGCGCTCCTGACCGGGACCATGCGGATGTTGTCACCCCTGCCCGTCCGCGAGTCCGCGAGCGGGCCCAACCAAGGCGAGGCGTGCGCCTCGCCGCAGGCGGTCCTGCGGACGCAGGTGCCATGGCGAGCGAAGGAGCATCGGCCCGTCCTGTGCACTGGGCACGCATCCAGTGACGCGCGCCGCCGCGCGCGGGACTCGACGTCTTCCTGCAACGTCATTTCCGTCAGGAGGCGAAACTGCATTCCGTGACAATTCGCCGTCGAGAAGCTGAAACATCCCATCGGAATCCTCACCCTGAAACCGGCCGCCTGAACTGCCCATGCCTTTGGGAGAAGCCAACGCGCCGAAGAGCGTGTCACATCAGCCTAATGCTGGAAATGCAGTGGGACTCTTGTTGGGATGAACCCAGGTTGCCAGCCCGAGAACCGGTCGGTGCCCTCGTCAGCCAGTTCTCGAGAGAAGTTCGATCGTAGATTTGCGATGTTGCCTGAAGGACGTGTTCGCGCGTTCGAATACGTCAAGAATCTCGTCCTTCCGTTCACCACTCAATGCTTGAAACTGCTCATTCTGGAAGCTCAGGAGCGACTTGGACAGGACTCTGTCGAGCGTGTATGTCTTGACGACCGCAGACAGCATCTTCTTGTCCAGCAGAGACAGTTCATGCTGGTGTCCGTCAAAGACCGGATAGGACATGTCCACCATGACAAAGGGAACCTCGCCTTTCTGCAATCGTCGTCGCAATGCTGCAACATCGTCATCGGTTGCGACACGAATTTCCTCGATTTCCGCCTGCAACGCACTTATGAGCAGCCTTCGCCTTCTGCCGTCCACATATGCAAGTCTCGCCACGAAAAGCGCAAATCCCGCAAGCAGCAGGATCATGGCAGTCGGAAGGCCAGCCCACGTAGACGATTCAGACAAGAACTGCATTGCATTCCACAAGGAGGACGTTTCGGCGACACGATGCCCGCAAGCGAGCTGAGGTCAGGAAACCAATTTCGCCCTCTAGCCTATTGGCAGGATCGGTCCGGACATCGAGGCAGCCTCTCGTTGACTTCGTCCTTTGTCTACGAACTACATATGGCGACCTTGACCGTCTGTCAATGCCGAGGCGATTTGCGCTGCGGCTTCGTTTCGTGGGCGGCACCAGCCGGCCGGACGCAGGAACGGTCTCCATGAGCGACAGCAGGGCCGCTCTTTCTCCGGGTTCCGGTGCGCGCGGCGACCTGCGAAGCCCGGGATCGCCGACTTCGGGATCGCGTGACAGGCAGGACCGGAATCCCGGACGCGCCGCGTCGCCTGGCGTCGGGTCCGGCGCCCGCGCCCAGCTGTCCGGCCCGGGCATCAGGCGGCCGCAAGGCAGGGCCCCCGAACAAGGGACCGCATCATCTCCGGCAGGCCGGGACCTGGCCGACTGCAGTCGCCATCGTCATCGAGACGACCAAGCTGCGGCGGAGCGCCATCATTGTCTGGCCGCAGACGAAGTGGCTCTCCATGCCATAGACGAAGTCCTCGGAACCGCGGAAGGATATGGTTCTTGAGGTGACTGCGATTGACTGCAAGCGTGCCGGGTTTCCAAAGTCGCGAGTGTCGCCGGAACGCGGCCTCCGCGGCGTCCTCGAACGGGGTTTCCGCCGTGGCGTCCGCCAGAGGGGACGGTTCGCCGTTCAGGAGTGCCGCGAGATGAGAGCGGGCAAGGTTCCGGGCATCGGCCAGGGGCATCGTGCCGGCATCGCCGATCGCTTTCCACGTGCACCGGCCGTTGGTCTGCGCGTGGACAAAGAATCGCTTGCGGCCGGATGGCAGGATCCGGATGCCGAAGCCCCGGAGTTCGGTGTCCCGGATCTCGTGGATGGACTTGCCGGGCTTGAGGGCGTCGATCAGGCGTTGTGTCAGGTGGCGGATTGCCATGGGCTCTCTCCCGAATCAGTTGCATTGGGAAACCTGAAGAAGGCGATTCGGCCGTTTTCAGGTTCTTGACACGAGAGAGAAAGTTGTCTTGAATCAGCTAGTTGACATTTCTGGCAGCACCGTCAGGTGCGGATGGCCATGATCCCGTTTCCGCCGTCAACCGACCAGCGGTTGCGGCCCTTCTTCGGCCTGTCGACGACGACGGTCCTGCGGCCGCCCTCGATGATTCCGGAACCGGATGGAATTCCGCGTCGGCGACATTCGCCGTTGCGCATCCGGCAAAGGTTCGCCCGGCAGGAGCGCACGAACGCCGCGACCGCCTCGCAGCGGCTCCCGTGCGGAACAAGTTCCTCGATGGCCAGCGCCGCGTCGCCGGCCTTGATCAGGCCCTTCAGCCAGTCGAACGCGGCCTTTCGTTCCGGGCTGTCCTGCGTCATCTCCTTCAGGGCGCCCCAGGCCGCCCGGAGGCCGATATCACGCCTCGAAACGAGACCGAAGGAGGGTCGGAGCCGTTCACGGACCTCTCGAGACCGCGCGCAACGTCAGAACAGATCCACGCTGCAGGTTGCCAGCTTGCATTGCACGGACCGACCATGCGAGTGGTGTCGCGCGGTTCATTGAAGAACAGGCGTCTTGGGTGGCTTGAGAGCTACGACTGCTTCAGCAATTCAACCAGCGACGGCCGCGCTTTCAGAAATTGTATTCCAGGCTGATCCCGATGAAGCTGTCACGACTTGTGTCGCGGACGGTCTCGTCCGTTTCAAACTCCAGGTGAGCGATCGATTCCACGTGCAGCGAAAGGTTGTCCGAGAGTCGACGATTGAACTCGGCATTGAAGACGCGGCTGTCGGTTTCACGGGAGTCGAGGACCCCGAGAAAGAAATCAGTCCCGTGCTCGTCGTTCAAGCCGAGGCGCGCGCCCAGGAAGACGGAATTTGCGAGCGCATCGGTTGCGTTGCGCCCCCGATCGTCGCGGAGCCACTCGGCAAACAGGCTCAAGTCGGAATTGGTGTCCCATGGTCCGTTGACGATGTACTCGCCTCCAATGATCGAGGCGGTGTAGTCCTCCTCCTGCAACATCCGGTTCCGCCCGCCGGTCCGACGGATCGCTTCCAGCTTGAGCAGCACCGGCCCCGTCGTGATCTGGGCATCCAGCCCGAACTGGCGAATTTGCTCGTAATGCGGCGCCAGGACCGCGAGGGGCGGGGCCTGGTTCACGACAACCGGTGCGAAGGTGGGCTCGCGGCTTGTGCCGTCGAACACGCTCAGCCCGATGTCCAGCGGTCCGAAACTGTTGCTGTAACGGCCCGCGAGATCGACATGCCATTCCTCGTCTGCGGATTCGTAGGTGGCGCGATCGTTGTCGACGACCGGGAGTCCACGAAACCGGCCCTGTTCGCCTGGAAAGGTACGCTTTCGATGTCCGGTCAGCCCGAACAGTTCAAGCACCCCCCAGTCCCCTGACAGGGTCAAATGCGCCATCGGTTGACCAAGCTTGGTCTTGGCGTTCGGATGCTCGACCAGGTCCGTCTGGTTGATGATGTCCACCAGCGACCGCGCCTCGGCGACGCCCCAGAAGACCCGGTCGATGCCCAGCCGCAGTTCCCATTCGCCGTCGCCTGCATCGCCGTATGTGAGAAAGTAGGCTTCCCGCAGGTCGGCATGCGTACGTTCCGGGTCCCCGGCATCGAAGCGCAGGAAGGGCGTTATCGTGAAGCTGTTGCCGCCGTCGCCCTCGATATAGGCGGTGGCTTCCATGCTGAGGCCGCCTGCATGCGACCCTTGTCCGGGATGCGCCCCGGATTCCGGGAAGATCCGGGTTTCCGCCGAAACCTTCCCGAACACGTCCATCCGGTCGGAAAGCCAGGATTCGGCATCTGCCGACCCCGGCACGAGGGAAAGCAGCGCCCACAGCAATGCTGTGGCACGGATCAGCCGGTTCGCCATGGTCACATCCCCAACTCCACTCTGGATCGCATGTCTGCCCTTTTTCCCCGCAGCGAGGGCAATTCCTGGCAGTGAGGGCGGCGAGGAAGAACGGATTCCTGTCTTCCGGTCAATCCTGCGGCCCGGACACGACGCAAACCCTGCTGCATCACGAATTTGCAGAGCGTGGCGCGCGTTGCAAGCGGTTTTTCCGGACCGCGCCGCTCCGCCACGCAATCCTCGACCCGGGACGGGCGTGCCAGCGTCATGCCGCGCGCCCGCCCTGACGCGTCGCGGTCCGGTTCGGCAGCCTGTGCCCGCACCTGCAACGACGCACCTTGACGTTCGTTGCCAGGATTTCGGCAGGTCACCTGCGGGCCCGGACCGCGCCACGGGCCAACGGCGGTTTGCGGATGGCCTTGCCCACGACGGGCGCCGCCTCGGCGGCAGGAGAGTTTCACGGCATGGATCCACAGGCTGGGCAGCCTGCCGTACGAAACGGCTTGCCGTCGTTCCGCAAGCCGGATACGAAATTTCGGAAGGATTGTATCTTGGTCGAGTCGTTGGCACATATCCGTGAACCCGAAACGGCTCCCAATCCATTGGAGCGTCATGGGCGCCAACGCCTTGCGCGCCGCCAGGCGTGGTTTTCCGGACCGGCGTCGGGCGGACCACAATCACCGGTTGGCATTGGACGCGGCAACGCGAGCGGCGCATTCGGGACCCGTCTTGGGCAATTTGGGTCGGGAATGACCGAACCGGCCAATTTCCGGGCGCCAGTGCGTCCGAGCGAGTCGGGGCGATGACGCGCGCGCTTCTGGATCGTTACATCGTCTTCGTTCTGCGCTTCCGTTGGCTGGTTCTCGCGATCGCCGCGCTGGTCATGCTCGCGGCGTCGGCGGGCTTGCCCGGCCTGACCGTTTCGGGCAGCTATCGCGTGCTTTTCGGCGCGGACAACCCCCACCTTCTCGAGTTCGACAAGCTGCAGGAGACGTATGCCGCGTCACGGTCGGCGCTGATTGCCGTCGCGCCCAAGGAAGGATCGGTCTTCACCCGTGAGGCGCTCGGAGCGGTCGAGGAATTGACCGAGGCCGCTTGGCAGACGCCGCATTCGGTCCGGGTCGCCTCGCTGACCAACTATTTCCATAGCGAAGCGATCGAGGACGATCTCACGATCGCACCCCTGGTCGAAGGCGCGGCGTCCTTGAGCGACGCTGACCTCGACCGGATCCGGACAATCGCCCTCAACGAGCCGGAACTGGTCGGACAGCTGGTTGCCGAGGGCGGACATGTGGCCGCGCTGGTCGTCGACTTCATCCTGTCCGAGCCCGAGGAGCCCGCGTGGGCTGAAATCTCGGGCTTTCTCGGAGGGCTGCTCGACGAGGCCAGGGCGGTGCATCCGGACCTTTCGTTCCACCTGACCGGCAACGTGATCCTGAACCAGACATTCGCCGACGCCGGAGAGGATGCGGAGAGCCTCATCCCCGTCGTGTTTTTCGTCGTCATGACCATCGCGGCCCTTCTGTTGCGATCCGCATACGCGGCCGCGGCCGTGGCTGTCGTTGTCGTGTTCGTCGTTCTGACGGCCGTCGGGGTCGCGGGGTGGTTCCACACGATGCTCACGCCCATCAGCGCGAGCGTGCCGATCATCGTCATGGCCGTGAGTGTCGCCCATTCAATTCACATCGTGACCACGGCGCAGGCCGGCATGCGCGAAGGCCTGGAGAGGAACGCGGCGCTCTCGGCCTCGCTTCGCGAAAACATGTATCCGGTGTTCCTGACATCCGCCACGACCGCGATCGGGTTCCTCAGCCTGAACACGTCGAACTCGCCGCCGTTTCACGTTCTCGGCAATCTGGTGGCCCTTGGCGTGCTGTTCACGTTCTTCTATTCCGTAACGCTTCTGCCGGCGCTGCTTTCGATCCTGCCGCTGCGCGCTCCCCGCTCCGGTGCCGGCCGCGCGGGCTTCTTCGAGCGCCTGGGAGACCTTGTCGTCGTCCGTCGCAAGCCCATTCTTTGGTCCGGGCTTCTTGTGGTCGTGGCGCTGGCGTCGGGCCTCCCCCGGAACGAGGCGAGCGACAACTGGCTGCATCACTTCGACGAACGCTATGCCTTCCGAACGGATACGGAATTCATCGTCGAGAACCTGACCGGTCTGGACCGGCTCGACTACTCGCTGGGTTCCGGGGCCGAGGGCGGCATCACCGATCCTGGATACCTGCGCAAGGTCGACGCCTTCGCGGACTGGTACCGCACCCAGCCCGAAGTGCGTCACGTCCAGGCCTTTCCGGACATCATGAAGCGCGTCAACAAGAACTTGCACGGGGATGACCCGGCGTTCTACCGAATACCGGAGGAGCCCGACCTTGCCGCCCAACTGCTGTTGCTCTACGAGTTTTCGCTGCCCTTTGGCGCTGACCTGAACGACCGCATTGACATCGCGAAGTCGGCGACGCGAATGACGGTGGCGCTGGATGACACGTCCACCAAGGACCACCTCGACATCGACGCGCGCGCCCAGGCCTGGTTGCAGGCCAACGCGCCCGATCTCGCGGGCCCGGCCTCGGGCTTCACGATGATCTCCGCCCATCTGTCGGACAGGAACGTCGAAAGCATGCTGAGGGGCACGATTCTTGCCACGGGCCTCATTTCGCTGATCCTGCTCCTGGTCTTCCGAAACATCCGTGTCGGACTGATCTGCCTGGTGCCCAATTTCGTTCCCGCGGCAATGACGTTCGGCCTGTGGGGATACCTTTCCGGCGAGATCGGGCTCGGTGCATCCGTGGTGGTCGCGGTCGCCATCGGCATCATCGTCGACGATACCATTCACTTTGTCTCCAAATACATGAGCGGCCGTCAGCAGGGCCTGTCATCGCCGGAGGCGGTTCGTGCCACGTTTCGCGCCGTGGGACCGGCGTTGTGGGCCACGACCGCCATTCTGACGGCCGGCTTTCTGGTGTTCGCCTCGTCGGGCTACGAACCAAGCTGGACTCTTGGCGTCTTGGTGGCGGTCACGATCTCTTTTGCGCTTGTCGCCGATCTCTTGCTGCTCCCCGCCCTGCTTATGGCCGTCGATCGCAAGAACCGATAGCGTTCCGCTCGGGATGGTCGCCACGAGATCGCGCTAGTGGCTTGATTCATTCATTTGATGCCATTTCGTCAAGCTTCTGATGCCCTCGCTTCCACGCCTCGACGAGGTCCTCAGGCTTCCTGCTCCAGCGGAACGGGCGGGCGTCGCTGGCGTTGTGATGCTCGATGCAGCCCTCGATCGCCGCGATGCACTCGTCAAGCGAGTCGAAGACCGCGTCCTTCAGCCTCTGCCTCGCCAGCTTCGAGAAGAACCCCTCGACGGCGTTCATCCAGGACGCCGAGGTCGGGGTGAAGTGGAACGTCCAGTCGGGACGGCCCTTCAGCCACTCGTGGACCTCGGCCGACTTGTGCGACGAAACGTTGTCGAGGATGACGTGCACTTGGGTTCCTGGCGCGATCCCCTCGGCGACGTGGTCGAGGAAGGCGAGGAACTCCGCCGAGCGGTGCCGTTCGACCGTCTGGCCGACGACCTTGCCGGTGGCGGTGTCGAGGGCCGCGAGGAGGCATGTCGTGCCGTTCCGCCTGCAGTCGTGCGTCCTCGTCTCGGCATGGCCCGGCTTCATGGGCAGGGGCCTCTGCGTCCGCCCGAGCGCCTGGATCTGGTTCGCGCGCTCACTCGAACCAGTGGCGTTCACGCGCTCACTCTCGTCAACCGAAAGCACCACCGCGTGGTCGGGCGGGTCGACGTAGAGGCCGAC
>VXSG01000014.1 GCA_009838075.1 Boseongicola sp. SB0665_bin_10 | reverse complement strand
GCCTCGAAGCGGCAACGGAAGAGGGCTTGACAATGGACGGCTCATAAGAATCCCCTACGATTTCAACGTCATGGGCATCAGTTCCGTCCCATCTGAAACAGATGCGCCACTGCCGGTTGATCCGGATCGCGTGCTGGTGCCGTCGGTCGCCAGACAGTTTCTTCAGGTTGTTGGAGGGCGGTGTCGCCAGATCGTTCAGCGAAGTCGCCGCGTCCAGAATCGCAATGTGCTGTTCTGCGCGCCTGACCAGTTCTTTGGGAATGCGTTTCCCCGGCTCTCGGGCCATCAGGCCCTCGATCAGTTTTCATTTCGCGCCCTTCATCATCGGATTGCCTCCTCAAATGCGCACGCCTGAGAAAGCGAGGTTGAATAGCGGTCATCATGGCAGGATCTTCGGGATCAGCAGGTTCAACGTCTTGCAAACAGCAGAGTCAGGTCACGCACACTCTCGGAAACACCCGTTTGCCTGTTTTGTATCCTGTCAGGATACGTCGGCCAATATCATGGTTGGCGACGCCGACAGTAAGCGAGATTGTAGGCCCGAATGGGATACCAGCAGTGACATGGCGGTCTTCTCTGCTTGTCGGCAGCAGCCTGCGGTCCAAGTAGGCAAGGCAAGATCGTCCAGGGAGTTCAAATGTACTTCTCTCCCGCCCACTCGGGAACTTGCTGGTCACACCTCAGCCGCATCCTCTGAAGACAAACAGCATCAAAGACGTCGTCCAGCGTTCCTTTCGCGGCGCGGATGCCGGGAAGGCTTGAGTTTGCCTCAAGCCAGAATCGATCGGAGATCGTCGGCACGCCTTCCGCGTACGCTGGCCCCCACCAGTTCAACACTCGGTCCTGGGCCGATCGAAGCAGGCGATCACCCGGCAGGTGAGCACGCTTTTCCTTTTGGTTCACTGTCCGGTGGGCTGGCATGAGGTTCCAGAGATCGCCGCAAGGCCACACTATCCATGGAAGGCAATGATCTACATCGAGACTTTTGTCGTCCAGGCGCCTGCCGCTCCAGACGCAATACAGGTTCCCGTTGGCCGACATTTCCAATGCCCGTTTACGCGCCAGACTTACGTCCCGGTTAGGCTCATCCCACGTCATGGCGACTGCCATCGCCCCGTCGTCAACCTGTTTGCCTTGGCGTGAAGCGTAGCCCCGAATGAGGCGACCCCATTCGGCGACGATGGCTGGCTCGATCCACGCGCCAAAACGCTGCAGACTTTGCCAGAGATGCCTGGGAACAAGCATTTCGCCAAAGCTGAACAGGTATTCCTGGTTGAGATGTATCGATTTCGGACGTAACTGCCTGTGGGGCCTTGTCACCGGAAATACCTGGCCCCCTCCCTGATAGGTCATGTAGGTCGCGGGCATTCTCTCGATGGTATTGGCAGCATCTTTCAACGCCTGGTGAAGGACAGCAGAAAGCTCGCTCGGAAATCTCATGCCCACTCGCATGTCGAGATGCGAGACGTCGTCAAGTTTGCGGTAAGCCTGCTTGACGAAGCCGAGGCGGTCCAGGCCGACATTGGTCGGGCTTTGCGGAAGGCCCGCCGACAGCAGTGGCTTGAACAGCCGGATCCAGTTGAGGGCAATCAACCCGAACGGTACGGCAACATGATCGACATCGGTTTGGCGGACAAATCCGGCGGCACTATCGGCCACGCGAGACAGTGCGCGAAGCAAGGCCAGCTTGTAGGTTGAACTCTTGTCATCATTCAGGATGACGTGCCGGAGCAGCGGAAGCGCTCCGGTGCCATCGTCTGGCAACCTGATCGCCATTTGGGCCCAACGGACGTCATGCCGGCCCAGCAGGTCCATTGCCTCCACGTGTTTCTCGACAAGCGCTCCGTGATCCCTGGCCAGTGCTTCGACCTCTTCCGGAGCGACGGAGTGGAACCCCCGTTCAGGGTCTTTCGGGCCAATGCGCAGGGTGATCGCCATCAGGCCTCCAGGCCTGAGCAGATTGATCAACTTTCGAAATGCACGACGCCGGTCATTCTCCGGCATATGCATCCACACGGCACTCAGGAGTATCAGGTCGAACGACAGGCCAGATCGCGAGACCACGCCCAGTGTTGGCAGACGATCATCGATCCAGTTGATGGCTGGGTCATCATGCAGGGAAGCGGCGGCAGCCCGCATGGACGCGGACGGTTCGACGGCGACCACATCATGACCATTGGCGGCCAGCCACGCAGCATCACGACCGCTGCCTGCGCCTATGTCGAGCACTGAAGCCGTACCCTGGGGCAGCAGGTCCCGCAACCAGTCGTGGACCTCTTCCGAAAGAACCGTTTCATACCGCGTCACGACTGCCTCGGCATTGGCATCGTACCAAGCGATCGGATCTACCATTTCTTCCGATTCCCGCTGGCTGTCGTGTCGGTCATTCGCATGCTGTGTTCGACCTCGATCGGCAAGGAAAATCCGGGACGCTGCACCGGGTGCCGCATTCCGACGCCGCGCCGCGTCACCGTATAGTCATGGTTCAATAACTGATCACCCTTCGGACGAACACTCCCGAGTTGCAGAATTTTGCCAGCCGACGATTGCCTTGCGGTCGAGGCAAACTTCAAACTGGCAGGCAGCGTGGCACGCCGATCCCGACTGCCGCAACTCGCGCACTACGTGGCTTGTATCCCGTCGACATTCCAGGTTTCGACCCCAAGAGATCGGCAAGACGTGGCATCCGCTGGAAAGTCGGTGCCTTGCCGTCACGAAGAGATTCGTGACCTGCCTCATGTTGGCACGGCCATGCCGGGTTGGCGCGGCGTGATGTTCTGGTTCACCAGTTCCTGGAGTCGGCCTCTCGTGGCGGGCTTCATGGTCGACACGTGCGCTCATTCGCCAGGCGATGCCCGCCAATCCTTCAAGATGGCTGACGAACGGCCGGACAAGGTCCCGCGCGGATTGCCAAGGAAACCTGGGATGGCGCCCCTGCGTTCAGACTCTTGGCCACACGGCGGCGGCATAGGAATGACGTGCCGCAGGGGTCACGCCTCCATTGCAATTCATGCCTGGCCAATGGCCTTGACGTCGAATGCGGCCGCCATCAACTGCCGCGTGTAGTTGGTTTGCGGATTGTCAAAGACCTGCGCTGCGTCGCCTTGTTCCACGACATCGCCGCGCTTCATGACAATCACCTTGTGGCTCAGTGCACGCACGACCTTCAGGTCGTGGCTGATGAACAGGTAGGCCAGCTTGTGCCGTTTCTGCAGGTTCCGGAGCAATTCGACGATCTGTACCTGGACGGTCATGTCCAAAGCGGATGTCGGTTCGTCCAACATCAGGAGCTTCGGTCTCAGGATCATCGCCCGTGCAATGGCGATCCGCTGTCTTTGGCCACCGGAAAACTCATGCGGATAGCGATGCATCGTCGCCGGATCCAGGCCCACCTCTCCCATGATTTCGGTCACCATGGAGCGGTGATCGAGATCGGAATCCACCGGGTGGATCGCCAGACCCTCCGCAATGATCTCCTCGACAGACATTCGGGGCGAGAGCGACCCATAGGGATCCTGGAACACGATCTGCATTTCGGACCGCAGCGGCCGCATTTTCTTCGAGTTCAGTTTCTGGATCTCGCGATTCATCAAGACGACGGGACCTTCCGATGAGATCAGGCGCAGGATCGCCAGCGCCAGCGTCGTCTTGCCCGAGCCGCTCTCGCCCACGATTCCCAGGGTCTCGCCGGCGCGCACCGAAAGCGTCGCGGCATTCACCGCCTTGATGTGACCGACCGTGTGTCTCAGGAGCCCGCGCTTGATCGGAAACCAGATGCGCAGGCTGTCCGTTTCGACCACGGTCTTCGCACCCGGGGGCACGGGGTCGGGAACGCCCGCTGACGTCGCCGACAGGAGTTCCCTCGTGTATCGGTGCCTCGGGTTTTCGAACAACGCACCGGTCTCGCCCTGCTCGACGATCTCGCCGTCCTTCATGACATAGACCCTGTCGGCGAACCTGCGCACAATGCCAAGATCGTGGGTGATGAAGAGCATGGACATGCCCTCGTCCTCCTTGAGCTTGGCCAGCAGTTCCAGGATCTGCGCCTGGATCGTGACGTCCAGTGCCGTCGTGGGCTCGTCGGCGATCAGGAGGTTTGGCCCGTTCGCGAGGGCCATTGCGATCATGACCCGCTGCCGCTGCCCGCCGGACAGCTCGTGCGGGTAGCTCTTCAGCCGTTCTTCCGGATCTGGAATTCCCACCCTCTGAAGCAATTCGAGAATCTTGGCCCGAACGGCACCGCCCGTCAGCCCTTGGTGCAGCCGGATCGATTCCGTCAGCTGCTTTTCCAGCGTGTGCAGCGGGTTGAGCGACGTCATCGGCTCCTGGAAGATGAAGCTTATGTCATTGCCGCGGACCCGTCGCAGTTCTGCCTCACTGGCACCGGATATCTGGGCGCCTTCGTAAGTGACGGAACCGGTGATTTCCGCGCTTTCAGGCAGGAGCGAGACGGTCGACAAGGCGGTCACGGACTTGCCGGAACCGCTTTCCCCGACCAGGGCCACGGTTTCTCCTCGCTCGATGTCGAAGCTCACGTTCCGCACTGCGCGGGTTTCCGCGCCCTCCTGCCGGAAGGTCACGTTCAGGTTCCGCACCTGCATCACGGCGCTCACGGGCGTGTGCTCCTCGAGGGGGGCATTGAAGGTGGATGCGGCGGCAACCCGCGGCCGTTTCGCGCGCCCGACACCGCAGCCAACAATTGTACTGACGGATCGCTCAAGTGAAGGTCTTCCTGGGATCGAAGGCGTCGCGCACGCCCTCGAAGATGAAAATCAGCAGCGAGAGCATGATCGCGAACGTGAAGAATGCCGTGAACCCGAGCCAAGGCGCCTGCAGGTTCTGCTTCGCCTGAAGCGTCAGTTCGCCGAGCGATGGCGCAGAGGATGGCAGGCCGTAGCCCAGGAAGTCCAGGCCGGCCAGCGTGGAAATCGCGCCCGTAATGATGAACGGCAGAAACGTAACGGTCGCGACCATGGCGTTCGGAAGCAGGTGCCGGAACATGATGGTCCGGTTTGAGACCCCAAGCGCCTGCGCGGCGCGAACATACTCGAAGTTCCGTGCCCGCAGGAATTCGGCACGGACGACGCCGACGAGGGCCGGCCAGCCAAACAGCACCGTGAGAAAGACGAGCATCCAGAAACTTCGCCCGAAGATCGCGAACATGATGATGATCACGTAGAGCGAGGGTGTCGAAGACCAGATCTCCAGAAGGCGCTGGAAGACCAGGTCCAGCCAGCCGCCGAAATAGCCTTGCACGGCGCCTGCAATGATTCCGATCACGCTGCCGGCGGCCGTTACGATCAAGGTGAACAGGATCGACAGCCGGAACCCGTAGATGACGCGCGCCACCACGTCCCGCTTCGTGTCGTCCGTTCCGAGCCAGTTGTTCGCATTTGGGGCGGACGGGGCGGCACCTTGAATGTCGACGATCGTGTCAAAGCGGTAGGGAATCACGGGCCAGATCATCCAGCCCTTTTCGACGTGCTGGCCGAGCGCCGTGCCGCTTTCCTCGATCTCGGCCAGTATGCCTTCGGGATCGTCGTAACAGTCGATCACGCCGCCCGAAATGATCAGGCAGGCAATGTCATCGTACTGGTACTGCGCCTCGATCGGGAGATCGCCGCCGAACGTCGTTTCCGGGTAGAAGTTGAAGATGGGCATGTAGTATTCGCCCTTGTGCCTGAGCAGGATCGGCTTGTCGTTGGCCAGGAACTCGGCAAAGAGGCTCAAGCCGAAGAGCGCACAAAAAATCCAGAGTGACCAAAAACCGCGCCGGTTGCGCCGAAAGTTTCGCCAGCGGCGCTGGTTCAGCGGGGAAAGCCATGGACGCCTTGTCCCGTGCTGGAGTTCCATCATCTTCAGACCTCCCGCCGCTCGAAGTCGATGCGAGGATCGACGAAGACGTACATGAGGTCCGAAAGGATCCCGACAAGAAGTCCAACCAGCCCGAAGGCGAAGAGAGTCCCGAAGATCACCGGGTAGTCCCGCGCGACCGCTGCCTCGAATCCGAGTCGTCCCAGCCCGTCGAGCGAGAAGATCGTCTCGATGATCAGCGACGACCCAAAGAAGATGCCGATGAACACGCTCGGAAAGCCCGCGATGACGATCAGCATGGCGTTCCGAAAGATGTGCCCGTAGAGCACGCGCCCTTCGCTCAGGCCCTTGGCCTTGGCGGTTATCACGTACTGCTTCTTGATCTCGTCCAGGAAGGAGTTCTTCGTGAGGAGCGTGAGTGTCGCGAGACCTCCGATCGATGAAGCGGTGACGGGCAGCGTGATGTGCCAGAAGTAGTCCACGAGCTTTGCCAGAACGGAAAGCTCGTCCCAGTTTTCCGAGGTCAGTCCTCGCAGAGGGAACCACTGGAAGTATGTTCCGCCGGCAAGAAGGACCAAGAGCAGGATGGCGAACAGGAATCCCGGAATTGCATAGGCGACGATGATCAGGCCGCTAGTCCAGGTGTCGAAGCTCGAACCGTCCCGCACCGCCTTCCGGATGCCGAGCGGAATGGAGATGAGATAGGCGAACACGGTCGACCACAGGCCCAAGGTGATCGACACGGGCATTTTTTCGATCACGAGGTCGACGACCGATATCGAGCGGAAATAGCTCTCGCCGAAGTCGAAGCGCAGGTAGTTCCACATCATGTTGAAGAAACGGACATGCGCCGGCTTGTCGAAACCGAACTCGCGTTCAAGTTCCTCGATGAACTCCTTGGGCAGGCCGCGGGCGCCAACGTAGCCGGAATCGCTGGCATCCGAACCGATTCTGACATCGACATCGCCAGCCCCACCGGAGAATGACTCGAAGACGTCACCGGATCCTTCGAGACGCGCAAGGATCTGCTCGATCGGACCGCCCGGCACGAACTGAGTCAGCGTGAAGTTGATCAACATGATTCCGAACAATGTCGGGATGATCAGCAGCAGCCGACGCAGAATGTATGGACCCATGGGCGGTCTACCTCAGCGCACCCGCCGCCCTGAGCGCCTCGGCCTTCTCGGCGTTGAACCACCAGTAGTCCAGGTGCCCCAGCCCGAACTCGGGAAGGTTTTCAGGGTATTCGAACATGTCGAAGTAAGCGACCCAGTTTTCCTGCAGCGTCCAGACAGGCACGACGAAATAGTCATGCCGCATGATCCGGTCGATGGCACGGACATGGGCCGCGAGTTCGTCATAGGTCTCGACCTCGAGAATCCTGTCAGCGAGCACGTCCACGACCGGATTGCAGTACCCGGCAGGATTGAAGATGTCATCCCGGTCCTCGCACCCGTATTTTTGCGTGAGTCCCGAGCCTTCGACCAGTCCGCTCGGGTAGCCGGTGAATCGCATGTCGAAGTCGTTTTCCTGTCGTCGGCTCTGGTACTGGCTTGGGTCGATCCGGTTGTAGGTGATGTTCACGCCGAGGGTCTTCAGGTTCTCAACATAGGGCAGAAGGATGCGATCAAATGCCTGCGTATCCTCAAGAAGTTCGACGTCCAGCGTTTCACCCTGCGAATCGCGCAGCAGGCCGTCGTCGCCAGAACTGTATCCGGCAGCCTCCATGAAACGCAGGGCCTTCCTAAGGTTTTGCCGGTCGAGGGGCTTTTCGCCACTTTCGTGCGGCAGATACGCCGGTTCGGCGAAGATTTCCGGTGGCAGCTGATCACGAAATTCCTCCAGAAGGTCCAGTTCACGTCCTTCGGGCAGGCCCGACGCTTTCAGGCGATCGTTTTCCCAGAAGCTCTCGCGCTGCTTGAAGAGGCCATATTGCAGATTGTCGTTCGTCCAGGTGAAGTTGTACATGTGGCCGAGCGCCAGGCGCAGGTTCCGGTCCTGGAACTTGTCGAGACGCATGTTGAACACGAAGCCGGTGGCTCCGGGCAACGAGCCGTCCGGCAAGGTCTCTCGCTTCACCCAGCCCTTCTCCAGCGCGGGAAAGTCGTAGAGCGTTGCCCAATTGATCGAGCTGTTTTCCTGCCGGAACGTGTACTCGCCAGCCTTGAATGCCTCGAAGGCGGCCGAACTGTCGCCGAAATACTCGACCCGGATGCGGTCGTAGTTGCCGCGGCCCTTCCTCAGGTAGTGGTTCGCGCCCCAATAGTCGGGGTTTCGGCTGTAGACGATGTTTCGCCCCACATCGAGGCTGTCCAGCATGTACTCGCCGGTTCCCGGGCTGATTTCCAGTCGGCTTTCGTCCAGGCGCGCGCCCGTCTCCGCGTACCATTTCCTGGACCAGACGGGCAGCGAGCCCATCTGCGTGATCAGCCCCTTCTTGGGGACATCCTCGGCGAAGGTGAACTTGATCGTGTACGGGTCGAGGATTTCTGACTCCGCTATGACCTGCTTGATGTAGTTGGCATAGGAGGGGGTTCCCTGCTCGACCAGCAACTCGTGCGTGAACAGCACGTCCTCCGCCGTCATCGGCGTGCCGTCCGAAAAGGCCACGTCGTCACGCAGGTGAAAGATCACCCAGCTTTCGCTTTCCGGGTACTCGATGGTTTCGCACAGCAGGCAATAGTAGGAGCCGACCTCGTCGGATGTCGTCTCCATGATGTCTTCGTAGCCGATTGTCGAAAGAGCGCCCCAGCTGCCCCTGCCGGTCGCGTAAGGGTTCATGCTGTCGAATGTTCCGATCGTTGCGATGCTGATTTCGCCGCCCAGGGGCGCGTACGGGTTCACGTAGTCCAGGTGCGGGTCGTCGGGCGCGTATTTGAGTTCGTCATACTCGTTGAAGCCGTGACTGACGATGATCTTCTCGGCCTCGTCGGCAAGCGAGACCTGCGGAGGAAACAGCAAGAACATGCCGGCCAAGCCAAGGCACGCTCGGCGTAAGTTCGGCAGATCGGATGTGCGGGGGGCGTTTCGGGGCATGTCAGCTACTCCGTACAGAATTCAGAATGCGAATATCTTTTGTCGCACACTACCTAAATTTGGAAGTGATGATCGTTCAAGCAATAATTGCTGACTTGTTGGTGAGGATGCCGTGTGCGGAAGCGCGGCCCCGGTACCGTCACTCGTTCGGTCGTACGCAATTCTCCCCGGTCATCCGGCGGGGATCGAATGGTCTTGAAGTCGCGCGCCGGCCTACTGGCCTAAGGTGCTGAGCCAGGCGATCAGGTCGGCCCTGTCCGTTGCCTTGGACATCCCCTTGTAGGACATTTTCGTGCCGGGCGCGAACTTTCTCGGGCTCTCGATGAAGCCGCTCAGGTTCTCTGGCGTCCAGGTGTCGACAACGGCGACGAGCTTGCCCGAATAGTTGAATCCGTCCACGGTTGCCACGGACCGGTCAACGATGTCGTACAGGCTCGGACCCGTGCCGTTCTTTCCGTCTTCCAGGCTGTGGCAGGCCTTGCATTGTCTGAAGAGCTTCTCGCCTGCTGCGGCATCCGCGGCGGCGTAGACTTCGGCAAAGTTCACTTCGGCGACGTCCTCCTGGTCGCCGTGAGAGTCAATTGCGCCGGTGTCGATCACGTAGGCCTGGTGATGATCGTCACCGCCATGTCCTGCGCTGTGGTAGATGAATTCGGCGCCGAACCCGCCGAGCAGGAAGATCAGAAACGTGCCGCAGAGGCCGCCCACGATCTTTGTCATGGTCATGGTGTCGAGCATGTCTTGTCCCGTCTCGTCTGGTTCTCGCAGCTGTCTATCCGCTTCCATTGGTGCCGTTCAAGGGTTAAGACGCACAGCCTGTGGGCTTTGTTGCCGCACCTGGGAGTTGAGGACATGTCGGGACGCATCGCATTTCAGGGAGAGCCTGGCGCTTATTCCCATCAGGCCTGCCGCGAGACCCGGCCGGAAATGGAACCCTTGCCCTGCCGGACCTTCGAGGACGTCATCGAGGCGGTAAGGGCGGGTGAGGCCGAGCTGGCGATGCTTCCGGTCGAGAATTCGACCTACGGGCGGGTCGCGGACATTCATCGCCTGCTGCCGGAAAGCGGGCTTCACATCGTGCACGAGGCCTTTGTCCGTGTCCGCATCAATCTCCTTGGCGTGCCGGGCGCAAGTCTCGACCAGGTCAAGCGCGCCCACAGCCATCTCGTGCTGTTGCCGCAATGCTCACGTTTTCTTCGCGAACGCGGAATCGAGGGCAAGGCAAGTCCCGACAACGCGCGTGCGGCCCGCGAAGTGGCGGCGCATGGCAACCCCGAAGATGCGGCGCTGGCGTCGGAACTCGCGGCGGAAGTCTACGGGCTCGAAGTTCTTGCCAGCGATGTCGAGGACGAGGACCACAACACGACGCGCTTTCTGATCATGTCGGCCGAACCCGATGTTTCGCGCCGGGACGAGAGGATGATGACGACGTTCGTGTTCCGGGTCCGCAACATCCCGGCGGCGCTCTACAAGGCCATGGGCGGGTTTGCCACGAACGGCGTCAACATGACCAAGCTGGAAAGCTACATGGTTGACGGCTCGTTTTCAGCAACCCAGTTCTACGCCGACATCGAGGGTCACCCCGATGACGAGCCGGTCAAGCTGGCGCTGGAGGAGCTCGCATACTTCACTTCGCTGCTTCACGTCCTCGGGACTTATCCTGCCGACAAGAATCGGTAGAACAAGGCACCCTTTGCTTCGGCGTGTCGAGAGAATATATCGCGGCTCGAATGACGAACTGGATCGTCTTGCACGCATGTCAACTCTTCTCCTCATCTGCGGCGCGCTGCGCCAGGGTTCGTTCAACCGCAAGCTTCTTGTCGCTGCCGGACAGCATTGGTCGGGGGCGACCGTGATGGCTGACCTCGACATGCCGCTCTACAACGGCGACGTAGAAGTTGCGGAAGGCATTCCCGAGGCGGCCACGCGCATCAAGCGGCAGATTGAAGCAGCGGATGCCGTGGCCATTGCCACGCCGGAGTACAACCAGTCGATTTCGGGTGTTCTCAAGAACGCGCTGGACTGGGTGAGCCGGGGCGAAGGCAATCCATGGCGCGACAAGCCGGTGGCCATCATGTCAGCGACGGCTGGCAGGGCTGGCGGTGCACGCGCGCAGTATGCCTTGCGGCTTGCACTCAACACCTTTCAACCGAGACTCCTGACAGGTCCCGAGGTGATGGTCGCCCACGCCCAGAAGGAATTCGACCCGGAGGGTCGCCTCATCGGCGAAGGCTACCAGAGGGCGCTTGAGGCGCTTGTCGGAAAACTTGCGTCAGAAGCGGTTCGGTAGCCGGACTTTCGTGAGTGGCCTTCGCGGCGGGGCTATCGCCTACGGTCGCGTCGGTTGGACATGGGCTGGAACGCGACACCCACATGGGCTTCGCAGTATGGCTTGCCCTGCTGGACAGCCAGGCCGCAGAACCAGAACTCGTCGGTTGCGGGATCCCCGATCGGCCACTTGCAGGTCCGTTCCGTCAATTCCAGGAGCCCGATCTTCTTTGCGGTCTTTTCCACCTTGCGGACGTTTTCGAGCGCCTCCGGACTGATCTCGTTCGCGGAAGGCTGCGGCGGCAGCGGCTGTCCGGCCGGAACAATGGGCTTCCGGGGGGTGACCGCGACCTCCACAACGCGGACTTGAGCGGTCTTTGTCCGCGTTGCCGGCTTCGATGCGGACGCGCGGGAAGGCTTTTTTTCAGGCGCGGGTGCTGACGCCCCCGCCCGGTTGGAAAGCCCGAGGCGATGCACCTTGCCAATGACCGCATTCCTGGTGACGCCGCCCAGGTCCTTGGCGATCTGGCTGGCGGACTTGCCCTCCGCCCACATCTTCTTGAGACCTTCTACGCGCTCGTCAGTCCACGACATCTGGAATTCCTGCATTGCTTGAACGGAGCCATTCTAGTGATGCGGGTGCGTGTTGCAAGTGTCCGCCTTCGGTTGGCAGTCGCGTGCTCGCGGGAGTCAGGGCGGGCTGCACTATCGTTTGCAGTGCCCGGCACCAGCCATTCAGAAATTTTGAAGAGCTGCACGCGAGGCAGCCGTGTCCACTCCCGGCGGAGTCGACGTAGGCACCAAGGAGAAGTTGCAGATCGACGAGGTTCTGCCTGGTTCGGCGTCCAGGAAAACGGCGACAGGCGGAAGCGTCACGCCTACGCCGCGCCAATGGTCAGTCTTGGTGTCACGGATAGCTCAAGGCTCTGCATTGCCGCTTCAAGTTTTCTCTTTCCTTTGATTTGCGCGTTGAATATGTGTCGGCCCATGACGTGTGCAGCAGCCCATTCGCTCCGACGCCGACGCTGAAACCAAGTCAGCGTCCGAACCTGCACGCCCAATTCCGTCATTGTTGACTTGGCCAGTTGCCATTGGCACGTCTAGAAATCTGTCGAAAGGAACACCGGATGATACCGTCGATTTTGCCCACCTACTCCCGCGCGCCCCTCAAGTTCGTCCGGGGCGAAGGCAGCTGGCTCTTCGAGGCGGACGGGCGACGCTTTCTCGACATGGGTTCGGGGATCGCGGTGACGCTGCTCGGTCACGCAAATCCGACGCTGGTGGATGCGCTGACGTCACAGGCGAACGCTCTGTGGCATGTCTCCAACCTCTACGAAATCCCGGGACAGGTTGAACTTGCGGATCGCCTTGTCGAGGCGACTTTTGCCGATACCGTGTTTTTCACGAACTCGGGTACTGAAGCCTGCGAACTGGCCGTAAAGATGGTCCGAAAGTACCATTGCGAGAATGACCGGCCCGAACGTGTCGAAATCATCGCGTTCGACGGCTGCTTTCACGGTCGCTCCAGCGCAGCCATCGCCGCATCGGGAGCGGAGAAAATGGTCAAGGGATTTGGTCCGTTGCTGCCAGGATTCGTGCAGGTTCCGTTTGGCGACATCGATGCCGTTCGCGCCGCGGCCGCGGACTCGTGTGCCGCCATCATTGTCGAGCCCGTGCAAGGCGAAGGCGGTATCGTGCCCCTGCCAGACGAGTCCCTGAAGGCGCTTCGTCAAATTTGTGACGACATGGGCGCATTGCTGATCCTGGACGAGGTACAGTGCGGAATGGGGCGGACCGGAAGGCTCTTTGCGCACGAGCGGACCGGGATCTCGCCGGACATCATGATGATCGCCAAGGGAATAGGAGGCGGCTTTCCGCTTGGCGCGGTGCTGGCCACCGAGAATGCGGCCGCCGGCATGACCGTTGGAACCCATGGCTCGACCTATGGCGGCAATCCGCTTGCGATGGCGGTCGGGAACGCGGTGATGAAGACGGTGGCCGACGATGCCTTCCTTGCGGAAGTGAACCGCAAGGCGGGGTTGCTGCGCCAGAAGCTCGAAGGGCTGGTTGCGGAACACCCTGACGTGTTCGAGGGCATTCGCGGCGAAGGGCTGATGCTCGGCATCAAGTGCAAGGTGCCAAATGCGGACGTCGTCAAGGCCGGCTTCGACGCCGGCATCATTACGGTTCCGGCAGGTGACAACGTGGTTCGACTCCTGCCGGCACTGACCATCGGCGACGACGAAATTGCTGAAGCATTGACCCGTCTGGACAAGACGGCGACGGCGGCCAAGGCTGCGTGACCGTAACGACGATCGAACAGGCACGACCTACATGAGACACTTTCTCGACATCCACAATATCGACGCGGGAGATCTCCGCGGCATTCTCGATCAGGCAAAGGCGATGAAGGACGCGCGTGCTGGTCGTCCAAGGGGCGCGGAAGACGATGCGCGGGCGTTGGCGGGTCGAATGGTGGCGCTGCTCTTCGAGAAGCCGTCGACCCGTACCCGCGTTTCGTTCGACGTCGGAACGCGTCAATTGGGCGGCAGGACGCTGATTCTTTCCGGCAGTGAAATCCATCTCGGACATGGAGAGACCATCGCCGACACCGCGCGGGTGCTTTCGCGCTACGTGGATCTAGTGATGATCCGCACTTTCGAGGAGGAGTCTCTTCTTGAGCTCGCCCGCCATGCCACAGTGCCAGTAATAAACGGGCTGACAAACCGGACGCATCCCTGCCAGGTCATGGCGGACATGATGACCTTCGAAGAGCATCGCGGCCCCATCGCCGGCAAGAAAGTGGTCTGGGTCGGAGACGGCAACAATGTATGTGCATCGTTCCTGCACGCCGCCGGGCAGTTCGGGTTCGAAATGGTCGTGACGGGGCCGGAGGACCTGCATCCTGAAGCGGAGTTCGTTGAGCTTGCGCGGGCCAGAGGCGCTTCCGTCGACTTGCATTCCGATCCAGTCAAGGCCGTGACCGGGGCCGATCTCGTCGTGGCCGACACCTGGGTCTCAATGCACGACAGCCCGGCGATCAAGGAAAGTCGCAGGCAGCAGCTTGAGCCGTATCAGGTGAACGCGGAACTGATGGCACGTGCGAAGCCCAACGCGCTGTTCATGCACTGTCTGCCTGCCCACAGAGGCGAAGAGGCAACGGACGAGGTCATGGACGGTCCCCACTCGGTCATTTTCGACGAGGCCGAGAACCGCCTTCACGTCCAGAAGGCCCTCATGCGCTGGTGCCTCGACGTGTAGGAGCCGCACCAGGCCAGTTTCTCTTCGCGGCCGGTACCCGTCGCCCGACAGGCGATCGCCGGGCAGACGTGCCTTGATGCGCGGCGATTCAGCGGCCCTTGACCACGACCTTCACGCCGCCTAGGGCGCCGGCAAGGGAGTTCAGGCGGGCCTCGGCGACCTCGCCGTACAGGTCGCGGGTGCCCGGTGCCAAGCGCAGTTCCAGGCACTTGCGCTTCGGAAAGTACCTGAGCGCTCCCATCTTGTCGTCTTCGGACGCAGTGAGCATTGCACCGAATCTCAGGGCCTTTCCGAGAATCTCGGCCCATTGCAGGTCAGTCTCCCCGACCAGGTCGAGCAAGTCCTGAAAGGGAGAGTCCGCGCGACTGTTCTTGTATCGATGCAACAGCGCGACACCTAGAAACACGCGCTCCTGATGGGTCATGCCCCCGAAATTTGCGCGCGTGATCTCTTCGAAGGAGACCTCGTGACGGTAGTCGGGATGGGCGCGCCAGCTCACGTCATGCAGGAGGCACGCGGCCTTGATGAGTCGCTTGTCCGGGGCGCCGCGTCCCGAGAACAGCGGCAGCACGAAGTCATAGAGTCGCCGGCCGAATCCCGGCATCCGCGCGTCCTTGGCCTCGTGGAAGCGGCAGGCCTCGATCAGCGGATCCCGGTCGCGAATTGCCTGCGGCATCTGTTCGTAGAGCATTCCCTCGCGTATGCCGTAACTGGAGACCGCGATGTCGTAGGGCTTGAATTCGCGAACGAGATGTTTCAGGAGCTGTGCCGCGAGCGGCAGCAGCTCCATGCGGGCTTCGCCCAGCCTGACGCGTATTCGCAGTTCCTCCAAATCGCTTTCCTCGATGAACTCGATTGTCCTGTAGACCGCCTTCCGGCTCATCCGGTATTCGTGCAGCGCAGCCAGCGGATAGCCTCGCCTGTCCATGTCGATGCGCGCGATCGCCCGCCAGGATCCGCCGACCAGGAAAAGCCGGTCGCGCTGGGGACCCATGGACTCGGCAAGCGCGCCCACCTGCTGCTTCAGAAACCTGCCCAGTCCCTTCTTGCCGCCCTTCACGACGCGCAGCCGCTGGGGGCCGAGTTGCGAAGAGAGCCTTCTTCCGACCACCCCGTCTCGCAGTTCCGCCAGTTCCATGGATGCGCCCCCGAGGTCGCAGGCCAGGCCGTATGCGCCGGGCCAGCCGAGAAGCACTCCCTGCGCGGAGAGCCGCGCCTCCTCTTCACCGGCAATCACCCAGAGCTTGAGGCCGGTCTCGCGAAGGACCTCCTTGCAGAAATCGGGTCCATCTTCTGCTTCGCGCACGGCGGCGGTGGCCACTGTCGTCAGCGGTTCCAGGCCCATTGCCTCGGCGAGGCCCTGGAAGCGCCGCAGGGCCGCCATTGCCCGGATCCGTCCCTCGGTGCTGAGGCAGCCGGTCTCGGCCAGTCCGGTACCGAGACCGGCCATGACCTTTTCGTTGAAGAAATACGCAGGAGACCGAGCCGCACCGTCAAACACGACCATGCGGACCGAGTTCGAACCGACGTCGACGACACCTACGCGGCTCAGTGCCAGTGCCGAGGGATCGTCGAACAATGGCCGCCCGAACGGTCCCCAGTCCTCGGCGCCTGCAGCCCTGCCGCCTCCGTCCATGCCCGTCTCCTCGTTGCCGGGGGAGACTGTAGCGGGGTGAAGTGTCGGGTCAACGCCTGTCGGGCGAGTCACCTAGGAACGGTTGTCAGGACGGCGGCGTGACTGAATTCGCTCGCCATTGAGGTTCGACGTTCAGGAGCGGTGGCGGAGCCTGCCAGCTGACCTTCGCAACGGGCCATCGGCGCGTGACGGATCGTTCCAGACTTCCTGCCACGCCCGGAACTGCAGCGGCCTGATCTTTTAGCGGGCGAAGTTGCCCTCATGAAGGCCAAGCACTTCGTCTTCGACGACTTCCCTGAACCGGTCTCGTTCATCCGCTTCGACATGTTCTCTTGCCCAGCGTTCGATGCGGCCGGCGGCAGAAATTCTGCCTAGTTGCTCAATGACCATTGTCCTGACGATTTCGCGCAGCGCGTCGCGATGCTTCAGGCGGAACGGATTCGGCTCGCCGAGCGATTGCCGGACTGCGGCGTAGCGTGAGGCGGACCGCTCGCAGGCCCAGATGAAGACGTCCTTCAGCAGATCGATCTGCTTCAGTTCATATACGGCGTACATCGCTTCCGCGTAGAGATCGACGGGCACTTCAACGAAGGAGAGCGGTGTCAGGTTTGCCTTGATCAAGGACATGTTCGCCGCAAGGCGCGAGACACGCTTGTTCACGTCGTCGAAGGGTTGCAGGTACGGCAGATGCACCATTGCAAAGAGTGCCTGCTCGAACGGCTCCTCGATTGCGTCGGCAGTTGCCAGTGCTTGGTCGAAACAATCTTCGACAATTTGCGGGATGTCCAGCGGATGAAACACCGACCTTCCAATCTCGACCGTGATCCGGCGCAGTCGGCCAGCGGCGCTCGGGTCGTCCAGCAGTTTGTTCGCCAGCGAGGCATGCAGGTTCAGGATCGTTTGCCGGTTGAACCCGATCTTCTCCGCCTCATCCACGAGCAACTCGATCGCGTCCTTGTGGTTCAAGATCACCTGCGCTTCGAGCGGGCTCTTGCCTTCCGCTTCCTTGCCGAATGCAATCAGGCGTCTTGTATTGAGCAGCGGGGCGGTGTTCGACGGCACCGAGACGCTCGACAAGAACCAGGCGGTCCCGGACGCCCTCCAGGTCACCGGCGGCACGGTCGGGAGCAGGCACCGGGCGGCGCCCTGGTCGTTCGACCGGTGGACATTCTGAATCTGGCCGTCGGGCAACGGGGCGGTGACACTGCGCCTGCCGGAGACGACGGGAAGCTGCAATGCAGCGGGGGCGATCTGCACGCCCGGGGGCAAGCCGCTGTCGGAGACGGTCACGGCGACGGTCCTGGGCCCGCCGGCACTGTCGGTGGCGGACGCCGAGACGGCCGAGGGGCCGGGGGCGGCGCTCGCGTTCGCCATCACGCTCTCGCGCGCGTCCTCGTCGACGGTGACGGTCCAGGCCGCGACCTCGGACGGCAGCGCGCTCGCGGGCGACGACTGCGAGGCGAAGAGCGGGACCGAGACCTTCGCGCCCGGCGAGACCTCGAAGGTCTTCAGCGTCACGGTGCTTGACGACGACCACGACGAGGAAAGCGAGACGATGACGGTGACGCTGTCGAACCCGTCGGGCGGCAACGCGTACATCGCGGACGGCACGGCGACGGGGACGATCACCAATGACGACCTGATGCCCCGGGCCTGGCTTGCGCGGTTCGGGCGCACGGCGGCGGACCATGTCGTCGACGCCGTCGAGGGCCGCCTCTCGGCAGAACGCGCCGCCGACGTGGAGGCGACGCTTGCAGGGCAGCGGCTCTTCGACGGCGCAGGGCCCGGGACGGCCGAGGAGCGCGAGGCGGAGGCGCGCCTCGAGACGCTCGCCATGTGGATGCAGGGGGAGGCGACGGAGGACGGCCCGAACCCGGGTCCCGACCTGTCTCGACGCGCGAGCTGGTTGCAGGCACGTCCTTCGCGCTGACCGCCGGAAGCGACGGGGACGGGTTCGGCGCGCTCTGGGGCCGCGGCGCGATCGAGACGACGCTGGCCGGCCTCTACCCCTACGGGCGCTACGAGGCGGGCGAAAGGCTGTCCGTGTGGGCGGTCGCGGGCCGCGGCACGGGCACGAAGACGCTGACGCCGGAAGGTCAGGCGGTCGGCCTCGGGCTCACGATGGCGTCGGCGGGCGCGCGCGGGGTGCTCGTGGACGCGCCCTCCGGGCTCGAGGTCGCGATGACGTCGGACGCGCTCGCCGTGCGCACGACCTCCGGACGCGTGGACGGGAGCGTGGACGGGCGCGCGGGCAGGCTGGCGTCCTTGTTGGCGCGCTGGCACTGCCGGGCGGTCAACAGCCGCTTTCTGGCAGGCGAACGACAGGCACGCCTGCGGCGAGCGCCGCGCCGTTCATCGAACGCCTTGCGATGTTCGCAGGGCTCGCCTGTCACGTGGCGCAGGGCCTCTGCTCTCCGGATTCGGTCCAGAAAAATTGTCGTTTCTCCCCAATGTTGGGGAGGCGCGCAGGCGGGCAGCCCGGCTACCTTCCGCGTGTTTGTCCACGAAGGCGGGACCGGACAGTTCCGGCCCGCCGTATATTGCTTGCACCCGGTGTCAGTGGTTGTCGAGCGTACGAGAGGAGGGTGCAGTGAGCGGTTTCCGGCATTGTTTCATCGAAAACGGATTTCGGCGGCAGTTCTGGCCGCTCGCGGCAGCCATTCTCTGGGCCTGTCTCGCCCTGCCGCTCGCGAGCCTCTTCGCCGAATCGGCCCAGGCCCGGGCGGCCGGGATTATCTTGGGGATCCCGCAAGCGCACGACGGCAGCACGCCCTTCAACGTGTTTGTCGATTTCTACCATTCAAGGAGTTCCCCGCTCGAAGTGACGGTCACGAACGCCAGGGCTACCGTCCGGGACCTGACCTTCCACGGCGGCTTCTTCCGGATTGTCGTCACCCCCGAGTCTGATGCGGCGGTGCAGATTACGGTGCCTGACGTCGGCACCCGCACGGTGCAGGGCCCCGCCGGCGACGCACGGCTGAAGAACGTGTGGATTTCAGGCCAGACCGGCCAGCGCAGCCTCCTGACCCCCGGGGGGAACAGGTTCAACCCCGAAATTCTGGATTACCGAGTGGATGGCCACACCTCCGTGGGCATTGTGCCCTTCAACAGCAGCGCCAATATCCGCGTCTTTGGGACGCACTCGAATGCCGCCGGCAAGTTCACCCTCTCCAGCCGCAGCGGGGGGGAAAAGTTCTTGAGCGTGAATTTCGGCCGTGATGACGATCAACGCGACCGTGTCCTGACCGTGCGGGTCACCTCCGCCGACGGGAAGCATACCAGGGACTGCGACCTGCAGTTCGGCGGCGGGTCCCGCTCGTGCTACGGGGAGCTCATCTCCCAGCACGTGCCCGAATACTACACGGAGCTCGACACGCTTTCGGTGACGGCGGTCGGGGGGTCGGTGGACTCGGGGCCGGGACCCCTCGGGCACCACCTGCGGGGCTACACCGTGTACGTCACGAACAGCACGACCGACGTCAGGGTGAGCGCGAGCGGAAAGCATCGCAAGTCCAGCGTGAGCATATGGGCCGGCACCCGCGACAAGAGTTTCAGCCAGCCGACGAAGCTGCGCCACATCGTCTGGGCGGCGATCAAGGTGCGCACCGATCTGGACGACAGGTGCTATGAGAGCTGGCAC
>VXSG01000019.1 GCA_009838075.1 Boseongicola sp. SB0665_bin_10 | reverse complement strand
TGGATGCCCGGCGTCAAGGAAAATCCGACAAAATCTAGCGTGGGAAGGCCCTGCCCTGGCGAAAGATCGCGCTTGACCGGAAGGCATATGTTCATGTATTGTTCACGGCTCCGCCGACGAGGTGGAAGTCCGCCCGAATGATTCCGGAGCGGCATTTCGAGAGGCGCTGGCCTGACAGGGACGCCCGCGTCACGCGTCCGACGGCTTTGCCGTCCCTGCAACGGACTTGGTGGATTGTCGATGTCGAGAAGGAACGGAAAATCCGCAGCAACGCACAAGAGGGCGTCCCGGAGTCCCGGCGGAACCGGCGCGTCGGTCCGAAGCGGCCAAGGGTCGGGCACGGCTCTGCCCTTCAGGAAACACGACGCCCTGTTCAGGCAGATCATCTCGGATCCAGGGCGTGCGCAGGCGCTCCTGCAGGATCACCTGCCGCCGGAATACGTCGGCTGGCTCGACCTTGACCGTGTGCCGGAGCAGGTTGAAGGGTCTGCAATTGACGGCAAGGGTCGGGCCACGCAGGCCGACGCGATTTTCCGGATCCGGCTTCGAGCGGATGCCGAGAAATGGGCTGTTGTTGAACTTGAGCACAAGTCATACGTTGATGCGAGAACGCCTCTGCAGCTTGTACGCTACATGGCGCGGGTCTGGTTGGCCGCGATTGATGAAGGCAATTTGCCGGCCGGCAGGTTGCCGCTGGTCGTTCCGGTCGTGATTTTCCACGGAAAGCGGAACTGGACGGCTCCACGCTCTACAGAGGATATCGTCGACACCGGTCCCGATGGTCGGGACCCGTTCGTTTGTCCTGCAGGCGACTACATTCTTGTCGATCTCAAGGCGACTTCGCCGGTTCAATGGTCGCGAGATCCTGCAACTCGCGCAGGAATTGCCGCCCTTGCATTGGCAGGAGGCGTCGCGTTGTCCGAGGAAACCATGGACATCCTGGTTGGCGGGCTTGTCGATACCGAGTTTGGACGTTATCTCCTGAACTACACGGTCCGGCACCTGAACGTGACGCAAGACGACCTGAATGCGGCACTGCAGCGGCAATCGACGGGCACACGCGAAGGAATGCAAAGGAAGGCACTCGTTATGACCATAGCTGCAACCTTGCATGAAGAAGGCCGCGCGGAAGGGCGATCCGAGGGCAAGATCGAAACGCTTCTGCGCCAGGCGAAGCTGAAGTTCGGAACCGTGCCACGGAGCATGGCGTCGCGGCTGCGTGGTGCGACCAACGAGGATCTCGACCGTTGGCTGGACGCCCTGATCACGGCCGACGACCTTGATGCCGTCTTCGCAAGCCCGTCACGGCGCTGACAGGGCCGACACCCGTGCCAAACCCGTAGTGGTCTGCAACACTGACGGCCACTGCATGTCGACAGGCCGGCTGGTTCGCTGATCTGCGTGCAACGCGGATCGCGACCTCGATGTCGGCCGCAGGGCGACGGGAGACACGGACAGCGCAATCTCGCGACGCTTGAGCGCGAATGCCCGGTCTGAACAGGAAGATGGTAGCCCGTAGGGGAATCGAACCCCTCTTTCCAGGTTGAAAACCTGGCGTCCTAACCGATAGACGAACGGGCCGGCACCGTCGCTAGTTAGGCAATGTCGCTTACCTGGGCAAGGGGTTTCTTGCCAAGGACGTTGCCGCGCGCATGCCATCCGTGAACATGCAGGTGCGACAAGCAAAGACTCTTGTTTCGCGTCATCGGCTTGTCATCCGAGTTTCCCGGCTTGCGGAATGCGATCAGGCGTGCGCCGTGGCAGCGTCTTGCAGGCGGAGTTGCACGGATTGCCGGCCTCCCCAATGATTGACCCCGACGTGACCGGCCAGATGAAAGCGCTGCCCCTTCTTTCCGGCGAGCGCGGGACCCAGAGGTCCGGAGAATGCGTTGAATGCAATCGCGTCAAGCCGCGTGCCAAGTTCATCGCCAAACGCGAACTTCAGATGACCGTTTCCAACCTGTCGCGCGTAGTGGATTGCCACATCCGGAAACGCGAATCTCGGCGCGTGGGCTTCCTGTCCGAACGGGCCTGCCCTCTCGATCTCATGGATGAGCTCGATGGTCGCCGCCGCTGGCATGAGCGCGGTGTCAATCCGGAGTTCCCTCGCACTTTCAATGGCCGTTGCCTGACGGGCCACGTAGTCCGCCAGTCGATCCATCGCGTCGGCCAGCTTGTCGCGTTCAATCGTGAAGCCCGCGGCCATCTTGTGGCCGCCGCCCCTCACGAGCAGCCCGTCCGCTTGCAGACGCTGTATTGCGTATCCGAGGTCCACACCCCTGATTGAACGGCCCGACCCCTTGCCGAACCGCCCGTCAAACCCGATGACGACGGCCGGTCGCCGCGTCTCCTCCTTCAAGCGCGCCGCGACGATCCCCACCACGCCGGGATGCCAGTTGTCGCCTGCCGCCCAGATCAGGGGACCGTCAAGGCCCTGTGCGTCAGCCTGGGCGAAAGCCGCCTCGCGCACTTGCGTCTCGATCTCGCGGCGTTCGCGGTTCAGCTGATCAAGACGGTCTGCCAGCGCCCGGGCCTCGTCGGGGTCGCGAGCCGCCAGGCACCGCGCCCCAAGATCGGCGCGCCCGACGCGCCCTCCCGCATTGACGCACGGCCCCAGAATGTAGCCAAGATGGTATGCGCTCGGTGGAGCGGTCAACCTCGCCACGTCCGCGAGCGCGGCAAGCCCGGGTCTCCTGCGCGCTCTCATGACATGCAGGCCTTGGCGGACAATCGCCCTGTTCAGGCCACGCAACGGGACCACGTCGGCAATTGTTGCCAGCGCGACGAGGTCCAGCATCTCCAGGAGATTCGGCCCTTCACGTCCGTCCGCCTGGAGTTGCCGATTCGCCTCCACCAGGACAATGAACGTGACGGCGGCAGCGCAAAGATGCGCGAAGTCGCCGCTTTCGTCCTGGCGGCTCGGGTTCACGATCCCGAACGCGGTTGGAAGGGTTTCGGCTGCAAGATGGTGGTCAATGACCAGAACGTCCGTTTTCGGAACCGCGGAAATCGCCTCGAACGCATGGGTGCCGCAATCCACGCAGACGATGAGGTCATGGGATTCGGCGAGCCTGCGCATGGCGGACGGGTTGGGACCGTAGCCCTCGGCAATTCGATCGGGCACGTAGAGAGTCGCGTCGTGGCCCTGTTGTCCGAGCCAGTCGAGGAGAAGCGCGGCAGATGCGCCGCCGTCGACGTCGTAGTCGGCGAAGACGGCAATCCGCTCCTTCCGGGCCAGGGCACGGACCAGCCGCGCCGCCACGATTTCGGCATCTCGGAATCCCCTTGGGTCGGGAAGGAGGTCACGGAGCCTTGGATCCAGGAACTGCCCTGCATTTTCTGCGGAAATGCCCCGATCCGCGAGAATGCGGCAAAGGGCGGCAGGCAGCCCGGTCTCCTGCCCAAGCGCGTCTGCCATGCGGAGCGCATCATCGTCCGGACCGACCCATCGCCTGCCGGTCAGGGAATCTTCGACATTGAGAAAGGCTGGCTTTGGCAGGTCTCGCGGATCGACTCTGGACAAGGTCTTCCTGGATCAGACGGGTTTCGAAATGGATACCTGTTCGGGCGGGAAGGTGAAAGCCTTCTTCCGGTACTTGACCAACGAATCGTGGATGATCGGATCCTGCATCGCGTTTCAGGCGGCCGCGGGCATTCGACCGGACCCCTGCGCCGAAGTCGTCAAATTGCCACCGGGTGGCGGTATGTCATCCGTCGCATGGAACCGGTCTTCGAGCGCATGAGAATCGTCTCGGCCGTCAGCCAGCCCGGCTCGCGCTTGATCCCTGGCAGCATCGAACCGTCCGTGACCCCGGTTGCCGCGAAGATCACGTCGCCCTGGACCATTTCGTCCCTGGAGTACACCCGGTCGAGATCCTCGATGCCAGCCCTTCGTGCACGCTGCTTCTCTGCATCATTCCGAAACCGCAACCTGCCGAGAATCTGCCCGCCCATGCATTTCAGCGCTGCGGCAGCCAGCACGCCTTCCGGCGCGCCGCCGGCACCCATGTACATGTCGATGCCGGTGTCCGGTTCCGCGCAATGGATCACGGCGGCAACGTCTCCATCCGTGATCAGGCGCACGGCGGCCCCCGTGGTCCGGATGTCCGCGATCATGTCCTCGTGCCGGGGGCGTTCCAGAACGCAGACCGTGATGTCTTCGGTGGAACAGTCCTTTGCTGCGGCAATTGCCGCGACGCGTTCGGATGGGCTCATGCCCAAGCTGACGACGCCCGCCGGCAATCCCGGGCCGACCGCGAGCTTCTCCATGTAGGTGTCCGGGGCATGAAGCATCGTTCCGCGCGGCCCCATCGCTATCACGGCCAGCGCGTTCGGCATGTCCTTGGCCGTGAGCGTCGTGCCCTCGAGCGGGTCGAGCGCGATATCCACTTCGGGGCCTGAACCCGTGCCGACGCCCTCCCCGATATACAGCATGGGTGCCTCGTCGCGTTCGCCTTCGCCGATGACGACCACGCCCTGGATTTCAAGCTGGTTGAGCTGCGTTCGCATCGCGTCCACGGCTGCCTGGTCCGCTGCCTTCTCGCTTCCGCGGCCGATCAGGCGGGCGGACGCCAATGCAGCCGCCTCGCTCACCCGGGCCAGGCCCAAGGACAGCATCCTGTCATGAAACTCCGGCACGTCGGGCATCTGGATTCCCTGGCTGCAATCTTCATCTGCCTAGCGGGGCGCCGCCGTCTGGACAAGATCATTCGGTGCATGTGCCGACCATTGGTGACCGGAGGCTTGGCGCGAAGGCACGTTGATCTCCGCGATGGATGGGCGATCTGGACCTGGCTTCGCGCGCGCGCATTGGGCATGTGCCCTTTCTTGCGGCGCCGCGCCTTGCTATATTGCGGTCGTTTGGCAGGAGGTGCCCGTGGCAAACGTGGTCGTGGTAGGCACTCAGTGGGGCGACGAGGGCAAGGGCAAGATCGTCGACTGGCTGAGCGAACGAGCAGATGTCATCTGCCGGTTTCAAGGCGGGCACAATGCCGGCCATACACTGGTCATCGAAGGTGAGGTCTACAAGCTTCACGCGCTGCCGTCCGGCGTTGTGAGGGGCGGAAAGCTCTCGGTCATCGGAAACGGAGTCGTCCTCGATCCATGGCACCTGGTCGACGAGATCGAGACCGTCCGCCAGCAGGGAATCGAGATCAGTCCCGACACGCTGATGATTGCGGAAAACGCCCCCTTGATCCTTCCGCTTCACGGGGAGCTGGACCGGGCACGCGAAAGTCAGAACAGCATCGTCAGGATCGGAACGACCGGACGCGGCATCGGTCCGGCGTACGAGGACAAGGTCGGAAGGCGCGTGGTGCGCGTGGCCGATCTGGGGGATGCGGGGACACTGGAAAGGCGCGTGGACCGCCTGTTGGTGCATCACGACGCCCTGAGACGTGGCCTTGGGCTCGATCCGGTTGACCGCGATGCGCTGCTGTCCAGCCTGAACGAGGTTGCTCCGAAGGTGCTGGAATATGCGGCACCAGCCTGGAAGGTCCTGAACGATCGCAAGAAACGGGGAGACCGAATCCTGTTCGAAGGGGCGCAGGGCGCGCTTCTGGACATTGATTTCGGAACCTATCCGTTCGTGACCTCGTCAAACGTCATCGCCGGACAGGCGGCGACGGGCACGGGAATCGGGCCCGGCTCGGTGGATTTCGTCCTGGGCATCGTCAAGGCATACACGACCCGGGTTGGCGAGGGCCCGTTTCCATCCGAGCTCCACGATGCTGACGGCCAGCGCCTTGGAGAGCGTGGCCATGAATTCGGAACCACGACGGGCCGGAAGCGCCGTTGCGGATGGTTTGACGCGGTGCTTGTCCGGCAGACCTGTGCAACATCCGGCGTTTCCGGCATCGCGTTGACGAAGCTGGACGTGCTGGACGGTTTCAAGGAACTGAAGATCTGCACGGGCTACAAGCTTGGTGACGAATTTCTTGATCATCTTCCGACTGCTGCGGACAAGCAGGCGCGGGTGACACCCGTCTACGAGTTGGTGGAAGGATGGTCGGACTCGACAGCCGGAGCGCGAAGCTGGACCGACCTGCCCGGTGCGGCGGTAAAGTATGTGCGGCGAATCGAGGAATTGATTGAGTGCCCCGTTGCGCTGCTGTCAACGAGCCCCGAGCGGGACGACACGATTCTCGTGACCGACCCCTTTTCGGACTGATCCGGAGGTGAAGATGGCACTGTCGTGGAAGGCGCGGAGGCGTTGGGCCCTGGTGATCCTGCTTCTTGGGCTGCCGGTCTATATCGCTGTTGCGGCAAAGGCGGTGAGCGTCCTTGACCGGCCGTCGGCCTGGGCTGAAATCCTGGTTTATCTGTCCTTGGGCATCCTGTGGGTTCTGCCCTTTCGTGCCGTGTTCCGGGGCATCGGCAAGGCTGATCCGGGTCACAACGGGGAATCGCGCCGCACAAGATAAAACGAACACGGGACGGCGGTTCCGGTCATTGCCGCACGGGCTGTGCCGGACGCTCCGAATTCAGGTCGGCCAGCGGTGCACGGCGTAACGGCATGGGGTGCATCGCCCCATCTCGGAGTGGAGTCGAACGGATGCGGGAGCCGCCTGGAGGCGTCGTTCGTGCTGGTCCCGTTCAGGTCGCAAGGGCGGCCAATGCGTCCCGCAGGTTGATCGCGCCTTCATAGAGTGCGCGACCCGAGATCGCTCCGGCAATGACTCCCGTGTCGCGGAGCCGGATGAGGTCTTCCAGCGACGAGACCCCCCCGCTCGCGATGATCGGGACTTGGGTCTTGCGGGCAAGCGCAGCGGTCGCTCCGACATTGGGGCCATCCATGGCGCCGTCCCGGTCGATGTCCGTGTGAATAATGGCGGCGATCCCGGCATCCTCGTAGGCCTGGGCGAGATCCGCAACGGTCATCTCGGTTGCTTTCGCCCATCCACGTGTCGCGACATGCCCGTCACGAGCATCGAGGCCGACTGCAATCCTGCCGGGGAACGCTCGCGCGGCCTCACGGGCAAGTTCGGGGACCTCGGCGGCGACCGTGCCAAGCACGATACGGGCGAGCCCCTTCTCAAGCCAGTTCTCGATCGTTGCCATGTCACGAATGCCGCCGCCAAGCTGGGCAGGTATGGAGACCGAGCGAAGGATCGATTCGACGGCGGTCGCGTTGACTGGATGCCCGGCAAACGCGCCGTTCAGGTCGACGAGATGGAGCCACTCGGCGCCGGCCGCCTCGAATGTCGCCGCTTGCGCGCCCGGATCGTCGTTGAATACCGTGACCTCGCTCATGTTGCCCTTGAGCAACCGGACACATTGGCCGTCCTTCAGGTCGATGGCAGGGTAAAGGATCATTGCGATGTTCCGGTCTCGATGATCCCTCCTGCCTCGTGGAGAATGGCGGGACAAGCGCCGTTGGCGCGACGGCTCCGCCCTTGCCGGCACATTGGCTGTCGAGGCGGTCATGTCACGGTCGAAGCGGACCGTTGACGGGATGATGGTGCTGCCGGAGAGATTTGAACTCTCGACCTCTCCCTTACCAAGGGAGTGCTCTACCCCTGAGCTACGGCAGCGCCCTTCGGCGAATGCGCGCGGGATAATGGCATTCGCCATTTCACGCAAGCCTGATCTGGACGGTCAATCGAGGCTGGGATAAGCAGTCTGGATGGGCGGAAAGACATCTTCCGGAAGCGCGCCCAGGCGAGCGGAATCCCGGGCGGACCGCCTGAAGGCGGCGCTCAGGGCCAATCTGAAGAGGCGCAAGGCTCAGGCTCGGGCTCGGAAGGACAAGACCAAGGGGCAGGCCGAATAATGGATTCCATAGTCGTTACGGGTGGCGCCAGCCTCAACGGCCAGATTCCGATCGCAGGGGCAAAGAACTCGTGCCTGGCACTGATGCCAGCGACATTGCTGACCGAAGAGCCCCTGGTCCTGATGAACGCGCCGCGTCTCTCGGACATCGATGCGATGGGCCTGCTGCTGAGATCCCTGGGGGTGCATGTCCAGGCTTCCGAGGATGGCAAGGTCATCACCATGCGCTCGGGTGGCTCGGTTTCCACAACGGCCGAGTATGACATCGTGCGGAAAATGCGCGCCTCGAACCTGGTGCTTGGACCGCTTCTTGCACGCGAGGGCCAGGCGACGGTTTCCTTGCCCGGGGGGTGCGCCATCGGCGCGCGCCCGATGGACGTGCACGTCGCCGCGCTCGAGGCTCTGGGCGCAAGAATTGAGCTGAAGGACGGGTATTTGCACGCGACAGCGCCAAGGGGACTGAAGGGTGCAAGGGTGACGTTCAGGATTGCAAGCGTCGGTGCGACCGAAAATGTCCTGATGGCGGCAACGCTGGCCAAGGGCACGACGGTCATCGAAAACGCGGCATGCGAACCCGAGATCGTGGATCTGGCCGAATGCCTGACGGCGATGGGCGCCAGGATCGAGGGGGCAGGCACTTCGATCATCACCATTGAAGGCGCGAGCCAGCTGGGAGGGGCCAGGCACACGGTGATTGCAGACCGGATCGAGCTTGGGACCTACATGATGGCGCCCGCAATCTGCGGTGGCGAAGTGGAGTGCCTGGGTGGGCGGATGGAGCTTGTCAGGACCGTCGCAGCGAAGCTTGAGGAGGCTGGCGTATCGGTCGAGGAGACCGGACGAGGGATCAGGGTTGCACGTGGAAACGATCGCATCCGCCCGCTCAACGTCAGGACCGAGTCCTATCCCGGGTTTCCGACCGACTTGCAGGCGCAGATGATGGCGCTGCTGTGCATCGCGGATGGCGTGAGCCAGCTCGAAGAGACGATCTTTGAAAACCGTTTCATGCATGCGCCGGAACTGATGCGCATGGGTGCGGACATTGACGTGCGGGGCGGAACAGCGACGGTTACGGGAGTCAAACGTCTGAAAGGCGCCCCTGTCATGGCAACGGATCTTCGTGCGTCGGTGTCGCTGATCCTGGCGGGCCTTGGCGCTGATGACGAGACTGTGGTCAACCGTGTCTATCACCTGGACCGGGGATACGAACATGTGGAAGAGAAGCTGGGTTCGGTGGGCGCGAAGATCGAGAGGATCCAGAATTGATGGCGAGCGTCGCGAGTGTCCAGAAAGGTTCGGAACGGCCGTTGAGGCTGCGTGCGGATGACGTCGAGGACCTGCAGGTCGTGTCCGCACTTGCCCAGGACGCGATTCTTCCGGCCAGCGAGATGATCTGGGACCAAAAGATGCGGCGATTTGCGTGCCTGATCAATCGGTTCCGCTGGGAGGCCGTGCCGCAGGGCGAGCAACGCGACCTGCACCTGGAACGTGTGCAGGCAGTTCTCGCCGTGGATGACGTGATCGCGGTCAGGAAGCAGGGGCCGGCACCGGAGGCGTCGCAGGACATCGTGCTGTCCTTGCTGATGCTCAGCTTCCGGCCTGATGGGGACGGGATGGGTCGCGTCGTGCTGACTTTTGCGGGTGACGCGGTCGTTGAAGTTGAGGTCGAGACAATCAACATCACGTTGCAGGATGTCACATGCAATTATGAAGCGCCCTCTCAACGAACGCCCGAACATCCTGAGTGACATTGCACGCGGGCTGGAGCGCTCCCTTGCATGCGGTTATTAGTCGGCAAGAGGTCATCAATGGCGCATTTTCTGAACACGACGGATCCGGAGTTCGAGAGCAGGTTTCGTACGCTCCTGTCATTGAAGCGCGAGGACGCGCCGGACGTGAATGAGGCAGTGGCCGGGATCATTGCCGACGTGCGTGCACGTGGTGACGAGGCGCTGGTTGAACTCACCGCAAAGCATGATCACGTGAACCTGAACCCGGACGAATTCATCGTTTCCGAGGAGGAAATAGAGTCCGCGGTTTCGGGGATTGGCGCGAACGATCTCGAGGCGCTGCAACTCGCTGCATCGCGCATCCGTGCGTATCACGAGCGTCAGCGACCGGCAGATGCGCTCTGGACCGACGAAGTCGGCGCAACGCTCGGCTGGCGCTGGACGCCCGTGAAGTCGGCGGGGCTCTACGTGCCCGGCGGGCAGGCGAGCTATCCGTCGTCGGTCCTGATGAATGCCATCCCGGCGCAGGTTGCCGGAGTCGAGCGCGTGGTCATGACCGTTCCGGCGCCGCATGGAGAGCTCGACCCGCTTGTGCTCTTGGCCGCACGGCTTTCCGGCATCGGCACGATCCTCAGGCTCGGGGGGGCTCAGGCAGTTGCAGCCCTCGCCTACGGGACGGAAACCGTCATGCCCGTCGACAAGATCACCGGACCTGGCAACGCATATGTGGCTGCGGCAAAGCGGCAGGTCTTCGGGCATGTCGGAATCGACATGATTGCGGGCCCGTCGGAGATCCTCGTCATCGCTGACAAGTCCAGTGATCCAAACTGGATCGCGCTCGACCTGTTGAGCCAGGCGGAGCATGACGAAAGCGCGCAGGCCATTCTCATTACGACCGACCCTACACTGGCCGAACTGGTGCTTGAATCAATCGAGGAGCACCTGAAGCTGCTCGAAAGGCGCGAAATCGCGGCCGCGAGCTGGGAGCGAAACGGTGCCGTCATTTTGGTGCAGGACCTGGGAGAGGCTGCCGCGTTGGCAGATGACATTGCCCCGGAGCATCTGGAACTCTGCGTCAGCGACCCTGAGCCATTGATCCCGAACATCAGGCACGCCGGGGCGATCTTTCTCGGCGCGTGGACGCCCGAGGCGATCGGTGACTATGTCGGAGGTCCGAACCACGTATTGCCGACCGCACGCACGGCAAGGTTTTCGTCCGGCCTGTCGGTCCTCGACTTCATGAAACGCACGACGCTTGCGCAGATGACTCCCGAGGCGCTTCGGGAGATCGGTCCTGTGGCGGTGACACTCGCGGAAAGCGAGCGGCTCCAGGCGCATGGGTTGAGCGTCAGTTCCAGGCTGGACCAGTTGCACCGATGAAGCCGCAGGGCCGAAGCGGGGAGACGGGAATCCCGCGTGCCCGTGGCTTTGGTGGCGCACTGTCGCAAGCCCGTTGCCGATCGTTCAGCACGCGCTGCCGCCGCGCGAAACGCTGCGGCGGCGGAAGTGCCATCATGTCGCATCGAGGTTCGCGCCGGGCGGCATGACCGTTACGCCCGGTGAGCTGTCGCTGTGCGCAGCCTGCCTGCCTGGCTTGGCGCTGGCCGTTTGGTGCGACTGCCGGTCCCGGGAGCGCGGAACCCGGGTTCCGACTGGTTTCCTATTGAAAAAGCCGGTGCTTCCCGTATCTCGGCCATCATGTCCCGGATCGTACACATAGAGATTGACGACAGTGCGCTTCCGCCGCCGACGCCGGAGATCGAGCAGGAGCGTCGGGTCGCGATCTTCGATTTGCTGGAGGACAATTCGTTCACGATCAAGGCGTCGGGTTCGCGAAAGGCGCCGACCGGCCCCTATCGACTCCAACTGGCGATCTATGACCGGCTACTCGTCTTCGATGTTCGTACGGAGTCGGACAAGCCCGCCGTCGAATTCCGCCTCTCGCTGGGGCCGTTTCGCCAGGTCGTGAAAGACTATTACCAGATCTGCGAGAGCTACTTCGATGCGGTCAAGCGGCTGCCTCCGGGCCAGATCGAGGCGATCGACATGGCGCGGCGGGGCATTCACAACGAAGGCGCGCGCATTCTTGAGGAACGTCTTGACGGCAAGGTCGAACTTGACATCGACACTGCACGTCGCCTGTTCACCTTGATCTGCGTTCTCCACTTCGGAGCCTGACCCGGTGGCGGACCACCCCACGTCGGTCCTCTTTTGCTGCGATCACAATGCAGTCCGTTCGCCCATGGCTGAGGGAATGATGAAGAAATATTACGGCCAGCAAGTCTACGTGCAGTCCGCAGGCGTATTCAACGACATGGAGATTGACGGGTTCTCGATCGCCGTGTGCGCGGAAATCGGCATCGAGCTTGCCCGCCATCGCTCGCGAAGCTTTGACGAAATGCAGGAATGGGGCGACGACCTTGCGGCGTTCGATCTAGTCGTCGCATTGAGTCCGGCCTCGCAGAGGAGGGCGCTGGAACTGACCAGGTACTTTCATCTTGAAGTCGAATACTGGCCGGTGCTGGATCCCACGGGGCTTGGCGAGGCGCGGGACGAGAAGCTCAAGAGCTATCGCGAAACGCGCGACCAGATCAGGACGCGGATGCTTGAACGGTTCGGTCCACCCACGGTTTCGCGGGCGGACACAACCGCATGACCTTGGACCGCGCCCAATGCCTTTTCCCCCGTGGCCGGGGGCGGTCACTCTGGCGATCTTGCGATTTGGGGCTTGATTCACGCCCGGTCGCCACACATAGTCGCCGCGCCTGACGATCAGGCAATCAAAACAGGAGGAATCATGGCCAAAGAGGAATTGCTCGAATTTCCCGGTGTTGTGAAGGAACTCCTGCCGAACGCGACATTCCGGGTCGAGCTTGAGAATGGCCATGAGATTATCGCGCATACGGCAGGCAAGATGCGCAAGAACCGAATCCGGGTTCTTGCCGGCGACCGGGTACAGGTGGAAATGACGCCCTACGATCTGTCGAAGGGCCGGATCAACTATCGATTCAAGTGAACGGTTCGCACCCGCGCCTCATTCTCGCATCGGCCTCGCCGAGGCGGCTTGAGGTGCTTTCCCAGCTGGGCGTCACGCCGGACGACGTGCGTCCCACGGACATCGACGAGACGCCGGCCGCGGGCGAATTGCCACGCACCTATTGCCTGCGCGTTACGGAAGAGAAGGCGAAGTCCGCTGCGCGGTCGGACGGCGAGGTCGTGCTGGCGGCCGATACCGTCGTGGCGGTGGGGCGACGCATCCTCGGCAAGCCCAGGGATCGCGGCGAGGCGGAAACCTTTCTGCATCTGCTGTCAGGTCGGCGTCACAAGGTCCATACGGCAATCGCGGTCCTGTCCGACGAAGGTCTCAGGGTGCGTGACGTGGTTTGCAGGGTCAGGATGCAACGTCTGGGCCAGAACGACCTGAAGGAGTGTCTTGATGCCGGGGACTGGAAGGGAAAGGCGGGCGCCTACGCGATACAGGGATCTGCGGGCGCGTTCATCCCGTGGATCGCGGGATCCTACACGGCGATCATGGGATTGCCGGCTCACGAAACGGCAAGATTGCTGACGGCAGCCGGAATTCCGATCTTGAACCGGTCATGAGAGGCAGCGTGATTGCCATGGACCGGATCGCGGGCCGCCAGGCGGCCGCCAGAATCGTGGACGGGGAACTGGACGACCTTCTGGTTGACTCGGCGGACGATCGGGTGCGTCCGGGCGCCATCTACCGCGCGAAGGCGGGAAGGCCCTTGAAGGGGCAGGGGGGCATGATCCTCGAGGCGCCGGACGGGCCGCTGTTCCTTCGTCACGCAAAGGGAATTGCCCAGGGTGACACCGTGCTCGTGCAGGCTTCGACCTATGCCGAGCGGGAAAAGGCCGCTCCCGCGACGCAGAGGATTCTCTTCAAGGGTCGGCATGCGATGCTGACTCCGGGCGCACCCGGGCAAAACATCTCGAGGGCGATCATGGATCGAGAGCGCAGGGCGGCGCTTCAGGGGATACTGGCTGAAGTCGAGCTTCCCGAAGGCATGGGCCTTGTTCTGCGAACCGCGGCTGACATGGCGGAGGATCAGGATATCCGGGAAGAGATTGCCCGCCTGGCCGACATTGCCGACAAGGTCCTGGACGAGTCGCGACCGGGCAGGCCCGCGAGGCTTCTGGACGGTCCCTCGGCACCGGAACTGGCGCTTCGGGACTGGCCGCGATCAAGTGTCCTTGACGACAAGCCGGGCAGCTTTGCCCGGTTCGGCGCGGACGAGATGATTGACGCGTTGCGGTCTCCGCACGTCATGCTTGGCGAGGGGTCGCTTGTTGTGGAACCCACCCGTGCCCTCGTTGCGGTGGACGTGAATTCCGCCGGGAGCAGTTCGACTGCGGCGGGGCTCAAGGCGAATCTCGTGGCCCTTCGGGCCCTGCCGCGCGCGCTTCGCTTGCGCGGCCTGGGCGGTCAGGTCGTGATTGACCTCGCTCCGCTCGCAATGCGCGATCGTCGCCGCGTCGAGGACACGGCCAAGTCGGCCTTTCGCGCGTGTCCGGTTGACACGACGTTTGCGGGATGGACGCCTCTCGGTCACATGGAGTGCCTGCGCAAGCGCGAGCGTCTTCCCCTGCACGAGGTCATGACTTGAGCTGCCCCATTTGCAAGAAGCCGGTGGCGAAGGGCTATGCCCCGTTCTGCTCGAAGCGCTGTGCGGACCTGGATCTGTGGCGCTGGCTCAACGGCGCCTATTCCGTTCCCTGCGACGAGGAACTGCCGGAGGAGATCGAAGGCTCCGACCAGCGACCAGAAGGCCGGGGCACACGGCACTAGATCATGGCGTGTTGCGGCAGTTCCTGTCCGAGTCGCATCGCGCCATAGAGATTGGCGAGGTGATCTTCTTCAAAGAGCGCATGGGTTGAAAGGCTCGACATGTCACGGTGGAATCGCTGGATGGGATTGTCCGCATAGAAGCTGCGTGACCCAACGCATCGCGACAGTTCATCAATGATCCCAAAGCATGCATGCGCCACATGAGAGGCCACAGCCCTGACTTCGGCGCGGCGCCCGCGCGACAGCGTGCGGCATTGGCGAACTTCGTCCCACGTTTCCTCGACATGGCCCTCCCATAGGCGAATGATGGCGTCCAGCTGCACGGCCAGTCGACCAATCCGAATGTGTTGCGACATCAACCCCTTCTGCCTGTCGCCCGAATACGCCCCGACCTTGGTCTTCATTACGTCCGTGACGATTTCCAGCAGCGCTTCCGCTGCCCCGACAAAGGGCCCGACACAGCCAAGAACCATGAAGCTTAGCAAGGGCACACGCCAAAGCGGGCCAACGTTGTGCGAAAGCCCTTCGGCCCGCATTTCGCGCAGGTCCGAAACCAGAAGCGAGCGATGTGCCGGGACAAATTCGTTTTCGATCGTCACGTCATGGCTCCCTGTGGCCTTCATTGCGACGACGTCCCAGGTGTCCAGAATCGTGAAATGGTCGACCGGGATGAAGAAGCGGCGCATCTCGGTGTCACCGTCGCGTCGTTCCGTTGGTGCGGACAGCAGCATCCAGTCACCGTGGTAGATGCCGGTGGCGTAGCCCCAACGTCCGGAAATCCGGTAGCCCCCATCCACTTGCACAGCCTTGCCGCTAGGCATGACCTGCCCGGGTGCCATCGAGAAGCCGCGCGTGCCCCATACCTCCTCCTGGGCTTTCAGCGGAAAATGGGCGAACTGAAAATTGTGATAGACCAAGAATCCCATGCACCAGGACGTCGAAGAGCATCCACGACCCAAGATGCGAAATATCTGCGGGACATAGGGAAAGGGCAACTCCAAACCGCCGAAGCGTTCAGGAACGACCGCGCGAAAGGCCCCGATTTCCGTCAACCTGGTCACGGTCGCCTCTGGAATGCGGCCGGATGCCTCTGCCTCAAGTGCCCGTTCCCGGAGCGTCGGCACCAATTCCTGCAGCGCCGCCAGCAGCGTATCGCCTGCGGGACTTCCGTCCCTGATGGTCGGCACGGCGGATGCATTGATCGAGAGGGTCATCGCACATTCTCCATTTGGGACAATTTATGTGACATGTCAAACATTGAGAAGTCAACTTGATTCATGCTAACGGGAGGCATGAAGAACGCGACCGTCGATCTTGATTCCCATCTGCCAGCCTTGTTGTTCGCATTGGGGGCCAAAATCAGCCTCCATGCACAACGCGAAAGCGCGCGCGGCCTGGGGCTGGACATGTGCGAATGGCGCGTGATCCAAATTCTGGGGCGGGACGGGGCATCGACAGTCAATCACGTTGCGGACCGGATCGCGATGGATCGCGGCGGGACCAGCCGCGCGATAGCGAGGCTGGAAGCGCGCGGTCTTGTGCTTCGTAGAATGTCGGCGGAAGATCGACGAAGGTCGATTGTCAGCCTGACTGATGCAGGAATCGGGCTTTGCGATGATGTTTCCTACTTTGCAAATGCAAGGGCGGAGCGCCTGACCCGATGTTTGACGGAACCCGAGGCAGCAACCCTGACGGACATGCTGCAACGGTTGGATGCAGAAATCAGCGAGATGCTCGAAAGCTCATGGCGTCCTGGGCCTTAGGCGGTGTGACCGCACGAGGCAACTCGGGACAATGCCATGGCGTCCTCGGGAATCCGGCAAACCGTGCCGGGGCGCACGAATGCCGCGAGAATCTGTTTGGATTGCAGAAATGGTGCCCGGGGGCGATACCTAACTTCACGCCTAATCCCTTGTTTACAGGAGAGAAACGAATTTTCGCCTTTGGCTTTGCCCCACATTATGACCATAGTTCTATAAGGGCACTTTTGGGAATCGAACTGAAGTCGCAAGACTGCCCAGGACCGCCTCTATCCCGATCCCCTTGACGCGGCAAATCCCCGACTGACAGGATCGACATCGACGCCCTGCGGAATTCTAAGTTCCCGAAACTCGCTCGCAGCGATGCGAGAAAGGCTACGAAGAAGGCGATGTTCAGGTCCGCGATCCCCGCCGCAGCCATGGCCTTCGGCGACAACGAGGACACCGAACGGTTGCTGCGCTACTTGATGGGCTATTGACAGTCATTCAACTGTTGCGCCCCGGAGTCCGATCCGGGGGCGCTCGCGTCATAGCTGCGCTAGGGCGGGCGGTCTACAGCGAATGCAAAAAAACCTTAGCGGGGGCACTCAAACGCATCCTGGTGCTTGTTCGTGTCGGACCCTGATTGGACTCGATACTTGAGTGCGCACGCTGTTGCATCTGAAGGCAATTCGGGTTTTTGACCAGTTATTCCCATATACCTGATATGCAATCTGCCGGAATTTCCGGGTCCAAACGTCATTGTTTGGTCGCCCGTAGGGTATATGTCGACGTCAATTTCTTGGGGTCCAGTGCTGTCGGAATAGACGATCCCTGCGCTCGCTTCAATCGTGCCGCCCCCCGTACCATCGTTACGGACATCCAGGGTCCACCCAACTGGGTTGACGTTGATTCGAATCTCCTCACGAAGATCAACTGCGCTAAATACAAAAGGCAGCAGCCCGCTGATGATAATCCCACTACAAATAGTGCCGAACGCAATGATGATCGCGGCCCATATTGGAATAGGCAGCAGGCCCTTGAAGTTCGCAGGCGCTTCAGCGTTGGCAGCGTCTGGTGTGCGATCTTTTGCATCGTCGGTCATTGGCGTCTCCATTGTCATGTGCGGCCTGCGTCGGCCCCTCAGAAAGAGTATCCACCGGGAGGGACCGACGCTCAAGGGCAGGCCACGTGCCCCACAAACGCTCCGGTGGAATTCAAAATCGACTAAGGAAATGCCTGGCTGGAGAAGAAACCCCGGCCCATGACAGGCCGGGGTGAGTTCAGTCGTGGAGAAACGACTATTGCCTTTCGGCTCCGAACGCGCCGACCATGTTTCCGCTGGTTCCGTATTCGGAATTGAACGTTCCCATGGCCGACTTCGGCGGATCCTTCAGAGCGTTAACAGTCGTCCCGGCCTCATGCAAGGTGACATTCCAATTACCCGTGGCCGTGCCTGCGGCGTCTCCCATCGTCCACTTCGTTTTGGCATCCCCCCAAGCGCTGCCATCATGCTTTGATTGCATCAACTCAACCGACCAACTACCAGGGGAAGACCCTTCAACCATGAAGTTGTCGATTGTCCCGCTGATCGTGTCCTCGGTACCAAAGCTGGCTACGAGCATGGCATCAGCTTCAAAGGCACCAGACACGTTATCGGAACTTTCCGGTCCCAAATGGACCGCGACCTGGCCAGCAGCCATGCCTTCGTAAGTCGCCGTTCCAGAGACGCCGAGAAAATCGTTGATCGCTGTGGCGGAAGTCGAAGTGAACCGGACAAATGTCCTTATGCCATCGCTTTCAACCTGCACGGAGGAATCTTCATCGATCCACCATCCGTACTCGGCATAGTCCGTATCAGGCGTTACTACAGTGAACGTTGCGTCATTGCCACCCGATGGGGCAAACGCCCACGGTCCGACAAGTTCGTAACCTTCAGAAGCCTTTCTTGCTGCACATTCAGTTTCACTGCTGCAAGTAAAACGCCCGGACATGCCACGGAATGTTCCGGTCACGTCCTTGTGCCCGGTGGCATACTTCTTCAGCGATCCGTCGCTGTCTGGCATATTTGAGGTCAGCATCACGAGCTTCGCATTTTCCGCGCCTGCAACGATTTTTTGTGCATCTGTCGCAAAGCCGTCTCCAGTTCCGCCACCCCACTTGATGGGATCGCCTTCCTCGCCGGTACCCTTACGACTGTAGGCCATAATATGGACTTTGCCGTCATCGCTCATGTACTCGCCGTCATCACCGGCTAGAGTAATTTGAGCACCTATAGTGGTAACATCGGTAGCCGGAGTGGACTCATCGAGCTTCCCGTGCAGCGTGAGGGCTTCCGTGGCTGCCGTCTTGTTGGCTTCACGTTCTTGATCGGACGGATCCAGGATGCACTTGTCACCAGCATCGTTCAGCATCGTGCCCATTCCGCATTCCACTTGCGTGGCTTCGTCGTCCGTGCCGTTCGTCTCTGACGCTGTGTCGTTGCTGCCGCCGCCTCCGCAGCCTGCCATTGCAAGCACTGACACAAGCAGCGCCGCAGGCAGTAGTTTCAACTTCGAGTTCATTTCTTTGCTCCCTTTTTGAGCGTTCTGTACGTGCGCGGGCCTTGGCCCGCATGAGGGTTGGGGCTTGGTTAGAAGCTCATCGAGATACCGAGATCGAAGCTCCCGTCGCTCAGGCTGTCCCCATCAACGTAACCACCCTTGATAGTGGCCCCGCCGCCCAGGTCGAAGGATGCGCCGATGCCGAAGTGATCTTCACCCTCAACGCCTTTCGAATTGCCGGAAGAGAAGGCCGAGAAGGTGGCCATGCCAGTATTGAATGACGCTGAAGCACTGTAGGAATTCACATTTTCAGTGCTTTCCATGCCGTCGTCATAGGAACCATAGACCAACGTGACGGATGCATCGCCAAGTGTAGCGCTCACGCTCGCGGAAACAACTTGCATGTCGCCTCCTCTTTCGATGCCAGCCCCGGCATTGACATCACCAATTCTGTAGAACAAAGCCCCACTCACGACAGTATCTTCTGACGGTCCGGGGTTGTCAGAAGAAGCGTACAGCGAAAGCGCACCCATGTCGTAGTTCCAAAGTGCAGACGGCTTGTGCGCCTTCCCGATATATTTGATTTCGTTCAGGTCATCCAAACCGATCAACCCTACACCACTCGCATTGCCAACAGCCGTCTTTGCGGCACTATTGACATCACCCATACTAAACTTACCGAACGGGCCGCTAACGAAGACACTGCCGTTCTGGCCGTCTTTGGCTCCACCAGCGTCGTGAACGCCAAACGAGCCGCCGAAGCTCAAACCACCGTCCGTTTCGCCGCTCACCGAAATGGCGGCACGCACACGGCTGGTGAAAGCGATGTCGCCATCATGATCCGCTGCTTTGCTGACAACACCCATGCGAGCATCACCAGAAAGTGACACTTCAGCAGCTGCGATGCCAGCCGACATGACCAACACGGTTGTTCCTAGAAAAACGCGCTTCATTTTTGCTCTCCTTTGATTGGTTGATACGGTCGCGGTTGACGCGACCGCTGGCAACATCACGAAGACATGCACCCAAGGCAAACAAATCCTTGCAGTCGAGTCGATTTTTCGCGTTAGCGTGTGACAATCATGTCACTGAGCAATGGCCGGACGCGCTAGTCCCTGCGCGAAGCCTGCATCTCGACCATGAGCCTGATGATGCGGTTCGGGGACGGCCTGTTGGCCGCCCCCTCCTTGCCCTGCGATGCCACGCCCCGCCATGCCCGGCCCCGCGT
>VXSG01000051.1 GCA_009838075.1 Boseongicola sp. SB0665_bin_10 | reverse complement strand
GCGCAAGACCGTGATCCTCAAGTGCCATGACCGCCATGCTGGCGGTCATGGCACGTGAGGATCACGGGCTTGCGCCGGGCAATGGGGACGTCCTGGTGACGGGGGCCGCAGGCGGGGTGGGATCCGTGGCAACGGCGATTCTCGCGCAGCTGGGCTACGACGTTGCGGCCGTTACCGGACGGCCGGAGATGGCGGAATACCTGACGAGCCTCGGCGCCAGCAGGATCGTTCCAAGAGAGGAACTGGCCGAGACAGTGAAGAAGCCGCTGGAAACCGAGACTTGGGCTGGCTGCGTTGACGCCGTCGGGGGCGCGATGCTCGCCCGTATCCTTGGGCAGATGAAGTACGGCGCGTCGGTCGCTGCCGTCGGGTTGGCAGCCGGAGCGGCCGTGCCTGCGACGATCATTCCGTTTCTCCTGCGCGGCGTGAATCTTCTCGGTATCGAATCCGTGATGCAGCCCACCAAAGGCCGGCTTCGAGCTTGGGAGCGGATAGGGCGCGACCTGCCGATGAGCAAGTTGGAAGCGATGGTTCAGATGGCCAGTTTGGAGGACTTGCCGCAGTTGGGTGCGGATATCCTGAAAGGCAAGGTCAAGGGTCGGGTGGTGGTGGACATCGGTGCCTGAGCTTCGGTCACGGCCGTCACCAAGGGTCGTGATCCAATTGTCGCCTTCCTGGCGGAGCGCCGCGTCCTGAACCAGGCGCAGCGACAAGGAAGGGCAAAGTCAGCGAACTCTCTTTGGAGGGGGGGGAGCGAGCCCCGAAAGCCCTGACCGTCAGGCGGGGGAAATCTCGCGCCTTGTGCCGGGACATTCACGCTTGCGGTGACAAGGCATCTTGATCCTGGCAGACACGATGCATCGCTGCAGGATTGCAGGAGCGTGTTGCCAAAGTCAGGAGCACGTCTATTCTGCACATGAAACGGGAGGCGCGCGGCATGAACGTCCAGAGGAGGCCGACGAACAGATCGCCTTGCAAGGCGACCTATCAGGATGTGCCAGGCTCGCCGCCCCTCGACGCCATCAGTTTCGCGCTGGACGCATTCCGGCCTGCAGGAGCGACCGCGGATGACGACGCAGCGGGATAGTGCGTCGGCCAAGGCAACGGGACACACCAGGATCGAAGTCGCAAGGGTCATTCTCACCGACCGGCACTGGAAGATCGGACAGCGGACAGGGCGAGTGAGGCATTGCCGTGTCGTCCAGCAATTCCGCAGGTGCATTTGCAGCACCGCATCATTCCAGCAAGGAGGACAGCAACAATGCGCGCGACACAATGCTTCGGACTTTTCCCCAACCTGAAGGAACGCGTGGCTTGCAGGGCGGCAAGATGACCCTTGCATTCGTATTTCCCGGCCAAGGTGCCCAGACCGTCGGCATGGGTCGCGAACTGGCCGAGACGTGCCCGGCGGCGAGGACGGTGTTCGAGGAAGTCGACGAGGCGCTTGGCGAGAATCTCTCGGCGCTCATCTGGGAAGGTGACGCCGAAATGCTGACACTGACCGAAAACGCGCAGCCTGCGTTGATGGCGACTTCCATGGCGGTCGTGCGGGCCCTGGAGGCGGAGGGCATCGACGTCACCGTCGCGGACTACGTGGCCGGACATTCGCTCGGCGAATACTCGGCGCTCTGCGCGGCAGGGGCGATCAAGCTGGCGGATGCGGCCCGGCTCCTGAGACTGCGAGGCAATGCGATGCAGGCGGCCGTTCCTGTCGGCGAAGGCGCAATGGCGGCGGTTCTTGGTCTTGATTGCGACGCGGTGGCGGAGGTCGCGGAACGTGCGGCGCAAGGCGGCGTTTGCCAGGTCGCCAATGAAAACGACCCGGCGCAGAACGTGATTTCGGGCAGCAAGGAGGCCGTGCAACGCGCTGTCGAGCTTGCCAAGGAGGCGGGTGCCAAGCGGGCAGTGATGCTGCCCGTGTCGGCGCCATTCCATTGCTCGCTCATGACCCCGGCGGCCGCCACGATGGCGCGAGCCCTTGGCGATATCGAGATCGCCCAACCGAAGGTCCCGGTCGTTGCAAATGTGCTCGCGGCCGAAGCGACGGACCCCTCTGTCATTCGTTCGCTGCTGGTCGACCAAGTGGCCGGTCGGGTCAGGTGGCGAGCGAGCGTCGAATGGATGACCGAGCACGGCGTGAGGGAGTTCTGGGAGCTTGGGGCGGGCAGGGCCCTCTCCGGCATGATTCGCCGGACCTCCAGGGACGCAAGCACTCGTGCCATAGGGACGGCCGGAGAAGTGGCCGAGGCGGCGGCTTCGCGGCAGAATGCCGGCAAGACAGGTAGCAACCAAGGAAGACGACATGTTTGATTTGAGTGGACGAACGGCGCTTGTCACCGGAGCTTCGGGCGGAATCGGGAACGCGATTGCGCGTGCGCTTCATTCAGCAGGTGCCGCCGTGGCGCTTTCCGGCACCCGTGTCGAGCCCCTTGAGGGCCTGGGGGAGGAACTGGGCGACCGGGCCCACGTGCTGACATGCGATCTGTCTGATGCCGACGCGGTGGCAGAGTTGCCGAAACAGGCGACAGAGGCCATGGGAACAGTCGACATTCTCGTCAACAATGCGGGAATCACGCGCGACAACCTGTTCGTGCGCATGTCCGAGGAGGATTGGGACGTCGTGCTGCGGGTCAACCTGAAGAGCGCGATGGCGCTGTCCAAGTCGGTCCTGCGCGGGATGATGAAGGCACGTTGGGGCCGGATCGTGAACGTCACTTCGGTGGTCGGCGCGACAGGCAATCCCGGTCAGGCGAATTATGCGGCTTCGAAGGCCGGGCTCGTCGGCATGTCCAAGAGCCTCGCCTACGAAATCGCGGGCCGCGGAGTCACGGTCAATTGCGTGGCTCCCGGTTTCATTTCCACCGCGATGACCGACAAGCTCACCGAAGACCAGAAGTCCGCGATTCTGGCTCAGGTTCCGGCCGGTCGGATGGGAGAAGCGGACGAAGTGGCGGCCGCGGTTCTATACTTGGCAAGCCCGGAAGCAAGCTACGTGACGGGAGCCACGCTGCACATCAACGGCGGAATGGCCATGTTGTGAGCCGGGAACGGTGCGTGCCCGTGACGTCCAGGTTCATGGGCCCTGACCCAGGTTGCCGGGAAGGCAGCTGCCCAATGCTCCGGCATGACCCGCTTCACGAAGTGCGCATTCGCCATTCAGCATGGGACCCGTCCGAAGATGTCCGAGCGCAGCCCGGACGTCGACGCATCCACGGTGGGCAATTCCGGCCGCAAGGTGCGCCTCGGCACGGCCTGCCGCGAGAACGGACTGCGGCAGCCAAGGCGCTGGAGCTTGCCGGCCTCGGTGCGCAGGCTTCCCATCGAGGTCGGCCGGGCGAATGCCATGCTGCGGAACTGGACGTGACAACTGAAGCGCCTGACGCGTCGGTGCCGGTCGTGGCGTTCGCTGCAGCGCCGAAGTGCATGCATCGGCAAGAAACCGGTCACCTGCGCGAAGGCCGGCTTGCAGGTGCGCATGGCTGGAAGTCGCCAAACCGGGGAATCGGCTGGAGAGCATGACTTCCGCGCCCGGGGCAGTTCAAGTCGTTGACACCCCAGGAAGCGGCTTTTCCTGTTCGACGCGGCATGGTTGCCGGTCTCTTCCGTGAGCTTGACGGGGCAATAGTGAAGCCAGGGCGCGATCAGCCTGTTTCGGCCAAAATTTCTTGACTTTGGGATCCTGAGAAGTAAGTTTGGGATCCTAAGATGTGACAGTGTAACGATATCAACAAGTACGGCTGCACGATTGTGGCATCGATCGCCGAAGAGATTGCGGAGCATCTACCGGCGAGTGCCGGGGTCGAGGAACGACGCGTCAAGACTCGACCCGAAAGGGTCACGCACTCTTCCCGGAGGCTCACGATCCGGCCACAAAGAACTGGAGCAAAGGGAGGACAAAATGCTCAGGAATCTCACGGCGGCTTCAATCGCCGCGACGCTCGCGTTCGCCGCTTCATCGGCGAACGCACAGGTCAATCTCACCTCGAACGCCGCCGGGGCCGGCACGGCTGGCGCCCTGTCCGCGACATCACTGGTCGAAAACGCTGCCGAACGCGGCATTGCAAACATACAGCTCAAGGACGGGCAAACAGGCACAAAGTACACACTGGCCTTGGCGGAAGGCAAGATCGACTTGGCAAGCGCGCCGTTCGTCTTGCCATTTCTGATGTCCCGGGCCGCTGGCCCGTTTTCGAACCTTGACAAGGAAGTCGCCAAGGAACTGGGGCACAGCATCCAGATGCTGTATCCCTATACATTCTCGATTTTTACTCTCTACGCCTATGATGCCAAAGGCATTGGCGGCTGGGAGGATCTGAGGGGACTCAAGGTCCTGAATGGCCCCCCTCGCGGTACCGCCGCGTTGAACTCGCGAAGCCTGATTCAGCTTTTTACCGGCATGAAGTCGGAAGAGGACTATGAAACGGTAACCGTCAGTTGGGGTCAGATGGCGGCGGCAATCGTCGACGGCACGGTTGATGCGGCAGTCATTCCCGTCATGTTCCCGGGTCCCAGAGTGACGCAGGCATCAGCGGCGGGCGACATGACGATGTACTCGATGCCGAAAGAGGCATTTGAATCTGAAGCGACCCAGAAGTTTCTTAACAAGCCTGGTTCCACTCCGTTCGTCGCGCCGCTGGCGGAAATCCAGGCTGCAATGGGTGACGGATGGACCATCGTGTCCGATGACGAGATGTTCCGAGGCAAGGCCGTGCCCGGTGGCGATCTGGTCCACAAGAGCATGGACGAGGAACTTGCGTATCAGCTGACCAAGTCGCACATCGAAAACCTCGACGAGATCAGGGCATTGGCGCCGTTCATGGCAACGCTCAACTTCGGTGACGTGTCCGAGGAGGCAAATGGCCTCTGCGGGGCGAACATCGTCAAGTTCCATCCTGGCGCTGTCCGTGCCTGGGAAGAGGCCGGCCATACGCTTCCCGACTGTGCGAAGCCGTAGGTCGACGACCCAGGCCCGCTTAGGTCGGTAGATCCGAATGTCTGAGCAAAATGGCGTGCAGTCGACGACATCGCCGGAGCATCCGGCGCTCGCGGATCGACTTGTCTACATTTTGGCTCTGCTATTCGTCCTGTTGGGTCTCGTCAATGTGACCCCGGCGATTCCTGGTTGGGATGGCTTTTGGAGGGACCTGACAGGGAACGACTTTCTTAGGGTACGGCGGTTCTCAACGGAGTGGCTTTTCCCGATAGCCTTTTTCTGGATGATGCTGATCGTCGCATTGAAACACTCGATGTGGCGGAGCTGGGCCGGCAAGGGCCCTGGCATCAGGCGCCTGGGGATGCTCTTTGACATGGCGTTGATACTGGCGGCCGCGTCCATTTCACTGACCTACCTGGCAGAAATCGAAGCCGTTTGCCTCATAGACGTGTTCACAGGCGACCGCGAACGCCTGATGGCGAAGGCGCTGCAAGCGGAAATAGAGTTTGCAAAGCTCTACGGGCTGCCCATCCCCGACACCGCAGACGATCCAGGCTGCCTAAACACGACGGGCAGCTGGCTGATCTTGATAATGTTTGCAGCGATCGTTGTTTTCCTTGGGTACAACGTCAAGGTCTGGGGTTTGCCGCTTGTGCTGGTCTCGATCTTGATTGCAACCTACACCTGCGCCACGGTCCTGAACTGGTACTTTTGGGGTGCCGAGGATCAGAACAAGTACCTGATCACGATCCTTAGCAGTGAAGAGCCCAGAAGCCTGACCGCGAGTGTAGGGTTCTTTCACGATGCTCTGGTCAATCAATCATCAGGTTTGTTGGGCCGGTTCATCAACGTTCTCCTGATCCTTGTCTTTCCCTATGTCATTCTGGGCGCACTCTTTGGAAAATGTGCGGGTGGGCAGTCGCTGATCAAGTTGGCTTTTTCAGCGACCCGCAAGCTGCGTGGCGGACCTGCCCACGCCGCAGTGGTTTCTTCGGCATTGTTCGGGACGATTACTGGCGGGCCGGTCGTCAACGTTCTGTCGACCGGTGTCCTTACGATCCCGATGATGCTGAAACGCGGTTTCTCGAAGGTCTTCGCGGGTGGGGTCGAGGCGGCGGCTTCCTCCGGCGGGTCAATCATGCCACCGATCATGGGCATTGCAGCCTTTGTGATGGCCGCAATGACCGGTGTGCCTTATCGCGAGATCATAATTGCGGCAGCCATTCCGGCGCTTTTCTATTTCTTCTGTCTCTTTCTTTCGGTCATATTCCAGGCCCGAAAGCAAGACATTCAGGCTTTCGGTGAATTGACCGAAGATATGCAATTGACGGGCGAGGACCGGCTCCACCTCTTGCAGATCTTCGGGCCGGTCCTTCTCGTTCTGGTCCTGCTCCTGACACCAAAGGACGCGGTCGGATGCAACTGGTATTCGGTCATGTTGGGCGCTGTTGTCGAATGGAACGGCGGCGCCTGCAAGATCGTTTCCCTGCCGTGGATCATCGAGCTGTTCCAAAATGCCGCGGGGGACGCCAGCGCAGCAGGCTGGTGGGCGGTCATGTTGCTGCTGGTCTTGATGTTCATTGACAAGGAGTTTCGCGCACGACCCGGGAAGATATTTGACGGCCTGTCAAAGGCAGGCGTGACGATATCCACGCTGTTCCTCATGTTCATGGCAGTCACGGTAATCGATGTTTGCTTGAATTTCACCGGCCTCGCAAAGTTCGTGGCGGTGGATGTTCTCGCTTTCCTGAACTCCTTCAACATTTCGGCAAGCTCGGCGGGCTTTCAGCTGTTCGCGTTGATCCTGACGATGCTCTTGGCGGTATTGTTGGGCATGGGAATGCCGGCGGTGCCGGCCTACATCAACGTCGCCCTTTTCATGGGTCCGATGCTGGTCGGCCTGGGGCTGGCGACATTCACCGCGCACATGTTCATTTTCTACTTCGCGGTAGCTTCCGCCATTACTCCACCGGTCGCGCTGGCCGCCTTTGCGGCGTCGAGCATTACCCACGCCGACCCGATGAAGACGGGCTTTTCCGCGGTGAAGTCGGGCGTGGTAATGTTCACCATCCCGTTTGTCTTCGCGATCTATCCTGAACTCTTGCTGATCGACAAGGCTGTCATCGACCCAAGTAGCGGGCATTTCCTTTCGGGTTACGACGGCAGCATCGACTTCGGCTGGCTCTTCTTCGTGATGGCGCGCCTGGGATTGGCGCTCTACCTTGTGTCTAGCGCGCTGGCAGCCTTTGATCGCAAGGCCTTGGGACCGGCCGAGATAGCCATTCGGTTAGCGATCGCAATTCTCATCCTTGCTCGCCCAATGGAATTCTACGGACCGGCGATCGCGGCGGGCGCCGCTGTCATTGGTCTGCACAGCTTTCGCAACCGAGGCGGGGCATCAGCCTGACCAGGCGCGCGCAAAGGCAAGGAAAGCAACGGACCGGACAAGCACATGACGGAACGACCCAGCTATATTCTCTTCATGACCGACCAGCAGCGCTACGACAATCTCGGATGCAACGGGCATCCGGTCCTGCGGACGCCGAATATCGACGAGATGGCTGCCGAGGGCGTGAACCACGATCGCTTCTATGTCTCATCGCCAGTTTGCATGCCCAACCGTGCCAGCCTGATGACGTGCCGGATGCCGTCGAGTCATGGAACGCGGTCGCTTGGCATTCCCCTGGCGCACCATAACGTTACGTTTGTCGAACTTCTGCGGGCCGCAGGGTATGACACGGCACTGATCGGAAAGAGCCATCTGCAAAACGTCTGGGACGGCGACATGCAGATCGGCATTCCTGAAGCCCGAGAAGGATACAGTGCACCCCCGGATGAACTGGCGATCGCCATTCGGTCTGACCTGAACGACGAGGGCTATCACTACGAAAAGCGCAAGTTCGTCGACCAACATGACGCCGTTGTACCGAAGCCGTTCTATGGATTTGACCATTATGATTCCGTTGTGCGTCACGGCACCATGAACGGCGGCAACTACGAATACTGGTTGAGGGAGAACGCGCCCGACGTCCTGCGTCTTCGTGGTCCGAACAATCAATTCCCGCATGATCTGTCCGTTCCACAGGCAATTCGCACCAAGGTCCCGGAGGAGTATTACGCCACCAGCTATATCGCCGACCGGGCCGCCGGGTGGATCGAATGCCGCAAGGACAATCCAAGGCCCTTCTTCCTGATGGTGTCCTTCCCGGATCCGCACCATCCGTTCAATCCGCCCGGCAAGTACTGGGACATGTACAAGCCCGAGGACATGCCCGTGCCAGCGGCATATGAGGCAGACGACTGGGACCCCCCCGAATATGTCAGGATCGCCGAACGCGACCGCGCCAACGATCCCGCGCTTGGACAACGGACGGGGTATACCCTTGCCGTTTCAAAGGAAGAGGCACTGGAAGCTCGCGCGTTGACATGCGGCATGATCGCGATGGTCGACGATGCCGTGGGCAAGGTGCGGAAGGCGGCCGTCGATGCAGGTGTTGCAGATGCAACGGTGCAGATATTCACCTCTGACCATGGTGACCACCTTGGGGACCATCGGCTTCTTTTCAAGGGGGCTGAACAATACGATACGTTAACGCATGTGCCGTTCATTTGGGCCGATCCGAAAGGCGAGCAAGGGGTCCGAACGGACAAACTTGCGCAGACTCATGATATCGGCACAACAATCCTTGAGCATGCGAAGGTCGAGTCCTCGTTGGGGATGCAGGGTGCCGTGTTGGGCGTCGCTGGCGGCGCGGGGCGAGAGTCCGCGCACATTCAATACGAAACGCAAAGAACGCAGGAAGCCTTCGGGACGCGCCCAAGGGTACACACGGTAATTCACAAGAAGTGGCGACTTTCCATGTATCTCGGAAAATGCCCAAATGAGCTCTTTGATCTCGAATTGGACCCCGGCGAAATGGAGAATCTCTGGAATAGCCCGGATCATTCGGATGTCAGGTCCCAGCTGCTCGAAGAACTGGCCCGACTTGAGATCGCGAACGTCGACAGGGTGCCGTTGCCCACTGATCAAGCTTGAGACGCGAATTTCAGACGAAAGACGACAGGTAGCAGGGACAAGCCACGATGAGCACAGCGAAATACGAGAATCGCCAGAATTTCGAGATGAGCCATTGGCCAGAATTGCGCCAAGCATGGAACGACATGTTGAAGCTGATTTTTCCCGGGCGCGAGGTTTCCGGCGAGTTGAAGCAGATGGTTTTCACCGTAGCAAGTCTCGCAAGCGGCTGTGTTCATTGCCAGTCTCATGGTTCCTATCACCTTCACAAGATCGGGATTCCAAATGAGAAGATCCAAGCGTTGTGGAGTTTCGAGTCCTCGGATCTCTTTTCCGATGCGGAGCGCGCCGCGCTCAGTCTGGCCTTAGCCGCGGGTGCCGCGCCCAATGCATCCGGGCCCGAGCACTTTGTCGAGTTGCGCAAGCACTTCACAGACATCCAGGTCATTGAAATCCTTGCTGTAATTGCTGCCGACGGCTATCTGAACCGTTGGAACGACACGATCGCGACAGTGACCGATCAGGAATCTGTCGACTGGGCCGAGCAGGTTCTGAAGCCTGTCGGATGGAATGCCGGAAAACATGTCGGCGAAGTGCACGAACAGCGAAAGGCTCACCCGATCACGCTTGGCTGGACCAACAAGTAGGGGTCCCGGAGGGAAATCGGAGCTCGCGGCCTTTCCCCAATTCCCTGGTGCATTGGATGCAGTAGCGACTCGGTCCGCCTTGCAGAGAGTACGGAGGACTTGAGCCCCATGGCCCTCTCGGACTTGCCCGGCCTGGTCCTTGATCTACTGGGCAGCAACCGCGGACGGTTCGGCTGCCGAAAAGGCGATCAGGTCGGCGACGGTCAGGTCGCCCCCCTGCTTTTCGAATATCTGTATGTATTCCACCATGGTGTGGGAATGTTCGCGCATCATTCCCTCCGCTCGGACGGGATCACCTTTTTCGATGGCTTCGAAAATGACCACATGCTGGGCAATCCCCAACCGCATGCGAAACAGGCCGCGTTCGAAATGCTCAGGCGTGTCATCGACCGAGCGGTCGAACACCATGGACCCTACCGCCAACATCGGCAGGTGGCTGATCTGTTCGCAGGTATAGCCAACATAGTCATTTCCGCACCCGGCCAGAATTGAGCCATGGAAGATCTTGTTGGCGGCATGCGCTTCCCTGAGCACGGAACTGTCTTGTGCCCCGATCTCTATGAGCTTCTCGATCGCACCCTCTCCGGATTTGATCGCAGCATCCATGACGGGCAGGAATTCATGCCGATTGGGCCTTTGCGCCATCAACCGGGCAGCAAGGCTCTCGAGATGCCCGCGGACCTCAACCGCCTGAAGGATATCTTCGACCGTTGGGCTCTGAACGAGGTACCCGCGGCCTTCGCCCCTGCGGATGATGCCTTCTCGTTCCAACAGGCGCAAGGCAAGCCTGACGGGCGTCCTTGATACCTTGTGGGTTTCGCAAAGCTGAGCCTCGGACAGACGCTCTCCGGATTCGTAGGCGCCCAATATGATGTCCTGGCGTATGCGGCTGGCAATTTCGGAGTCGATGGATTCCATTCACCTATAGAAAATTTTTGGGATCCCAATGTCAAGAAGATCGGGAACCTTGTCGAAATTTCGCAAAACTAGCTTGAAATGGGATCCCGTATGTGCAGAATGGTGCATATGTCGTGAGTTTTGAGGCCATCGCGATTCTTTTTGGGATCCTAAATAAGTTTGCTAACTCGCCTGATGTTGGGAGGAAGCAAGTGTGACGAAGACGAGATTCAGCCTTGTAGCCGCCATATGCGCATTGCTTGGACTCACCGCTCGGTCGGCCACTGCCGAAGAACTCAGCGTCGCGACATTCGTGCCGCCACAGCACCTTACCAGTACCGGCATGTTTGCCTGGTTCGAAGAGGAGATTGAAGGGCGGTCTGGTGGTAGCCTGACAATGAAATTGTACCCGGCCGGGCAACTTGGCGCTGGCCCGATGCAGCAGTACAGGCGCGTGGTCGAAGGCGTGGCCGACGTCGTCCTTGGTGTTGCCGCCTACACGCCTGCGATCTTCCCAAAGTCGATGTTGGCGATCCTGCCCGGCTCGGCAGAAACCGCTGATCAATCGACCCGTGCGATCTGGAAAGATTTCGACGAGCACCTCGCCGACGAGTACGGCGATGTGAAAGTGCTGGCCGTCGGAACCGTTGCCGGAAACCTGTTTGCTGCGTCCCGAGACGTGTCCACAATGGGGGGCTTGCAAGGTGCCAAGCTGGTGCCGTTTGCCGCCATGACAACACCAATTGTCGCCGCGCTTGGCGCGGCGCCGGTGCAGATGCCGGTGACAGTGAAAGAGATGTATACTGGGCTGTCGACCGGCACGATTGATGCCACGATGGCCTCCTACAACAACATCGCGCCGCCTTGGAACTTCTGGGACGTGTCTACCTACGTGGTGGAGAATGTCCCGACCACTTTCGCGGTGACCTACGCGCTCGTGAACAAGGAACGCTAAATGAGCCTTTCGGAAGGACATCGTGCCATAATCGATGAATCGGCAGGTCTGCCGATGTCTCTCAAACTGACCAAGTCATTCGACGGGGCCGACGACCGCTCCAAGAAAATGATTGCCGAGGCAGACAAGGGCTACCAGTGGGCCGTCGTGTCGGACGAAGAACGTGCCAAGATGGATGCCGCAGTACAAAAAGGCCTGCATGCGATCTTCGCCGATTACGAAAGCAAAGGCATCATCAACGCCCGGGAAATCTACGAAGCACTGAACCAATAGAATTCTGGCGAGCGCGTTGGCAAGAGATTGTCTGCGCCCCAACAACAAAGGAGAACGAAGATGATCAAACGGCTCACAGCAATTGCGGCGTTTATAGGTGCATCCGTGGTGTCCGGCCAATCCGTGACAGCAGAAGAGCTTAGCGTCGGAACCTTTGTGCCGCCTTCCCATGAAACCAATGTTGGAATGTTCAAGTGGTTTGGCGAGGAGATCGAAAGACGGTCGGGCGGAACGCTGACCATGAAACTCTACCCGGCGGGACAGCTGGGTGCCGGTCCGGTACAGCAATACAAGCGCACTATCGAAGGCGTCGCCGACATCACGTTTGGAGTCGCGGCGCTGACTCCCACAATTTTCCCCAAGACCATGCTGGCGATTCTTCCCGGCAAGGCCACGACCCCTGTCGATTCAACTGAGCGCCTGTGGGCAATCTACGACGAATACCTTGCAGATGAATGGTCCGAGGTGAAGGTTCTGGCGATCGGCAACCCTGCGGGCAGCCTGCTGGTTGGAAACAAGGACGTCTCGACCGTGGAAGGCATGAAGGGCGCAAAGATCGTTCCATTTGCGGCAACGACCACCCCCGCGATCCAAGGGTTGGGAGCTGTCCCGGTCGCGTTGCCGGTTGACGAGCACTATACGGGGTTGAGCACCGGCTTGATCGACGTCGTCGTGACCTCGGTCAACAACCTCATGCCGCCCTGGAACCTGGACGAAGTTGCCGACTACGCCATCGACAACACTCCCGCAACATTCCAGGTGACCTTTGCGATCATGAACAAGGAACGCTACGAGGGTCTGTCGGACGAGCACAAGGCGATTATCGACGATCTGGCAGGATTGCCGATGTCTCTTGAACTGGCCAAGTCTTTCCAAGGTGCAGACGACGTCGCAAGGGTATGGATCGAGGAAAACCTCTCAACTGGTGGCCTGGATTTCGAATGGATCGTCACCTCGGATGAGGAACGCGCCAAGATGGAGGCTGCCATCGCGGCCAGCATGGACGAAATCTACGCCGACTACGCCGAGAGGGGCATTCCGAATGCAAGGGAGATCTACGAGGCGCTGAACCGATAGCGCAACAGGAGACCTGACGCCTCAGAACCGCAGTTCGGGGCGTCAGACCGAATTTCACCGCTCGCTCCCCAAGGAGGTCCGGCCATGGTCGTCATCGTTCCCACCAACAAATCGGTGGAGGCCTTCGAAGGTCTTCATCTCTATCATGGCGCGATATCGAACTGTTCAATGCGCGTGCGCATGACCCTGATCGAGAAGGGGCTGGACTGGACCAGTCACCACATCGACCTAAAGAAGAAAGAAAATATTTCGGAAGCGTATTTCGGGATCAATCCCAACGGGTTGGTGCCGACGCTGGTCGACAATGGCGTGGTGCACATCGAGTCGAACGACATCATAGATTACCTAGATGAAACCTATCCGGAACCAACCCTGAGGGCAAAGCACAACGACGAAATGATGGAGTGGCTCCACTTGGCCGCCGGCATCCACGTGCCCGCCTGCAAGCCTTACGTTTACGCAACCAAGATCGCCGAAAGGCTGAAGAAGACGCCGGAAGAGCAGGCGACGTACGACGCTTTGCAAAAGAACCGGGAGCTTAAGGAATTTCACGCCAAGCACGCCGGCGGCAAACAGTTCAGCACCAGCGATTTCGACAAGGCAAAGGCGATCCTCGGTGCCTGTTTCACGAAGTTGGATGTCACCCTTGAAACTCGGGACTGGATCATGGGCGACAAGTTCACGCTGGCTGACGTTTCATGGATACCCCTGTATTTCGTGCTTTTCGGTTGCGGCTTTTCCTTTGACAAGTATCCGAACATCCGCAGATGGGCCGCGGCTCTCGAGGGGAGGCAGAGCTACAAAGAGGGAATTCTGAAGTGGTGCCCTGATTTTTCCAAGGTCTAGACGCGGAATCCCGGAAAGCTGATGAGCAGAAAGGAAACGGAATGAACGAAGTCCGGTCAGGGACATTGTTCGCGACTTGAAGTTTGTGGACACTCTACGGCCCAACAGGCGTCTTGCTGCTAGTGGCGTCCGAATCCAATCTGCGCCCGCCTGGCTTTGAATTTCGAATGCCCCATGGAGCAACACTCGAACTCGAAGGATCAAAAAGAAATGCGGTATCGTCGTCTCGGCCAAAGCGGCTTGTTTGTTTCGGAACTTTGCCTCGGCACAATGACGTTTGGTGGTTCCGACGACGTTTGGGGCCAGATCGGCCAACTTCAGCAAGAGGCGGCCGACGATCTGGTTCGAGCGGCTCTCGATGCCGGAGTGAACTTCTTCGACACCGCGAACATCTATGCCGGCGGAAACAGCGAAAGAATCCTGGGCCAGTCTTTGAGAAACACCGGCGCCAACAGGGACGAAATTGTGGTTGCGACGAAGGTTCACGGCCAGATGGGGGAAGGTCCGAATGCGCGTGGCACATCCCGCTACCACATCTTGAGCCAAGTCGAGGCCAGTCTGGAGCGACTGCAGGTGGACCATGTAGATCTGTATCAAATCCACGGTTTTGACCCCGCAACTCCGATCGAGGAAACGCTGGATGCCCTGGATTCCCTGGTCTCCAAGGGAACCATCCGATACTATGGATTGTCGAACTGGGCCGCTTGGCAAGTCATGAAGGCCATCGGCATCGCAGCTGCGAAAGACCTCCCCAACATAGTTTCCCTGCAGGCATACTATACGCTGGCAGGACGTGATCTGGAACGTGAGATCGCGCCAATGCTGTTGTCGGAGGGTGTTGGGCTGATGGTGTGGAGTCCGCTTGCCGGTGGTTTCTTGTCAGGCAAGTTTGACCGAGAGGGCAAGGCAGCGGAAGGGCGCCGAGTCAATTTCGATTTCCCGCCGCTCAACAAGGAACGCGCGTACTCAGCCATTGAAGTGATGCGAGAACTGGCCACGGACATTCGCTGTACCGTGCCCCAAATTGCCATCGCGTGGCTGTTGCATCAAAAGGTGGTGACGAGCGTCATCGTGGGTGCAAGGCGGGTCGATCAGCTCTCCGATACGCTTGGATCAGTCAACGTTTCACTTTCAGATGACCACCTCGCCGCGCTCGCCGCGGTTACCGACATGTCGCCAGAGTATCCAGGATGGATGCTCGCGTTTCAAAACGAATACCGTTCGAAGCTGATGCAAGATCAGTTGCGATGACGCGCGATTTTCTGACACGCCAACACTGACCGCAATGCGCTTGCTGCCTACGCCGGGGCTCCTATGGGAAGGTTCTGGTTCGGCTTCAATCCGGGCAGCTGGAAGGGCCGTTCCCGGGTCGAGTTTGGCGCGGCCACCACGGACGGCAGGCTTTCGCCCGGTCCGGCAGGCGCAACTGGCTCAGCGCCATGCCCGAGAGATCGTCGAGCAGGGTGCCGAAGCTGCGGACTGACAGCGCATCGGTGGTGAGCTTCATGTCGGCCCTGGCCTTCGCGCTTTCCGAGCCCTCGTCTCTCTCCACCGGCGATTTCCGCTGCGCCCTGGCGCCTGCGGACTGTCGTCCTCGAACAGCATCGGCGCGAGGCACCTGCGCATGAGCCATTTGACACGCAGCTCCAGCGTGCGCAGGAACAGTTGCGTCCAAGCGCGATCGGACGGGCAGACCCGGGCGTCGAGTTCTTCCGGTTCGGCATCAGCGCAGCCCTGGACCACGAAAGCCGCTTGCCAAATGGCGGCAGAGCCTTCCTGGCCTTGCCGCGAACCAATGGCTCGCATGTGTTCTGGCATCGCTGCTCTCCATGACAGCCGCAGTGGCGCTTGTAGTCGCCCTGGACTTTGCGCTGGGCCGGGTCGAGGCCGCAGCCGTCGCAGCCGTGCACCCTGTCGCCAAGCGTCTTCGGTCTGTCCGGCTCGCGCCCGCATCCGCTGCATCGCCGGGAGGTGCCGCGCGGGTCGACCAGGACCGCGGAGCCACCGGCGCTTCCAGCCCGGCATGTCCCGAAACCGCGTCCACGCGGCGTCGGGCACCGGCCTGGCCGGCATCGAGCGCTTCAGCGCCTCCATGTTCAGGTCCTCCATCGCGATCACGCGATGCCGGGGGGCCAGGCCGTGGGAGAGCTTGCGCAGGAAGTCGCGCCGCGCGGCGACGCGTCCGTGGTGACGCGCCAGGTTCCTGCGCGCCCTGGCGCGGCGCTCCGTTCTCCGTTCCTTCCGGGCCAGCGCCCGCTGCAGCCGTTGCGTCCTCGCCTGCGCCTTCCGCGCGTGCTTCGGCGCCGGGACGGTCATCCCGTCGCCGGTCGCGACGATGCCGTTCAGGCCGACGTCGACCCCGACGTCCGGGCGCGTGTCCTCCTCGCCCGGAAGCCTCAGCTCCCGCACCTTGAACCGGAGCGTTACGCACCGCTTGCCGTTCGAGCGGCTGACGATCGCGTGCACGGGCCTCGCCGGCAGCTCGCGGTGCCACCGGACCCTGGCGAGGCCCGGGACCCCGACGAGCCGCAGCCGCCCCTCCCGGCAGACGAGTCCGTCTCCGACGCGGAGTCCGCGCTGCGGAAGCGCGGAAAGCCCGGTGCTTCGCCCGCCTTCACGCGGCGGATGTAGGCGGCGAAGGCCTTGTCGAGCCGGCGCAGGACCTGCTGCCCGGCGCTGAAGCCGTATCCGGCCAGTTTCGGGACCGCGTCCCGGACGGTCTTCAGCCCGTTCGCCTGGTCCGTGCAGCGCAGGCTGACGCCATGCCGCCTCCATGCCTCGATGCGCTGCTGAAGGCCCGCGTTGCAGGGGTCGCGGACATGTCCGGGAGGGCCGCTTCCTGCGTCCCGTTCGGGCAGGGCCGGCACTTGTGGCTCCTGATCAATCGACTGTCCATGCCCGCCATTCGTTCCTTCAAAGCCAGGCCGGCCGTCATTGCGAGGGGCGCGCATTCCCCTGTCGCCTGAATGCCGCAGTCCCCAGAGCGGATTTTATGGCTCTCCGGTGTTTCGCTGTGGCGCACGATGTCGTGACAGTCGGCATTGCGTCGGATCTTTTTTTGAGAGCGACACCGGCAGCAAGACGTGTGTGCGAGAATACGACGGCGAGCTTTTGGGCATGTTCAGCCACAGCCTATTCTCGCCCATGCACCACGTGGAATGCGCTTTTCATTTAGCCCAGTTAAGCACAGAAGAGTCGTATGCCCATTTTGGCCTTTATGCGTGACAACGCCCGATATCTGGCGGCAGGAGGTCTTCTGTCATTCTCCTCGAGTTACGGTCAGACCTTCTTCATTGCGATATTTGCGGCCCACATCATGGGCGCCTACGACCTTACCGACGGCGAATGGGGCGTGCTCTATACGCTCTGCACGACTGCGTCAGCTTTGGTAATGTTCTGGGCCGGTGCGCTTGCCGACCATTTTCGGGTGCGGGCGCTTGCCTGGATCATTATGCCAGGCTTGGCGTTGATCTGTCTGGCGATGGCAGCCAACACATCGGTCCTAGGGTTGATCGCAATCGTTTTTCTACTGAGGCTTCTGGGGCAAGGCTTTATGAACGAGTTAGCCGGTGTGGCAATGGCGCGCTGGTTCGTGGCGCGGCGCGGCTTGGCGTTGTCGCTTTCGGCCTTGGGGCTTGCAGCGGGAACGGCGACCTTTCCGGTTGTTATCGCGTCATTGTTCGAGTTTTTTTCATGGCGGGCGGTCTGGGTGCTGTCCGCCGTGGTTCTGACGCTGACATTCCCGGTGATCTTGTGGCTCTTGTCCGCAGAACGCATACCGGGTTCGCACTTTGAGGCAGTCAACTCTGCCGGAATGCATGGCCGGCACTGGACGAGATCGGAAGTTTTGAAGTCTCGGTTGTTCTGGATGCTTATTCCGATGCTTCTCGGTCCTCCGGCCTGGGGCACTGCATTGTTTTTTCAACTGGTGCATATTGCCGACGTTAAAGGCTGGCCGTTGGCGGAATACTTGGCATTGATCCCCCTGCTCGCAGGGGTGTCCGTGGTCGCAACCATGTTTTCGGGGCAGGCGATCGACCGGTTTGGCTCAGCCAGCCTGACAACTGTCTATCTTCTGCCCTTTGCATTGGCATTTTTGACTATCGGGCTTGCCGAAACACTTGCAATGGCAGCGTTTGGCATGGCCCTGCTTGGTCTTGCCCACGGAGTTCAGACGACTCTGCCGACCGCGTTTTGGGCAGAGTTTTTTGGAACGCGTCATATCGGTGCAATCAAGGCTGTTTCAGCCAGTGTCATGGTTTTTGGTTCCGCCGTTGGCCCTGGCATCTCGGGGGCTCTGATTGATCTGGGCCTTACGTTTCCTCAACAGATGATCGGAATTAGCGTCTATTTTGTTGCCGCTAGTATACTGGTTGCGGTTGCCGTGAGGGACGCGCTGCAGCATCTGCCTTCAACGCAGGTTGAGATGATTGGCGAATGATCCGCCATGCCGCCGATGTGCCTCCGGCGCAGGATTGATGATTGATCGTGGCGCCATCGATCCGTGCAGGGCGCTGTCCAGAAAGGGCTGACGCGCGGATTCGGCGGCGGGCTGAAATGATCGCGGGCAGGGGCGATGTGCCGCGACTCGGCTGCCGGCACGACGGCGCGGGGTGGGTGTCGACGCGAGGCAAGCAGGACGAACGCTTCGGGACGAGTACACGGTCGAGACGACCGCCAGTGCGCGGATCTAGGTCGTGACGTCATTGCTGCACGACTGGATCTCACCAGGAGGTCCGCCTCGGAGGCGGGGCAACCGGCCGTCAAGCTGCGCCGTTGCCGAGGTGGCGAATCGGTCCGGACGAGGGGGCGGCAGGACCTTGTCACCGCAGCCGAGCCGAACCGCGCTGCATTCCTTTCGGCCTGGTGGACGGCCGCAGGCGGGCAAGGCGCCCGGACGGCCTTCGCTGCCAAGGCAGAAGGCCGAGGCGCTGCAGCAGCCTGTCCCCCGGCTCCAGAGACCGGCGCCTGTGGATCCGCCTCTTCCGACAGCAGACCCGTCACGCTGTCTCCAGCGGTTCGAAACCAGGGTCAGACCGCCAACGGAGTTTTCACGCCGCCTGAAAGATGCATGTCCGGGAAGCACTGTGTCCTCGACGCCGCTTGCAATGCCCGCCGCCCTGGCCCTTGCTGCGCTGCGCGAGGGGGCCCGCCAGGTCGCGCGCTCGCTTCTCGGCGTGGCTTTCTTCGCAGGGAAGGAGGGTGCGGGGCACGGCGAGACAGACAATCCGCCGTGCTCGCCCGACACATCGCATTTCGGCACAGGAAAGGTGTGGAGCTGGTCGTTGCAGATGCTGCGGATGAACCTGGATGTCAGCCCTCGACGGTTTCGGCCTTTATCGCGAGAGGCTGGATGTCTACGGCCTGCAATGCCGCCAACGCCGTGAGCAGCTACTGTTCACCGCGCCTTGACAACTCATTGTAATCTGTCGTTGTTCCGTCTCGAGGTCGCGATCGAAGCAATTTCGCTCGATCTTTGGCTGGAACGAACAGTCAAATGGAGAAGTGTTGTCAGTGAGCACGCGAGGGCATTGTTTGTGCCGAGAAACAGGCTGGGAGTTTCACGGCGAGGTAACATGGGCCTGCTATTGCCACTGCGATGACTGCCGTCGCAACTGTGCGGCACCCGTCGTGGCATGGCTTGGGGTGCCGCTCAGGAACTTCAGGTGGATAGGACCGTCTCCGAGAACGTTTGAGAGCTCCAAGGGTGTTCGGAGACACTTCTGCGAGAATTGTGGTTCGCCCCTAGGATTTGAGGCAGACCACTACTCAGGCGATATGCACCTTTACGCTGCATCATTGGATGATCCGCGGCAGTTTGAGCCAAGATTTCATGTCAATTTTGAAAGCAAGCTACCTTGGCTTGAAATGAACGATAACCTTCCGAAATACGAAGGGACCCTTCTACATGCACCTGAGGACTTGAGCGACTACCAATGAGTGGGCAGCCGTTAGACCCATCTTGAACAGCAGAATTGGACGAGTGACCACTCCATCGCCTGAAGACGGCGGCTCTCGGCCAAGCTACGCGGCAACCCGCACGCTTCGCGGCCGAAGGCCGGTTCCCGGCCCCTGGACAAGCAGCAGCACGTTGCGCGCGGCGTTGACGTCGCGGTCGAGGACGAGACCGCAGCCGTCGCAGCCGTGCACCCTGTCGCCAAGCGTCTTCGGTCTGTCCGGCT
>VXSG01000050.1 GCA_009838075.1 Boseongicola sp. SB0665_bin_10 | reverse complement strand
GAGGAAGCATCCCGGGGTTGGTCTTCAACGTATGGTTCAGGGTAGATTGGATGACAGTCTCCTTTCTTGTGCTGGTCAGCACGGGCTCTCGGAACTTTCGTTCCTCAAGCCCCTCCCTTCAGGGAGGGGTCGCTGACGCTGACCATGTGTGCATCCCGGCGGAAGAGGCTGCAAGACCGTCAAGGATCCCGCCTTGCCGCAATCAGTGGCGTCCACGCCAACGCATGACGCATATTGGCCGCACCCTTCGGCGACAGCGCCCAAAGGCCATAGGCAAAGACCGGCGACTCGGAATCTCCTGGACGATTCGTGGCAGCCGGATTGCCGGACAGGTCGCCCGCTTGCGTCATCAACCAGTCGCATGCCGCCTGGGCCGCAGAGGCCGCGTTGAGGATCGCGCGATGATCCGATTTCAGGATCTTGATCCACTCCTTCAAATAGGCCGCGTTCTCATCGAAGCGGGGCTCAATGCCGAGCAATGCTCCCGTCATGGCCGAACCAAGTTCGGCCACGAGCTCTTCGTGCGCATATCGCGTGTCGCTGAATGCCTCGCTCAAGCGCCGGTCGAGCCGGTGCGGAGCCCCGGTCGCATGAATCGTCTCATGCAGGAGCACGCCGGCGTAGGTGGCGCCGTCCTTGAAACAGTCTTCGGGCGGCATGTGAATCACGTCGCGCGCGACATCATAGAATGCGCGAGGCGCCCCGGATGTCTCGAGTCCAACGTTCAACCGCCGGAACCATGCCATCAAGGCGGGGTCAATGCCTGCTCCCGAGGCCTGCGGCCGATCAGCCGATGCGCGAAACTGATCGCCCAAGCCATCAATCTGATCCAGGTTGAAAACTCGATATGATCGCAAGTATCCGTATCTTTTCGGCTCCTCACCCGGAATTTCACTTTCGCGCACCACGGTGCCGACCTTTATGACCGTCGTGCCGCGCTCGCCCCTGCGAACCTGTCCCCCGCGTGCCGCTGCCTGACGATAAGTCATCCAGAACGGCGCCGAGTATCCCATGGCAATTGCCTTGCGCCAGAGCATGACCACGTTGATTCCGCGGTATGGCGTACCACAGACCCGAAGCGGCAACTGGGCCGCACCGGCACCGGGTGTCCAAGGGGTACGCCAAGGCGGGGAGCCCTGTGTCAGGGCATCGACAATTGCGTCGGTCACATAGCCGCAAATCTCGCGCGTCCTGCTGACTGTTGTTGACGTCTTCCCTGACTTGCCGCTTCCCTTGTGCCCGCCAGAGGCGGCCGCGCCTTCCTCGGCCTCAGTCTTTGCCGCACTGTCGGAGTGCCGTACACGGCACCACACTGCGGGTTCGACCGAATCGTCACGTTCCTGGCACGGCCCCCTGAAATTGAACCGGATCGACTTGCACTTGCGCTTGGGCCGATTCCGCCGGGCACCGACCCCGGACGTTCTGGTCTGCAGATCCATCGTGAACAAGGCTCCAAGATTGGCTTGACATTCGCATCATGGAACATATTATGAACATCTTCAAGCGAAGAACGAAACATACATCGAACAATTTGTATCTTGAATTCGATCTTCATCAGTTTGCACAGGAGGAAATCCATTATGACCAAGGACCCCGGTGCCCCAAACGGGGACAGTCGCCCAAGAACTTCTGCGGCCGCGGACTGGGCCGAAAGGGAGCGCAAGGCGGAAGAGGCACGGCAAGGGGAACGTGCGGAGTTGAGGGAACTGCTGCGCTCCAGGGGCGTGGAACGGGTCGAAGCCGGCTACGACGGCTATGGCGATTCCGGAAATGTAAGCCATGTCACCGTGTCGCCGACGGATGTCGAGATCAAGGACATGGCCACCAGGCTTGCCGACTTCATCTGGACGATCGCATACAACCTGAATCCCGGCTTCGAAATCGATGACGGCGGTGAGGGCACGCTGACGTGGGACATTGGGCAGGATCGGATCGACGTCAATCACGTCGCTTTCATCTACGAGAGCTTTGAATCGGTCCACGAGGACGTCTGAGATGGCGCATCCCAATCACCATGCGGAAAGTTCCGCGAGAAAGTTCGGTGGGGTGCCTTGTGACTACCATGCGATTCACGACTGGTTCGATGCGTCGAAAGCGCATGAAGCGCTTCCGGTCCATCGGGCCCTGAGGCATCACAGCCTTGGGATCTTTGAGGTGCAGCAGGTATTCGGCCGCTCGCTCGTCAATTCTGACGGGAGGGACGTGCCCGTGCGCTTTGTCGCGGAACAGCACGTCCGTGAAGATTGCCGACGAATTCCCTCTGTCTCGGACTGGTTGAGGGGCATCCCTGTCGCACCATGGATGGTGAACGGAGTAATCCTTCCGGATTCAGAACCGGTGGCTGCCGACAATCAGGCGGATTGGCGCGCGTCCGTGGCCGCCGGGCAAACGATCCTGGGATTTGCGGACTGGTTGGCCGATCGCGAGGCACGGGAACGGACCGTTGCGGCGCGGATCAGATCGTAGCGTCAGGCATTGTGCAGCGTGCCTGACGGAAACGCCAAGATGCACGGTCGAAGGAATCGTCAAGCCACATCCGGCAAGAGCACGTCACCCTGCAAGACGGTCCGCCCTTGTCCCCAAAACCAATAAAATATTGCCCCATTCCGGAATTTTCCCCGGACCCCATTGATCCGGACTGGAATTCCGGTTTCAAGACATAACGCTCGGAGCAACGCGAACGAAAGGCGGCAACGTGGAGGCAATTGGCCTTACATTCGATATGACTGTCGTTCTGGCGATCCTGGCAGTCACCGTCGGGCTCTTCGTCTCGGAAATCGTGCGTGTCGATGTCGCCGCGTTCTCGATCATGGTGCTTCTGGGCCTGCTGACAATGGTGCCTGGCCTCGAAGGCCTTGCCAACCTCCGTCAGCTGTTCAGCGGGTTTGGCTCCAACGCGGTCATCTCGATCATCGCGGTCATGATCATCGGCGCGGGCCTCGACCGAACCGGCGCGATGTCAACCGTGGCAGCATGGATCACAAGGGTCGGCGGCAAAACGGAGTCCCGGATCATCTTCCTGATCTCCTCCACGGTCGGCGTGATCTCCAGCTTCATGCAGAACGTCGGCGCGGCGGCTCTCTTCCTGCCCGTGGTCAGCCGGGTGTCCACAAGAACCGGCCTGCCCATGTCACGGCTTTTGATGCCGATGGGCTTCTGCGCCATCCTCGGCGGCACCATGACCCTGGTCGGCTCGTCGCCGCTGATCCTCCTGAACGACCTGCTCATTTCCATAAACGAGACGCTTGAAGAAGGCGCCCGCATGGACACCTACTCTCTCTTTTCGGTCACGCCGATCGGAATTGCATTGGTGGCAAGCGGCCTCCTTTACTTCATCCTGTTCGGCAAGTTCGTGCTGCCGAGCACCGCACGCGACGATTCCGGCACGGCGCAGTCGACACTTGAGTACTTCAACGCGACCTACGGGCTTGACGGCGTCATCCACGAAATCGACGTGCCTCACGGGAGCCTTCTCGCAGGCCATACGCTGGGCGACCTCCAGCGTGCATTCAACGTCCAGGTCATTGCGACGGCATTCCAGGGCCGGACCTACACCGCCCCGCCACGGGATGTCCTCATCGAGGCGCCCGCCAAGCTCGCCATAATCTCCGACGCCCGGGACATAGCGGATTTCAAGGACGCCTTCGAGCTTCCCGAGGCATCGGAACTCGAGACCTTTGCGGAAACGCTCCATCCGGGCAAGGCCGGCATTGCCGAAGTCGTGATCTCGCCAGGATCCGGGGTAATCGGCAAGAGCATGCGGGAGCTTTGGCTCCGCAAGGTCTACGGGCTTTCCCCGCTGATCGTCTACCGTGGCGGAAACGCGGTCACGCAGGACAGCCCGGACTTTGGCACCATGCCACTTGCGGCCGGAGACACGCTGGTCTGCCACACGCCGTGGGAGGCCCTGGTGCGCCTTGAGGCGGATCGCGACTTCGTGGTGGTGACAACCGACTTTCCGCACGAGGACATCAGGCCCAAGAAGATCGGCTGGGCGCTCCTGTTCTTCGCCATTGCAATCGCGCTGGTCCTTTTTTCCGACCTGGTTCTTTCGCTTTGCCTGATGGTCGGCGCCGTCGGAATGATCCTCAGTCGCGTGATTTCCGTCGAGGAGGCCTACGCCGCAGTCAGTTGGCAAACCGTCTTTCTGCTGGCCAGTCTCATTCCATTGGGACAAGCGGTGCAGGCGACGGGAACGGCCGCATGGATCGCGGACCTGATCCTTGTTGCCATGGACGGAATGCCGCTCTGGGTTCTCCAGGCCGCGATTGCGGTCCTGGCCACGTTCTTCACGCTCGTGATGTCAAACGTCGGGGCGACCGTTCTCCTTGTGCCCCTGGCCGTTAACATTGCACTCGGCGCAGATGCGGACCCCGCGCTCTTCGCACTGACGGTCGCGATATCCACCTCGAATTCCTTCCTGATCCCGACGCATCAGGTCAACGCGCTTGTCATGGGACCGGGCGGCTACTCGGTCGTCGATTTCATGCGGGCCGGCGGAGTCATGTCGATCCTGTTCCTCGTCGTCTCGCTCGGTGTCCTGAACCTGCTGTACTGACCGGCCCTGCCTTTCAGGGACGACTCGGCATCTCTCTCAACATCGCCTTGACCACGGCAGCCGCGTTGCCGGACGCGAGATCGAGGAATGTCGCAATCTGGTTCGCGCCTTCGCCGCTGCCAGCAAGGTCGGAGAGACTGCGCACTGCGATGAACGGTACGTCGTTCGCGTAGGCGACATGGGCAACGACGGCGCTCTCCATGTCCAGGAGCCGCGCACCGAAAGTCTCGAAGACCCACGTCCGGAAAGCCGCATTGTCGACGAAGGCGCCGCCCGAAACACCGGAACCGCCAACCGCAATCCGTGGATGCCTGTCGAGACAGCGGCCGTCCGCCGTGCAACGCGCAAGCGTCACATTTTCCGCCGCGCTGCGCGCCGCCTCCAGCAGCGCCTCGTCCACCGGGAACCAGAAGCGAGTCTCGGGGCCGTCAGCGCCGGCACGCAGCACCGTGACCGAGCGCGGAAACATCATGCCGAAGTTCCCGTACGGATACTCGAAGAACGGCATTGTCGCCCAGCCGCCGTCGGCCTCGCGCGCGAACAGCATTTCCAGGTACTGCCCCCAGCGCTCCGCGACCGCCACGTCGCCGATGCCCAGCGAAGGGTCGACGCCGCCTGCGATGCCGGAAAAAACGATCCTGTCGATGGCAAATCGGTCCAGCGCAAGCTGCGCGGTCATCGCGGCGTTGACGACGCTGATCCCGCTCAGGAACAACACGACCCCATGTCCTTCCAGCGAACCGGTCGTGAAGGTCACGCCGTTTGCAGAATGCTCCGACCTGTCCCGCAGTTCGCTCTTTAGGATCTCCAGTTCCGGGGCGAAGGCAGACACCACGGCGATGCGCGCAGTCCCGTCCCGGACGTCTTGCGCCTCCGCCAGTTCCGGCACGCTCGCCGAGACCAGCAGCGCGGACAACAGGCCGGCGAACAGGGTTCGAGCCGCACGCGGCATAGACGTCTGAAAGGTCATTGTGCGACCGTCTACTTACGATGACGGCTGTCAAGGCCCTTTTGCAATTCGCATGCATGGCCCGTCGATTGCCTCGGCAAGGCGCGTGCCTTTCAGGTCTTGCACCGATGCTGGTGCGGCGAATCCGTCACGGACAGTCTCCGAGACATCTGGCTGGCATGGTGCGACAGCGCCGTTTCGGGATCTCGTCAAGTAGTGCCGAAACCGGCCGCGCCTTCAGCCCCCGCAGAACCGTGCCGGACACGAGACAGCTTGGTTCGGGCGTGGTCGCGACTTACGGCGCGGCGCTGCGGCGTTCGCTCGAGGCAGCCGCGAAGCGTTTGCGGCTGCACGCCGCCGTCGCCTTCGCTCCCGGGCTGCGCCTGACTATTGGCCAGTTCAGGGTCCATGACCGGTCGAACGCGCTCACGGCGATGCCGGGGCTTCTTGACTTCGGCAGGCCCGGGGACGGTTGCACGAGGCTGTCCGACGAGACCCGCGCTTGCTCCACGATCAAGCAACAAACGCGAAAACTCAGACGCAAGAACCGCACAGGCTCATATTTCTTTCTTTGTTCCGATGATTCGGGCATGCACGTCGCGACGTGGGGAAGGACGAAATCCAGGTCAGATCATCGCATTGATTGCCGTTTGCCTGTTGGGTCTCGTGCCATGCACGATTCACGGCAACTTGGGCTGTCTTCGGGCGCCGGGTGCGAAAGTCGCGCTCGTTGCAGGTTGAATCAAGTGTTCACCGATGCTTGAACCCGATGGACCGGAGATACTCGCGATTATGGCGCGCATCCTCCACCGGCGACGTCGCACCGGCCGGGTCACAGTCCTGCTCGACGGTGCACCAGCCATCGAAACCGTGCTCCAGGAGAATGTCCCTGACACGCGGGAAGTCCACGTCACCGTTGCCCAGCGTGCAGAAGATTCCCTGCCCACAGGCGTCATAGAATCCGATCCTGTCTGCAATCACCCGGGACTTGACGGCAGGATCAATGTCCTTGAAGTGCACGTAGCTGATGCGTGCCATATGCCGTTCCATGAAGGCCACCGGATCGAAACCCGCGTACGAATGGTGCCCGGTATCGAAACAGATCTTCAGAATCCTCTCGTCAACCTCGTTCAAGAGCCGCTCGAGTTCGGGCTCGAAATCCATGAATCCCGCGGCATGCGCGTGAATGCCAACCGTCAGACCGTATTCTTCGGCTCCCAACTTCGACACGGCAACAATCCGGTCTCGATAGGCCTGCCACTCAGCCTTGTCCATCTGTTCGGCCTCGTCCGCGCGTCCCGCCGTGGCCGCGCGGCGTTCCGAAATCGAGTCGATCAGGACCAGGTGCCTCGCCCCATGAGCCACGAGCGCCTTGCAGGTCCGGACCGAGCCGTCCAGCACGTCCTCCCACCTGGCCGGATCATGGAACGGACGAAACACGACGCCGCCGATCAGCGTCTGGTCGAACTCGTCCAGGGCCTCCGAGAGCACCGACGGATCCTCGGGCATGTACCCGACGGGACCAAGCTCGATCCCCGTGTATCCGGCATCCCTGTTTTCCCCCAGAACCTGCCGCCAAGGCGGGTTCCTCGGATCATCGGCGAACTCCACGCCCCAGCTGCATGGCGCGTTGCCAATCTGGATCATCGGCCCGTCTCCGCTCTCAAAAGTCCTTGACGTCTTTCCAGCGTCTCTCGGCATGCGATGCATGGACGGCCGCGATCACGCGATTCACCTGAAGCCCCTCCCCGAAATCCGGCCAAAGGGACTCGCCCTGCGCAATTGCGGCGAGAAAGTCCTTGGCCTCGATGATGACCTGGTCCTGGAATCCGGTTCCGTGTCCCGGTCCCTGGCAGAAGGGAAGGTAGTCCGGATGGTCAGGCCCGGTCAGTATCTTGCGGAACCCTCGTTCCGAGTCCGGACCCTCCGCTGCATACAGCCAAAGAGCGTTCTGGTCCTCTCCGTCAAACCGGATCGCGCCTCGCGTGCCGTCGATCTGGTAGGCGTAGCCCATCTTGCGACCCGTCGCCACGCGGCTCACGAATATGCTGCCCGCCGCGCCGCTTTCGAAACGCACCATCATCAGTGCCTGATCGTCATTGGTGACACTCTGCCCCGAACGTTCGGCGTGGACCGTCTCGACCATGCCGATGACCTGCGCAATCGGCCCCATCAGCCTGTGCGCGGCATTGATGATGTGTGGGGAAAGATCTCCCATGGTGCCGTTCGCGAGACCTTGGGTTCGCCAATTGGCCGGCGCCTCCGGGTCGGCAAGGAAGTCCTCGGTATGTTCGGCCCGAAAGCACGTCACGTCACCGATCCGGCCATCCAGCAGAAGCTCGCGCGCAAACTGCGAGGCCGGCGTGCGAATGTAGTTGAAGCCCATCATGTTGACGGCGCCTGACGCTTCCGCCGCAGCAACCATCGCGCGGCTGTCATCAAGAGAGGCACCGAGCGGCTTTTCGCAGAGCACCGGCTTGCCAAGTGCAAGCGCCGCGCAGGCAATGTCCCTGTGGAGGCTTTGGGGCGTGGCGATGATGACTGCCTCGACCCGGTCGTCATCGACCAGTGCGCGCCAGTCCGCCACCGCACGGCTGAAGCCGTACTGCTTTCGGTATCGCTCAGCGGCCTCCGGCGATGAGGCGGCGACCATCTCGAGCCGTGGCCGGAGCGCGGTGTCAAAGACCGCTCCCACTGCAGAAAACGCCACGGCATGGGCCTTGCCCATATAGCCCCCGCCAACGATCCCTATGCCTAGCTCGGGCATGCCCAGGCCCTCTCGTTGCCTGTTGCAACCGGTTGCAAATCCCGTATCTTCTCTGTTCTTTCGCGCAAGCGGTCAACATCAGAATTGCAAGGAGGCCAGGAATGGCTGAAGGAACGGTGACGCTGACAGTGGCGCAGGCCATCGTGCGCTTTCTTGAAAGCCAGTTCATCGAGATTGACGGCACCGAATACCGCCTTTGCGGAGGCGGTTTCGGCATCTTCGGCCACGGCAATGTCACCTGCCTCGGCGAGGCGCTCGCAGACGTCAAGGACACGTTGCCGCTCTATCGTGGCCAGAACGAACAGGGGATGGGGTTCGCCGCGGCGGGCTACGCCAAGGCGTGGCTGCGACGGCGCTTCATGTTCTGCACCGCTTCCGCCGGACCCGGTACCGCGAACCTCCTCACCAGTGCAGCCCTTGCCCATGCCAACCGGCTGCCCGTCCTGATGCTTTGTGGAGACGCTTACCTGACCCGGCTGCCTGACCCGGTGCTGCAACAGGTCGAGCATTTTGGCAATCCGGCCTTCGGGCTGAATGACGCCTTCAAGGCGGTGAGTCGGTACTGGGACAGGATCACGCATCCTGCACAGGTCATCCAGTCGCTGCCGGCGGCTGTCGGCACGATGCTTGACCCGGCGGATTGCGGTCCCGCCTTCATTGCCCTGCCACAGGATACCCAGGGGTGGACATATGACTATCCGGTGCAGCTCTTCGAAAGGCGCGTGCACCATATTCGGTCCCAACCCGCGGACTCTTCCGAGATCGCCAGCGCGGCCGCGCTTCTCAAGTCCTCGAAGCGCCCGATGATCATCGCGGGCGGCGGCGTTCAATATGGCGATGCCGTGGCCGAACTCACGGAATTTGCCGAATGCGCCCGGATCCCTGTCGTGGAGACGATCGCCGGGCGTGCCAACCTCTTGAACGACCACCCGCTGAACATCGGGCCGATCGGCGTTACAGGATCCGACAGCGCAAATTCGATTGCCGAGAGGGCCGACCTTGTACTGGCCGTCGGCACCCGGCTTCAGGACTTCACCACGGGGTCCTGGACCGCATTTGCAAAGGACGCCAAGTTCGTCGGCTTGAACGTGGCCCGGCACGATGCCGCCAAGCACCTGGCCGCGACCGTCATCGGCGACTGCAAGCAAACCCTCCCTGAACTTCAGTCCGCCTCCGGGTATGTTGCGCCCGGCGAATGGACCTCGCAGGCACAGGCCGAACGGGCCAAGTGGATCGACTACGTCGCGAACAACACGCGTGTCGGAAACCGGCCGAATTCCTACGCGCAGGCCATCGGCATCGTGAATGGACTCTGCCACGAGCGCGACAGGATCGTGGCGGCGGCCGGCGGACTGCCTGCAGAGGTGACGGCAAACTGGAAAACGCTGGCCACCGGCACCGTTGATGTCGAGTTCGGCTTTTCCTGCATGGGCTACGAGATCGCCGGCGCCTGGGGCGCACGCATTGCCCAGATGGAACGCGAACCCGAACGCGACACGATCAGCTTCTGCGGCGACGGATCGTATCTGATGATGAACTCGGACATATTCTCGTCGGTCCTGACGGAAAGGAAACTGATAGTCCTGGTCCTCGACAACGGCGGCTTCGCCGTCATCAACAAGCTGCAGAACAACGTCGGGCAGGAGAGTTTCAACAACCTCTTTGCGGACACGCCAACCGCAACCAACCTGGTTGAAGTCGACTTCGAGGCGCATGCACGCGCCATGGGAGCCGAGACGGAGACGGTCGAACACGCCAAGGATCTCGGCGAGGCATTCAGGCGGGCGCAGGCCAGCGACGGGACTTATGTCATCGTGATGAAGGTGGACGCCCATGAGGGCTGGACCACGGAAGGCCACACGTGGTGGGAAGTCGGCACCCCCCACGTCACCGAAAACGCCAGCGTTCGCGAAAAGCATCTCGAGATCGAGGCGGCTCGTGCCCGCCAGCGGAAGGGCGTCTGATGGTGGACCTGTTGGACGGGATCCGTCAGAACAACTTCATCATCGTGGGACGCGCCGGCATCGACTTCTTCACCGATGCAGGGATACAGCTGGAGCATGCCGAGCGCATGACGGTCGATCTCGGGGGCAGTTCGGCGAACATTGGCGCTGGAATCTGCAAGCTCGGTGGCAAGGCTGCCCTCGTGACGCGGACGTCTGACGATTCGATCGGAAGCTACTGCATCAATCGGCTGAAACACTACGGGGTTGACACGGCCCATGTCGCCAAGGTGGGCGGGGAATTCCGCAACTCGCTCGCGGTCTACGAGAGCGTGGTTGAAGGCCACCGGAACGTCATCTACAGAAACGGCGCAGCGGACTTCCAGATGGACGAGAGCGATGTCGAAGCCGTGGAATACGAGCGCTTCGGCGCGCTCATCACGGCGGGCACGGTGTTTGCGGCGGAGCCGTCACGATCCGCCACGTTCAGGGCCTTCGAGCTTGCAAGGGCGGCTGGGCTTCCGATCATATTCGACGTGGACTACCGCCCCTATTCATGGCCGTCTCCCGAGGTCGCTGCCGAAGTGCTGAGCCGTGCGGCCGCAGGATGCGACATGATCGTCGGCAATGACGAGGAATTCGGATTCGTGGCGGGAGACTACGACAAGGGATTGGACAAGGCCCGGGGCCTTTCGGAGACCTCCGCCGAAATCGTGGTCTACAAGATGGGCCATGAAGGCGCGATCACCTTCGCGGGCGGCAAGGAAATCCGGACGGGAATCTATCCCGTCAACGCGCTGAAACCTACGGGTGCGGGAGACAGCTTCATGGCCGGTCTCATGACCTCTCTGGCTGACGGGCATGACTTGAAGTCCGCGATTCTGCGGGGCTCCGCCTGCGCATCGATCACCGTCTCTCGCCCTGGATGCGCCCCGGCCCTGCCCGACACCCGAACGCTTGAAGCATTCCTGGCCGATCATCCCGGCCCGACCGAAGGATAGAGACCATGCATATCGCCCCTTACGACAACCAGAACAGGCCGGTCGTCGATGCCGAAAACACGACGGTGCCGCTCAACTACTTCAATATCGTCAAGCTGAAGGAGGGAGACGCGTTCGAATACGCTGTCCCGGGATACGAGACCTGCATCGTTCCCGCGACGGGCACCGTCGATGTCGATGCCGCGGGTGCCAGGTTCGACGCTCTGGGCGGACGCACCGAAGACGTCTGGGACGGCGAACCCGAAGGTGTCTATGTGCCCACCGGCGCAAAGGCGGAAATGGTGTGCAAGTCAGGCAGCGCCGAGGTCTTTGTCGCCGGCGCAAGGTTCGATGACGTGCTTGAGCCATTTGCCGTGCGTTCGGACGAACTCGACATCGTGCAGTACGGCTCCGACGACACCAAGACGCATCGCAAGATCAAGCACATCCTGGGCCAGAGACAGCATGGCAAGGTGGGCCGGCTGCTCGTCAGCGAGCTCTTCACCGTGGGTGCCGGCGGCTGGTCGGGGTTCCCGAGCCACAAGCACGACACCGACCGCCTGCCCGACGAGACGCGCCACGACGAGACCTACAATTTCCGGTTCCGCCCGAAGCACGGCTCCGGCGTGCAAATGCTTCAGCGCGAGGACGGCAAGCCCGGGGACGCCTATCACATCGTCGACGGCTCCACGATCTGCCTGGACCGCGGGTACCACCCTTGCTGCGTGCTGCCGGGATACGACATGTACTATTTCACCATTCTCGGCGGGCTCAGCCAGCGATCTCTCATACAGTACTTTCAACCCTCGCATGCCGACCAGCTCGAAACGATTCCCGGCATCAAGGACATGATCGCCAAGTTCAAATGACGCTGGCAACGCTTTCGGACGTGCTGCAGCCGGCGCTCGCCGGAAACTACGCTGTCGCGGGCCTCGTGACGTTGGGCTGGGAAGACATGCGCGCCTATGTCGAGGCTGCGGAAGCGGAGCGCTGCCCCGTCATCCTGCAGGCGGGACCGTCCTGCCGGGCGCATACGCCGCTGCCGGTCCTTGGCCGGATGTTTCGTCACCTGGCGAGCGAAACGGACGTGCCGGTGGTCGCGCATCTCGACCACGGATACACCTTGGACGAGTGCAAGGCGGCGCTGGATGCGGGCTTCACCTCCCTGATGTTCGACGGCTCCCGCAAGCCGCTGGCGCAGAACATCGCGGAGACCGCGGAGGTTGCCGAACTGGCACATGGCGCGGACATTTCCTGCGAGGGCGAAATCGGCTTCGTCGGATATGACCAGGGAGAGGCCTCTGCCGGCACCGACCCTGAAGAGGCAGCGCAGTTTGCCCACGATACCGGCATCGACGCGATGGCGGTGTCGGTAGGCAACGTGCATCTGCAACGGGACCAGTCCGGCGGGCTCGACGAGGCCCGAATTGCGGCGATCGAGGCGTTGACGGACATTCCCCTGGTGATTCACGGCGGCTCGGGTGTCCCGTCCGCGCAACGCAGGCGTCTCGCCCGCGATTCCGCCATCTGCAAGTTCAACATCGGCACCGAGTTGCGCATGGCCTTTGGGCAGGCGCTTCGAGAATCCGTGAACCGCGATCCTGACCGGTTCGACCGGGTGCAGATCCTCATGGAAGTTGAGGCGCCGCTTGTCTCGGCAACGCGCGAGGTGCTGACAGATCTCAAGGCGGGCCGACCGGTTTCGGCGTGCCCGTCGAATTGACAAGTCATCGAAATGCGTCAACCTGTGCAGGATCACCTGTCCGCAGGGCCTGATCCGCCGAAACGACCAGCTTTCTGAAGGGGAAGCCATGCTTAAGGGAATCGACCCCCGGCTGAACGCCGATGTCCTCCGCGCGTTGCGGGCAATGGGTCATGGCGATGTCCTGATCATCGCGGACACGAACTTTCCCGCGGATTCGGTCGCGCGCGACACTGCATTGGGCGAACTTCTGCGCATGGACAACCTGACAGCGGCCGAAGCGGCCGAGGCCGTGCTGTCTGTCCTGCCTCTCGACACGTTCGTCGACGACTTCGCCGGGCGCATGGAGGTGGTCGATGCGCCGGACGAGGTGCCGCCCGTGCAGAAGGAGGTGCAGGCCGTCATCGACTCCTCTGAAGGCAGGCACCGCGCGCTGGTAAGCGTCGAGCGCTTCGCCTTCTACGACCTCGCCCGTGAATCCTATGCGGTGATCCAGACCGGGGAGCGGCGCTTCTACGGATGCTTCATGTTCCGCAAGGGCGTGATTCCGCCAGACGCGTGATGAACGATTGAGCGGGAAAATCGTCATCCTCGGCGTGTTCGTCGCCGATACGTCCTATCGCGCCGGACGCATGCCCCGGATCGGCGAAACGATCCTTGGCAACGGCTTCGTCCTGGGTCCGGGCGGAAAGGGCTCAAACCAGGCAGTCGCGGCGGCGAGAGCGGGCGGAAACGCGCATTTCGTGTCCCGGCTTGGCAAGGATGCCTTCGCCGACATTGCGCTTGAGACCTGGAGAAACGCGGGGGTCACGCCGGTCGTCACCCAGCACGGTGACAGCTACACGGGCGCTGCCTTCATCTTTGTCGACGACAATACCGGCGACAACGCGATCATCGTTTCCCCGGGAGCCGCGCGGGAGATTTCCGTGGAGGACATCGAGGCGCGCGGGAACCTGATTGAGGGCGCGGGCATCTTCGTCACCCAGCTTGAGCAGCCGATCGACGCGGCGTTCAGGGCGCTTGAGATTGCTCGAGGCGCAAGGGTCCGCACAATACTCAATCCAGCCCCGGCCGCGGACTTGCCGCCCGGAATGCTCGCGCTCTGCGATTTCGTGACACCAAACGAATCCGAAGCGGAGGGACTCACCGGCATCCCGGTCGCCTCGGTCGAGGATGCCGACCGGGCCGCGGAGGCGCTTCTCGCTGCCGGAGCGGGCGCCGCAATCATCACGCTTGGGGAGAACGGCGCGTATTACCGCGACGCATCCGCGTCGGTTCACGTGCCTGCATTCGCCGCCGGTGAAGTTGTCGAAACCACGGGAGCGGGCGATGCATTCAACGGAGGGTTTGCGACCGCACTTGCCGAGGGGCAGGCGCCCGTCGACGCCGTCCGTTTCGCCTGCGCGGCGGCGGGCATATCCGTCACGCGTCCCGGCACCGCGCCGTCAATGCCGTCACGACGTGAAATCGACCAGTTGCTGACCGGCAGCGAAGATGCGTGGCGGTGCAACGCCTGACGGGTTCTCGGCACCTGCGGTGACTGACGGCACGGGTTCGCGGTTTCGCCGCATAGGCCTGTTTCGTCAGGCACCCGGGATTTGCCTGACTTTCCGAAAGGTGCTGTTGCGAAGTTCCGTATGTTCGCAGGAGGCGTGCCGACCTTATTCTGCCGTCGTATCGCCATTCCCGGAGTTGTCATGACCTCACGCTACTTTGCCCCGACCGGAGGGCACCCGCCGCAGGAACAGATGCTGACGGATCGCGCCATGTTCACGGAGGCATACGCGGTCATTCCCAAGGGCACCATGCAGGACATCGTCACGAGTTGCCTGCCATTCTGGACGGGCACGCGACTCTGGGTGCTGTCGCGCCCGCTCAGCGGCTTTGCCGAGACATTCTCCCAATACATCATGGAGGTCGCCCCGGGCGGCGGATCCGAAAGGCCGGAAACCGACTGCCGTGCAGAGGGAGTCATCTTCGTCGTCGACGGCACGTCCAGGATCGCCATCGAGGGGGTGGCGCACGCTCTCAGACCCGGGAGCTATGTCTACCTGCCGCCGGAAACGAACTGGACGCTCAGGAACGAAGGCGATGCCGCATGCCGCTTTCACTGGATCCGCAAGGCCTACCAGCGCGTCGAAGGTCTTCCCGAGCCAGACGTCATCATCGCCAACGAGCAGGACATCGCGCCGACGCCCATGCCCGGAACGGCCGGAAAGTGGGCCACCACGCGGTTCGTCGATCCCGGAGACATGCGCCATGACATGCATGTCAATATCGTGACCCTAGAACCCGGCGCCGTCATTCCCTTCGCCGAAACCCACGTCATGGAGCACGGCCTCTACGTGATCGAGGGCAAGGCCGTCTACCGGCTCAACCAGGACTGGGTCGAGGTGGAAGCCGGAGACTACATGTGGCTCCGCGCTTTCTGCCCGCAGGCGTGCTACGCGGGCGGGCCGGGCCGCTTCCGCTACTTGCTCTACAAGGACGTCAACCGTCACATGGCGCTGAATCCCTCCATTGGCGGGATGGCAAATTGAACCTGCGGGACGCCGTGGGCGGAACGTCGCCCTCGCCGCCCGCCATGATCGCAGACGATTCAGGCCGGTGTCGCCACCGCATGCCGGATCCACTGGGCAACGGCGCGGCAGCACAGGAGACCGGCATGCCTCTCAGAGTTGTTCCGGCACCCGGATTGATGCATCGGCAAAGAGACTTCCTGTCGTGTCACGATGCCTGCGCCGGCACCGAATCGGCACATTCCGCTCCTGCCTCGACGAGACACGGGGAGTCGAACCAGTGTTCTTCGAGGTTCGGGCTGTCGCCAATCCGATCCACGACTGCGAACAGGCCTGGTGCATGCAGGGGGGCCAGGACCCCATGCCAAGTTCCACGGTGGAAGTTCACGCCTTGGCCGAGCGCGGCGACGAAGGCGCAAGGCGTGCCTGGCACGCCGCCCTCATCCGGCGCGACCACGACCAGAAAGGGATGACCGGACATCGAAACGAATGCCTGGCTGCCGTCCGGGTGCCGCTCGACATGGGCAATTTCCACCGGCCAGGCGACTGTCTCGCCCAGGAAGACGCTGATGCCTGCGCGCCCGTCGGACCCGAAGTCGAGGCGGGCACGGTCGTGGAACCGGCCGCAGCGACCGTCATTGATGATCCTGTCTGGATCGCCCCTGGCCTCGAGAACGTCGCCGAACGGCGCGAATGCCTCCGCGGTGAGCGGACGTGCCACGAGGGTCCTGCTCATGCCCCCAGCTTCTCCCGAAGCCTTAGCTCGGCGATCCGTTCGACCTGCCGACAGGCCTCGGCGAACTCGGCGTCCCGGTCGTTGTCGATCCGACGACGGAACGCTTCCATGATCGATGCCTTGGTGTTGTCACGGACGGCAATGATGAAAGGAAATCCGAACTTGGAAGTGTAGGCGTCGTTCAGTTTCGTGAACGTAGCGCGCTCCCTGTCGGTCAGGGCATCGAGACCGGCCGAGGCCTGCTCGGCGGCCGACTCGTCCGTCAGCCGCCTGGCCTGGGCCAGCTTGCCTGCAAGGTCCGGATGCGCAGCCAGCACTTCAAGGCGCCTTTCCCTGGACGCCGCGCGGAAGATGCGAACCAGCGCCGCATGAACGCCGACTGCGCTGTCATGCATCGACCCAAGTTCGAGCGCATGTGCATCCTCGGCAATCCAGGGCGAATGCTCGAAGACCCCGCCGAATTCGGTCACGAAGGTCTCCCGGTCCATTTCCGAGGGCCGCACCTTTCGCGCCGGGGGATGCTCCGCCGCCCAGTGCTCGGCAATCTGGAGCCGCGTCGCGAACCAGACACCGTCGTGGCTCCGGATATGCTCCAGCACCCGGCGAAGCGCGGCCGCGCGGCTCGGACGGCCGATCAGCCGGCAATGAAGCCCGACCGACAGCATCTTCGGAACGCCGGCCCGACCCTCCTCGTAGAGCACGTCGAACGCGTCCTTCACCAACGTCTCAAAGTCATTGCCGGTTGCAAACCCGGCCTGGATCGCGAACCGCATGTCATTGCAATCCAGCGTGTAGGGCACGATCAACTGGTCCTTTCCGCCGGCGCGGACCCAGTACGGCAGATCGTCGGCGTAGCTGTCGGCGATGTAGGCGAACTCTCCTTCCGCCGCCGCCAGTTCGACCGTGTTCATGGAGCAGCGCCCCGTGTACCAGCCGCGCGGAGCCTCTCCCGTCACCTCGGCATGGAGCCGGATCGCCTCGCGGATCTGCGTGCGCTCCTCTTCAGGCGGCATGTCCTTGTGCTCGATCCATTTCAGGCCGTGGCTCGCAATCTCCCAACCGGCCGCCTTCATTGCCGCAACCTGCTCGGGCGCGCGGGCGAGCGCAGTCGCCACGCCGTAGACCGTGACCGGAACGTCCTTCAGAATTCGGCGGACCCGCCAGAATCCGGCGCGAGCGCCGTATTCGTAGATCGACTCCATGTTCCAGTGGCGTTGTCCCGGCCAGGGCTGGGCGCCGGTGACTTCCGAGAGAAACGCCTCCGAGGCCGGGTCGCCATGGAGAATGCAGCTCTCACCGCCCTCTTCGTAGTTCAGGACGAATTGCACGGCGATCTTCGCCCCGCCAGGCCAGTTGGCCTTGGGCGGCGATGCGCCATAGCCGGTCATGTCACGAGGATAGCGTGTCACGGATGGCCTCCAGTTCCAAGGTTGGTCACTTGTAAACCAAGACAATTGAATTGCATTTCAAAATATACTTGAAGGAGCCTTCTGACAGGCGATTTCCGACCCGGCGGCACCGGGGGCTGCAGGATACTGAATTTCGGAGGGACTGATATGGCCGGATACCTGACCACACACGTGCTGGACACGGCGCGCGGCTGCCCAGCCAAGGGGCTGAAAGTCGAACTCTTCAGGATCGAGGGCGACATGCGCGCGCACCTCAAGACACTCGTGACGAACGGCGACGGGCGAACCGACGAGCAGATCCTGCCCGAAGGCAGCTTCGCGACCGGCGTCTACGAGCTCGTCTTTCACGCCGGCGACTATCTCGACGCCGCCGGGACGCCATCCGGGAGCCCGCGGTTCCTTGGTGTCGTTCCGATCAGGTTCGGCATGTCCGAGGCTGCACACTACCATGTGCCGCTGCTTCTCTCGCCATTCGGCTACTCGACCTACCGGGGCAGCTGAATCCTCTTTTCGGCATCGCGGACGATTGCGCCGATCCGTTCGATCATGAATTCCATGAAGAGACGTGTCTTCGGATCCTGCCCCCGACGATGCGTGAACAGGCAGGCCATCTGGACCGGTTCGGGCGGCGTGGCTGTCGCAACCGGCACGAGGCGACGCGACTTCAGGTGCTCCGCCACTTCGAAGATCGGCTTCAGCACGATCCCATGCCCGGCAAGCGCCCAGTCGGTCAGCACGTCCCCGTCATCCGCCTCGCAGCGCCCGGACACCCGGAACCGCCTGAGACCTTCCGAGGTCTTCAGGCGCCAATGGAATTCGGTTGCACCGGGAAACCGCAGGTTGAGGCATTCGTGCCCGTCGGCGACGAGTTCGTCCCCGCTCGACGGATGCCCACGCGTCTTGAGATACCTGGGCGCGGCGCAGAGCACCCGCTCCACGTCGGCGAACTTGCGGATACGGAGATTGCTGTCCTCGGGCTTGCCAAGGAAGAAGGCGAGATCGAGGCCCTCCGTCGTCAGGTCGACCTTGCGATCGGTCAAGCGCAACCGGACGCTCACCTCCGGGTACAGTTTCAGGAATTCCGGGACTTGCGGCGCGACAAGACGGCGCCCGACACCGAGTGGTGCAGCGACATAGAGCGACCCCTTGGGGTTTTCCGTAATGTTGACCACCTGGGCTTCGGCATTCTCGACGGACTCAAGAACCGCACAGGCCCCGCTGTAGAACGCCCGGCCCTGCTCGGTCGGCGTCAGGCTTCTGGTCGTGCGCTGAAAGAGGCGGACGCTAAGATGTTCTTCCAGTTGCGAAATGCGCGAGGAAGTGACCGCGGGCGAAATCCTGAGATCGCGCCCAGCGGCGGACATGCTGCCCAGTTCGTAGACACGCACGAAGGTCCGGATGTTGTCGAGATAGGACATTGTTTTGGAATTTTTGATGCAGCATCACATTTCAAATAAATACCAGAACAATGACATTCCGCCTAGTCTGCAATGAATCCGACGCATTGGGAGGCACGCCATGTATGATCTGGCCGCAATCTGGGACTGGGTGGCCTTCGCAGTTCGCTGGCTCCACGTCATCACGGCGATCGCCTGGATCGGCTCGTCGTTCTATTTCATCGCGCTCGATCTGGGGCTGAAGAAGGCGCCGAATCTGCCCGCGGGCGTGCATGGCGAGGAATGGCAGGTGCACGGGGGCGGCTTCTACCACATCCGGAAATACCTCGTCGCGCCAGAGAACATGCCGGAGCACCTGGTCTGGTTCAAGTGGGAGAGCTACACGACGTGGCTGTCGGGCGCTGTACTCCTCATGATCATCTACTGGCTTGGCGGAGAGTTGTACCTGCTCGACCCGACCAAGATCGACCTGTCACTCTGGCAAGGCATCGCGATCTCGGCTGCGTCGATCGGCGTGGGCTGGCTTCTGTACGACTTTCTCTGCAAGTCCAGGCTCGGCGACCACCCGACGGCGATGATGCTGGCCCTCTTCCTGATCATCGTTGCGATGAGCTGGGGTCTCAACCAGCTCTTCACGGGCCGTGCCGCGCTCATACATCTCGGGGCATTCACTGCCACGATCATGACTGCAAACGTCTTCTTCATCATCATCCCGAACCAGAAGATTGTCGTGGAAGATCTGAAGGCAGGTCGTGCACCCGATCCGGAATACGGAAAGATCGCAAAGCTCAGGTCAACGCACAACAACTACCTGACCCTCCCGGTCATATTCCTCATGCTCTCGATCCACTATCCGCTTGCCTTCGCGACGGCACACAGCTGGATCATCGCGAGCCTGGTGTTCCTGACCGGCGTCACGATCCGGCACTACTTCAACACGTTGCACGCGACGGGGTCGGGGCCGAACTGGACCTGGGCAGCCACCGCCGTTCTCTTCGTCATAATGGCCTGGCTCTCGGTGGCGCCGATGCTCGACACCCTTGAAGAAGCCGAAGCGCGCACGCTCACGCCTCTTGAGCGACAGTTCGCTTCGGCCGACGGGTTTGGCGATGCATTCGACGTCGTGCTTGGCAACTGCTCGATGTGCCACGCGCGCGAGCCGGTTTGGGATGGCATGCACTGGCCTCCCAATGGCGTGGTGCTGGAAACGGAATCCGACGTCGCGCGCCAGGCAAGGCAGATTTTTCTCCAGGCGGGCGTGACCCATGCCATGCCGCCGCCAAACGCGGTTTCCACCATGGACGAGGGAAGCCGCGCCACCATCGTAGCATGGTACCGCAACGCGATACGTGGCAGAAACTGATGCGCGCACTTGAGATCTGGCTCTGCCGGATGCGGGCGCTCCTTGACCGGCCGCTTCCCTGACGCCGCGCGCATTGACCGCCGTCCGGTCCCGAAGATCATCTGCGGACGCCGAGAATTGACAGACGCCCATGGGAAGCGCGGTCATGCGCGACCGGCGGCGCACCTGATGAATGGCAGGCGAACCCGGATCAAGCGGCCATCGTGCAGCGCAGCAAACCTTCCGCAGCATCAGAATATCCGACCTGATCCCTGTCTCCACGTCGCCTCGATTCGTCCACCTTCGCGAGCAATCGAAGAGGGTCGCGGATCTTCCTGCGCGCTCGCCCGATCCCTATTCGGATCGATTCAGTTCAAGCCGGACGTCGACGGTCTCCACGGTGTCGTCCACGGTTGCGTTCTCGAGGCCGAGTGTCTTGCCGATTGCCTGAACGAGCTTGTCCACGCGCTCGATTTGCGGAGCTCCTGCAAACGCGGCCCGTGCGGCGGAAGACGGTTTCAGGAGACTTTCCGCTGCCTTCGCATATTTCTCGAACGGCACATGGTCCTCGGGACAGGCTCCAAGCCGCGCAGCCACGGAATCCACCCAGGCATAGATCTCCCGGGACAGTTCGATGTCGGAATGAACCGCATCCTTGATCGACCGAGGCGCTTCCGGCGTTATCGCCCTGTAGTTTCCCGTCAGAAGCATCGACCACTTCGCGAACGGCACGAACAGGGAGTCGTGCACGCGTAACTTCACGGGCACATCCCGCCCGTCCAACCGGACGGAAGCGATGTCTTCGGCCAGCCGGTTCAGGATCGCGTTGTGCGCTTCTGACGCAAACGTCGCCGCCTTGAAGTTGGTGGGCAACCCGACGTGCAGGAAGTTCAGGCCTTCCTCAGGCGGCCGAAACGCCTGCGGATCCGGACTGCACAAGGACACGCAGTCAGGGTTGAATGCATCCCAAACCTTCGGCTCGGTGTAGCAGTGCCTCAACGCTTCCGTGTCCAGACCGGGAATGCGTCGAAGGTAGGCAAGCGGTGGCATGTTCATGATCGACAGGCACGGCTTCCGCGCTCCGGCAATCCGCTCCATCAACCCCCAGACTGGCGGCGCACGAAACTGCGGCTCTTGCATCGCCAGCCCCACGAGATCGCAATCTTCCGGATCCACTTCATCCGGAGTCCTGGCATCCAGACGTCCGGGCTGCTCGCCAGACCGGATCAGGCACGGCTCACTTTCGCCCTTCAAGGTGATCCTCACGATCGTTCCCGCCGAATTGATCAGTTCCGCCTCTTCCGGAAGGCAGACGAGCGTGACGTCATGGCCGGCCATCAACAGTTTCGTCGACAGGAGCGATCCGTAGGACGCGCCTAGAATTACGATACGAAAAGCCACATTGAACTCCTTTTTTGCCCGTCCGGGGAAGTAACCATATGGACGCACTCAAATTCAACCGCATTGTCCACTTGAACGCGCCGTGCACCCTTCGGCCTGCCGCCAACGAGCGTCATGTCCAGGCCAGCCCAGAGCTGCGCTCGCGTTCAAGGTGCGTCCTCGCCGAGCCACGCGCCCAATGCCAGCCGCGGCCATTTGAAGCCTTCACGCGAATTTCCAGGATCGCGGCGCGTGCCGGCAAGTCTGGAAACTCTTTCCTGGGCGTCGATCTCTCCAGCGAATCACGCCGCTGTACCCTGCTGCCGGGGCCGGTTGCGAACGCCGTCTTCAGCCCACGTCAGCGTCAGTCTTGACACTCTCCCTTGGCGCAGCACGTTCCTAGTCCTCCGCGAACACGTCACCGAACATCTCCCTCAGGGCATTCTTCTGGACCTTGCCCATTGTGTTGCGTGGCAGTTCGTCTATGAAGAAGATCGCCTTCGGTTGCTTGAACTTTGCCAGGCGGTCGTGCAGGGCCGCCATGATGTCCTCGGCTTCGATCTCGCTGCCAGGCACGCGCACGACTATTGCCACAACCCCTTCCCCGAAATCTGCATGCGGCGCGCCGATGACCGCGGATTCCACGACCCCCTCCACGCCGTCGATCTCCCCTTCGACTTCCTTCGGATAGACGTTGTACCCGCCCGAGATCACCAGATCCTTGGCGCGGCCGACAATGGTGATGTAGCCGTCCGCATCAATCCGCGCCATGTCGCCCGTGACAAAGAACCCGTCCTCGCGAAACTCGTCCGCCGACTTCTCCGGCATCCGCCAATATCCCTTGAACACGTTGGGTCCGCGAACCTCCAGGATGCCGATTTCGCCCTGTGGCACATCGACGCCGGATTCCGCATCGACAATGCGCAGTTCAACGCCAGGCAGCGGAAGGCCGACCGTGCCGGCTCGACGCTCGCCATCGTACGGATTCGACGTGCTCATTGTCGTTTCGCTCATTCCGTAGCGTTCAAGGATGCGGTGGCCGGTACGAGCCTCGAACGCCCGATGGGTTTCGGCCAGCAAGGGCGCGGATCCCGAAGTGAAGAGCCGCATGTGCGAGGTCGCTTCACGGGTGAGGCGCCCGTCACCCAAGAGGCGCGTGTAGAAGGTCGGCACACCCATCATGGCGGTGGCACGCGGCAACTGCGCCAACACCGAGTCGACGTCGAACTTCGGCAGGAAGATCATCCGTCCGCCGACTCGCAGCATCACGTTCGTCGCCACGAACAGGCCGTGCACGTGGAATATCGGCAGGGCATGAAGCAAGATGTCCGCTGCGGCAAAGCGCCAGGTTTCAATGAGAGCGTCGGCGTTCGACAGGAGATTGCCATGGCTCAGCATGGCGCCCTTCGAGCGGCCGGTCGTCCCCGAAGTATAGAGGATCGCGGCAAGATCGTCGGCGCGGCGCGTGACAGATGCAAAGTCCTCGGGCGCCTCTGCCGCGCGCTCGACCAGCGTGCCGGTCGCCGCTCCGTCGAGCGTCAGCAGGGTGATGCCCTTGGATTCGGTCACGGCTCGCAGTGCCGCCTCGGCGGCAGGGACGCAGATCGCAACGCGCGGCTCCGCGTCGCCGAGAAAGTAGTCGATTTCGGCAGCCGTGTACGCCGTGTTGAGCGGCAGGAACAACCCGCCGGCGCGCAGGCAGGCGAGGTAGAGCGCCAGCGCCTCGGGCGACTTCTCCGTCTGCATCGCCACCCGGTCGCCGGGCCGCACCCCGGCATCCACGAGCACGTTGGCGATCCGACCGGACAGCCGGTAAAGGACGTCGCCGGGCATCTCGCTGCCGTCGGGGCGGACAAGGACCGCGTCACCGCGCATTTCAAGTGGCGCAACCAGTGCGTCTGCGAGTGGATTCATCCCGACACCCCTTTCCAAAGCATGCAGGCCGCGCCGATGCCGACGAAGGTCTCCCGAACTGCGGTCGCCACCACCGGCACGGATTCCTTGGCCCCAAGGACGGGTGGCACGGGAATTGCCGTCAGCAACGCCCCGGCGATGCCGCCGACACTATACAGCATCGCGGTGCCAAAGGCTGCCGCTGCCGAGTGGGCGAATTGCAAGATACCGTATTCCACACCGTCAGCGGCCCTTGAAGTCAGGTTTCCGTCTTTCCATGAAGAACCTGCGTCCCTCGACATAGTCTTCCGACGCAAAGCAGTCGGCGACCATTGCCTCGCAACGCACCAGATCACGTGCCGACGGGTCGGTTTGCGTCACCTGCGTCGCGACGTACTTCATCGCCCAAATGGTCAGCGGCGCGTCACCGGCGACGGCGTCGGCCAGCGCCGCCACGCGTTCTTCCAGCGCATCCTCGGCCACGACCTCCTGGACAAGCCCGATCCGCAGCGCCGTCTCTGCGTCGATCGGCCTGACCATGAACATCAGTTGCCCGGCAGCGGCGGCGCCCGCGGCATCGACCAGCCTCCGAATCGCGTCAAATGGATAGCCCGGCGACAGCTTCACCGTCGGCATGCCAAAGAACGACTTGGCCGAGGCAATGCGCATGTCAGTGCATGCCGCCAGGTTCAGCCCGCCGCCGATGCAATGACCTTTGATCATGGCTATGGTGGGCTTCGGATAGTTTTCGATTGCGTGACAGACCGCCCTGAGCCGGGTGTCGTCACGCTCGTTCGCTTCCTTCGAGCCACGTTCCGTCTCGAAATTAGAAATGTCGGCGCCCGAGACAAAGGCCTTGCCTCCGGCGCCGGAAAGAACCGTCACGCGCACGGTGTCGTCCTCGGCGAAGGCGGCAAGCGCCTGCTCCATGGCATCCCACATTTCCAGCGAGACGGCATTGTGCCGTTTGGGATTGTTGAAGATCACTTGTCCGTCCGCGCCATCGACGCGGGTGAGGATCTTGTCGGTCGGCTGGACAAGCACGGTGTCAGTGGTCATTGTGCGGTTCCTGGTCTTCCCGTCACGCGACGGTCTGTTCCCGGCCGGCAGTGGTCCGCTGATTCCTTCAGTCTTCAAGTGACTCGCACGAACCGGACTGCACGGCCCTTCGAACCTTGTTCTGCGAAATCCGGGTCAATCAACCAACCCGCATGCCGAGCTTGATGCACTCTCGGCATGGGCCCCCATTGACCATGGCTTCAGCCGCTTCTGGTCCGCCAGCTTTCCGCGTAGTTCTTGCGCGCCTCGCTTGCAAAGGGCGTCGGCGACACCCGCACCCGGATATCGGCCTGACGATGCGGTTCTGCCGAGGTCTCTTGCGACGGTTCCGGTTCGCCCCACTTCAGTGTCAGGACATCTCCGATCTCGACATCCTGATCGACCACGCCCAACGACAGCACACAGCGTTCGTTCCAGCTGTAGCTGGCAAACATGCTCATGCCGACCATCTTGTCGTTCCGCAGGAGCATGTCAGAACTGGAAGAGGCATAGTTCAGCATCGGAAAACCAATCCATTTGCATGGCGTCCCGTCCTCGAAGGCCGAAGCGATTACGTTGAGGACGTCTTCGCGGTTCCACTCGAACGTGGCCTTCTTGCGATTGGCGGGTGCGTCTTTCATTGGCGCATGTGCGTCCTTGCCGATGAAGTCGCTCTTCTTCCAGCCGATGTAGAAGTCGTATCCGAGTTCGAACGGGTTGACGTAGTAGTCTTCAACATTGTCGGACACGAAGGAGCCGCCAATGGCTCCAGCAGCCTCGTAGCTGTCGGACCCGAGCCAGTCGCGGTGGTCAGCGAGCATTCCGTCGCCGGTGTAGATGCCCGAAAGAGGCGACGGGATCCAGCCGGACTCAAGCGTGTTGGTTGCATAGGCGCGGCTGCCGCACTGAACCAAGTCGACACCTGCACACCACGCGGCTTCAAGGATCGTCGAATGGACGTAGTGCTTGTCCTTGTAGGGCCCCCAGATTTCCAGACCCGGCGCGCCGGCCATGCCATGACACGCCGCCTGAACGCGCTTGGACCCGATATTGATCCAGTCGACATGAAAAACCTGATCTCCGGGATAGGACCGCCGTTCATCTTCTCGATGACCTTCGGCACGTCGGGTCCCTGGATCTGGTAGCGGTAGTGTTCGCGAAAAGCGATGTGGTCGCCAATCACGTGGCCGTTTGGAGTGACAGGCACATAGTGCTTGGCCCGATTGAGATTGAAATTGGCAAAGCTGTTGATGCCATGAAAGGCGAGAAACTCTTCGGCCTGCAAGCCTTCGACGATCACTTCATCCATATGATGCGACTGGTCGAACAGAATCGCCCCTTCACGCTATGCGGCCTGTTCGGTTCGCCAAGTCCGAAACTCCGGTGCGACGACCGGATAGACGTACATCCCGACCCTGCTGTTCCTTAGCATCTCGACCGGGTTGGCATGTTTCCTTATCTCATCGTTCAAGCCGGCATTCATTCCTCCCTGTTTGATGCCGCGTCCTGGATCACGGCATGCGCTCCATGAGCCACGGCAAACTTGCGGCCGGAAACGGACCATGCACGGTGAAACGGCTGCTCCAGACTTGCGTCGCGACGTGCGCTTTCTGAATGCAGTGTCATCTCTTTCGGGTTCCCGCATCTACTTTTCACCGTCGTCCATCCCGATCTTCACGTCGAGCAAGACCTGACGCCCTTCATCACGAATGGCCTTGAGTGCGCGCTCCAGTGCGGCAGGCATGTCCTCGGCCCGTTCCACGTTCTCGGCATGGCAGCCGGCAGCGCCCGCGATGTCGCCGTAGGCCGGCACTGGCATGAAGGGAACCGTTGGCACGTGGTTCGCCCTGGCAGCTTCGCCATCGGGGTAGATGTCTAGCGTCGATATGCGCACCGCGTCCCAGGAACCATTGTTAAGGACCACCGTCAGCACCGGCAGGCGTTGGGCGGCCGCCACTTGATGGCACGCAATCGGGTTTGCGAACATGTATGACCCGTCGCCGATCACGCAGACCGTCAGCCTGTCGCGATTTCCAAGCTGATAGCCGAGCGCGGCCGGCAAACCCCAACCGAGCCCTCCGGCCTGCGTGTTGCCAAACCACTGGTTCGGTCCGGTAACGTCGTACAAGGGCCGCGGTCCGCCCCGCTCGGCGAAGACAGCCCCGTCGCCCAGAACCTCGGAAATGCACTTGGCGATCCATGGCTTGTTGGCAAGCCCGCTGGAGCCCACTTCGATCTTCGACGACATGCGGGCGCGGAACTCGGCATGGCGTGCCTCGATGCCCGCCTGCCGCGCCGGATCGGGCGTCCCGGGAAGTGCGGCCCGCAACGCCTTGATCCCCTTGGCCGCATTGCATTGGATGGCTTGCGTCGTCCGGTAGCCGCGAACGGGCATGCGGGCGAACAGGGGGTCTGGGCCAAGATGGATCACTTCGGCATCCGGGGCCGGGCTGGCCTTGGCTTCGATCCAGGCGACCGATGCATCGACCACCAGCACTGCGTCAGCGTCCGGAAGATGCGCTCCGATGTTGCCGCCTACCCCGTTCTTCCACCGTGTTGGCAATATGTTGCGGGTGACGAAGACTTCGCTGACCGCAATCGAGTTCTCTTCGGCCATCGCCATCAGCTCGGCGCTGACTTCGCCTTCCACATCGCCGCGGGAACAGACAATGAGGGGGTTCCTGGCCGCTGCCAGCTTGGCCGCCGCTTCCGCAATGGCCTGCGGGTCGGGATGGGATACGGCTGGCGCCACCTGGCTGGGCGGACCCGGCACCTCGGTCTCCTCACATAGCGGTTCGCGCGGGAGCGACATGTAGACCGCACCCTTGGGCTCCGTCATGGCCACCGAACAGCCTCTCGACACCAGGTCGGCAGCGTTCTCGGCATACCGTAGCTCGTAGTCCCATTTCACGGATTCTCGAACGATGCCCGTCTGGTCGAACATCTCCTGGCCGTACTGGATGGGTGTTTGGCGGCTGCCCATGCGGCCGCCCTCGGTCAACGGATTGCGGCCAGAGATCATGAATATCGGCACGTCATCGGAGCGCGCGTTCAAGAGCCCCATCACCGCGTTGGCGAGCCCCACGTTCACATGCACCGCGGCCGCCGCCATCTTTCCGGTCGCAAGGAAGTAGCCATGCGCCATCGTCACCACGACGTTTTCATGCGCCGCGGCTATGGCTTCCGGCAAGTCGGCCCCGCCGGTCTTGGCATACGCCTCGATGACCGGCGCGAAGTCCGAGCCCGGATTGATGAAGAGCGTATCCACCCCGTTCGATTTCAGTGAACGCAGAATCGCCTCTGCGGCCGACACCATCACGGCCATGCGGGATCCTCTTCAAAGATACGGGTGGTCACGGTCTGTGGCAGGGACGAAAATTCAAGGCTTAGCCGCCCGCCTTGATCGCCGACGCCAGAAGCCTTCGCACCGGTGAGTGGGCTCATCAGATCGCGGATTTGCCACGAGTTGATCCAGGCGTGACCGACGCGAACCCTCGGGGCGACACGTTGGGCGCGATTGAGGTTCTCGGTCCAGATGCACGTGGCAAGACCGTATTGGGTGTCATTGGCCAGCGCGACGGCTTCGTCTTCGTCGCTGAACGGTGCGACATGCAAGACCGGACCGAAGGCCTCCTGCTTCACGAAGGGCGAATCCTCGGGCGACCCGATGGCGACCGCCGGCTCGACAAAGGCTCCGTTGTCGCGCGCGTCTCCGAATGACGGAATTCCGCCGCCGGCAACGAACTCGCCACCATGTGCCGGCACGGCATCCAGCAGTGCCTTGACCTTGTCACGGTGCCCGTGGCTGATAAGCGGGCCGATGCTGAACCCGTTATGGCTCCTTTCGCCGATGATGATCCCGGAGGCGATTTCCGCCATCATCTCCACGAATTCGTCGAAGCGCGAGCGGTGAACGTATGCGCGTTCGGTGCAGAAGCAGATCTGGCCGCAATTGAAGAAGGCGGACCTGGTCATGCCCTCGGCCACGGCATCCATGCGCGCGTCATCGAAGACAAGCGCTGCGTTCTTGCCGCCAAGCTCCAACGAAACTTCTCGCAAGCCGGTTGCCGCGACCTTCATGATGGCCGAGCCCGTGCCGCTTTCGCCCGTGAACGTGATGGCGTCCACTTTCGGGTGCGATGCCAGGAACTCGCCCGTGGAACCGGCTCCGAAACCGTGCACAAGGCTGAACGCGCCATCCGGGACATCGGAGGCAGCCATGACTTCGGCCAGGACCGTCGCGGAAGACGGGGTCTCCTCGGAAGGCTTCAGGATGGCCGAGTTGCCCATCACCAATGCCGGCGCGACCTTCATGCATGCCATGAGAATCGGTACGTTCCAGGGGCAGATGCAGGCGATGACCCCCTTGGGGCGCCGCGTCGAATGCCACATGCCTTGGAAACCCATCTCCCCAGAGAACTGCATGCTGCGGTTCTCCAACGATGCGGCGGCATCGGCATAAGACCGAAACAGCCGTGCCGCGCGCGCGCCGTCGAAGACCGACGCCTGCCAATGGCTGCGACCCGTGTCAGCGACCTCCGCTTCGACTAGGTCTTCGACACGCGCCTCCAACCTGTCGGCAAGGTCATGGATCACCGCCAGCCGCTGCTTCAGGGGAAGATCGCCCCAAATGGAGGCGTTGCCGCCGATGGAAACTTCGTGGCCCCGCGTGACCGCCTCGTCGACCAAGGTTGCGCTCGCCTCGTGCACCTTCGCCACATGAGCGCCGTTGAACGGGCTGACCTTGTCGAAGGTCGTGCTGGAGCCGATCCATCGTCCTGCGACGTAGTTCTTCAGTTCCTTGCTCATGCGATCCTCTTGGGCCACGGGCCATGCGCGATTGCGTCAAGCATGGCCTGGTTCAGGGCGATCATCATCTTGGCCTTGTCGCCTGCCGCCCGCGGGGCGTCCCAGAGGTTCCGAGTCTCGTCAGGATCGACGCGCAGGTCGTAGAGCTCTCCGTAATCGAGCCCCTTGTAGACCGTCATTCGATGCGAGGGCGTGACGAGGTTGCGCAAGTTTGGGCGTTTCTCGAAGCCCGGGTAGACCTTGTTCTCCTCGTGCTCGATCAGGACGGCATCGCGGGTGGGTGAGCCGCCGTCGAGCTGATCCAGGAACGACCTGCCCTGCATCCCGTAATATGGGAGCATCCCGCAGCGTTCGAGCAATGTGGGCCCAATGTCGATCGAGGCGGCCAGCCCGTCGACCACCTGTACGCCGGCCCTTTGCGGGTCGGCCCAGATGAACGGCACGCGATTGACCGATCGGTGCGAGAACGGGCCCTTCAGCAACAACGAAAACGCCCCCATGTAGTCACCATGATCCGAGTTGAAGATCACGATCGTGTTCTCGGCAAGACCGGAAGCCCCGAGCGTTTCGAGGATGTCACCCACCGCATCGTCTATCATCGTGATCATCCCGGCGGTAAGGGCCATGGCTTCCCTGAGTTGCCGCTCGGACGCCATGAATGCCTGCTGCAAGTTTGAAGGAACGATGCCCTCGTCCATGAGGCGCTTCCATTCGCGCAGCTGCGGAGGAGGGTTCTCGTGCGCGCAGTAGGGCAGATCGATCTGGAATTCGTCGGGGTCATACATGTCCCAGTACTTTCCCGGCGGAGTGAACGGGTGGTGCGGATCTGGAAACGAGACGAACGCGAAGAATGGATCTTCTGCTCCCGCGCACGATTCCAGGAAGTCTTGCGCCTCATTGCGAATGTATGACGTCGGGTAAAGTTCCTCGGGTATTCGCGTGCGAAAGGCCTGCGGATTCGTGTAGTCGTGCGGCAACTGGTTCCTGCGGTCCCTGAGGAAGGCCCAATCATCGGTCTGGCGCCTCAGCCATTGCAGGTAGTGACCTCCGCACTCGTCGCTGTGGCTGGTGACCATCCGGACATGGTCAAACCCGTAGTAGGGGACCGGCAACACGTGATACTCGGTCCCTTCGTATGTATCGGGCTGCTCGCTTTCGTACTGCAAGCCGTTTGGCTTGAGCGCGTCAGGGACATCCGGATTGGCGACATGGCGCTCGTCTTCGCGCCTGATCGGCTTTTTCGTGAACGGCTGGAGATGGCTCTTTCCGATCGAGGCCGTTCGGTACCCTCCCGCCCGCAATACATCGACAAAGGTATTGGCATCTGCCGGAAGGGGCAGTCCGTTGTGACGAAGGCCGTTCACCGACGGGTACCTGCCCGTGAAGATGGCGCCCCGGTTCGGCATGCAGACTGGCGACGTGACATAGAAGTTGGTGAACCGGGTGCCACGTGCCGCGATGCCGTCGATGTTGGGCGTCTGCACCACGGGATGACCGGCATGTCCGAGCCAGTCCGCCCGGTGCTGGTCTGTCATGAAGTAGAGGATGTTCGGCCGCCCGCTCATGCTGCGGCCTCCTTGCGGCTCAGGACACCGTAGTGCAGTGCGATCAAGGCTAGGGATGCCAGGGCCGCAATGCCGCCGACCAACGCGGATGGGTGGATCAGCAAGAGCCCGGCCGCCGCTCGCGCGATGACCTCCCAAACGGGCATCTTGCCCCGGTCAAATCGCGAGGCGGCGGACGCAAGCATGTAGATGAGCAGCGCCAGGCGGAGCAGGAGGAACAGGAACCCGCCAATGGCAAAAACGCCGCCAGCCTCGGCCACGATCAGCATCTGGGGGTTGAAGGCGAAGAAGAACGGGATCGCGAAGATGACGATGCCGATCCGGGTCGCCTGGACCGCCGTCCCGATGGCCCCGCCGCCCGAGATCGAGGCCGCGGCAAAGGCGGCCATGGCGACAGGCGGCGTGATTGCCGAGGCAACCCCGAAATAGAACACGAAGAAGTGCGCCGTAAGGTCGGTCAGCCCAAGGCTGGTGAGCGACGGTCCGAGTATGATGATGATCGTAAGGTAGGCTGGCAACGTGGGCATGCCCATGCCCAGTATGAGCGCCGCAACCGCGGCAAAGACCAGCGCGAGAAGCAGGTTCTGGCCGGCGTTGCTGCTGATCACCTTTGCAAATTCCAGAGGCAGTCCCGTGGCTCCGAGCACGGCAATGATGATGCTGACGGTGCCGATGGCCATGAGCAGCCGGCCGAAGGTCACGCCGCCCCTTGCAAAGCTCTCGGCAACCAGGATCGGCTTTCTGCGCATCTCGGGGTTCAGGAAACTCAGGACGAGAAGCACGCTCAGCGCGATCATCGCCGATCCAGCCGGCGAGAAGCCCAGAATGAGCGCTATGACAACGATCGAGATTGGCACGATGACCAGGATGAGGCTGATCCAGTCCTGGAGCGTGACTGGATCCATTTCGGACTCGGCCGTCGCCTCGACACCGAGCGAGCGGGCTTCGAACATCACTGTCGTGAAGAGCGAAGCGTAGTATGCAACTGCCGGTACAATCGCCGCAACAATGATGATGAGATAGTCGATCGCAATGAAATCTGCCATGACGAGGGCGGCGGCACCCATGATGGGCGGCATGATCTGGCCGCCCGTCGAGGCCGTCGCCTCGACGCCGCCGGCGAATGTCGGGCGAAAGCCGCGCCTCTTGATCATCGGGATCGTGATGACCCCGGTTCCGACCACGTTGGCCACGGCCGAACCGGACACCGTGCCGAAGAGCGAAGACGCCATGATCGCCGCATGCGCGGGGCCGCCGCGAAACCGCCGCATGGCGTGGAAGCTCAACTTGATCATCGAGGCTCCGCCACCGGTCCCCTCAAGCACCGCGCCCATGATGATGAACGGAAACACGGTGTTCACGAGGATCGCCAGGATGTTCCCCATGACCCCGTCGCCCGTGTTGTACCAGAGCTCGGCCGGCGTGTCCTGGACAAAGTCCATGCCTGCATGGCCAAGTATTCCAGGAAGGTGCTCGCCGAAGAAAAAGTAGAGGAGAGCCAGGGTGCCAACGACGGCAAGCGGCAGTCCCCAGATCCGCCAGCAGAAGTACAGGATGATCACGCAACCGGTCACCGTCATCCAGGCGTGGAACTCATCGAAAAAGAAGAGACCGACATCCTCGATTCGCGAGACGGCGACGTTGAAGGACCAAAGCGCATAGAGGCCGACACACGCCAGAATCGCGTTGAGCGCGGTCGTCAGAATTGCGCCTGGTCCGCCTGAAAACCGTGAAATTGCAAGAAAGGAAATGATGAACCCGCTGGCAAAGACCGTTGGATGAAGCTCAACCGCGGGAATGACGCCAATCGACGGCAATGGCCCTAGATCCGGGACAGCATTGAGAAACCCCAAGACCGCGAAGCAAAAGCCGATAGCCAGGAGGATGCGTTCCCTGAAAGGGCGCGCGGAAGTGTTCACCGAGGCCATGTCCTGACTCCAGGAGCTTGGGACGGACGACATGATTGAAGGGCCGGGTGCTAGGCCCGGCCCGACGCGCGTGCCTTACGAACCGCCGCGAAGATTGTCCGGGATCGCCACGCCCATTTCTTCATAGTAGCGAATCGCACCCGGATGCAGGCGGGCGCCAAGCGAGACAAAGGCATTGTCCAGCGTCAACGGTGTCAGGCCCTGATTGACCGAATGCGCGTCGTCGAGGTTCTCGAACATCGCCTTGGTCAACTGGTAGGCCACGTCGTCATCCATGTCCTTGTTGACGCTCAGGAACATCACGTAGGCCGTGGCAAGAAGGTCTTCGTCGTTGTTGACCTGGTTGGAATACGACCCTGCCGGGAGCGTGTCGGCAGCGTAGCCCGGCGTACTCAGGTAGTCGTTCCAGGCATCAGTACCCAATACCTCCTCTGGAATGTCGAGGAGCCGGAACTTCTTGGCCGCACCGTACTGGTCAACCGCCGCCGAACCCATGGTTCCCGTTCGCATGAAGACATCGAACTTGCCGTCTTCGAATGCCTGGCTTGCCGCGGACCACGCGAGCTTGATTGCCTCGTAGTCCTCGTTGGCCTTGAAGCCGGTGATCGATTCAATCAGCTTGGTCGTCTGGGCCGATGCCGATCCCGCAGGCGGCCCGACGAACACGCGCTTGCCCTTGATGTCTTCCCAGCTCTCGATGCCGCTGTCCTCATAGGTCATGACGTGGATGTGTCCGCCAAGGAAGGAGAACAGGGACCGGATGTTCTCGGAGGCGTCGATCGCTTCCTGCCCAAGATCCTTGTACGGACCCTTGCCGACCCGCATGCGGGAGAAGGCGCCAGCTGGCGTGCTGGCCATGTCGATTGCACCTGTCGCGACCTTCAGCGCGGCCCGTGTCAGGGTCTGGTCGACATTGACTCGGATTTCGTGGTCAGGCGCCGCATATTTCGACAGCAGTTGAGGAACGAGCGCACTCAGGCCCGCTGCCGAACCGCCTTCGGCCTTCAGGGTGTCGGCCTGTGCAAATGTCAGCGGCGCGGTTGCAAATGTGGCGGCAATTGCCGCCATGCGAAGCGTATTCATGGAGTCCTCCCAATTTTCTGTGTGCCCAGCTTGCAGAAACGGGAGATGAAAATAAAATCAGAAAATCAAAGCTCGTTATAGGAATCTGTATACCCATGGATCCGCGCCTCCTGACCCAACTTGCTGTCGCGATCGATCTTGGCTCGATCAACAGGGCCGCGAAGCGGCTCAACGTCACCCAGCCGACGCTCAGTCGCAGCATGAAGATCATCGAGGATCGTGTCGGGGCGCCCGTCCTGATCCGCGAAAGCCATGGCGTCGTTGCCACGGACGTCGGTGAACGACTGGCAGAACGAGGTCGGGTGATATTGGCGGAAGCCGAGGCCGCGGATGACGCCCTTCGGCGATGGCGAGAGGGGATCACTTCGGAACTGCGTCTTGGGGTTGGCCCGTTTCTGGCGGCGACGATCATCCCCGGCCTTGTCGAGAAGTCGCTCCGTGGCACATGGCCTTACGCACTTCTCGTCTTCAGCGCTTCAGCTGCCCCCCTGATCAGGCGGCTGATAGACAACAGGCTGGATGTCGTCCTCGCGCCGTCACAGTTGCGGCTGCACGAGGGAAGCCTGACCCAGAAAGTGGTCTTCCCTGACAGGCTGGTGATTGTTGCCGGCGCCCGATCGGAACTTGCTCGCAAGGGCGTGGCCGCAACAAGGGAACGACTCGAAAGGGCGCGATGGGTGATCGCTGGCGCGCGCGCGGGAATCCACGGAACGGAGTCCGAGATCTTCCTTTTCCTCGGGATTGAACCCAAGAGGCAGAACATTTCCATAACCGGCGACCTGATGATTCCCCTGCACTTGCTGAAGACGACTGATGCCTTGGTCGCATTGCCGGAAAGGCTCATCGGAATGCTTGGCGATCTTGGCGGCGCGCGGATTGTCCAGTCGAACTTTCCCGAGATTCGCAGAGACATCGCGCTTTGGGTCCGCAAGCAAGAGCAGCACCGCATTGAGATCCTGCACTTCTCGGAGCGGCTTGAGGAACATCTGCAGAGTTTCGAGACGTGAATGGCCCCGCGTCCGACGGAAAGTCCTGCGCAGCGCCCTGGGTCGATGCCTGCATCGAAACCGCCGATTGTGCCGGCGTCACACTACCGTGTGTCTTGACTGGAGCCGGCAAATCTGCCGCTTGCGAGCCTATCAATGGCTGTGATGCGTCTTCTCACCTCCATGCCGAACCGAGTTCGCGAGTTCGGCAGCGAAGTTGGGGATTTCGCAGTTTCCGGAGAGCTTGACTGTTCGATGGCATTCGAACGCTGTCGCGTCCGTCAGCGCGGCGGCTCCCATTCGCCGTGTCCGCGCCAACAGTTGGCCGTAATTCTGAAGCATGAAACAGATCAGAAATTGTTCTTTGTGTTCAGCAAGTCAGACATATCGCCGCCGACGGCGCGAAACCGGTCACGTCGGTGCAGGCACCGGGGTTCCTGCGAGTCGTTCACTGCAATGGCGAACGACCGCGATCTATCGTCTCGCGAATGCCGGTTTCCGAGAACTGAACCCGTGGCACGAAATCCGGTCCTTCCAGGAACGTGTCATGAAAATGGTCTTGCTTGGCAGTCATTGAACTGCAGGCCATGGGCCATTGCGCACCGCAGTTCGAATTCCCGTCTGCAGGCCGGTGGCGTCGACCATGGCCGCCACCTCCATCGCAACGAGCATGCCCTTGGCGTCTTCGCCTGCGCCTTGTCGAAATTGATGCTGCCGCCGGCCCGACGACCCTCAATCGGCTTTGTTCCTCACGATGTGTGCATCCATCGCGGCGAGGCCCTCGTCCAGCCCGCTGCGCCCGAATCCCAGGCGAAATCGGTCATCGGGAACGGGGCCGAGGCACGACGAGAATATCGTCCCCGGCAGAAGTAGCACTCCGCTCTCTTCCACCAGGGACCTGCAGAACTCTTCCACGCCTTCGTTTCCCTTGTAGCGCGGGAATGCCGTGCATGCGCCATCAGGCCGTCGCCACTCGAACAGGTCTGCGTGCCGGGCGAAGAAGGCGTCCCACCTCGGCAGGTTCTCGTCCACGATCCGGCAGTTGCGGGCAAGCAGCCGCACACGGTTCTCGAGTGCGATCTTCGCCAGCCGTTCGCTTGGTCCGGAATTGCAGATCGAAAGATAGTGCTTCATCCGCTCCATCCTGGAGTTCAGGTTCGAATCCTGACAGGCGATCCAACCGATCCGCAAGCCCGGCAAGCCGAAGGACTTCGACATCACGTTCAGCGACAGGCCGCGTTCGTAGACGTCCGCGATGAACGGCAGGTGCCTGGCGCCGGATGGCCCCAATCCGTTGAAGATTTCGTCATGGAGAACGTAGATGCCGTGGGTGCGGCAAAGGTCGACCAGCGCCAGGTAGCGATCGATCGGAAGGATGGTTCCGGTCGGGTTGTGCGGGAAGTTGATCGTGACCAGCCGCGTGTTCGGACGGATCGCGTCCCTGATGCGATCGATGTCGAGCGACCAGTTGTCGTCGGGCTCGAGCGGCACCCCGGTTGCCTCGCAGATCGCGAGAGGCAAGGTTTCGTGGCTTTGGTAGTTCGGCGTCACCACAATGGCGTGGCTGTCAGAGTCGAGAATCACGTTGTTGGCGGCGAATATCCCCTCGCTCGCCCCCGCAAAGCAAAGGATGTCGGAAGGCGATTGCCGCAGATAAGTGCCCGCGATCGCCTCACGAAGATCGGGGGCGCCGAAAGTCTCCGTGTAGCCGAGCCAGAGGCTGTCGAACGCTTCCCGCTCCTCCGGCGGTGCCATAGCCAGCAACTCGCGCATCGAGATGCTTTCCGCATCTGACGCGGTCATGTGGTGCCTGGCCTTGAACTCCCACTTCGAGAAATGGGTTTCCAAACGAAAGTCCGGCAGTGTCGGCATGGCGCGAAGCCTACAGTTGCCTGGTGCGGAAGGCCATGGCCAACTTGGCGTCACTTGGTCGAAACGCGAACTGCGTGTTCATGCCCCTAGGCACTGCTCAAGCGCGAATGCTGCAAGCAGGCTCTCTCGGCTAATCGTTTCCCGCAAGACATGTTATGCTGAGCTCACGAGACGCGCAGTTCGGCCAACCGAGGGCCGAGGCAGAACGCACATGATGGACGGAATCGCGCGAAAGGCCCGGCCGGTTCCGTCCATGCGACAAGATGCACTTCGCAAAATGCAAGGGAAAGAGAGCAATGTCTGAGAACAACTCGATCCGCACCTGCCTTTGGTTTGACGGCAAAGGACTGGCAGCTGCAAAGTTCTACGTGAAACTTATTCCAGGGAGCGAACTCCATGCGCCCGACACCGGCGGTGGCGAACCGTTGATTGTCTCATTCACTCTTGGAGGCGTCCCCTACGAAATCCTCAACGGCGGCCCGCACTACAAGTTGAATCCGGCTTGCTCGATCGCAGTCACCACGCCGGATCAGGCCGAAACCGATCGGATTTGGGATGCCCTTGTCGCCGATGGCGGTTCTGCAGGGCAGTGCGGCTGGCTGGCCGATCGCTGGGGCGTGTCATGGCAAATCTATCCGCGGGCCTTGCCGGAAATGCTGGGTTCGGATGACCGCAAGGCCGCTGCACGCGCGCAGAAGGCAATGCTTGGCATGAGCAAGATTGACATCGCAGCAATGAGGTCCGCCTTCGAAGGAAACTAGGCACAGGACACCGGCATTGGCAGAGCGCGTGTCGCCAGTTCAGAGACGCGCTCGGCACTACGGATTGCCGGGAGACAGCCGCAACTTGAAACGACGCGAAGGCAAGCTGGGGAGACGTGAGCCAGCAAGCGCCGGTCGATCATGAGCATGGCCAAGGGCCGAACAAGACACCAACGGGCTGCGTTATCGGGATCAAGCGAGGAATCGTCGTCAACGGGATCAGCGGAACCTGGTCCAGCCGTTTCCTGGCCGCCGCCACGATGGCACGATCGAACGGCAAGGACTGGCGTTCGATGCCAATCTGGTCGGCAAGGACGATGGCGTAGTTGCATGCGGTGCCCGTCCTGGAAAGCCAGCCCGTAATGGGGCGAGAATCAATTGCGGCCGGCCAGTGACCAGCAGTGCATGCAGCGCCGCGATCACGGCGCACAACGCATACGGCAAGCCTGTCGCCAGTTTGACACTTTCCTCCGCTGCATCGGCGGTTTCACCTTCGCTCTCGACACTGAAGGCCGTGCCAAACTCAGGCTCTTGTGTCACGGGCGAGACAATAGGTCGGACCCCTCTTGTCGATCCTCTACAGCCGACGCATCTGGCAACTTTCGGCATTGGTCAGATGGTGGGCCTCAACGCACGGCGCAGTTCCGTGTTGACAACAGGCAAGCTCGCTTCAACTTGGCGACAGCACACGATCTGGCACGCCAGAAAGCGGAATTCGCCACGTCAGGCGGTGCAACCTGACTGGCCAATCGGAAAGACGTCAAGAAGAGCCCCGTTGACAAGTTGCGGAATCCGAACGGGCAAGCAAAGGAAGAAGAGACGATGAAGGCGGAATTCGACTACAGTGGTTGCAACGTGTTTTTGGCTGGCGGAACCAGCGGGATAAATCTTGGGATTGCAGAAGCATTCGCGCGCGCTGGCGCCCGGTTGGGCGTTGCAAGTCGCAGGCAGGAAAAGGTGGATGCCGCCGTCGCCCGGGTTGCCGATCTGGGTGCCGTCGTGCAGGGCTACAGATTCGACGTCCGCGACGCGCCGGCGGTCGACGCGGCGATTGCCGCGTTCGCAGAGACCGCCGGTGCAATTTCGGTCTTGGTTTCCGGAGCTGCGGGGAACTTTCCTGCGCTTGCCAAGGACATCAGCGTCAACGGATTCAAGGCGGTGGTCGATATCGATCTGCTTGGCACCTATCACGTGATGAAGGCCGCCTACCGGCACATGAAGAGGCCCGGTGGCAGCATCATCAACATCTCCGCTCCACAGTCGGTGGTGGCAATGTCGCATCAGGTGCATGTCTGTGCGGCCAAGGCCGGCGTCGACATGGTTACGCGGTGCCTGGCCATCGAGTGGGGACCGGAAGGATTGCGCGTAAATGGAGTCATCCCGGGTCCGATCGCCGGAACCGAAGGCATGGCTCGGCTTGCACCCACGCCCGAAGCACGTGCAATCGTCACCGACAGCGTACCGATGCGGCGCTGTGGCATTCCCGAGGACGTTGCGCAGGCTTGCCTGTTTCTCGGTTCCGAAGCGGCAGGCTATGTCAACGGCTCGATCATGACCGCCGATGGAGGATGGATGCTGACCGGCGCTCACTTGGACTTTGGGGCGTTCGCATGACTCGTTCCGCGCCTTGTCTGAACATGCACCTGTTGAAGACACTGTTCGCGTCCGCAGATTCTGCCGTTTCGCGATGTCCAGAACCTCTCTGATCGGCCAAGGCCCAACCATCTCCCGCAAGCTGCCGCGTTCCGAAACTGTGTTCCCCCGCCCTGGATCAGCCAGGGAACCGTTTCCAGTTTCGCGAGTGGCTTTCCGCTGGCGGCATCACGTATGCGCGGGACAAGGCTTCCGATCCCCATTTGGCCTGAACGAAGTGGGACTGCTTGCCGGCGACGCAAGCAAGGGAGTTGCTCGGCCAGGCCGTACGCGGTGTCGAGGACATGGATCCGGTGGGCAAGCGGGCACCCGGCCGCAAGTCCCGGCGACAGCGCAAGAATTGGACATGCTGGCCACGCCTCGCGGCAACGGCGCTATGCCCAGGGTTCCAACGCGTGCTACGCGCATGGCAACATGGCCGGACATGGCCCCGAGAGCGACAAGTGCAACGACGAGGCCGAGAATCAATGATAGGTCGGAGACGAGCGCCTCTGCGGCACGATACCGTCAGCCAATGTGCAAACCTGCAGGCGACGACCGAACGCGACGCAGGAGCGTCGCTCATAAAGGAATTCCAGAATCCGGCTCCAGGAGTCAGCGCTGCAGTTCACGGGTCCGCCAATGGCCCTGCTCGAATTCGCGTTCCAACCAAGAACGACGCATGGCTTCAAGAGGCCAGTGTGGCGCGCCTGGCCAGGTTCCTGACCGAAGACGTTGCAGCGACTTCTTGCCGCTTGGAGAATTGATTCGAGTTCTGCGCGATCCGCGACAGATCGTACTTGTAGTTCACCATCACGCCAGACGATTGCGCGAGACCCGATTCCGAAATGTCGGCGGCGGCGTGAACCGCGTGCACAATCGCGCCGTTCCCGAGGTGGAAGCGAGCAACGGGGTCCAAAGGGAGACCGTCCGGCGCCTTGGCGTCCAAGAGGTATTTTGCTGCAAGTCTCTCAATGCCCTGAGGATCGCCGCCACACTTGCGGATCCCTTCGCGCCGCAACCAGCGCATCAGCCCGGGAATCGGCGACAGGGTCACAAATGACCTTATGTTGGGCAGGTCGCGGGATAGGTCACGCGCGACCTGCTTGATCAGCGAATTGCCGAACGATACGCCCGCCAGCCCCTTTTGGCAGTTCGAAATGGAATAGAACACGGCCGTATCCGCGTCCTCCGCGTCAATGATTTCGCGCTCTTCCGACAGCACGAACTGGATCGAGTTCGGAACGCCGTCCATTAGCGCCACCTCCAAGAAGACCAGCGGTTCATCCGGCATCGAGGGATGAAAAAACGCGAAGCAGCGCCGGTCCGTCGGCTGCAAACGACGGCGAAGGTCGTCCCAAGTGCCGATTTCGTGCACGGCCTCATAGGCGATGATCTTTTCCAGGATCGAGGCCGGGCTATCCCAGTTGATCTGCCTCATGACCAGAAAGCCCCGATTGAACCAGCTGCGCAGCAAGTGAACGATGTCGTGATCGGTCCTGGAAAGTTCGGGCCGCTCGACCAGCAAGGTCAGCAGGTCGCGTCGCAGTCGCACGATTTCCGCTGTGGCCCCGGGCGCTTCGTTCAGCTGCCGAAACAAGCCCTGCCTACGCGGCTCGGAGGCCCTGGAGAAAGCCGCGAAGTTCTCCGGCGAGGGATCGGAACCGTAAGTCACGGCCAAATCGGCGGTGCTGGCGGCGTCAAGATCCAGTTCGTCGTTCAGGAACTCGAAGAACGCGACCTTCCGGTCCCGGTCCAGCATGCGGTACCGGTTCAGGATTGTGGTCGCCAATTTCCGGCCAGAGAATTCGTCGGATTCAGTCAGGAGGGCGAGACAAGCCTCCTTGATCTCGCGCCCGTCCTCGAACTTCCTGCCAAACGGTCGCCGATCAAGCAGCGTGGAGAGTAGGTCACCCAGCGTGGTGGAAGCCAGCATCCCGGAGTTCGTCAGCTGAGCTGCGCCTTTCCCGTTGACAGGCCGACATTCAAGGAGACGCTGCCCTCGTTCACCAGCCACTTGCGCAACGTGAAGCCGCGCGCGCCGTCCCGATGCATCGGATCGTCTTCTGCAAGTCGTTTCGCTTCTGCCATGCTTCCGGCCCGGTAGACGATCATGCCGGCGCCTTCCATTGATGCACCCGTGGGGTCCGACAAGGGGCCCGCCAGAACAAGGATTCCCCTCTGCTCGAGTTCGCGCTGGTACTCCAGATGCGCAGCAAGGCATTGCTTGACATCGTCAGGAGACTTTTGCGGCCTGGATTCAACGACATACAGTTCAAGCGCCAATGCGCCGCGGTCCTTGGCAATCGCCTTGTAGTCGTCCCAGGCAACCATCATCGCCTCCTTGCCTTTTCAGAGAGTGTAAAATATCGATTTTATTTGACAAGAGGAAAAACATGGGCAAAAGTGCAGAACATGGCAGGAGCCCATGGGGGGTAGTCGCAGATGCAGATGGAAAACACGTACGTCACGTGCGGATATGTGCGGAAATTGGCAACACCTTGCGGGCACAAGCCGTGATGTCGATCAATTCCGACATGCTTGAAGCCAAACGGAGCGATGCGCAGGCGGCGATCCGCGCACTGCGCAACCGCAAGCCTGCGCTGGACGACGACTGCATCGACCTGATATTGCGCGGCGCGCGCAGCCATTATGCATGGCAGGACCGGCCCGTTCCGCGCGAACTCCTGCAGGCAATCTACGAAACCGCGGCCGCCGGGCCGACCAGCACGAATTCCTGCCCGGCACGGTTTGTCTTCGTCACGTCACCGGAAGGCAAGGACCGGCTCGCCAAGTCCCTGAAACCGGCGAACATTGACAAGATGCGCACCGCGCCGGTGACCGCGATCGTCGCGCATGATCTGGAGTTCTGGACCCGTCTGCCGTTTCTGTTCCCGCACGATGACCGCCGTCCGATGTTCGAGGGCAAGGCGGCGTTCATCGAAACCACCGCCTTTCGCAACGGCACCCTGCAAGGCGCCTATTTCATGATCGCGGCCCGTGCCGTAGGGCTGGATGTCGGGGCGATGTCGGGATTCTCGAATGAAGTGGTCGACGAAGAGTTCTTCGCCGGCTCGACGCTGAAATCCAACTTTCTCATCAATCTCGGCTATGCCGACGAGACCGCATTGTTCCAGAAGCTGCCGCGGTTTCCGTTCGATGAAGCATGCTCGTTCGCGTGAGGGACCAATGGCGATCCGGCAAAAGACTGAAATGACCATCAAGCTGTCCGCGCGCGGCACGAGCCACGCGCGCAGCGAAATAGAGGCCGAGGGCCTGACGGCCGTGATCGACGAGCCGGTAGCGCGCGGCGGCACCAACGAGGGCCCGTCGCCCACCGTCACGGCCTATTCGGCGCTGATCGGCTGCACCAATGTGATCGGTCACAAGTGTGCCCAAAAGCTTGGAATCGACATCGGGCACTTGAGCTTCGAGATGGAGGTCGATTTCGACCGGCGCGGCGTGCTGCTGATCGACGAAGTCGACGTGCCCTTCAAGGCCATCCGCCTGGACGTGGCCGCCGACGGACCCGCAAGCCAGGAGGAGCTGGCCATGGTGGCGGCGGAGACAGAGAAATACTGCCCGATCTCGAAACTGTACGAACAGGCAGGCACGGACCTGACTGTAGACTGGCGCAAGGCGTGAGCCGCGTCGCTAAACGGAGGAAACCAATGATTGCAAAACTGACACGACGCGCAGCCCTGACCATGGCCCTGGCATTCGCTGCCGTGCCCGCGATGGCCGCCGAAACCGTCAAGGCGGTCGTGATCGACGGCTACCCGGCAGGTGCGCTTTGGGTGAAGGAGTTCACCAACTTCTTCATTCCCGAGGTCGACAGGCGGCTGGCCGAATCCGGCAACTACGTCATGGAGTGGCAGGAAAGCTACGGCGGCGCGATCGTCAAGCCGAAGGGCGTGCTGGAAGGCATCCAGCTTGGCCTTGGCGACATCGGCATCGTCACGACCATCTTCCACAACTCGAAGCTGCCGAGCCAGGCAATCTCCGCCGTGACACCGTTCGTGGCGGCGGATGCGCGCGCGGTCGCCAAGGCGGTTGACGAGATCGCCAGGGAATTCCCGACGATGCAGAACGAGTTCGCGGCGCAGAACCAGGTCTACCTGGCGACCGGCGTGGTGCTGGACACCTACCAGCTCTTCTCGAAGAACCCGATCAACAGCCTGGCCGATGTCGAGGGCGGCAAGGTGGCCGGTGCGGGGATGAACCTGCGCTATCTCGAAGGCATCGAGGGCGCAGCAGGAGTGCGTGGCGGCCTGACCGACTTCTACAACATGCTGCAGACCGGTCTGGTCGATCACGCGATGCTATGGCCCGAGGCCGCCAAGACCTTCAAGATCGCCGAAGTCGCGCCATTCATGCTCCGTGCAGACATCGGCGCGGTGAACTCCAAGACCATCACGGTGAACAAGGACTATTGGGACGGCCTGCCGGGCGAGGTGCAGAATGTGCTGAAAGAGGTGGCCGTGCTCTACCGCGACCACGTGGCCGGCATCGCCATGGACCGTGCCGCCGAAAGCCGCGACGCCTATGTCGCCGCGGGCGGCACCATCGTGGAGATGGATCCGGCAGAACGCGAGGCCTGGGCCAAGGCGATCCCCGACATTGCCGCGGAATGGGCACAGGGCCTCGATGACAAGGGCGAGCCCGGCACCGAAATGCTGGTCGCGTACCTCGCCAAGCTGAAGGACGCGGGATACGACGGCGTGCGCGACTGGTCCGCCCCCGTGATGAACTGACCAAGGGGCGGGCAGCGCGATGAAGCAGGCGTTGGCCGCCTTGAACAAACTGGCCAACGGCATCGCGATCAGCGCGAATGCCGTTGGTACGCTCGTGGTTCTCGCCCTTGTCTTGGTGGTCAACTACGACATGGGCGCGCGCAACCTGTTCAATGCGCCCTTCAACGGCGCAGTCGAAGTCGTTCAGTTCTCCATGGTCCTGATCGTCTTCCTGCAACTGCCGGACGTCGTGCGCGTCAACCGGCTGACGCGGTCTGACGGGTTCCTCGTGATCATCGGCGGGCGCCATCCCGGGCTTGCGCTCTGGCTGCGCCGGGCGATCAACCTGATCTCGGCGACCTTCATGGCGCTGATCGCGATCACCATATTCCCGGAATTCCTGAAGATGTGGGAGACGAACGACTTTTTCGGCATTCCCGGCGTGTTCACCGCACCGTGGTGGCCGGTCAAGCTGACGATTTTCGCCAGTGCGGTGCTGGCAGCGCTGGTCTTCGCGCTGAAGGTCGTCGGCGCTTCCCCTGACGGGGCCACGCATGCGCCCGGCCAGGAAGACGCGGCATGAGCCCCGTCGAAATCGGCCTCTACTCGGTCCTCGCCATCATCGTCCTGGTCTATCTGGGCCTCTACATCCCCATTGCCCTTGGCGTTGTCAGCTTCGTCTCGATCTGGTTGATGCGGGACAACTTCACGCTTGCGATGAACCTGTTGAAGATCGCCGTGGGCGACAGCGTGATGGAATACACCTTCGCCACGGTGCCGCTCTTCACGTTCATGGGACTCGTCGTCAGCAAGGCGGGGCTGGGTTCCGACATCTACAAGGTGATGAACTACAGCTTCCGAATGGTGAGGGGCGGAATCGGCATGGCCACCGTGGGCGCGAACGCCGTCTTTGCTGCCGTCACGGGGTCGTCGATCGCCAGCGCCTCGGTCTTTGCCAAGGTCTCCGTGCCGCAGATGCTGCACTACGACTACAACCCGCGCTTTGCCGTGGGCGTGGTGGCGGGATCGTCGGTGCTTGGCATGATCATCCCGCCTTCGGCAATGCTGATCATCTATTCCTTCGTGGCCGAGCAGTCTGTCGGCGACATGTTTCTGGCCGGCGTCGTGCCCGGCATCCTTCTGGCCATCGCCTATGTCGGCGCGATCTTCGCCATGGGCCGACTGACTCCCGGCTTCGTCGGCGGTCGGTCCGGCGAGGACCTGGAGCCTTTGGGTTGGGGCGAAATCGCCGAAAGGACGCTTCCCATTCTGGGGCTGATCCTGGTGGTGCTGGGCGGCATCTATACCGGTTGGCTGACACCGGTCGAGGCGGGGGCCGCAGGTGCCCTGCTGGGGCTGGTCATCGCCGTCGTTCGCCGCCGCATGTCACTGCGCGGGTTCTGGGAGGCGCTGCTGGAAACCGGCCATATCACCGCTGCGATCCTGTTCCTGATCACTGCCGCCTCGATCTATTCCCGGATGCTGGGGCTTGCCGGCCTGCCAAACGAGCTTGGCGACATCCTGAACGAAAACCAGCTCGGATTCGTCTGGATCATGGTGATCTACGTGGCGCTGATGATCTTTCTCGGCACGCTTCTGGACACCGCCTCGATCATCCTGATCATGGTGCCGCTCTTCCTGCCGCTTGTCGAGCCGATGGGCCTGTCGCTGGTCTGGTTCGGCATCATCACCGTCGTCGGCGCGGAAATCGGGCTTCTGACCCCGCCGCTGGGCATTTCCTGCTTCGTCATCAAGGCGACGCTGGACGACGATCGCATCAAGCTGAAGGACGTGTTCATCGGTGCGCTGCCCTTTGCCTTCGTCATGCTGATCGTGTTGATCTTCCTGATCCGTTTCCCGACACTCAGCCTCGCGATACTGAACTGAAGGGCCAGATCCATGCGAAAGCTCACTCAGGACAACATCACCGAGGTGTTCCTAAGCTACTGTGGCAAGGACACGGACCCTCGCATGCGCGAGATCATGGCGAGCCTCGCCAGGCACCTGCACGCCTTTGCCAGGGAGGTGCGCCTCTCGCATGCCGAGTGGCAGACCGGCATCGACTTCATGGAACGCATGACCGAATTCACCGATGCGGAACGCCACGAGTTCGTGTTGCTTTCGGACGTGTTCGGCCTGTCGTCGCTTGTGGACATGATCAATTCGGTGCCGGAGGGGACCTCCTCCAGCGTGCTCGGGCCGTTTCACATCTCCGGCGCGCCGGAAATTCCGTTCGGCCACGACATGAAACGCCACTACGAGGGTCCGGTCCTGCTGGCCCGCGGCCGCGTCACAGACACGGACGGCAACCCGATCGAGGGCGCCAAGGTGGACATCTGGCAGACCGCACCGAACGGGCTGTATTCCAGCCAGGATCCTGAACAGGACACATACAGCTTTCATGGCATCCAGACGACCGGCGCCGACGGATGCTACGGCTTCACCACTGTCAAGCCGGTCAGCTACACGGTGCCCAGCGACGGGCCTGTCGGCGATATCCTGAACGCCGTCGGCCGACATCCATGGAGGCCCTCGCATCTGCACTACATTGTCACCGCCCAAGGCTACCGCCAGCTGGTCACGGAGATCTTTCCCGAAGACGACCCTTATCTCGACGAGGACACCGTCTTCGGGGTGCGCGAAGACCTGGTCATGAAATACGACGAGCTTCCGGCACACACGTTCCCGGACGGCTACGACCTGACAGGCAAGCTGACCGAGCCCTACCTCGTCGCGGACTTCGACCTCAAGCTGGTCCGCGAAGCTTGACGGCCCTGAGCGGATTTCGTCAGTCGACCAGTTCTGCGAGGAACGCGCCCGTCTTGCGATAGTGGTCCATCAGGCTGGCGCAGGCCCTGTCGGTGGTTCGACCGACCGCCGCGTCAAGAATCGCGCGATGCTCTGCCTCGACGTTGCGGCGCGAGTAGGATTTCGCACGGCCCGCCAGGTACCTGTATCGCACGTTCAGGTCGTACAGCTGGCTGCAGAAGCGCAGCAGGATCGGCGATTTGCAGGCCGAAAGAAGCGCCATGTGAAAGCGCTTGTGATGCGTCTCGTAGGCGTCGACATCGTTCCGGTCAGCCTTGTTCATGTGATGATGCGCCAGCACCAACGCGTCTTCCCACGTCGCGTCGGTATTCGCCAGGCTGTCGCGCAGTGCAAGCTCCTCCAGGTTGCAGCGCAAGTCCAGGATTTCCTGGAACTGCGCCCGGCTGGTCGCAGCCACGCGAAACCCGCGCTGGTCCAGCCGGTCGACGAGCTGATCGGAGGTCAGAAGGCTGAGCGCCTCGCGAACAGGGGACGCCCCGGTGTCGAGCGCGACCTTGAGAGCATCGATCTTCAAGCGCTCTCCCGGCGGAATGCGACCGGCGATGATGTCGTTCCGGAGCGCGAGATAGACACGCTGGGTCGAGGATTGCGGCGAGGCCGTGTCTTCAACGGGTCTGTCCATATGAAACAATTGCCATCATTTGGCGAAGAAAACAAATATTATCGTTTTTTTCCGGACCGCTGGCGGCCATCCCGGGAAGGACCGCCCTGGCCGGAACCGCAATTTGCGCCCGGAACTCGTCGAAAGGGTCTCAATTGCGCCAGGATGTCGGGCATCCGAACCCATGGTGCGGAACCCGCCTGTGCCTGGTCGTCAGAAAAAGTGGTTTTTTCCTTTGGAACGGAAGAAAAATGGGTATAGCGTTCCCAACCAAACTGTCCATGCAAGTCTTGGGGGAACCGATGCGCGAAACTCATTTCGAAGACGGCAAGTGGTGGGTCAGCCCCTACAATTTCGTGCCCGAAGTCCGCAAGGACCTGATCCTGCCACCCAAGGTCGAGATCCACGACGCGACGCTGCGAGACGGCGAGCAGACCCCCGGAGTCGTGTTCTCCATCGATGACAAGATCCGCATCGCCAGCAAGATGGATGAAATCGGCGTCGACCGGATCGAAGCCGGCATGCCGGCGGTGTCGCCGCAAGATGCCGAAGCCATCAAGGAAATCTCGAAGCTCGGCCTGAAGTCCAGAATCTACACCTTTGCCCGCGCCCTCAAGACCGACATCGACATGGCGCTGGAATGCGGGGCGCACGGGGTCATCATCGAGGTGCCGATCGGATATCCGAAGCTGGTCACCCAATTCGGCTGGACCTGGGAAGACGTGTTCAAGAAGAGCCGCGGCGTGATCAACTATGCCCGCGAACAGGGACTGCACGCGGTGTACTTCCCCTACGACACGACCCGCGCGCGACCGGAGGACCTGACCAGCCTCTGCAACGCGATCATGGCGGAATCGCCGCCAGACGCGATCGGCATCGTCGACACCATGGGATGCGCGACGCCCGAGGCGATCAAGTACATGGTGCGCTGGGTCAAGCGCATGACGGGACTGCCCATCGAGATACACACCCACAACGATTTCGGAATGGGCGTGGCGACGGAGCTTGCGGCCGTGACGGCCGGCGCCGAATGCGTACACAGCTGCGGCAACGGACTCGGCGAACGGACAGGCAATGCGGCCCTTGAAGAGTTGATCCTGGGACTCGACCTGCTGTACGGGTACGAGTTGGGGTACAGGCTGGACAAGCTGCCTGAACTGGGCGCAATGCTGTCCGAGCTGTCCAACGTTCCGATTGCCCGCAACAAGCCCGTCCTTGGCCACGGCAACTTCATTCGCGAGAGCGGGATCGGCATCCAGTACGTGATGCACGATCCGTTGGTGATGTTCGGCACCCATCCCGCCCTGACGGGCCGGACGGGCGAAGTGGTCCTCGGGAAGAAGAGCGGCAAGGCCTCGATCACCTACAAGATGGAAGAGTTGGGGCTCGGAGCCTTGGCCGACGAACAGGCAGCAGAGGTGCTGGTCCGGGTCAAATTCAAGGGCATCGAGAAACGCGACATGCTGAGCGACGAGGAATTTCGCGGCATTGTCGAGGACGTGCGGGCCAAGGGCGCCGCTTGAGAACCCTGCACGCTTGGAGAAAGGCCGACGCAAGGAATCGGCATGGCGAACGGTTGGCGATCACGGATCATCGAGACACCGCAAAGACTCACGGTCGACGCGAGGGCGGCAGATCGGCAACAGACCGCATTTGGCCGCCGAAAACGAGCGCGGAATTGCATCGCTTGCCGGACAAGAACGCGACAGGGTCTCCTTGAATGAAGGCGGCAATGTCCGCTGTCACAACTCTTCGGTGTCGGTACCTTTCAGCCGAACGCCTGCCGCGCTGACGTGAGTGCCGTCACTGTCGATCGTGGCAAGGTCGCAAAACAGTTCGATTCGGTGGCCGTCAGGGTCGAGAATGTAGACAGCCTCGTTTTCGCCCCAACTCCCATCGCCGCGAGGCTGCACGAACGAGTGCAATATCGGTCCCCGAACGATTTCCGCACCTTCCGTGCGAATGCGGTCCAGAAGCGCCAGCCAGTCGTCTCGGTTGTCGCATTCAAATGCGGCATGATGGAAATTCGGAGGGCCGTCGAAGTCCGCCTCGGGAAGCGGCTTGGTTCGGTAGGTCTTCCTCGGATTGTGTACAAGGACAATCTCGTGTTGGACGTTGGCGAGGCGCATGAAGGTCAGTTCGACAGGTATGCCTTCCACCTCGAATGCTGCATGACGCTCGGTGAGCTTGAAACCGAGAACCCGGCGATACCATTCGATGGAGCGATTCGTGTCGCTGACTTCTATGGCGACATGCTGCATTCTGGCAGGTCTTGGTCGGTTCATGAGCGGTTCTCTCAATTGACGGCAATGCGCAGGTGCCGGATCTCACTGAATCGCAGGCGTGCGGCGATTTCGGGCGGCGCCATGAGCCGCAACCCAGGGGAAACGACCAAAGAGCTTCCGGAAGGCGATCGCGGCTTCCATCCGCGCAAGCGAGTTTCCGGCACAGACGTGAACTCTAGGACAGAAGCTCAGAGGCCGGTTGGGCCGGCGTGCCATGTCGAAGCGATCAGGATCGGGAAACTGCCGGGAATCGTGGTTCGCGGCGACGACGACCAGGTGAACCGCCGTCCCTTCCGGGATGGCCAAGCCGCCCAATTCGGCATCCTTGGTCGATCCGCGATTGTTGATCTGGATCGGCGCCCTGCAGCGAAAGGCCTCTTCCACCATTGAATCGACCAGACCCGGATTCTCCGCCGTGCACAGGATTTCCCAAGGAGAACGCGACATCTCGTGCACGCCGTGCGAAAGCATGTTCGTTGATGTTTCATGGCCGGCGATCAACATGAAGATGCATTGATGAAGAAGTTCCAGTTCGGTCAGTCTTTCGGCATCGACCTCTGCATCCGCGAGAACGATCAAGACCTCGGTTGGTGATGATTCGTCCGGAAATGAACGACGGTGGCGGATCAGGTCACGGAGACATGCCTTGAATTCGATGACGGTGCAATTGCCCTCTTGCGCGATGCGGGCAACTGGGCACTGCCCTGGCAGACGGACCCGCGCGTGACTGCAACCTCCCGGGAATTCCAACTGCCTCGAAAGCTCCCGCGACACGCAACGCCGCGTTCCGGAAACTTCCTGCGCACGCAAGAATTCGCTTGCACCCATTTCGCGACCTACACTGCGCAAGACCCTTCCCCCGATGCACGGCCGGGCATTGGCGACGGCAATGCCCGCGCGGCAAGTGCCGCCACATCCGCCTCGGTTCTCGCGCTGGCCGCAATGTATCGATCAGGTCGAACCAGGATCGCGTTCGTGTCAAGTCCGGCGAGCGCGGCAGCCAGGGCAGAACCGTCCGTACACTCGACGACCGGAACGGTCGCTGCAACATGGCGGGGCAATGCCCCACGCACGATCAGTGCAGGATTGTACCCGACGGCATCGTCCAGCAAGCGCCCGTCTTCAAGCATCGGTTGCGGAAACAACCGTCCCTTGTGCGGCGTGTCTGCAGGAATCAACCCGCCCACGTCACTGGCACCCAACGGCGGGGCAATGGTTTCCATGCTTGCAACTCCGGTCTCGTCTCGCGACCCCAAGGACAATGTCGACCCCTTGTCCAGCGCGTTGATCAGCCTGCCAAGACGCATTGCGGTCTCAATGAAGGACCGCGCATTGGGTGCACGCTCCTCCTGATAACTGTCGAGAATGTCGCAACTGACAGCACCCTTGACGCACAGGGCAAGTTTCCAGGCAAGGTTCGAAGCATCGCGGATTCCTGTGCACATGCCTTGTCCCATGAAAGGCGGGGTCAAATGTGCGGCATCGCCCGCGATCATCAATCGGCCTTTTCGCCAGATCTCCGCAATTTCGGACCGAAATGTATAGACTGCGCGGCGCTCCAATTCCGCGTCACCCGGTTCGATCCAAGGAGCGAGAAACGACCAGACCTGTTCTTCCCTGGTGACTTGTTCGTCAGCCTCATCATCTCGCAAGGCGATTTCCCAGCGTCTCCGGTTTTTCGGGCTTCGGCAATACGTCATCGGCCGGTCAGGGCTGCAATACTGGATCGAGTGATCCCCGAGATCCGGCCGGTCATCCTTCAGGAGCACGTCCACGACCAACCAGCGTTCCTTGAACCCGAGGTCGAACATCTCCGAACCGATCACGCCGCGAACGAGTGACCGTGCCCCGTCACAACCGACAACATAGGACGAAGACAGATTGCGTGTCTGGCCATTTCGGAGGTTGCGGCACGTCACGATCACATCCTGTTTCCGGACGTTGACGGAAATCGCCACCATATTTGTCAGCACCGACACATTGGGACGCCTGGCAAGGTTTTCGCGCAGCAGCCTTTCCAGGTCAGGCTGATGCAAGCGATAGCTTGCGTGCCATCCCTGGGGCCCGATCTCCCTTGGTCGCGGCCAGTCAAGCAGGATTTCTCCGTGGGGATCGACAAAGCGCATGCCGGGATTGACAATCACTTCACGGCTCAAGCTTTCGGAAATCCCTGCGGACTGAAAGACCCGCATGGTTTCGCCGTCGAAATGAACCGCCCTTGGCAGGTCGTAAATTCCGGCTTCGCGATCAACGACGATGACCCTGACGCCGCATTCCGCCAACAGGTTTGCCAATGTGGCGCCGGTCGGACCAAGACCGACAATGATCACGTCCGCGCGATCATGGCGCATGCCTGTCTGTCCGATGACTTGCAGGCGCATCCCGGCGTGCCGTACGGCTACGGACATTCTATGGGCGGTGGCGTTCGCGATCCGACTTCGACGGCCTCCCACCCCATGTCATGACACGGTTCTTGACTCGGGGAAGACAGGCGAAGCCGGGGTCGTCCGGAGTGTTCCTGCAGGTCAAGGCAGTCCGGCACTTCCCGGCCATTCAAGGCAAGGGCCGACGTCAGTTCTGGACCCTTCAAGACGTTCCCCCCGCTGATGAACCAAGCCGCGCGGACGCTGGGATCTCCTGACAACGAAGCTAGCGGCGCGGCCCTAAGATTCAACATTTTTTCCAATTTGTTAAAGTCGATTTTCATGTGTGTGTTGGTGCCTAGACACGACCGGGATTGGATGGTTCCGTCGAGTCAATTAACGAGCCGCGGCACCGACGGCCCGCATCGTGGCCACGTGACGGGAGCAGAACAATGAACTGTCTGAACCGACGTGCACGATGTTGCTCTCCACGTCATGGGAGGCGACTGGCAAATCGGGTGCCGGGGTGGATGACCAACCCGACCACCAGAACGTCGCGACGCGCAACGTCGCATCCGAGACTCCACCTGCCTCGTCACCGCCGAACAAATCGGCCCATTTGGGAGAAGTCCGTTTGGCACCGTTGATCACGACCATCTCCGATGTCGGCTCGACGCCATTGACGACACCGAACGGGCACCCAAAGGCCGGTGCGGCAAGACCTGCCCGGAACAGCTACGCCCGTGTCACGGTGGGAATCTCCGGAAGATCGGCGTCAACTTGCAGGCGTGCCGCAGTCGCGAGAACCAGCGCTTGGGAAATGCACATGGGGGCGGCAATCGACCGTGAGAAAGTGTGACGATGTTCTGGCACCACGAACAAGACATCGGCAGACTTCGCCAGCGGAGACAACGTGCTGTCCGAAATCGCGATGATTTTCGTGCGTGCATCCTTCAGGTTTTCCGAAATCGAGACAACCTCGTTTGCATAGTATCGAAACGACACCGCGACCAGGACATCGTCGCCAGAGATAGTTTCGGACATATGGGTTGCCAGGCCGCCGCTTGGATCCAGCAGAACGCACTTCTTCCCGATCATCGTGAGCATGTACCTGAGAAAGTCGACGACCGGAGCCGAACGCAGCTGACCAAGAAGAAAAACCGAATCGGCGGTACTCAACAAGTCTGCTGCCGTTGACAGATCCTGACCGGAAATGTCGTCCAGCAAGGCCTGGAGCGACGCGATGTCCTTGACCACCAAGTCTCGGAGAAACCCGAAGTCAGACGGATCGTCGCGGTCTTCCAGGTCCCCCTCCAACGCACGGACTCTCGCTTCGAACCCTGGTGCGGCGGTTTCCAGCCGTTTCTGAAACAGTTTCTGGAGATCCTTGAATCCGCTGTAACCCAATGCCTGGGCAAACCTGACAAAGCTCGATGCATGAATGCCGCAGCGATCTGCAATGGCGTTCACCGAGTGAACCGCGATCTCGTTCGGGTTTTGCGTCAAATAGACCGAAATCTGCTGGTGCGACTTGCTCATGGCGTCGAAACGCTCGTGAATCAATTGGATCAGCGCCTCGTAGTCCTTCGGTGTTTCTTGTCTTTCCCTGTCCATCTCTTTCCAATGACCCTTCGATCCGCAGCTGCGGCAGTCTGGCCCGCTGTCAGCACTCCCGGCGACCAGATTCGGCGAACTAGAATACCAGCCTTCGAGGTGTTGGCTCGAAAGTTCGGACCATCTCGGCGACGGGATGACGTGGCCGAGGTTCCAGGCTGACCTGCTGCGCAATCCCGGAGCGTGCCGCTTCTTCAATTGCCAACAGCGTCCGAACGTCCGCAAGGCCTTCCTCGCCATCTGCTTCCGGGGCGGTGCCGTTCATGATGCAGTCCGAGAAGTACTCCGCCTGGCCCGCAAACTGATCTGTTTGCGGAAAAGTGCGTTCGACGACCTCTTGACCGCGCTTGAGGCGCACGGTCGTCGGTGTCATGAAGTCGTACGCGGACTCGACCGCGACTTCGCCAGCTGTCCCGGCAACCCGGTACATGTCCAGTGGATCGGCCCCGAAGCTGGCGCAAAATTGCGCAACACGACCTTTGGGAAACATCAGCGTTGCCGCGATGGTTTCCTCGACTTCGGCAAACCGCGGGTCATCGACGGCATTGCGTGCTGCCGTGACTTTGGTTGGTTCATCCTCGAAGACGTGGCGCACGGCGTTCAGGCAGTAGATGCCTATGTCCTGAAGCGGACCGCCCCAATGCGCCGCCTTGAGCCGGTGATTGTCCGCTCCTGCCTGGATGGAGAAAAGCGACGTGAACACGCGCGGGTCGCCAACAGCGCCGCTGCGAACCAGTTCCAGAGCGTGGACGGTTCCCGGCTCGTTGTGCAGCCGATAGGCCGTCATCAGGAACACGTCGGCGTTCCTGGCCGCCTGTATCATCGCTTCACATTCCGCTTCGGAAACCGCAAGCGGCTTTTCGACCATGACGTGCTTGCCGGCATTTGCAGCGCGCAGGGCAAAATCGGCGTGCATGGAGTTTGGCAGGGCGATGTAGACCGCATCCGCGACATCCGCGGCCAGCATCTCGTCATACTGTTCATAGGAACAGACGTGTTCGATGCCATGGAACTCCGCAAGCTTGCCGGCGTTTCGGGCACTTCCGCTGACCAGTGCCGTTACGGTGGAATTTCCCGTCAGGCTGACGCCCGGCAAGAACGCGATCTGCGAAATCCAGCCCGCTCCGACAACTGCGTACCTGACTGTCATGCTCTAGTTCTCCACGCTCAGCCAGCGCCGCTCGCGCGCGGATCGCCGGACTTGTTCCACAAGAGTCTGAATTCGAAGCCCGGCACGAAAATTGAACGGCTCGGGCCTGTCGCCGGTTATGGCCGCCAAGTAGCCGGCGACTTCAATGGCCTTCAGGTCGTTGAACCCGATCTGATGGCCGGGCGCGACGCAAAACCGGCCATATGGCGGGTGCTCGGGCGCCGCTTCGATGCGCCGAAAGCCTTGGCGGCCGGGGGCGTCTCCGACCGAATAGTAGTGCAGCTCGTTGAATCTCTCCTGACTGAACGACAGGGCGCCCTTCGAGCCATAGACATCGAAGTCGTGCTGCATCTTGCGGCCGGTAGCGATCCAGTTTCCTTCAATGGATCCGCTGGCGCCGCTGGCAAAGCGCAGGAAGGCGCGGCCCACGTCGTCCACGTCGACCGGGCGACGGACACCCTTGCCGTCAGTTCTTTCGCCTATCATCGTGACGCAGTCGCCCATGACCTCGGCAATGGGCCCGAGCAGGAACTCGGCGGTCGCCAGCGCGTGGCTGCCCAGATCGGCCAGCGCGCCACCGCCTGCAGATTCGTGGCGGAAGGTGAAGGGGCCGTCGGCGTCTGCCATGTAGTCTTCGGCATGCAGCCCCCTGAAGCCGCGGATTTCACCCAGCTCGCCAGCGGCAATCATCTCCCGCGCCAGGACAACCATCGGGTTGCAAAGGTAGTTGAATCCAACCTGCGTCCTGATCCCCGCCCGCTCGGCGGAGTCAGCCATCTCGCGCGCGTCGTCGGCAAGGGGCGCCAACGGCTTTTCGCAGTAGACGTGCTTCCCGGCCGCGATCGCGGCAAGCGACATTTCCTTATGCAAAGCGTTTGGCGCGGTGATCGAGACAATGTCGATTTCCGGGTTGCGCGTGATGTCACGCCAATCGGCTGTCGCATGCGCAAAGCCGAAAGCCCGTGCGGCCACGTGTGCGGCCGCAAGGTCCGTGTCCGCGACGGTGTGAAGCTCGACATCCACAGGCAGGTCGAACACGCGCGGCGCAGAGATGAAGCCGAAGGCATGGGCCTTCCCCATGAATCCCGTGCCGATGAGGCCGACCCTATGCCTGGTCCTGGAGTGCGCCATTGACTTGTTCCCTGTTCACGACCAAGTCCCAGTCGATCTTGCCCGCAAGGAAGTCGAGAATGTTTTCGGCCGACGAGACTGCCATGCGCTCCGCGGCGCCATGGGTCAATCCGGCGATGTGGGGCGACAGGATGACTTGGTCGAACCCGACCAAGGGGTGGTCGGAAAGGACGGGTTCTGTTTCGAAGACGTCCAAGCCTGCCGCCCCGACCTTTCCCGACTTCAAAGCGGATATCAAGGCGCTTTCGTCAATGACTCCGCCACGCGCGGTATTGACCAGCACTACACCCTCGCGCATCTCGGCGATCTCCGCTGAACCAATCAACGGCTTGCCCGTATGCGGCAAGCTCAACGAGATCACGTCGGCCCAGGCGAGACCCTCTTCCAGGCTCCGGACTGGCGTGACGCCATCCCTTGGCCAGCCGCTGCTCAGCAAGTACGGGTCAAATGCTTGAATCTGCATGCCGAATCCAAGCATCATTGACGCCGTTTGGCGTCCGATCCGGCCATACCCGACAAGCAGCAGGTTCAGTCCCCGCACATCCTGTGCCTCCAGCCGGTTGCGCCACTCCCAGTGGCCGCGACGCACCGAGGCATCGGCGCGAAGAGCGCGCTTGCTCGCGGCAAGGATCATCATGGACGCATGCTCGGCAACCGCAGCGGAATTCACGTCTCCGCAGACCGAGAGCGCTATGCCCCTGCAATTGAGCGCTTCGACGTCGACCGCATCATAGCCGACACCGTGCCGCGAAACTATCTTGAGCCTCTTTGCCCGAGCCACCGTCGGTTCGGTCATGGGCTGCGTGCGCAGCAGGACCGCGTCCGCATTCGCGACATGCGCCGCGAGGCTTTCCTCCGACGTCTCCTGAATGTACGTCACCGTAACGCCTTGCGCCGCATCCAAAAGGGTGCGGCCGGAGGCATGGAGCGGCCCTGCAACGAGAACATGGGACATCAGCGGCCCCCAGCCAGGTCGGAGTTTCCCGTTCCCGCACCCGTCAGCTCGCGAAAGCGGTTCACGCTGGCAGCGGCAGCGGCCGCGAGAAGTCGGCTGTCTCCCGACACGGTCATCAGGTGAAATCCCCAGCCAGCGGCCTTTGCCGCATATTCCGGCGTGCCGCAGTGCAGGCAGGCCTTGATCCCGTTGTCCGCGCAGACTCCTGCGATGCGCTGGATCATTGCAACCATTTCCGGCTCTTCGCGATCAAACCCCGGGGCCAGGCGTCCCTCCTGCGTTCCAAGCGCAAGATCGGCCGGGCCAACATAGAGCCCGTCCAGGCCGGATGTCGCCGCGATCTCTTCGATGTTCGCCATTCCCTCCGCCGTCTCGATCATCGCGAGCGCGACCACTTCGTCGTTCATCGCCGGCCCGTATCCCGGCATGGCGAAACTCGCCCGCGTGGGACCGAAGCTGCGTTGACCGAGTGGCGGATAGCGCAGGTAGCTGACGAACTCTGCGGCCTGCGCGGCAGTGTTGATCATCGGGCAGATTATGTTCAGCGCGCCGGCGTCCAGCGCCTTCATGATGATCGCCGGGTCAAGCCAAGGCACGCGCACCCCGATCGAGACGCCGGAGGCGCGCATCGCCTGCATCATCGGGAGAGCGACGGAATGATTCAGGGCGCCATGCTGGAGGTCGATGGAAATCGCGTCATAGCCCTGCGCCGCCATGATTTCCGCCGTGAACGGGCTGCCGATCGACAGCCAGCCATGGAGCACCGGCCGACCCTCGGCCCAGAGCTTCTTGACTGGGTTGACCGTCATCCCCGCACCTCAGAACACGATCTGCGCAAGCTTTGTCTCGAGATAGTCGTCAATCCCCTCGCTGCCGCCCTCACGGCCCAAGCCCGAGTAGTTCGTGCCGCCAAACGGCGCCTCGGCGGCTGCAAGGGCGAAGCTGTTGATTCCCACCATGCCGGACTTCAGCGTTGCGACTGCGCGGCGCGCCCGATCAGGCGAGGACGTGAATGCGTAGGCCGAAAGGCCCATGGTCGAACCGTTCGCGCGTTGAAGCGCTTCCTCTTCCTCCGCAAAGGAAGTGATCGCGGCAACCGGCCCGAAGTTCTCCTCCGCAAAGACTGCCATCCCGTCGGTTGCGCCGGTCAGGACAGTCGGCTCGTAGAAATGGCCTTCGTTGAAACCGGCCGCACGCTTGCCCCCCAGGGCGAGCGTTGCGCCATCCGCGACTGCGGACTGCACGATGCCGTCCACGGATTCCAGGCTGCCGGCCTTGATCAGCGGCCCCATCCCGGTTTCCGGATCAAGGCCGTCGCCGAGCTTGATCTTGCTGGCGCGCTCCACGAAGCCTTCGACAAAGCGGTCATGGAGGCTCTCATGGACAAAGAACCGATCCGGTGCAACGCAGACCTGTCCGCAATTGGCATATTTCGCCGGAACGCTCACGTCGAGCGCCATGTCGAGATCGGCATCGTCAAAGACGATCAGCGGCGCATTTCCGCCCAGTTCCATGGACACCTTCTTGACCGTATCCGCAGCATCCCGGATCATCTGCTGCCCCACTTTGGTGGACCCGGTGAGCGAGACCTTCCGGACTCGCGGATCAGCCATGATCGGCAGGTAGGTGTCGCTGGTGACCCCGATCACAAGATTGACGGCGCCGTCGGGAAGGCCCCCGGCGCGCAAGCAGTCTGCAAGGATGATCGCTGCGCCCGGGGTCTGGGAGGACGGGCGCAAGATGACAGGACATCCGGCTGCAAGTGCGGGGGCCAACTTGCGCGCGGGAAGAGCTGCGGGGAAATTCCAGGCGGTGAAGGCTCCCACGACCCCGACAGGCTCGCGACTGATCTCGAAGCGTCCGCCAGGCACGCGGCTTCCAACCGTCCGGCCGTATATGCGGCGCGCCTCTTCGGCGTACCATCGGAACTGGTCACAGGCGAGGCCCCACTCGCGGCCTGACTGGGCGAGCGGCTTGCCGGTCTCGGTCGAGATCATGATGGCCGCTTCATCCGACCTGCGCACCATTTCGTCCGCGGCCCCGTGCAGCGCGTCGGCACGGCCAAATCCTCCCAAGGCAAGCAGGGGCGCGAGTGCGTCTGCCGCCGCATCGATCGCGGCACGGGCATCTTCGGGCGCCGCGACGCTGACAGCACCCAAAGACCTTTCGGTGACGGGCGAGAACACCTCTGACGAATTCGCGCCCTTGACCCACGCGCCGCCGATGAAGAGACCGAAATCTTCGTACATGCGCTATCCAATCTCGCTGGTCTTGATCGTCCGGCCTTCCGCGACGGACCTGAAGCAGGCCTCCGCCAGGAGAAGCGCAAGGCGCCCATCCTCGAAGCCAACGGGGGCAGGCGCGCCGCTCTCGATGGACTCGACGAAATGGCCGATCTCCGCGTCGAAGGCCTCGCCGTAGCGCTCGATGAAGAAGTGCTGGAGCGGAGCCGCAACATTGGTGGACCCGGCCACGTGCCTGGTCACCAGGTTTTCGCGACGATTCTCGGAAATCACCATGCCTCTTGAACCAAAGAGTTCAACACGTTGGTCATAGCCGTAGACGGCTTCGCGTGAATTGGTGATGACGGCCTGCTTGCCGCTGTCGGTGACGAGCGTGACAACGACGGTGTCAAAGTCATCGCATCTCTTCATGAGTCCGGGAGCCACCAGTCGCGACCCTGTGGCGAACACCTCGGCAATTTCCTCCCCCAGCATGAAGCGGGCCAGGTCCAGGTCGTGGATGGTCATGTCGCGGAAGATGCCGCCTGAAGTCTCGATGTAGCCGTCCGGCGCCATGCCCGGATCACGGGACGTGATGATCACCTGATGGAGCTCGCCGATCTCACCGCATGCGGCGGCCTGCCGGGCGGCCGAATGGCCCGGATCGAAACGGCGTACAAAGCCCAGCATGATGGGCACGTCCGTCCCCGAGATCCGCTCCTTCAATGCATCCACGCGCGCCAGCGAAAGGTCGATCGGCTTCTCGCAAAGCACCGGCTTGCCCGCATTCACGGAAGCCTCGAGAAACTCGACATGCGTCGCCGTAGGAGTCGCGATCAGGACTCCATCGACCTTGTCCGAGGTGATCGCCTCGTCAGCCGTGGCGAAATTCTCGACGTTGTGTCTTGCAGCAACCTCTTCGGCAGACGGTGCATGGACGTCAAAGACGCCCGCAAGTTCCGCCCGGGGATGGGCCGCTATGTTGTCTGCATGCATGCGACCGATGCGGCCACACCCGAGCACCGAGATTCTTGCCAACTGTTCCTCCCGAGATTACTGTTGCAATGCTCGTTGCAAAATGCTTGCATTGTCAACAATCAATTCAAGGGGTGCTTGGCAAAGACACCTTGGGAGGAATGGGGAATGGCGGCAAGGACCGTGCGCTTGACGATGGCTCAAGCGGTTGTGCGCTATCTGTGCAACCAGTTCACCGAGATCGACGAAGAGCGCGTTCCCCTGTTTGCGGGGGTCTTCGGGATCTTTGGCCACGGCAACGTGACCTGTCTCGCCGAAGCCCTGGAACGTGTACAGGACAAATTGCCCACTTGGCGCGGCCAGAACGAGCAGTCCATGGCTTTGGCTGCAATCGCCTACGCCAAATCGAAGAAGCGCCGCCAGATCATGGTGGCAACGTCTTCCGTCGGTCCGGGCGCCACGAACATGGTGACCGCTGCCGGCGTTGCCCATGCCAACCGCCTCCCCGTGCTCCTGCTCAGCGGTGACACGTTCACCAACCGCTTGCCCGACCCGGTGTTGCAGCAGGTCGAGCACTTCGGTTCGCCTAGCACGACGGTGAACGACAGTTTCCGCGCCGTGTCGCGCTTTTGGGACCGGGTGACGCATCCGGCCCAGGTCATTCAGTCGCTGCCACAGGCAATTGCCACGATGCTGGACCCGGCGGACTGCGGCCCGGCATTCATCGGCCTGCCGCAGGACATCCAGGAAATTGCGTACGGCTACCCCGAAGAGTTCTTTGCCGAGACCACATGGTCCATCCCACGCCCGCGCCCCTCGCGCGATCAAGTCGCTGCAGCGGCTGACGTGCTGAGGTCCGCCAGAAACCCGCTCATCATCTCCGGCGGAGGCGTGCGGTATTCTGGTGCCGAAAGGGCCGTCGCCTCATTTGCCGCAAGGCGAGGCATCCCAATGGCCGAGACGATCGCCGGCAAGGGCGCGGTCGTGCACGATGACCCCGTCTATGTCGGCCCGATGGGCATCGAGGGCACCGAAGCGGCGCGGGAGCTCGCGGAGACCGCCGACGTCGTCATCGCGATCGGCACGCGGATGCAGGACTTCACGACCGGTTCCTGGACGACCTTCCCCATGGACGCGCAGTTCATCAACATCAATGCCGCGCGCTTCGACGCGGTGAAACACCGCGCCTGTCCTGTCGTAGGCGACGCGCTTGAATCGGTAAATGACATCGATGCGGCGCTTGGGGACTACAAGGCCCCTGCAGAAAGACTGGTGACAGCGCAGAAGCTGTATGCGGCCTGGAACAGGCTCCTCGACAAGGGCCAGGCACCGACCAATCAGGAGGTGCCCAGCTATGCCCAGATCGTGGGCGTCGTGAACAGGATGGCAGGTCCCGAGGACGTGATGGTCACCGCTGCAGGCGGCCTGCCGGGAGAGACGATCAAGAATTGGCGTTGCAAGTCTCCGCATACCTTTGACTGCGAGTTTGGCTATTCCTGCATGGGCTACGAGATCGCCGGCGGTTGGGGCCACGCCATGGCCATGGGCGGCAACGGAACGCCGATCGTGATGGTGGGCGATGGGTCGTACATGATGATGAACTCCGACATCCACTCTTCGGTCCTGACGGGGCACAAGATGATCGTCGTCGTCTGCGACAATGGCGGCTTCGGCGTCATCAACCGGCTGCAGACCGGCATGGGCGGTGCGGGCTTCAACAACCTGCTGACGGACTGCCGCGTCGTGGACCGGTCCAGTCCCCGCCATGTCGACTTCGCCAGGCACGCGGAGTCAATGGGAGCTCACGCCCGACACTGCGAGAGCCTGGCCGATCTGGAGTCCGCGATGGAATGGGCGAAGGCCACGGACGCCACAACTGTCCTGAGCATTGCATCCGACGCCGGCGCGTGGACCCCTGGCGGGGCCGATTGGTATGTGGGCGTGCCGGAAGTTTCGCCCCGCGAAGGCGTGCAAGCGGCACGCGCCGGCCAAGAGGAATTCCGCAAGAGACAAAGGCTTGGAGTCTAGGCCGCATGCTTGAAGCCAAACTTGGCATCGCGCCCATCGCATGGTGGAACGACGATCTCCCGGAACTGTCGGATGACGTCAGCCTCGAGGAATGCCTGCGCCAAGCATCCGAGGCAGGTCTGACGGGCATGGAAACCGGCCGCCGGTTTCCCATGAACATGGCCGAGCTGGGCTCCATCCTCGAGAAATTCGGCATCTCGGTCTGTGGCGGCTGGTTCTCGGGGGTCCTGCTCGATGGTGACGTCGAGGTTGAGAAGGACCGGATCGCCGAACAGCATGCCTTCTTCAAGGCGGCAAGCGCCCCCTGCATCGTCTATGGCGAGACGGCTCGTTCGGTTCAGGGGGAGCGAAACACGCCGCTGGCCCAAAAGCCGAAGCTGGACGAAAACGAAATGGCAAGCTACGGGCGCAAGGTTTCGGACTTTGCGGACTGGTGCGCGAAGGAAGGCATGCCGCTGGCCTACCACCATCACATGGCAGCCGCTGTCGAAACCGAACAGGAACTGGACCTGTTCATGAAGCACTCCTCGGTGCCACTGCTCTTCGATACGGGACATATGGCCTTTGCCGGCGGCAACAACTTTCGCGTGATAGAAAACCATCACGCGCGCATTGCCCATGTGCATGCCAAGGACATCCGCGCAGACGTGGTGAACGGCCTGGACAGGGAGAAGGAGACCTTTCTCGACGCCGTTGTCAAAGGCGCCTTTACGGTGCCCGGCGACGGCTCCCTGGACTTCAAGGCCATTGCCAAGGCGCTTGCCGAAAGAGACTATGAAGGCTGGTTCGTGATCGAGGCCGAGCAGGACCCTGTCGCCAATCCACCCTTGGAGATGGCCAGGAAAGGCCGCACGGAGCTCTTTCGGGCATTGAAGGCCGCAGGCTACGAGGTGGTGGCATGAACCGCATCGACGACAAGGTCGCCGTCATTACCGGTGGCACCCAGGGACTTGGCGCCGCGATCGCGCGTCTCTTCGCGAGGGCGGGGGCGGAAGGCATGGTCATCGTCGGGCGCGGGGTGGAGAAAGGCCAGAAACTGGCCGATGCCATCACAAGCGACACCGGAGTGGCGGTTGAGATGGTTGCCGCGGATCTTGGAGAGATCGAGGACGTCCGGGCGATCATCCCTGCTGCAGACGCAAGGTTTGGGCGCGTGGACATCCTGGTGAACGCGGCCGGCCTGACCGATCGCGGGAACCTTCTGAACACCACGCCCGAGCTCTTCGACGCCATGTTCGCCGTCAACGCCCGTGCGCCGTTCTTCCTGATGCAGGATGCGGTCAAGATCATGGAACGCGAAGGCGCTGGAGGGCGGATCGTCAACATCGGCTCGACCTCGTCGCGGGCGGGACAGCCCTTCATCGCGCCGTATTGCGCGTCCAAGGCTGCACTCTCCACCCTGACCCGAAGCGCCGGCTACGCGCTCATGCGAAACCGCGTGCAAGTGAACCAGCTGGACATCGGGTGGATGGCGTCGGACCACGAACGGGCTCTGCAGCTCGAGGAGTCGGGCGATCCTGACTGGGAAGCCAAGGCGAACGCCGGTCTCCCCTTCGGACGGCTTCTCGACCCTGAGGAGGTCGCCCGAGCGGTGTTGTTCCTGGCATCGGACGACAGCGGGATGATGACGGGATCGGTCATCCACTTCGATCAATCGGTCTGGGGCGGCTACGATGGCCAGGCTCCCGGTCCGGCCGAGAAGCTGACCGGGTAGGAACATGAGCGTGCGCGTCGCCGTCATAGGAGCCGGTGTCATGGGAAGCGATCACGCCCGGATCGTGGCCGAGGACCTGCCCGGCGCGCATTTGCAGGTCGTCTGCGACGCAAGAGAGGACCGTGCGCGCAGCGTCGCCGATGCGCTGGGGGCCTCGGACGCCGCGACCGGCGCCATGGAAACCGTCGTGCGCAAGGACGTCGACGCGGTGCTGATTGCGAGCCCGGACGAGACCCATGCACCCTTGGCCATTGCCGCGATCCAGGCGGCCAAGCCGGCACTCTGCGAGAAGCCGCTCGCTCCCGCGTCCAGGGAGTGCCTCGAGGTGATTGCGGCCGAAGTTCAGGCTGGACGCCGCTTGATCCATACAGGATTCATGCGTCGCTTCGATGAGTCCTATGTTGCAATGAAGGCCGCGTTTGACGAAGGTGCCTTAGGCAAGGCGGTTATGATGCACAACTTCCATCGCAACGTGGAAGCCCCGGATTGGTTCACGGGCCGAATGGCCATCTCCAATTCGGCACCACATGAAATCGACATAGGCCGCTACGTTCTCGGCACCGAATACATGTCCGTCACCGCCTTCCAAGGGAAAGGGGCAACGGAGATTGCGCCCGTCATGATGGTTCTGGAAACCGTCGACGGCCAGCTTGTGAGCATCGAAGTGAACAACAATGCTGCCTATGGCTATGACGTCAGGGGCGAACTGGTAGGCGACCGGGGATCGGTCAGTCTCGAAACACCCGTGCACGCCAGTTACGACCTGGCTCTGCAGTCGACCAAGCGATACGCCGAGGATTGGCGGCCGCGCTTTGCGGAAGCCTATCGGCGGCAGAACAAGGCATGGTTGAACGGCGTGGTTGCCGAGAGGCCGGATCCGGCAGCGGCCAACGCTTGGGACGGCTACTGCGCGACTGCCGTTGCGGAAGCCGGAGTTGCGTCGTTGGAAACCGGAGCCCGCGTTGGCGTCGAGCTGGCGAAAATGCCAGCGCTCTACGCGAGAGCCGGACAGGAAACATGAAGCGCGAGAGGGGGGCAAAATGAGCCTTTTGGAGATCAGGAGCATCACCAAGAACTTTGGCGCGATCCATGCCTTGCAGGGCGTGGACCTTGATGTCGCGCGTGGTGAAGCTGTCGGGCTGATGGGAGACAATGGCGCGGGCAAGTCCACGCTCATGAAAATAGTCGCCGGGAACTTCCTTCCGACGTCGGGGAAAATAAGAATCGAAGGCAATTCGGTCGAGTTTCACAAGCCCATTGATGCGCGGGAGGCAGGAGTCGAAATCGTTTACCAGGATCTCGCGCTTTGCGACAACCTGACTGCAGGGGCCAACGTGTTCCTCGGTCGCGAACTAAAGAAGCGGGCCGGGCCATTCTCGATGCTTGACTACGCTGCAATGTACAGGCGTGCAGGCGAGCTCTTTACGGAACTCAGATCAGAAACACGCCCGCGCGACCTGGTTCGGCAAATGTCAGGAGGCCAGCGGCAGGCCGTGGCTATCGCGCGGACGCGCCTGTCGGATCCGAAACTGGTTCTGATGGACGAGCCCACCGCGGCGATCTCGGTTCGCCAGGTCAAGGAGGTCCTGGCCCTGATCCATCAGCTAAAGGACACGGGCCATGCCGTGATCCTCGTCTCCCACAGGATGCCCGACGTCTTCGAAGTCTGCGACCGCGTGGCCGTCTTGCGGCGCGGCGCCAAGGTGGCCGACAAGCGCATCAGCGAAACCACCCCGGAAGAAGTGACCGGGCTCATCATCGGGGCGATTGAAGCAGCATGACCAATTCGAAGCAAAGCCAAGAAGATCACGCCGCAATTGATGAAAGCATCACCTCACGGCAGGAGGTGTCGGGCTTTGGGGCGATCCTGCGCACGCAGCCCTTCTGGGTATTCCTTGCGCTCGTGGCGCTTGGGCTGGTCATGAGCTTCGTCTCTGACGCGTTCATGACCGAGCGCAACATGTTCAACATCACGCGCAACATGGCGTTTTTCGGGATCATGGCGCTGGGCATGTCCGCCGTGATTTGCACAGCAGGCATTGACCTCAGCGTCGGATCGTTGGTTGGCCTGACCGGAATTGTAACCGGCCTGATCATGCAGGCCGGCTATGGCATCGAACTTGGGTTCCTGGGCTGCATGCTGGTCGCCACGGCCGTAGGCTTGGTGAACGGCATTCTAATCGCCTATCTCCGGATGCCGCCGTTCGTCGTCACGCTCGGCATGCTGTCAATCGTCGTTTCTCTGGCGCGTGTCGTTTCCAACAACCAGATGATCTACCAGTTCGGTCCCGATCAGGATCTTTTTGAATGGATCGGGGGTGAAAGCGTTCTGGGCGTGCCCAATGTGGTCTGGATCCTCATCGTCCTGACGGCAGCATTCTGGTGGGTTTGGCGCTTCACCACCTGGGGTCGCTGGGTCATCGCCATCGGCGGCAACGCACATGCGGCCAAGCTTGCCGGCATCCCGGTAGAACGCATCGTCGTCTCAGTATATGTCGTTTGCTCGCTGTGTGCTGGGCTCTCGGCATTCCTCTTCGTGGGCTACACCGGTTCGGTAACCAATGGCATGGGCTTCACCTGGGAGTTGACCGTAATCGCGGCAACCGTGATCGGTGGCGCCAATCTCATGGGCGGCATCGTCTTCGCGCTTGGCGCACCCATTGGCGCCGCCCTGATCGAGCTCATTCGAAACTCGCTGCTACTCGCCGGCATCCCGGCGCTTTGGCAGCAGTTCTTTGTGGGGCTGTTCCTCATTCTTGCAGTGCTTCTGGAACAGATCCGCAATCGCGGGGGGAAGTGACCTCCCTAATCCAACTCTTCGATTCTCATGGAGGCTTAAAATGAAGAGACTGTTGACTGTAACCGCATTGGCTGCGCTGACGCCGGTGATGGCTTCGGCCGAATACACCTTCGCATTGGTACCCAAGGCAATGAACAACCCGTTCTTCGATCTGGCACGTGACGGCTGTTACCAGGCTCAGGAAGAGCTGGCGGACGTCACCTGCGAATATATCGGCCCCGGCGAGCACACGGAGCTTGAACAGATTCAGATCGTGCAGGACCTTATCACCAAGGGTGTCGACGGAATCGCTGTGGCTCCATCCAACGCACCTGCAATGGGCAAGGTGCTGGAGGCAGCTGTCGCCGCTGGCATTCCGGTGATGACGTGGGATTCGGACCTGTTGCCTGAAGACGCCGGCTTGCGGACGACATATGTCGGCACCAACAACTACGACATCGGCGTGAACCTGGCAAAGCTGGTTCAGGCCCGTCACGCGGACGGCGGGACCATCTGCCTGCAGACAGGCGGCGCAGCGGCGGCAAACCACAACGAGCGCCTGAAAGGTGCGCGTGACACGCTGGCCGGAATGGACACGGGCACCCCTCCGGGCAAGGCGCTCTCTGGTGAAGGCGGCTGGACCGAGATTTCAGGCTGCCCGCTGATCACGAATGACGACGGCAATGTTGCCGTACAGGGCATGACCGACATTCTGGCAGCGAACTCCGACTTGACCGCCTTCCTCTCCACCGGCGCCTTCACCCAGTGGTTTGACAACGCTTACCGTCAGGCTGCAGAACCCTACAAGGCCAAGATGGACGCGGGTGAACTGACCATCGTCGTGGCCGACACCTTGCCGATGCAACTTGAGCAGACCAGAGACGGTCTGGGCAACGGCCTTGTCGGACAGCGTCCCTACGAGATGGGCTACAAGGCCATGTACGTCCTGAAGGACATTGTAGAGGGCAAGTCGGTCGACGATCCGATCTACACCGGCCTCGATGTTTGCGACAACGACAACATCGACACCTGCGTGCAGTAGGATCCGGCAAAAAAGGACGAGACGGCGTTGCTTCGGCAGCGCCGTCGTCTTTGCCAGAAGGAGCCTCGAATTTCGACGGCAAGGCCGAACGTGGTCGCCGTCGCTCGAAGGCCATCAATCCAGCCCAGACAGCGACCCCGAAATGAATTCGGATCCGTGTCCGAAGCCGACAGTTGGTAAATGCAGCCCGAAAGTCCCGTCTGCTGGGCAGATCGGACCGGATTCAATGAACGCTGGGCCCGCTTGGGCCTTGAGACCCCTGCCGCGCCAGACACATTTTCACAATCATGAATTGAATGCCGAAGAGCGGCGGTCCCAAGGTCTGCGCCGCGCTTTGCCCCAAATGGTCATCATCAACTTCTTTCCAGGAGCCAAAGCGCCAACTTCGAGCGAAGTGACCGAGCCCCCAAAACGATTCGCGGATTCCGTTCGAGGCGTGGCGGCCGACTTTCGGGGGGGGGAGCACCGAAGGCCTTGTTCGCGGCATGGACCGGGTCCGTCGGCGTCTTCAATGCGGTCCACGTCGCTGGGTGCGAACTGAATCCTGCTCGCATCGGTACAAACTGCATTGCTCCCGCGAGTTTCGTGTCGTCGACAGAAAGTCCGATGTTGGCCGGTGCCGCAAAGGGGATGCTCGCGCAAGCGTCATGGCTCGTTGCTTGACCTTCCAGTCGATGGAAGCTCTAGAAGACTGATGACACTACGGAAGCTCGAATGCAGACACCGCTGTTTTTCGTTGTCCTCGAGGGAACGGGCGGCTTGACCTCCCGGTTGAGCGCACGCCCAGGCGATCGGGTCCCACTCGCTCTTGACCAAACGGAGGCATTGCCGTTGAGAATTGCGGTTCCGGAGGCACCGTCCTCCGTTGCTCTGTTCGGGAGGGTGGCGCTTGAAGCCAGGTGCCAAGGCCGCACCGGGGTCAATGCGGCTGGAAGCAAGGATGTAGCCCTGTCACTGGCTCAAAAGACCTGCGAGCCATCACATCGCGGATGCCGAACCCTTTTCGCGGGCCGTGGCAACGGGCGTCCGGCAGCGCCACTGGCGGTTCGGGAACATGCCTCGGTCGAGGGCCTGCCACGTGACGATGCCGCCATGATCATTGCCCATGTGCAGGAGTCGCGGAGGGCTGGCGGCATCACCTGATTGCGAGGAGACAAGAATGCAAATGCGATACATCGCGCTGGGAACAGTGCTCATTGCCGCAACCGCCGCCTTGGCGCATCAGGGCGTTCAGAATCCGGCCGTCATGGCCAGATGGCCGCAATGAGTGCAATTTCCGAAAACATGAAGACCCTTGGGATGATGGCAAGGGGAGCGGCAGAGTTCGACGCGAAGGCGGCCAGGGCTGCGGCAGCGGCCATCGCGAGCCACGCCGCCGCCATTCCAGATTTGTTTGAAGCGAACGAAACCGACCCCAGCTCGGAGGCAAGGCCGGAGATATGGACCGACTTCGAGGACTTCAGTGCGAGAGCGTCCGAACTTGAGAGCATTGCGATTGGCCTGTCAACTTCCATTGCCGGCCCGGAAGACCTTGGACCCGCGATGAGCAGCCTTGGTTCAAGTTGCAGGTCATGTCACTCGGCCTATCGTGAGTAGGCATGCCACTATCGAGACGAACCCTCCTTGCTTCGGCGGCAGCGACCCTCGTTCCGACCTGGAGCAAGGCCAACAGGGAGAGGCTCACTGCCGAACCCGTTGTTGCACAGATATTGCCGGAAGGATCTGGCACCACCCCGTCGCTCGGCTTCAACGGGGGCACGCCGGGTCCGGTTCTTCGGGTCAGGCAGGGTGACGAGCTCCACGTGAATTTCGAGAACCGGACTGGTGAACCTTCGTCGGTCCACTGGCATGGCATCCGGATCGACAACGCGATGGATGGAGTTCCGGGCCTGACGCAAGACGCCGTCCCTGATGGAGAGGACTTCGAATATCGATTCGTCACGCCCGACGCAGGCACCTTCTGGTACCACTCGCACAGCCGCTCCTGGCAACAGGTCGCAATGGGACTCTACGGGCCGCTGATCGTGGAGGAGCGGGAACCGCCGGACGTTGATGCAGACATCATTGTCATGATCGACGACTGGTGGCTGGAGCAAGACGGGGAACTTCGCGACGACTTCAATTCGATGTTCCATTTCTCCCACGCAGGCCGCCTGGGGAACTACGCGAAGGCAATTGTCTCACAATCTTCGACACTCAAGGGAAACCGCGTTCGGCTCCGGTTGATCAACGTCGCCAATGCCCGGGTGTTTCCCGTCGACATTGGCGGGGTTGAGGGCAACCTGGTCGCCCTGGACGGAATGCCGCTCAAGAAAGTCGAGCCCATTGACACGATCCATCTTGCGCCAGCGCAACGTGCGGACATCATCGCCGACGTTGCAGGCAACATAGAGTTCAGCTTCTGGACCGGCCATGAACAATATCCCTTGGCAACCATCGATGCGGCAGGATCGAACCCTTCCCCGCGAACATCGCCGATCGTCCCCCTGCCGCCGAACGACGTTGCGACAACCAACGGCGATGAGGACATGCATGTGACCTTGAGGATGCAGGGCGGAGCCATGGGAGGGCAACATCCTGGCGATGACATTTGGTCCTTCAACGGGGTGTCAGGATTGCCGGATGAGCCGTGGTTCGAGGTTCAACAAGGAACCGTGGTCGGAATGACCCTGGTGAACGACACGTCTTTCCCTCATGGCATTCACCTCCATGGCCAACATTTCCACGAGGTCGACGGTGGCGGCAAGCCGGGCCCGCTTCGCGATACGACGCTGGTCGACGCGAGGGCAAGCCGAGACATCATTTGCGTCTTCGGCAACCCTGGAAAATGGCTGTTGCACTGCCACATGCTCGGACACGCCACCACCGGCATGGAGACCTGGGTGGAGGTCACGTGATCAGGCTTGCCGCTACCTTGGGGCCGTTCCTCTTCCCAATCCTCGCCCTGGCCGGTCATGAACTCGATGATCGGGACATCGGCTCGGGCCAGGTCCTCTACGGAGAACACTGCGCCTCCTGTCACGGGGCGAATCTTGAAGGGCAGCCAAACTGGCGATCTCCGAACGAAGACGGCTCCCTCCCAGCCCCGCCGCACGACAAGACCGGGCATACGTGGCACCACGACAACCAACTGCTCTACGCCTACACGGCGTCAGGCGGAGAACGTGCATTGGCGGAAAGGGGGATCACCAATTTCAAGAGCGCGATGCCAGGTTTCGCGGATGTCATCACGGAAGAGGAAATCTGGAACATCCTCGCCTACATTCGCTCCACCTGGCCCAAGCGTGTCCAGGAATTGCAGGCGGGCAGGAATCCGCCGCATCAGTAGTCTTGCATGGACGGTTGCGGGATTGACGTCCATGCGAAATCAGGTCGAACTTCCCAAGCGCAGAAGAAGGGAGCGAGGCCCGAAAGGATGTTGCATCAACGACCTGGCCTATCTCTCCGACCGGCGCTCCGGCATGTCGTTTGGAGGGAGTGCATTGGACGATGGTGAGCCTGGATTCCTGTGACAATGCGCCGAAGGCAGGCGAGGCATCCCGTGTTCTCATGTCTCAACGTCTCTCGAGCCATTGAGGGGAAGTCATCATTCTGCTGTCGTGCAGGTCGAAATTCACGTCCGCGAACTGTCCTCGGCAACGGGAATGTTCGCTCACCGAAACGAGGCAATGGAAGCGACTGCTCCCCGGACTGACGGGCAAGATCTTGCAATGCGCTTGACAATTTGCCGCTGTCTTCGTCTCTTTCCGCCCCGCCCGTCATGCCTGCAGATCAAGACCCTGAATGGATCGATGAGATGATGAAGATCGTGAGTTTCAAGATCTGCCCGTTCGTCCAGCGCGTGACGGCACTCTTGGAAGCCAAGAGCGTCCCCTACGACATCGAGTTCATCAGCCTCAGCAACAAGCCGCAGTGGTTCCTCGACATTTCGCCGACCGGACAGGTGCCGGTGCTGATTACCGAAGATGGCGACGCCCTCTTCGAGTCCGACGCAATCGTCGAATACATCGAAGAGGTGACACCGCCATTGGTTGCCGATGTCTCGCCGGTTCAAAGGGCCAGAGATCGCGCATGGAGCCACCAGGCATCAAAGCACTACCTGGTCCAGTGCAGCACCATGCAAAGCAAGGACAAGGCAATCCTGGCGGAGCGGGAAGCCAAGCTGACCAAGGCCTTCGAGAAGGTCGAGAGGCAACTCGGTGACGGCCCGTTCTTTAGCGGCGAGACGCTCGGGAATGTCGATATCGCCTGGTTGCCGCTGTTGCACCGTGCACTAATCGTGAAAGAGCATTCGGGCCACGATTTCCTGGCCGACTACCCCAAAGTCCAGGCCTGGCAGGGGGCATTGGCGGAAACCGGTCTCTACGCCAAGTCGGTTGCCAAGGACTTTTGCGAGAGATTCTCGGATTTCTACCTGGGCGAAAGCACGTTCCTGGGCCGCGGGGCCGATTTTTCGGAATCGTCTGTCAAGCCGGCGCCGAAGCAGGCCGCACGCTGCTGCGGTTGACAAGAATGTGCAGGCGATCGCCCCAATAGGTGACATGCTTCTCGCAACGCAAGGCATTGACGGCTCCGTCGAATGCCCGTCCAGGAACGTGATGTCCTGATGATCGTCTGGACAGGTGCGGGACTGTCGGTTGCAAAATTTCCGCGCAGGCTAGAATTCACATGCCGCATTCTCGACTACGAGAAATCACCTGGCGAAACCTGACAGCACGCTTTGTCAGCCCGGCAACCATTCCCGCCAGCAGAATCCAGTTCGATTCCCGGATGGCAAAATGTCCGCGAGACCGTGTCAGCGGTCCCTCCTTGAAGGGCGGGGCTTGACGGGCGGAAGCCCCGAGAGCCCGTGCCGACCAGCACGAGAACGGATACCATCTTCCAATCCGCCCTGAACCATAGGTTGAAGCCCGACCCCGGAATGCTTCCCCGTGGCCAGGCTCTCGAAGGATCGCCTGCAGACATGCCGGACCCGCGACGAAGCGGGACGAACCGGATCGCGGGTGGTCAGGCTGTGCAAGGGGAGCCCGGCGCAATCCGCCTCGCCACTGAATCGTTACGGCAGATTTCGGGGGATTGGCCAAGGGCCTTGTTCCATTGGTCGGAGTGGCGAGATTCGAACTCACGACCCCTGCCTCCCGAAGACAGTGCTCTACCAGGCTGAGCTACACTCCGACGAATGGCGGGACTACTCCGCTTTGCGTGACTTTGCAAGCGCCTCGTGGCCAGGTGCCGTGCGCTCGGCCCGGGCCCGGAGCATGGCGCCAATGTTTGGAGAGGAGGCCGCGCCAGTTCGGGTCCGGGTGCGCAGCACAGGCGTGTTTTCCGAGCGACCGCCCAGGCTCTCCCGGATCACGACATAGATTCCGGAAGCGATGATCACGGCCGCGCCCAATCCCGTCATGAAGTCAGGCACCTCGGCGAAGAACAGCAGACCCAGACCCGCGCCCCAAATGATCTGCGAATACTGAACCGGCGCAACGGTCGCTGCATCCCCGTACTTGTAGGCGGAAATTATGCATATCCCGCCAAAGTACCCGAGAATCGCAACCAAGGCGAAGAGCCCCATGTGCTCGACCGGAACCGGCCGATAGACGAAGGGCAGAATCGCGCCCATCAGCACGACATTGGTCATCATCGGATAAAGCATGAGCACGGCCGCACGTTCCTCGCGCCCGACTTTCCGAGTAATGACCGAGACCAGGGCACTTCCGGCCGCCGCCGTGAGGGCTGCGACGTGTCCGGCTGTCAGCGGCTCAAGTCCAGGGCGCAGGACAATCAGCACGCCTGCAAGACCGATCAGGACAGCTGCCCAACGATGGACACCGACTCGTTCACCCAGCATCGGAATGGACATGATGGTGATCAGGAACGGAGCCGCAAAGATGAACGCGTAGACCTGTGCGATCGGAAGGACCGAAAACGCGAAGATCGCGGAAGCGGCGGTCACTACGGCTGCAGCCGTGCGTATTGCCACCCAACGCGGATTCCGCGGTCTGAGCGTGCCCACCTCCCTGTCGCGCAGAAGCATGAGAGTTGCGAATGGGAAGCTGAGCAGAACGCTGAAAAACAGGATCTGGAACGGTGCGTAGCCGCCGCCGAGGAACTTGATCACGGCGTCATGCGTCGAAAACGCGGCAAACCCCAAGATTGCAAAAAGGACTCCGGGGAGGTTGGATTGCCTGGCCTCGCTCAAAGGCCGGCACTCAGCTTGGCGACCACCGCATCGCCCATCTCGGAAGTGGAAACCGGCGATCCGCCCTCGGGGCCCATGAGGTCGGGCGTGCGAAGGCCATCTGCCAGAACTGCCTCGACCGCTCGTTCAAGACGGGCCGCCTCCTCGCCCCTGTCAAAGCTGTAGCGGAGAGCCATCGCGAAGCTCAGGATGCAGGCAACGGGATTGGCCTTGCCCTGCCCCGCAATGTCCGGGGCCGAACCGTGCACCGGTTCGTAGAGCGCCTTTGGGCGGCCGCCTTCCGTCCGGGCGCCCAGCGATGCCGATGGCAGCATGCCGAGCGAGCCGGTCAGCATCGCCGCAAGGTCTGACAACAGATCCCCGAACAGGTTGTCGGTCACGATGACGTCGAATTGCTTGGGCCAGCGCGTCAGCTGCATCGCGCCCGCATCGGCATACATGTGGCTGAGTTCGACATCGGGATACTCGGCGGCGTGAACCTCGGTCACGACCTCGCGCCAAAGGACGCCCGACTCCATCACGTTGGCCTTTTCCATCGAGCAGACCTTGCCGGATCTCTTCCGCGCCAGTTCAAACGCGGAGCGAGCGACACGCGCGATCTCGCTTTCCGTGTAGCGTTGCGTGTTTATGCCGACGCGCTCGTTGCCTTCCTTCACGATGCCGCGCGGTTCGCCGAAATAGACGCCTGCCGTCAGTTCACGCACAATCATTATGTCGAGGCCACCAACGACGTCCGCCTTCAGGGAGGAGAATTCCGCCAACGCGTCAAAGCACTGCGCAGGGCGCAGGTTGGCGTAGAGATCCATCTCCTTGCGAAGCCTCAACAACCCCCGTTCAGGCTTCAGCCGAAAGTCAAGCTCGTCGTAGCTTGGACCGCCAACGGCTCCCAGAAGCACGGCGTCAGCCTCCTGCGCCCTCTCCAGGGTGGCATCCGCCAACGGCACGCCGTGTGCGTCATAGGCAGCGCCACCCACCAGATCCTCGCCCACGTCGAAGGCCAGGGCGCGATTTGCACCGAACCACGCGATGATCTTGCGGACTTCCGCCATGACTTCGGGGCCGATGCCGTCGCCGGGAAGAATGAGAATCAATGGGTTGCTCATCGAGATGCCCTCCTGGAACTGGATTCGTGCCGCCTAGCGCGGCGCAAATCCGGCGTCAACAAGCGCCGCCCGCAATCAGGCGCGACACGTGTGTCGGCACGGGCGAAAGTGTCAACCGCGCCGTCAGGGGCGGGCGGCTCAGGACGAAGTGCGCTGCCCGGCCGTTCCTGCCACGCCAGCATCCGTCAACGGATCGGTGCCGACAGGGGCGCGTGCACCTTAGACAAGGGTCATTTGGCCATTTGAAGCATCCGGCAATCCGTCCTGGCCTTCGGCATCTTCGCATTTGGTCGAGAGGGCACGCTCACCAGTCGATCGAGCGCCTGTCCCTGAAGAAACCGCCGGTTGGACCGTCCTCGTCAAGCGTTGACAGCCAGATTGCCGTTTCCGCGCCTTCCTCCGGTGATCGGCTTGCGCCCGCGCCGCCCATGCGTGTGCGAACCCATCCCGGACACATCGCATTCACCTTGACCGCATCCGGCAGCGACCGTGCCGCGGAAACCGTCAATGCGTTGAGTGCTGCCTTGGCAACACCGTACGCGCCCGGCCCCTCCAAACCGCGCGAGAATGCCCCCCATCCTGAAGAGACGTTGACGACACGGCCGTAGCGCTGCGAGACCATGTGCGGGGTCAGGTGATGCATCAGAAGGAACGGTCCTCGAACCATGACGTCCATGCAGTCCGTGAAATCGCCAGGTTCGTCCAGCACGCCGCCCGAGGGCAGGACGCCAGCGTTGTTGACAAGTATGTCGACGGGCCCCACTTCCGTGACGGCACGTGCAATGCTGTCCGGACTTGCCACGTCCAGATGAACCGGGACCGCGCCGAGCCGTTGCGCCGCGCTTCTGCCTTCATCCAGGTCCCGCGCGCCGAGCAGGACCTCATGTCCCCGGGCAGACAGTCCTTCGGCGATGGCAAGGCCTATGCCGCGATTGGCCCCGGTCACAAGCGCACGTCTCATGGCCCCTCTCAATCTGCGTACTGGAGCGACATTCGGAAGATCTTGCCTGCCTCGTTCCGCCAGTACGAGTAGTGAACGACCCAACTCAGCCAGCTCACTTCGGTCTTGTTGCAATCCGTCCCCTGCTCCCGAATCCTGCGATGCCCGAGGGTCTCGCCGCCGGGGATGACCTCACGCAGCGCCCAGGCCCGAATTGCGTCCCGGCCCGCAATGGTGCGGGAAACATCGATCATTTCAGCGCCGGCGGTGAAGCGGGACATGCAGGTCTCGATGTCCTTGGCGTTGGTGCCGTCCCGATGGCAGGAAATCGACCTTGGCAGATCCTCCGCAAGTGCAGGCTGAGACAGCGTGGCCGGTGTCGACAGGACTTGCCCGAACACCAGGCCGGCTCCCAACCGTTTCCTGGCCCCGCCCTGCCGCCAAAAGTTCCGCCGCGGGTTACGGCGAATGCTCATCGTGTCGAATCTCGCGACAGCATGCGCCCTAAGGAGCGCACGGTTCAAAGCCATGGCCGCCGTTCAGCAGCCTTCGCCTCGTAGGCGTCTATCGAAGCTGCCGCGGTCTCGGTTGTCAGGCCAATGTCGTCAAGGCCGTTCAACAGGCAGTGCTTCCTGAACGGATCGATCTCGAAACCGTACACCTCCCCGTCCGATCCGGTGATTGTCTGCTCCTCGAGATCAACCGTCATCCGTGCGTTGGAGCCCCGTTCGGCATCCTCCATGAGGGCGTCCACCTGCTCTTTCGGAAGCTTGATCGGCAAGATGCCGTTCTTGAAGCAGTTGTTGTAGAAGATGTCCGCGAAGCTCGTCGATATCACGCAGCGAATGCCGAAGTCGAGAAGCGCCCAGGGCGCGTGCTCCCTGCTGGAACCGCAGCCGAAGTTGTCGCCCGCAACCAGGACCCGGGCTTCGCGATAGGCCGGCAGGTTCAACACGAAATCCCCGATCTCGTTCCCGTCGCGGTCGAACCGCATCTCGTCAAAGAGGCTTGCGCCGAGACCCGTCCGCTTGATCGTCTTCAGGAACTGCTTCGGAATGATCATGTCCGTGTCGATGTTGACCAACGGCATTGGCGCGGCAACGCCGGAAAGCTTGGTGAATTTTTCCATCGATCCATTCCTTGCACGGGTCGCGCCTTTCTGCCCCAGCGCCTCAATTGGCGCAAGCGTTCCCCAGGTCCGGGCCGCAGAAAGAGGAGGCCGGGGTGAACGCCGAAGCGCCTACATCAGGTCGCGCACGTCTGTCAGGCGACCGGTGACCGCCGCGGCCGCGGCCATGGCAGGGCTCATGAGGTGCGTCCGGCCCTTGTAGCCCTGCCGCCCCTCGAAGTTCCGGTTGGACGTCGACGCGCACCTCTCGCCGGGGCTGAGCTGGTCGGGATTCATGCCAAGGCACATCGAGCATCCGGCCATTCGCCACTCGAAGCCGGCCTCCTGCAGCCTTTGGGCAATGCCCTCCTCCTCGGCCTGAAGCCGCACCAGGCCGGAGCCCGGCACGATCATTGCGCGCAGGCCGTCCTTCACCTTGCGACCTTTCATGATCTTCGCGACCTCTCGCAGATCCTCGATCCTGCCGTTGGTACAGGATCCGATGAACACCGTATCGATCTCGATCTCGTTCAGCTTCTGTCCGGGCGTCAGGCCCATGTAGGCAAGCGACCGACGCGCAGCCTCGATCTTGCCACCATCGAAGATCTCGGGATCCGGCACTTCGCCCGTGATCGGCAGCACGTCTTCCGGAGACGTGCCCCAGGTGACAACGGGCGGAATCTCCGCCGCGTCCATGCGGACCACTTGATCATAGTGCGCGCCCTCGTCGGATTGAAGGGTGTTCCAGTAGGTCACCGCCAGTTCCCACTGCCCGCCCTTTGGCGCGTTGGGGCGGCCCTTCACGTAGTCGATGGTCTTGACGTCGGGCGCGACAAGCCCGGCGCGCGCGCCGCCCTCGATCGCCATGTTGCAGACCGTCATGCGGCCTTCCATGGTCAGGTTCCGGATTGCGCTGCCCGCATATTCGATCACATGGCCCGTTCCGCCGGCCGTTCCTGTCCTGCCAATGATCGAAAGCGTGATGTCCTTGGCCGTCACGCCCGGAGCAAGGTCGCCGTCAACCTCGACCAGCATGTTTCTCGACTTCTTCTGGATCAGCGTCTGGGTCGCAAGCACATGTTCAACCTCGGACGTGCCGATCCCATGGGCCAGCGCCCCGAAGGCCCCATGCGTTGCCGTATGGCTGTCCCCGCACACGATCGTCATGCCCGGCTGGGTCCAGCCCTGCTCAGGTCCGATGATGTGAACGATGCCCTGCCGGTCGTCGTCGATGTCGTAGAGCTCGATGCCGAACTCCCTGGCATTCTGGCGCAGGGCTTCGACCTGGATCCGCGACTGCTCGTCCTTGATTCCCTCCAGGCGGGTCGGGTCGGTTGGCACGTTGTGGTCCGGGACGGCCACCGTCTTCTCCGGCGCCCGAACCTTGCGGCCCGCAATTCGAAGCCCCTCGAAGGCCTGCGGGCTCGTCACCTCGTGAACAAGATGGCGATCGATGTAAAGGCGGCACGTGCCGTCCTCGGCCTCGTGGGCGACATGGTCGTCCCAGATCTTGTCATAGAGAGTGCGTGGAGCGGTCATGGTCATTCGTCCCTGCAAGGATTGCGTGCATTCATGGGCGCATTTGGCCTATGCCAGGACGGCCCGGAACGCGCAGCGTGGCGCTGCCGCAACGCGTTGCGGGCGCCAGCGCCGGATGTTGATGTCCGTCATGGGCATAATGGAACACACTACATCCCCTGCCGACCGGGAACAAGTTTCGATGCCGCCCGGTCGGGTGCTCGCCTTGCCGTGCGCATCGGATTTTCCGACCGGAGGTCTCGGTGACCGGGATTTCTCCCGACGCCGCCGCACCGGCGGTTCCACGCATCATGCCCCGCCGAATTCGCACAGCGTGTGGATTTCCATCCCGAGCGCTTCCAGCCTGCGACGCCCACCCAGATCAGGCAAGTCAATGATGAAACTGCATCCGACAATGTCGCCGCCCACGCGTTCGATGAGCCTGATGCCGGCCTCGGCCGTCCCTCCCGTCGCGAGCAGGTCGTCGACAAGGAGCACCTTTTCGCCCGCATCTATGGCATCGTCATGGATTTCCATGACCCCCTCGCCGTATTCCAGCTCGTAGTCCTGGCTGAGCGTGGCGCCCGGCAGCTTGCCCTGCTTTCGCACCGGCACGAACCCAACCGACAGTTGATGCGCGATCGCGCCCCCGATGATGAACCCGCGCGCCTCAAGCGCCACGACCTTGTCGATTTCCTGGTCGGCAAAGGGATGCAGCAGCTGATCGACGCAGATCCGCAGGCCGCGCGGATCCGAAAAGAGCGTCGTCACGTCGCGGAACATGATTCCTTCATGGGGAAAGTCCGCAATGGTCCGGATGTAGTCCTTGATGTCTTTCATCGGCAATCCCGTTTCGTGGTGCGGCTGCACGGATCGGCCGGACAGGTCGCAATTCGTTCAGTTCAGCACACGGCCGGCGACAGCATCAAGCCTGGCCACGACGCCCGGATCTCGCGCATCCGGCCGCGTCAGCACCGCATGTTCCAGCGCCCGGTCGCATCCGTGAGGGCACTGAATTCGGGACGCGCCCAGCCGGCCGGGAAGCCCCGCTGCGAGTGCGCGGCCCTTCTCGGCATTGCCCACCAGGGTCTTGATGATCTCTGTCACGTCCACCTCGCCATGATCCGGGTGCCAGCTGTCGTAGTCCGTGATCATGGCGACCGAGGCGTAGCAAAGCTCCGCTTCCCGCGCGAGCTTTGCTTCCGGCATGTTCGTCATCCCGATCACGTCGCACCCCCAGTGCTCCCGGTACATGACCGATTCCGCAAGCGTCGAGAACTGCGGCCCCTCCATCGCCAGATACGTGCCGCCCCGGTGCACCCTCGCACCAGCCGCCTCCGCAGCATCGGCCGTCACCGCTCCGAGTCGCGCGCAGGTCGGATGCGCCACGCTAACATGGGCGACGCATCCTTCGCCAAAGAAGCTCTTGTCACGTGCGAACGTCCGGTCAATGAACTGGTCAACGATCACGAACTCGCCGGGCGCCATGTCTTCCCGGAACGAGCCACAGGCCGATACGCTGACGACATCCGTCACGCCAATGCGTTTCAGCGCGTCCATGTTCGCCCTGTACGGAACGGTCGTGGGAGAATGAACGTGTCCTCTCCCGTGGCGGGGAAGAAACGCCATTCGAACGCCTGCCATCGACCCCGTCAGGATTCGGTCGGACGGCATTCCCCACGGACTTTCGACCAAGACCCACTCGGAGCCTTCGAGACCCTCGATCTCGTAGATTCCGCTTCCCCCGATCACGCCGATGAACGTCGCACCTTCACTCATGGCAGTCTCCCGCATTTCGGGGCGACAGTAGAAGACGCGGATGCCGACGACAACGCCAGACGGACGCATGCCCGGGTGGCTGGCTGAAGGGTCCCCGAAGCGAGAGGCTTGATCCAGGTTGAATGCGCCGACTACAGGGCGTCGGCAGCGCCGAACCAGGGTCAAGCGGGTCGCCGACGGAAACGCACGAATTCCGAGGGTTGATTCGATCCGATTCCAAGGGCAGGGTTCCGATCATGACGGTCCAGTACCTGACCCCTTTCCCAAATTCCCGGCATGTGCCTGAATGCGTGGCATTCGATCGCCGCGAACTGATGGCAATCCTGAACGTGTACGGCCGCATGGTCGACGCAGGAGAGTGGCGCGACTACGGCATGTCCTTTTTGCAGGACACCGCGGTCTTCTCGATCTTTCGCCGGACTGCGGAGCATCCGATCTACCGGGTCGAGAAGCGTCCCAGGCTCCGGGAGCGGCAGGGCATGTATTCCGTTGTCGCCATGGATGGCCGCGTCCTGAAACGCGGACATGACCTGAAGAGCGTCCTGCGCGTCCTTGAGCGGCAGCTCATTCGCGTCGTGGAATAGCCTGCCTCCATCGAGGCCGCAGCCACTGCCGTGCCGTGCGCGTCGGACGCAGCCGCGACGTAACGGGCCCCGTATCCGTTGCCGCGATCCGGGCCACGGCTATCTCGGCCGGCTCCTCGACGACAGCCATGTGGTGGGCGTTTGCATGGATGAGCGTGCCCTCGCCGCCGGCGATTGCGACGTGTCCCTTCCAGAACACGAGGTCTCCCGCATTCGGGGTGTCGGATTTCGAAAGGCGGTCTCCAGGCATGGCCTCCTGAAGATCGCTGTCCGGAGGGCATTCGAGGCCCGCCGCGTGGAACGCCGCCTGCACCAGTCCGGAACAATCGATTCCGAAGCCGGAATTCCCCGCCCAGACATAGGGTGTCCCCAGCATGACCCGCGCCCAGCCAGCAACGTCCCCGTCACCCGAATCGAGTTCTGCCAGGTGCGCGGCCGGCACGTGCATGCGATCCCTTGAGGCGACCCGGCACCATGCGCCGGTTCGTTCCTTCACCCGAACCCCGGAGTTCAGGTGCAGGTCCTGCACGGGGAGGGCCCGGGCATTCGCGCGCTCCCGCGCGAACGTGGAGCGAACCGCGACCCTGTGCGTCGGACGGCATGCCTCGCCCAGGCACGCCGACTCGACATGGCCGACATATCCATCCTTGGACGATTGCCCGAAACTCCAGCTTCCTTCCCTTTCGAGTTCGACGAACCTGTCGCCGAAGATCAACTGGCGAACCGCGCGACCCCCAGGCGAATCACGCAGCCAGGCGGTCTCGGCGAGGCTGAACGCCTGTCCGTCAGTGAAGCGGTCCGCGTCAACAATCCCCTTCAGGTCGCTCTTCGCCACACGCCCGTTTGCCGCCAGGAATCTCCTGTCGCTCATTCGAGCATCTCCGGCAGCGCCCTGTAGAGTGCACGGATGCCCTGTCCGGCCCCGCCCTTCGGCCGGCCAGGCGCAGATTCACGCATCCATCCGAAAATGTCGAAGTGCATGTAGCGCGGCGTATCCGTGACGAAGCGGCGCAGGAACAGCGCGGCCGTGATCGATCCCGCGAAGCCGCCTTTCGGCGCATTGTCCAGATCCGCGATCCCCGGCTCGATCATCCTTTCGTACGGCTCCCAGAAAGGAAACCGCCAAACCGGATCCCGAACCGCCTTGGCGGCCGCCTCCAGCACAGCGGCATCGTTGTCGTCCGTCGCGTAGAACGGCGCGAGGTCCGGTCCGACCGCAACCCTGGCCGCTCCCGTCAGGGTGGCCATCGAAACGATCAGGTCCGGCCGGTCCTCATCGGCCAGGGCGAGCGCGTCGGCAAGCACGAGCCGGCCCTCGGCATCCGTATTGTTGATCTCGACCGTGAGGCCCTTTCGCGAGTCGAGGATGTCGCCCGGACGGAACGCCTCGCCGGAGATCGAATTCTCGACCGCCGGAATCAGGACGCGCAACCGGATTTTCGCGCCGCTGTCCATCAACATGTGGGCGAGACCCAGCACGTTGGCGGCGCCGCCCATGTCCTTCTTCATCAATTGCATTGACGCGCCAGGCTTGATGTTCAGCCCGCCGGTATCGAAGCACACGCCCTTGCCAACCAGCGCGAGGGACGGACCGCTGTCACCCCATGACATGTCAATCAGCCTCGGTTCCCTGGAACTGGCCCGTCCCACGGCGTGGATCATCGGGAGGTTCCGCTTCGGCAGCGCCGCCCCGGTGGTGACTTCAACGGCCATGCCATGGGTGCCTGCAAGATCGCGTGCCGCCGCCTCGAGCTCGTCCGGTCCCATGTGCGAGGCAGGCGTGTTGATCAGGTCGCGAGCCAGCGCCTCGCCGCACGCGATCCGTTCCAGCATCACCGCGTCAACGCCTTCAGGCGCCAGAAGCATGGCCAACGGCCCGGCGTTCGAGACGAACCTGTCAAACCGGTAGCCCGCAAGCAGCCAGCCAAGCGCGGCCTCGGCAAGCTCGTCACCCTCCAGGTCGCACGCAAGCCGCCAGACGCCTTCGGGCAGCTTCCCGCGCAGTCCCGCAGCCAGGAACCGGCCCCGTGCACGGTCCTTTCGGCTTCCCAGCCCGCCGACGGCACCGCTCACGCCGTCCTTGCCGGGCAGGGGAAGGACCTCGCCGACACCGGCCCTGAAGCCCGCAGCCCCGACCCAGTCGCGTGTCGCCTCGTCCTGCGCCGCGAGCCAGTCTGCGAGCCCCTCCTTCTTCACCAGGAACAGCGGCCTTGCCGCAGACCCGTCCGTCGAAAATGCAAGCGTTGGCAACGTGATTCCCCCCGCGGCAGGTTTCGCCAAGACCAATGCCAATTGTCAACGAAGGTCAATCCTTTGGCGCGACCTGCCCTTCGCCGCCCTGCCTGGTCCAGTTCAGGCTCGGCACCGTCCCAGGTCGTTCTCCCCAACACGAGACCGTGCCGAAGCCAGGGAGAGTCCTTCAATTCCTTCAATCGCGATTGCGCAGATGAGGCAACGGTGCGGTGCGGGATCGGTCCGTCCTGCCAACCAGCGCCGGATGAGACCGTCACCGCGCCCACGGAACCTCGGCAGGGATCGCGCCACCCTGTTCCCAGTCAGGCTCCGCGGATGAACAGCCGTGTCCGAATTGCCGGAATTCCGACTCCGTCATGGAGCTTTGTCATCTCGTGCCCATTTCCATCCAACGCGGCGCCTGACCCGGACTCCGACCGCGGATCAAGCTGTTTCCATTGCAGGAACCCGAAGCGGCCCGCCGTCAGGTCTTGCGAATCCGCCTGCCAAGTGTCTTGAATTCAGCCCACAGGACAGGTCCGGCCAATCGGCGCCCCGAAGGGGTCTAGGACGTGTGGTGCACCTCCTGCAAACCATAGACCGGCGTCGCCAAACCTTCCATCCGGGCCTTGAGCTGAAGCGACAGGAACTGCGAATAATGCCGGGACTGGTGCAGGTTGCCACCGTGAAACCACAGCGCCTCCTGCTGCGTCGGCTTCCACATGTTCCGCAACTCGCCTTCCCACGGACCCGGATCCTTCGGCGTATCCGACCCAAGACCCCAGCACTTGCCGACCTTGTCAGCCATGTCCTTGCCGATCAGCTGCTCCACCCATCCGTTCATCGAGGAATAGCCGGTGGCGAACACGATTGCCTCAGCCGGAAGCTCCGTCCCGTCCTCCAACTTCACGCCACCTGGCAAGACCTCGGTCACCTGACCATGCGCCAGCTTGATCTTGCCGTCCGCCACAAGCTCGCTTGCGCCAACATCAATGTAGTATCCCGATCCTCGCCGCACGTATTTCATGAAGAGCCCGCTGCCATCCACACCCCAGTCCAATTGGAACCCGGACCTTTCGAGGCGGTCATAGAACTCCGCGTCCCGCTCTTTCATCCTCTCGTAGAGCGGCACCTGAAGCGCGGTCAGCACCTTGTAGGGAATCGACGCGAAAATCAGGTCGGCGGTATCGTGGCCGATGCCGTTCGCGACCGCGCGTTCGGAGTAGAGATCTGCCAGTCCGATGTCCATCAACGTCTCGGACTTCACGACAAGCGTGGATGAACGCTGTACCATCGTGACATCGGCCCCCGCCTCCCAGAGAGCGGCGGAAATGTCGTGCGCCGAGTTGTTCGAGCCGACCACGACGACCTTCTTGGAACGATACGAATCCGGCCCGGGATGCTCCGAGGAATGGTGAAGATCGCCATTGAATCCGTCCATGCCTGGAAGGCTTGGCATGTCGGGGACTCCCGCCATGCCGGTCGCCAGAACCAGGTGCCTTGGCGCCAGCACGACCTCGTCGCCGTCGCGATCGACCACGACCGTCCACTCCCGGCTGTCCGCGTCATAGCTTGCCGACCTGCAGGTGGTCCGCGTCCAGTAGTTCAATTCCATGATCCTGGTGTAGCTTTCCAGCCAGTCCCCGATCTTGTCCTTGGGACTGAACACCGGCCAATCGTCCGGAAACGGCAAATAGGGCAAGTGGTCATACCAGACCGGATCATGCAGGCAGAGAGACTTGTAGCGATTGCGCCAGCTGTCGCCGGGGCGCTCGTTCCTTTCGACAATGATCGTGGGCACTTCAAGCCGCCGCAAGCGCGCACCGAGGGCGATGCCGCCCTGTCCGCCGCCGATGATGACCACGTAAGGTTGCTCCGCATACCCCAACTCCCGCGCCTCGCGCGCGCGCCGCTCCGCCCAGGTCTCGCGATCCTTGAACGCACCGTGCACGACCCCGGGGTCGCGCCGGTCGCCCTTCTTCTCCTCGAAGCCCTTCAATTCCTCGGCGGCAGTCAGCAGCGTCCAGCACCCCTCGTCCTTCAGCCGGACATGACCACGCCCGCGAAAGGCTTCCGTCTCGAAAGTGATCCATGCCTCGGCAATTCCGTCCTGTTCGGTCGGCTCACCGTCAATCCGCCAATTGGTGGGATGCACGTCACACAGCGTGACCGAGACCATGTCAGAGATTGCGTCCCGGCCCTCCATCGTCTTGACATTCCACGTGAAAGACACGAGGTCGCGCCAGTAGCACTCCTTCGCGAAGAGCGCCTTCAATGCAGCGGTGTCACCGCCTTCCAGCGCCTTTCCGAAGCGTTCAAGCCACGTCGAGACTCGCCCCATGGGCGATGCAATGTCCATCGATCACACTCCTGCAGTCGGCCATACCTGATCTCGCCGGGGCAACTGGCCCCAGGCAATCAGGTTAGGCGCGAGAACCGGCCAGTGCAAATGGCATTTCATCGGCGGAACACCAAGTCCCGGGTCACCTGTTTCCTGGAGCCGAAACGACCGGGCACATGCGCCCGGCCTGGCTGCCCGCCAGGCCACCTCCTCCCGGCAGGCACCCGCGTGTGTCCAAGGAACCAGGAATGATCGAGGGCGGTGGATGAGCCGGGCGCGGATTCCTGTCGAGAACCGATGGCTTGCCCGATGCCCTGCATTTCCCTGCCTCGTCGCGGGTTCCGGCCGTTGTTCTTCGAACGGGCGACTCGCGATCATGCCCAAACCCAGGGGGGGTCCCTCGAGCGCGATTGCCCTGGCCAGCTGCCGGAGCGCAATGCGTCCGCGACGGGGGCCGGCCGATCCGCGTTGCACCACGACTTCTTGCAGGCGCCCTTTTCCTCGACCCGCCGTCGGTGTTACTGCTTGATTGCGAACGGGCAGCCAAACAAGAGCACGGCATGCCAGACCTCGCATCGGGAAGGAATCAAATGGAACATGCCCGCGCCCTGCCAAGCTGTTTCGTCGATCGGTACAATGGCTGGAAATCATCGAGATTTGCAGAGAACCGGGCGCGGTACGAACATCTTGCGGACAAGGGCCAGAAGCCGTCGGCGATGGTGATTTCATGCTGCGACAGCCGGGTCCAGGTCGCTTCGATCTTCGACGCCGGCCCTGGCGAGATCTTCATGCATCGCAACATTGCCAGCCTTGTCCCGCCCTGCACGCCGGACGGAAACATGCACGGCACGTCCGCCGCCGTCGAATATGCCGTGACGGCACTCAAGGTCGAGCACCTGATCGTGGTAGGGCATTCAAGCTGCGGCGGAGTCGCCGGCTGCCATGCCATGTGCTCCGGTCAGGCCCCGGAACTTGAAGGCAAGTCGAGCTTCGTCGGGCGCTGGGTCGAAATCCTTCGCCCAGGCTACGAGCGTGTCGCGGCCCGAAAGGACGAAACCGACCCGATCCGGGCCCTTGAACACGAAGCCGTCGTGGTCTCGCTCGAGAACCTGATGACCTATCCGTTCGTGCAGGAGGCGGTTGCTGCGCGCGCACTGTCGCTCCACGGCCTCTGGGTGAACATCCGTAGCGGTGACCTGCTGCAATGCATGCCGGAAACCGGCAAGTTCGAGCCAGTCTGACCCCCAGGCCTGCGCGACGCGCCGGGCTCGGACGAGGACGTTCGGGCGCAGCTGCATGGCCTTGGATGGACGGCCTTCTTCGCAGTCCCTGATCAGCCGCCAGACGACTCGCGGTGACTTGGCGCAGCCGTGGTTCACGCAACCGGTTCGTCAGCCCTTTGCAGCACCCGGTTCCCCAGGAGTTCGGCGATCTGCACCGCGTTAAGCGCCGCGCCTTTCCTCAGGTTGTCCGAGACGCACCAGAAGCTCAGTCCGTTCTCAACCGTCGAGTCCTGGCGGATCCTGCTGATGAACGTGGCGAAGTCTCCGACGCACTCGACCGGCGTCGCGTAGCCCCCGTCCTCGCGCTTGTCGACGACGATGACGCCGGGACTTTCGCGCAGGATTGCGCGCGCCTCGTCCTCGCCCAGGAACTCTTCGGTCTCCACATTGACCGCCTCGGAGTGGCCCACGAATACCGGAACCCGCACGCAGGTCGCCGTCAGCTTGATCGACGGATCGACGATCTTCCTTGTCTCGGCGACCATCTTCCATTCTTCCTTGGTCGAACCGTCCTCCATGAAGACGTCGATGTGCGGAATCACGTTGAACGCGATCTGCTTCTGGAACTTCTTCACCTCGACCTCGGACACCGGATTGTAGATCGCCTTGGTCTGGTCCCACAGTTCGTCCATCCCTTCCTTTCCGGCCCCGGACACGGACTGGTAGGTCGAAACGACGACGCGCCTGATCCTTGCCCGGTCATGCAGCGGCTTCAGCGCGATCACCAATTGCGCGGTCGAGCAGTTGGGATTGGCGATGATGTTCCGGTTCCCGCAATCCATGATCGCGTCCGGATTCACTTCCGGAACGATCAGGGGAATGTCCGGGTCGTAGCGATAGAGGGACGAGTTGTCGATCACGACGCAACCCGCCTTGACCGCCCTGGGAGCATATTCCTTCGTCGGGCCTGATCCGATCGCGAAAAGCGCCATGTCGAATCCGCCGAAGTCGAAGACATCCAGATCCTTCGTCTTGAGGGTCCGGTCGCCGTAGCTCACTTCGGTGCCGAGCGACCTGCGGCTCGCAAGGGCCACGACCTCGTCCGCCGGGAACTGGCGCTCCGCCAGGATGTTGAGCATTTCACGGCCCACGTTGCCCGTGGCGCCGGCGACTGCGACGCGATAACCCACCTTGGCCTCCTGGTTGCCGGGGACGGTGCCCAATATCGCTTGTTCGCATCCGAGAAAAGGGGCGAATCGTCCCACGCCGTACCCGTCATGCACTGAAACCGGCCATCGAACTGCAGCCGAACCGAATTGCCGGCGTCGTGTTTACGCCGTTGCCCGTCTGCGGCAGGATACGGCGCCGGCTGCCCTTTGACCTCACGTGCCTTTCGGATCACGTCCTTGCCCATGAACTCCGACCTTCCCTACCGACCCTGCGCAGGCGTGGTGCTGGCCAACGTCCAAGGCCTCGTCTTCACCGGCGAGCGCGTCGACACGCCCGGCGCCTGGCAGATGCCTCAGGGCGGCGTGGACAGTGGCGAGACGCCTCGAACAGCGGCGTTTCGCGAGCTTGAGGAGGAGACGGGCGTGCCGCCTGCCCTGGTCACCCTTGAGCGCGAGCATCCGGACTGGATTCTCTACGACCTCCCCGAACACCTTGTCTGCAAGCTCTGGAACGGCCGCTTTCGGGGTCAGAAGCAACGATGGTTCCTGATGCGGTTCCATGGTGCTGACAGCGACATCGACCTGGACCAGAGGAACCGCGAATTCTCGCGATGGCGCTGGTCCACTCCGGACGAAGTGATCGGAAACATCGTTCCCTTCAAGCGCGCCGTCTACAGGCAGGTCATCGCGGCGTTCCGCCCGTACCTGCCTGTCTCTCCGTAGGCGCCTGGCGTTCCGGCCCAACGCGCGATGCCACAGGGATTCCGTTTCCCGTGCGCGCCGTGCCGGCCACGTCCTTCGTGCCGACCGGGAATCCCGCTTTCCCTCCATGACCCTCGACGATAAACCCGCCGCATGCCGAAGAGGAAAATTGACACGAGAGCGATCGGGTTGGATGCCGGGGCCGGCTTCATCCGGTGGCTGACCGGTGCCGAGAACCTGCACTACGGCCTCTGGACCGACCTGGAGCCCGTCGCAGGAAACGTCGGCAAGGCTCAGGAAGCGTATACCGAAAGGCTCCTTGGCTTCCTGCCCGAAGGTCCGCTCTCGATTCTCGACATCGGCGGCGGGGCTGGAGAGATGGCCGGAAAGCTCGCCGATCTCGGCCACCGCGTGGACATCGTCGTGCCATCCCGCCCGCTTGCGGAGCGCTGCCGCGCAAACGCGCCCGATGCGCGCGTCCATGAAACGACCTTCGAGGCATTCGACAGTGACACCGCTTTCGATCTATGCCTGTTTTCGGAGAGCTTCCAGTACATCCCGCTCCGGGTCGCGCTGGACAAGGCGCTGCAACTGGCCGCTCCGGGCGGCCATGTCCTGATCGCCGACTGCTTCCGTTCCGAGAACTTCGAGCCGGGCGGCGAAACACGGACCGTGGGCGGCGGACATCCGGTCGGGAAGTTCCGGGCAGCCCTCGAGGCTTGCGCCGGTGACGTGCTTCGCCAGGAGGACGTCACCGAAGCGGTCGCCCCCTCGATCGACATCGAGCAGGGGCTGTTTCACGTCCTTGGCGATGCGGTCACGCACATCGATGCCGAGCTTTCCGCGAAACGGCCCGTGATGCGCTGGCTGCTGGCGCGCGCGGCCAGGCTCGCGTTCGGGCGCCGTCGCCTGTACCGGCTGGACAGGCGGTTCCGCGGCAACGAGCGCAGCAGCACGGCCTTTGTCCGGAACAACCGCTACCTCGTTACCCTGATCCGGAAGGAGCGGGGGCATGCGGTGCGCCCGGAACCGAACGCCGCCACCGTTTGAAGACGGTTGTCCGGCCATGTCCCCGGGACTTGAGGATGCGCCGGAAAAGAAGGCTGGAAAAAGGAACAAAAAGCGAATATCTTGCTTCGCGCCGCAGGATTCGAACGCAACCCGGACCGTATCAGGACATTGCCCGTGAGCTTCGCCGAACTCAGCGCCATGTCGAATTTCACCTTCCTCACCGGTGCTTCGCACCCTGAGGAATATGTCGACCGTGCCGCGCTCCTTGGCCTCTCGGCCATCGCGATTGCGGATGTGAACTCGGTTGCAGGCGTTGTGCGGGGACATGCCCGTGCCCGGGAGATCGCGCGACAGGTGAAGGAACGCCTGGCCAGCGACCTGATAGGCCCGCCCGCCCCAATGAAAGGCTGGGAGAGGGAAAGACAGGTTTTTGAAAGCTATCCGGGTGGCAAGGCGCGCCGAAAGAACGGCTCCCTCGCACCAGAGGAACTGGAAGGCCTGCCCGGCAGCCCGCATGCGGCGGCTGAAACCGGAACGGAAAATTCATCTCTGGAAACCTCCGCCGCCATACTGAACGTGCCACGCCTGATCCCTGGCGCACGGATCGTGCTCGACACCGGATTTTCCGTCACCGCGCTTCCGAAAACCCGCAAGGGCTGGGGCAATCTTTGCCGCCTTGTCTCGCGCGGACGGCTTCGGGCGGAGAAGGGCCACTGCCTCCTCTACATGGATGACCTTGTCGAATTTGGCGCAGAACTCGCCCTCCTGATCCATCCGCCCGGGGAGGGAAGGCCGACGGGCAGCGTCGATCCCGACCCCCCCCGGCGAGGAAAAGACCGCGACGCCCCAAGGGCAGGGGACATCCGGAACGCCTGGCGGGCACAGGTGAGCCGGTTGTCACGCCGCTTTCCCCGGGACTGCCACCTCGTGATGAGCCCCCGCTATGACGGGCAGGACACCGAACGCTTCGACAATCTCGCCAGGCTTGCGAGGCAGATTGGCCTTCCTTCCGTCGCCTCCGCAGCCCCCCGCATGCATCACGGGTCCCGCCGCAAGCTGGCGGACGTGCTGACCGCGATCCGCATCGGCGTGCAGGTCAAGGATCTGGGCCGCGCGGCCCTCGCGAATTCCGAGCAGAGATTGCGGGACGAGGCGGAGATGCGCCGCCTGCTCGGCCCCCATGGCGACGCCGTCGACCGCGCCGCCCGGCTGGCGGCATCCCTCGCCTTCTCGCTCGACGAGCTCCGCTATGAATATCCCTCGGAAGTCCCCGAAGGCCAATCCGCGGCCGAACGCCTGCGCGAACTTGCCTATAGGGGGATCGAGAAACGCTATCCCCGGGACTCCGCCTCCGAGCGTGTGCGCAACCTTCTCAAGCATGAACTGGCATTGATCGCCAAGCTGGAATACGAACCGTATTTCCTCACGGTCTACGACGTGGTGGATTTCGCCCGCTCCCGGGGCATTCTGTGCCAGGGCCGGGGAAGCGCCGCAAATTCGGTGGTATGCTACTGCCTCGGCATCACCTCGGTTTCTCCGGAGGTCGGCTCCATGGTCTTTGAGCGCTTCGTCTCGGAGGCCCGGGAGGAGGCGCCCGACATAGACGTCGACTTCGAGCATGAACGGCGCGAGGAAGTGATCCAGCATATCTATGACCGATACGGGCGGGATCGGGCCGGGCTTTGCGCCACGGTCGTGCATTACCGTGGCAAGCGCGCAATCCGCGAAGTGGGTCGCGCCATGGGTCTCACCTCAGATGCGGTCAGCGCGATCTCATCCCAGCTCTGGGGCTTCTTCGACACCTCCGGCATGGCGGAGCAACGGCTCCGCGAGGTCGGCTTTGATCCCGATGACCGCCACCTGTCGCAAACGCTCGAGCTTGTCTCCCAGATCCAGGGCTTTCCCCGCCACCTCTCGCAGCATGTCGGCGGCTTCGTCATCACCGAAGGCCGCCTCGACGAGCTTGTCCCCATAGAGAACGCCACCATGGAGGGCCGGACCGTCATCTGCTGGGACAAGGATGACATTGACGCCCTCGGGATCCTGAAGGTCGATGTCCTGGCCCTTGGCATGCTCTCCTGCATCCGGAAGGCGTTCGAGCTGCTCAAGCTCCATCACCGGATCGAGCACTCGATGGACAAGCCGCCGCCCCACGAAGCGGAAGTCTACGACATGCTCTGCAAGGCAGACTCGCTTGGCGTCTTCCAGGTCGAAAGCCGCGCCCAGATGAGCTTCCTGCCACGCATGAAGCCACGCAACTTTCACGATCTCGTCATCCAGGTCGCCATCATCCGTCCGGGACCCATCCAGGGCGACATGGTCCACCCCTATCTCAGGCGACGAAACGGCGAGGAGAAAATCGAGTATCCCTCTGGCGAGCTCGAGGAGATACTTGGCAAGACCAACGGCGTGCCCCTGTTCCAGGAGCAGGCCATGCAGATCGCCATCACTGGCGCGGGCTTCTCGCCGGACGAGGCGGACCGGTTGAGGCGCTCGCTCGCCACGTTCAAGAGACATGGGAACATCAGCGATTTCCGGAACCGCTTCCTCAAGGGCATGCGCGAAAACGGATACGAGGACGATTTCGCCGAGCGCTGCTTTTCACAGCTCGAAGGTTTCGGAAGCTACGGGTTTCCCGAAAGCCATGCGGCTTCCTTCGCAATCCTCGTCTACATTTCAGCCTGGATCAAGTGCTTCCATCCGGGCATCTTCGCCTGCGCACTCCTGAACTCCCAGCCAATGGGCTTCTATGCTCCGGCCCAGATCGTCAGGGATGCCCGGGAGCACGGGGTCGAGGTGCGCCCGCTCGACATCAACGAGTCCGCCTGGGACAACGTCATGCAACCCGGTGGTGGTGGCAAACTGGCCTTGAGGCTTGGCTTCCGGCAGGTGAAATCCATGAACGAGGAGGACGGAACCTGGATCATGGCCGCTCGCGGCAACGGATATCGCTCGGTCGAGGACGTCTGGCGCAAGGCCGGAACCAGGCCGCACGTTCTGCAAGCGCTGGCCGAAGCCGACGCTTTCGGGAGTCTCGGTGTTTCGAGGCGCGACGCGATCTGGGCGGCAAGTGCCATCGCCTCGACCAAGCCCCTTCCGCTTTTTGCCGGCGACCTCGACGGCGAGGCCATCAAGGAACCCGCGGCGCACCTGCCTGAAATGACCCCGGGCGAGCACGTGGTCGAGGATTACGTCACGATGCGACTGACGCTCCGCGCCCATCCAATGGCCTTTCTCAGGCATCGGCTGACGCCGCGAGCGCAGCCCGACGGCAAGCAGGCACGAAGAGGAAAGCCCGGCGGCTGCCTCCTTCCACGGGACAGTTCGGAACCATCCCGGTCCCGGGGGCGCATGAACCGTCCAGCCGCCGTGACGAAAGCGGACGGGAACAGCCCCCCGCACCCATGTGGCCAGGCCCCGTGACCAGGCTGCAGAACTGAACGAGGACCGGACAATGCCCGACCCAATTGACCAAAGGCCGCGTTGCTTTGGCTCAAGATCAAGGCGCTATGCCCATTACCACGACACGGAATGGGGCGTGCCCGTTCATGACGACCGGACGCTCTTCGAGATGCTGATTCTCGAAGGCGCGCATGCGGGCCTGTCCTGGGAAACGATCCTGAACAAGCGCGAGGGCTATCGCGACGTCTATCACGGTTTCGACGTCGAGAAGGTCGCCGCCATGAGCGACAGCGAACTGGCCGCCGCGCTTCGGAATCCGGCCATCGTGCGCCATCGCCAGAAGGTGCCGGCCGCCCGGACGAACGCACGCGTCTTTCTGGCAATGCAGGGTGAATGCGGAACGTTTGCAGACTGGCTCTGGGACCACGTGGATGGAACCCCCGTCCGGGGCAACTGGAAGAAGGTCACGGACATCCCGGCGGTAACGCCGCTGGCCGAGGAAATCTCGAAAGCCCTGAAGCGTCGCGGCATGACCTTCGTGGGACCAACGATCATCTACGCCTATCTTCAGGCAGTCGGCGTCGTGAACGACCACTACCAAGGATGCTGGAAAGGCGCCGATCTCGCCTGAGGCGCTCCAGGACTTCGTGACTCGCATAGCCGTCAGGCGGCAGTCCCTGGCTTGCCTGAAACGCGCGGATCGCATCCACCGTGTTCGGCCCGATGATCCCGTCCGTGCCTTGCGTGTCGAATCCGCGCGCCGTCAGCAGCCGCTGCATCTCCATCTTCTCGGCATGGCCGAGAGTCCTGTCTTTCCTGGGCCAGCGGGCCCGGAACGGCGCGCCGCCCTCCAGGCGGTCCGCAAGATGGCCGACCGCGATCACGTAGGCATCGGCAGCGTTGTACTGCCTGATGACATGGAAATTGTCGAAGATCATGAAGGCGGCACCACGCAGGCCGGCCGGCATCAGGATCGAGGCGAACCCGTGGTCAGGAACGCGTCGGCCCCTGGCGTCGCGGACGCCCATGGCAGTCCAGCCATTGGCGGTCTTCCTGATGCGCCCGTCTGCAAGCGCAAGATCGAATCCGCGCGCAGGCACGACCTCCACGCCCCAGGGCTGTCCCTTCCGCCAGCCGCAGCGCCGAAGGAAAGACGCCGTCGATGCCAGCGCATCGGCCGGATCATCCGACCAGATGTCGGATCGCCCATTCCCTCGAAAGTTGACTGCGTGCTCAAGATACGTCGTCGGCATGAACTGGGCGTGCCCCATGCCACCGGCCCAGCTTCCCTTCAGTCGCTTCGGAGAGACGCTTCCCGCCTGGACGATCTTCAGGGCCGCTATCAACTGATCCTCGAAGAACCGCGCCCGTCGCCCGTCAAAAGCCAGCGTCGCCAGCGCCTCGATGAGGGGCGTGTCGCCGCGACAGGCGCCGAAGTCGCTCTCGGCCCCCCAGACGGCTGCCAGGATTGCAGCCTCGACTTCGAATTTCGCCTCTATCTCCGCGAGCAGCCGCCGGTTCCCTTGCAGCGCTGCACGTCCGTCCTTCACGCGCGCATCCGAGACCACCGCGTCCAGGTAGTTCCAGACTTGTCGGGTGAATTCCGGCTGGCAACGGTCGCTTCGGATCACGCCTGCATTGTAGCGAACGCCACGAAACGCGACGTCAAAGGCGCCGTCGCGGATGCCGGCAGCGCGGGCCCTTGTCCGAAACCGGTCGATCCAGCGCCGGAAGCCGATGTTCGATCTGGCCACATCCGGAATGCTGGGCCCTGCCGCATCACGGACAGTCATTTTCCCTTCCGCTTCAGCTTTGCCGCCCTCTTCCGGGCCTTGGCCGCCTTTCGACGCGCGGACATGCGAATCCTGCGCGCCCGGGGCAGCGGCTCGCCGCCAATTTCAAGAAGTTCCAGCAAGATGCCGCCGGTTGCCGGCACCGCCTCGGCCAGCCGGACCAGCACCCGCTGCCCGACCGAGATCACGGTGTTCGTGTCATCGCCTGTCAAGGTCTGCGCGGCGCGATCGAAATGGAAATGCTCGTATCCGATCGCGCGAACCGGAATGAGCCCGTCGGCCCCGGTTCCGTCGAGCTCGACAAACGCCCCGAAGCGCAGGACGCCGGAAATGCGCCCGGAAAGCTCTGTTCCGACCCGGTCGGCCATGTATGCCGCAAGGTAGCGGTCGCTTGTGTCGCGCTCGGCCTGCATGGAGCGCCGTTCGGTGCCGGAGATGTGCTCGGCAGTGGCGCCGAGGCGCTCCGCCTCCGCGTCAGTCAAGCCATCGTTCCCCCAGCCGTGGGCACGGATCAGCGCCCGATGGACCAGGAGGTCCGCGTAGCGCCGAATGGGCGACGTGAAATGGGCATAGGCTTTCAACGCGAGCCCGAAATGTCCGAGATTCCCCGGGCTGTAATATGCCTGCGTCATCGAGCGCAGCACGGAGAGATTGACGAGCGCGCCGTCATCCGTTCCCGCTGCGGCAGCGAGGAGCCGGTTGAGATTCCGGGTGCTCGGCACCGTGCCCGCGTTGAAGGGAAGCCCGGCGGCCTTGGCCACGTCCCGCAATGCACGGATTTTTTCGCGAGACGGTTCCTCGTGAACCCGGAACAGGAGCTGCGTCCCGCTGCCAGCAAGGGTCCGCGCGGCGGCAACGTTGGCGAGAACCATGAACTCCTCTATCAGTCGATGCATGTCCAGCCGTTCCTTGAATGCCACCGATCTCACCGTGCCGTCCTCGTCCAGGACGATCTCTCGCTCCGGAAGGTCGAGATCGAGCGGCTGGCGGCGTTCGCGGGCGTCGCGAAGCGCGGCATGGGCGGCCTGAAGCGGCTCCAGGACCATGCCTCGCAGTGGTTCCGCCCTTTTGTTGGGCCGGCCGTCCAGTGCGGCCTGCGCCTCTTCATAGCTGAGCGCGGCCGCCGACCGCATCAGGGCGCGCTGGAATTCGTGCGCGATCAGTTCCCCGTTGGCGTCAATCACGAGACGGACGGCAATGCACGGCCGCAGCTCGCCTTCGAGGAGCGAGCAGAGATGTCCGGACAGGCGATCGGGAAGCATCGGGACCACGCGATCCGGAAAGTATGTCGAATTGCCACGCTCGCGGGCCTCGATATCGATGGCGCTTCCAGGCCTGACGTAATGTGCGACGTCAGCGATCGCGACCCAGAGGACGTGCCCGCCCGCATTGGCCGGAGACGGGTCGGGTTCTGCCCAGACCGCATCGTCATGGTCGCGCGCGTCCGCCGGATCGATCGTGACGAAAGGCAACGATGTCAGGTCCGTTCGCGTGCCGGGATCCACGGGCCTCGCAGCATCCGCTTCCACGATGGCCTCGTCCGGGAAGTCGTCCCGAAGACCGTGCTGGTGAATGGCGATCAGCGATACGGACCTGGGCCGCGACGGGTCGCCGAGACACGAGGCAATCCGTGCATGAGGGAGGCCCAGGCGCGCCCTTGGACCGGCCTGCCCCGCCTCGACCAGTTCGCCATCCTTCGCTCCGCCATCCGCGCCTGGCGGCACATGCCATTCCCGCGACGCACCCTTGTCGATCGGCACGATGCGTCCGCCGGAATCCGACTTGCGGAATATTCCGAGGATCTTGCCGGGGCTGGTGCCGATGCGGCGGATGACACGGGCTTCGTAAGCGTGCGTGTCGCCCTTGATCTCTTCGAGGCGCGCGAGAATGCGGTCACCCGGTGCCAGCGCGGGATCGTCGGATCTCTGCAAGACCAGGATCGTGGGCGCCTCCCCCTGGCCTTGCCACTCCGGCGGGCGCGCAAACAGGTCTCCATCGGTGTCAATCCCGTCCACCCGCAGAACCGACACTGGCGGGAGGCGGTCCGGATCGCGATGGGTCTTGCGGCGCTTCGCGAGCCGGCCTTCGGCTTCCAGTTCCCTTAACTGACGCTTGAGATCGATCCGGGCCGGACCCCTGATGCCGAAGGCTCTTGCGATGTCGCGCTTCGAGGCCTTCGACGGGTTGTCCGCGACCCAGGCAAGGATGTCTTCTTTCGTGGGAGTCCGGGTCATGTCCGGCGCGTATCACGGGATCTGGACCGGGTCACGCCGGTTGACGACGCACTGCCTCTGCACGTGGCCGCACCACCACGGCTTTCGGTCGGGACTGAATCCGGATGGAAGAAAGCCAAGTCCGTCACCGAAGATCGGAAGCCGTGTCCACGTCGGCAAGCGTGTCAACCGTCGCGACCGGCCTTGGAAGCGTGGGAAGCGCGTCGGCAAGGGTTTCCGGATGCGACCAGCGCGTGCCCCGGAACAGGCTCCTGGGTGGCCGCTGCGGATGAAGGAGGCCGACCAACCAGAATCCGCCATCGTCGGCAGGACCGATGACGGATCGGGCCCGGCCCAGTGCCGAGAACCCGGCGGCCACGTGCTGCCTTTCGATTCCCGGAACGTCCGATCCGACGAGAAGGGTCGGTCCCGGAGTTGACCTGAGCGCACGCGTCATCCTCTGGCCCAGGTTCCCGGTCCCCTGAGAGATGCGGCGAAGGCCGGGCGGCCAGACCCTGCTCTTGAAGCCCTCGCTGTCAGGCGTGACGGCAAGGATCGTCTGCCAGCGGGCATCGCTGAGACGGCGCAGGAGTCGCCTGGTCTGATGCCGGTACCACCATGCCGCGGTCACCGTGCCGATTTCCCGCCCAAGGCGCGTCTTTACCCGACCCGGGCGCGGTTCCTTGACCATGACAATCAAGGTTGGCTGCCTCACAAGGAAAGCACCATTTCGCGATGCGGAATGCCTGCGTCGAAGTATTCCGGGCCGGTGGCTTCAAAGCCGAGAGCTTCGTAGAACCCGACCGCGTGGGCTTGGGAACCGAGGCTTGCCCGGACAACGCCCTGCCTGCCAAGTTCATCCACGGCCGCGCGCATGATGTCCTTGCCCAGGCCGCGGCCGCGCTTTTCCGCGAGAACCGCCACACGGCCGATCCTGCCTGCATGACCATCGATCAGGAGGCGCGCGGTGCCGACGGGCTTGCCGCAATCGAAGGCGATGAGATGGATCGCTTCGTCATCGCGACCGTCTCGCTCGTCCGCTTCGGAAACGCCCTGTTCCTTGATGAAGACTCGGGCGCGGATGTCCAGAACAGCCGGCATGTCGCGCGTTTCCGCCCGGCGAATCATGCAAAATACCTGTCGAGGATTCGGCGATACACAGCCGCAAGCCGTGCTATCTGCGCGACTTCGACGCGCTCATTGACCTCATGCATGGACTTGCCGACGAGGCCGAACTCCACGACCGGGCAGTGCCGCTTCATGAAGCGCGCATCGGACGAACCGCCTGTCGTCGAGAGGTCGGGCGAGAGACCGGTTTCGGCCTGGATCGCTTCCGCGACAAGTTCCGACAATGCGCCGGGCGGAACGAAAAAGCTCTCGCCGGAAACCTCGGTCTCCATTGAAATCTCCACGCCCGATTCCGCTGCTGCCCGCGCAGACTCCTCTTCAAGCCAGGCCGTCAGGCTCCGGGAGCCATGGGCATCGTTGAACCTGATGTTCAGCGAAGCGTGGCAAGTAGAGGGAATGACGTTGGTGGCGGCATTGCCGGTGTCTATCGTCGTGACCGCAAGCGTCGACGGCTGAAAATGCTCGGTGCCGTCGTCGAGCTTGTGGCCGGCTAGCCTGTCCATGAGGCGCGCGAGGGCGTGAACGGGATTCCGGGCCCGGTCCGGATACGCCGTGTGGCCCTGCATGCCGGTCGCGGTGAAATGCGCTGACATGGATCCCCTGCGCCCGATCTTGATCGTGTCGCCGAGCGCCTCGACGGAGGTCGGCTCACCGACGATGCAATCCGACATGGCTTCTCCGTTTGCGGACATCCAGTCGAGAATGGCCGCGGTGCCATCGGCGGCGTCGCCCTCTTCGTCGCCAGTGATGGAAATGATGATCGCGCCCTCGGGCGGGCTTTCCTGCACAAAGGAAATTGCGGCGGACACGAATGCCGCGACACCCGATTTCATGTCGACGGCACCGCGCCCGTAGAGCCAGCCATCGCGCTCTTCCGCTGCGAACGGGTCGACGGACCAGGTCTCCGGATCACCGGGTGGCACGACGTCGGTATGGCCGTTGAAGCCAAGAGTTCGTGCTGCGGCCTTCATGCCCCAACGGGCAACGAGGTTCGCGACAGCTCCCCTGTCAGCGCGAAAGCAGTCGAAGCCGGCATCGCGAAGCGTTGATTCCAGCAGCGCAATTGCACCGCCCTCCTCCGGGGTGACGGTCCGGCAGCGAACGAGTTGCCGCGTCAGTTCGACAGGGTCACAGCTCATGCGCCTTGGCTAACCCGTGCAGCGCACGGTCGCAATCACGCTCTCCGGGCCACGTCGCCGCCTGCCGCGACGAAAGGCGAAGAATCCGGTGCATCAGGTAGCAGTCCGAATTCCGCAATCGCCGATTTCAGGTTCTCCGGGCGGTCAATGACGGCCCCGGCATCGCGCCACTCCTCTTCGTTCCCGTATCCCCAGCTGACCGCGACGCTCTTCATTCCGACTTCCTTGGCGGCCGCCATGTCGTGCTCCCGGTCTCCGACCATCACGGCCTTGGCCGCATCTTCGCCGGTTTCGGCGAGCGCATGAGCCAGCAAGTCGCCTTTCCAGTTCCGCGTGCCGTCAAGTTCCGGTCCGAATTCGCGTTCCATGTATTCGGCAAGTCCGAAGTGCCGCGTGATCTGCCGGGCGTAGACATGGGGCTTGGCGGTGGCAAGGTAAAGGCGCCCCCCGGATCCCCGAAGGGCGTCCAACGCGGCAAGGACGCCGTCATACACCCGCGCATCGAACATGCCGCCCTTTAGGTAATGCTCCCGGTACGCGGCCATCACCGCCTCGGGGTCCGAGAGTCCCATCTTGCGAAAGGAATCGTCGAACGACGGCCCGATCATCCAGGCAAGATCGGTCTCGGCAAGCGCGCGATGGCCCGTGGATTCGAGTGCATGGCGCAATGACGAAAGGATCCCTGGGTGAGATTCCATGAGCGTGCCATCGAGATCGAGAAAGACAGCCGTCATGTCAGTCCTCCGACAGGGATGTGCCCGACAGCCATTGGAGCGCCTTCGGACCGCGCTCCGCCCCCCGTTCGTTCATCTCCGGGGCGAAAGGCTCGCGTGACTTGGGTGACAAGGATCCGATTGCGATCATGGACGCGTTGTGCGTTTGGCATGTGAATGTGCAAGGCACGCCCTCCGATCGCGGGCGACAGGATCAATCGCGCAGGAGTTCGTTGATGCCGGTCTTCGAACGCGTCCTTTCGTCGACCTGCTTCACAATGACCGCGCAATAGAGGTTGACGCCGTTCCTGGATGGCATGGAACCGGCGACAACCACGGAGTATGGCGGGACTTCTCCGTACAGGATCTCGCCTGTATCCCGCACGACGATCTTCGTGGACTGGCCAATGAAGACGCCCATGCCGAGAACCGAACCCTCGCGGACGATGACCCCTTCCACCACCTCCGACCGGGCGCCGACAAAGCAATTGTCCTCGATGATCGTCGGCCCGGCCTGCATGGGTTCGAGGACGCCGCCGATGCCGACTCCGCCCGAAAGATGGACATTCTTGCCGATCTGGGCGCAGGAGCCGACCGTTGCCCAGGTGTCCACCATCGTGCCTTCGTCAACATAGGCGCCGAGATTGACGAAGGATGGCATCAGAACGACGCCCGGCGCGATATAGGCGGACTTGCGCACAACGCAATTTGGCACGGCACGAAAGCCGGCCGCCTTCCACGCGTTGTCGTTCCAGCCTTTCCACTTGCTGTCGACCTTGTCCCACCAGGCGGCGCCCTGCGGGCTGCCTTCCTGCAGTTCCATGTCCTTGAGGCGAAAGCCCAGGAGCACGGCTTTCTTGGCCCACTGGTTGACGTGCCAGGCGCCGTCATCCCTGGGTTCGGCAACGCGAAGCCTGCCTGCATCCAGCGCGTTCAGCGTATCCTCGATCGCGTCACGGGTTTCGCCGGTCGTCGAGGGCTTTATCTCGTCGCGAACGTTCCAGGCAGATTCGATCGCGGCTTCAAGCTGAGCGTTGGACATCTGAACACCTCGCATGGCTGACGTCGGCGACATAGCTTCTGGCCGGAGGGAGGGCAACGCAGCATTCTTCATCTGCCACCCGGCCGTCTCGACGAGACGCGCACGCCGCCGATGCCGGCGAGGTTCGGCCCGCCGAAGAGGCGCATGTGCTCGACCTTGGGGCAACGATCCTGGACAACGACCAGCCCGTGCGCACGCGCCTTTTCCGCCGCCGCTTCGTGACGCACGCCGTATTGCATCCAGATGCACTTGAGACCGGGCAACAGGTGAGCAAGCGCTTCGTCCACAATCCCTGGCACGGCGTCGGACTTTCGGAAGACGTCAAGCATGTCAATCCTGGCATTCGGGGGAATGTCGCGAATGCTCGCCAGTACCGGCTCGCCGAGCAGGGTCTCGCCAACCCTGGTCGGATTGATCGGAATCACCCGCCGTCCCCTCCCGCTGAAATACGTCGCGACAAACAGGGACGGGCTGACGGCGTTCGTGGAAGCGCCGACCATGGCAATGGTGCTTGTCTCCTCAAGCACATGGCGAAGAGTGGAATCCCTGCTATGGTCCGGCATTGGCCGTCATCCTCTCGGCGGGGAGACAAGGTCCGCGACGGGACGCACGACCCCGGTGGCCAGCCCATCCCAGTTGCGAATGTCGCGGCTGAGCAATGGATGGTTCTCGTTGATCGCGCCGAGCCGTGCAAGCAAGGCCGCCATCGCGACTTCGGACGCACGGGTCGCGCCATCAGCGATCTTGAGGGCGATTCCGAGCTTCCGTTCCGGCAGAATCGCGACATAGACGCCCTCAGCGCCGGTCTTGACGGCCAAGGGCTCGGTAGCCAGTTCCATCAGCGCCGCGCAGGCACGGCCTTGTCCCGACACCAGGTCCGGATGCGCGATCATGGCGGCGACAAGCTTGCTCATCGCGACGTCGCGGAGGCCGCCGCTCCCTCCCGCTGAGGCAAATCGCGCCATGGCGCGTGCAAGGCCCGCAAGGCTGACCGCGAAGTTCGGGGCCGAGCAGCCATCGATTCCGAAGCCCGGGCTGTCCTCGTCGCAGATTTCCTCGATCGCCTGACGCACGGCGCGCTGCACGGGATGGTGCGGATCGACATAGTCGAGTCCCGCCTCAAGGTGCCTCGCAACCGTAATGAAGCCCGCATGCTTGCCCGAGCAGTTGTTGTAGGCGCGGGTCACTTCCTTGCCGACACGGTCCATCCAGAGGCAATGTTCGCGGTCACGTGACGGCTGCGGTCCGCATAGCAGCGCACCGTCGTCAAGGCCAAGATCCTTCAGCCATTGGCCTACGAGGGAGACGTGGCGCCTCTCGCCGCTGTGCGAAGCGCAGGCAAGCGCCAGCTGCTCGGTCGAAAGGCATGCGCCCGCCCCGCTTTCGAGCAGCGGCAAGGCTTGCAGCATCTTGGCCGATGAGCGGGGGAGAATGACCGTGGCCGGATCGCCCCAGGCCTCGACGATCCCTCCGTCCGCGCCTGTGATTGCCGCATGGCCCTCGTGCCGGGATTCCACGAAGTTGCCTCGAAGGACCTCGATCATCGGCACGGGTCGGGTCATGAGTCTGCGCCGCCCGGTTGAGGCGGATTTCTGCCGGCAGGGGGTTCCATCAAGAGCTTGAGATACGCTATTAGAGACCCGTTGGACAGGAGCATCGCGCCTGTGACAACGGGCAGGAATCGGGCGGATAGATCCGGAGGCAATTTGGCAAGATGAAGACAGGACGTATTTTCTCCGCATTGGCACTGTCCGTCGCGGCGGCATGCCTTGCGGGAAGCCTGGGCGCACAGGACGCGGGCACTCGCGTGGCGGAATCATCCGACTGGCAGGTCTTCGAGGGGACCGACCCTAAGGCTTGCTGGGCCGTGACAGCACCTAAGAAGACCGTGAATACGCGTGGCGGCAGAGAGGTGACGGTTCGCCGGGGCGACATCCTCCTGTTCGTGACGTATCAACCTGCGCGCGACGTGGCGGGAGAGGTCAGCTTCACGGGCGGATACCCGTTCGCGAAAGGTTCGACCGCGACGCTGGAAATCGACGGCGCGACGTTCGAGCTCTTCACCGATGGAGAGTATGCCTGGCCTGCGACACCGGCCGAGGATCGGAAGATCGTGACCGCCATGAAGCGGGGAGCCGATGCAGTCGTGACCGCACGTTCGACGCGCGGAACGCAGACGAAGGACACGTTTTCGCTGATCGGCGCGACGGCCATGATCGAGGATGCCGAGAAGCGCTGCGGATCCTGACGCAGCACGTCCACGACTGACAGCGGCGCAGCCTGTCCAACGCGCCGATCCGTCCCGATCCATGATCCCCTTCCGCAGACGGGGCCTGTGGGTCGTTCCGGAGCCCGGGGCCCGCGTTCCCTGGGGAAAACTTTGGCAATCGGGCCCGGAACGCGTATATCCGCACCCAGACCCTTGGATCGCGATTCATGCCTGCTCCCGCACCGATTACGCCTGATGTCCTGACCGTCCCGCGCAAGGATTCCTCGAGCGACGTGCGGATCAATCTCGTGGGGCTCACATGGGACGAGCTTTCCGAGACGCTTGTCCAGGCTGGGACGCCGGAACGGCAGGCAAGGATGCGGTCCCGCCAGATCTGGCAGTGGGTGTATCACTGGGGCGTGCGCGACTTCGCGGCAATGACGAATCTCTCGAAGGCTTACCGTGCCATGCTGGATGAGCGATTCGTGATCTCCTTGCCAGAGGTCGTTCGCCGACAGGTCAGTTCCGACGGCACGCGCAAGCTGCTGATAAGGATTGCCGGAGGACACGAGGTCGAAACGGTCTACATACCGGAAGAGGATCGGGGCACGCTTTGCGTGTCTTCGCAGGTCGGCTGCACGCTGACCTGTTCCTTCTGCCACACCGGCACGCAGAAGCTCGTGAGAAACCTGGCCCCGGACGAGATCGTCGGCCAGGTCATGCTGGCACGCGATGATCTCGGCGAATGGCCGGAACCGGGCATCGGGTCGGGAGAGACGGGTCCGAGGCTTCTGTCAAACGTCGTCCTGATGGGCATGGGCGAACCGCTCTACAATTTCGATGCCGTCCGTGACGCAATGAAGATCGTGATGGATGGCGAAGGCATCGCCCTGTCGCGACGGCGGATCACCTTGTCGACAAGCGGTGTCGTGCCCGAAATTGCGCGAACCGCAACGGAGATCGGCTGCATGCTGGCGGTCAGCTTTCATGCGACGACGGACGAGGTGCGCAACCAGCTTGTGCCGATAAACCGGCGCTGGAACATCGCCGAGCTTCTGGACGCGCTTCGAGACTATCCAAAGCTCTCGAATTCGGAGCGGATCACCTTCGAATACGTGATGCTGAAGGGCGTAAACGACAGCGACGAGGACGCGCGGCGGCTCGTCAGGCTGATCCGGGGCATTCCCGCGAAGGTCAACCTGATCCCGTTCAACGCGTGGCCTGGCGCCCCGTACGAACGGTCCGACCAATCCCGGATCAAGGCCTTTGCCGACATCGTGCACAAGGCAGGTTACGCCTCGCCGGTACGCACACCGCGCGGCGAGGACATCATGGCGGCCTGCGGCCAGCTCAAGTCGGATACCGAGCGGGCCCGGAAGAGTCGGGCGGAAATCCTTGCCGAAGCCGGACTGGCATAGCATGCAGCGCTTTCTGGCTGCATTCGCCTGTCGGCAGGGAGACCCGTGACGGACTGTGAGGCCCGGTCGCGAACTGGCGAACCCCGCACCCGGATGCTGGGCTCAGCGCGGAGACGCTCAGCTCGCCATGACGGCCCCGTGCGCAAGCATGTCTTGAAATGCCCGTCATGGCACCTCAATGTCGCAGGACACTCGGGCCGTATACGGCGCTACATGTCCTGCGGCCAGCCATCAATGACCGCTACCGCCTCCTCGGCGGTCTCGACAAAGCGAAAGATCTCGAGATCGCTCGGAGAGATCGTGCCGGCTTCAGCAAGTGCTTCCCAGTTGACGATGCGTTTCCAGAAGTCGCTTCCGAAGAGGATGAACGGCACGGGTCGCATGCGTCCTGTCTGTATGAGCGTCAATGTCTCGAAGAGTTCGTCCAGCGTGCCGAATCCGCCGGGGAAGACGGCGATGGCAGCCGCACGCATCAGGAAGTGCATCTTCCTGATGGCGAAGTAGTGGAAATTGAAATTGAGGTCAGGCGTGATGTACTCGTTGGGCATCTGCTCATGAGGCAGCACGATGTTGAGTCCGACCGACACGCCGCCTGCCTCCGCGGCTCCCCGATTCCCGGCCTCCATCACGCCCGGGCCGCCTCCCGTCACGATCACTTGCTTCTCGCCGTCGCTTGAGCCTGCGACAGACCGCTCGGTGATGATGCGGGCGAACGTCCGGGCTTCCTCGTAGTACCGGCCGAGCTCCGCGAGGGTCTCGGAGGCGGCCATGTTCCGGTTCTCCGGGCTTGGAATGCGCGCGCCACCGAAGAGGACAACGGTGGAATTGACGCCGTACTCCTCCATCAGCAACTCGGGCTTGAGAAGCTCGAGCTGAAGGCGAACCGGCCTCAGTTCGTCACGGCAGAGAAAGTCGGAATCCGCAAAGGCAAGCCGGTACGCGGGCGACAATGTCTGTGGCGTGTCCGGAACGTCCCGGGCGGTTTCGATGTCCTGATGCGCGTGGGGGAAAAGGCGGGACTCGTTGTTGGCCATGATCTGCTCCCTGACAATGTGCTGTTCCTCCATTGCAGGGCGGCAGGAACAACTCAATGGCACCCAATGTTGCCGAAACCCGCAGTTGTCCGCGCCACGAGGTCATTGGCGGGCGATCATGTCGGCAGCCGTGATGGTCGGGCATGGCGGAACAGGAGGAAAGAACGGGTTCCCCGAAAGGTCGTTTCATGGCCTGCCCATTCGACACAGCCCGAATGAACGCTCAATTCGGGTGCCAGTGCACGCCCGCCGGTGGAATCGTCGTGCCTTCGAAATCCATGGGTTCCGGCGCATAATTGAAGACGAAGCGATGCGTCGCGGTGTCCCGGATCCGGAGACCGTCCGGCAGTGCCATGGCGTCGAGCCCCTCGGCTGCGCAAGCATTGGCAACAATGTGATCGAAGGCCGTCCGATCCGGCCAGCCCGCAACGTAATGCAATCTGCCACCGGACATGACGGCCGGCCGACCGTCGGCGGTGGCCATGGTGACGGCGGCATCGCCTTCCAGGTGCTCGAACCAGCGATGAAAGTTCCCGCCACCCTCCAGGGGCACGCGGGCGAATGGGGGCAGGCTCTCGACGCGAGAGACGGTCGCATCAAGACCGGGCAGGTTCGGCGGCAATGGATCCTGGATCACGAGTTCTTCCGTCTTGCTGTTCGTTCGGGGTCCAATGATCGCGGTGCCGGAAAAGGCTTCAAGCGCCATCCTGAGGTTGCCGGACAGGGTCAGGAGGCCGGGAATGAGCAGGAGGTCATAACCGTTGAGAGACCTCGTGTCGGCGGGAAGGAAATCGATCGAGAGCCCTGCTCGGCGGAGCGCCTTGTAGGTGTCGAACACCAGTCCGAAATACGTGAAGTTCGCGCCATGGGGGAGCGCCTCCCACGCCCATGAGGACGCGTAGTCAAACACGATCGCCACCCTGGCCTTCGTCGTCCCCGCATCGGGCATCTCCGTGACTTCTTTTGCCAGCTGCCGGGCCTCGACGATCGCGGGAGCATCCGCACCGTCCGGCCTCAGAAGGCCCGCATGCATCTGCTCCTGCGCGAACGGCGCCTGGCGCCACCGAAAGAAGCACACCGCTTCAGCCCCGTGGGCGAAGGCCTCCCAAGCCCAGAGGCGCGGCATCCCGTCGAGCGGCGCAACATTCCATGCGGCCCAGTTCACCGGCCCCGGCTGCTGCTCCATGATCCAGTAACGGCCCCGCCCGACGGATCTGTAGAGATCATGATGGAATGCCTGTGCATCAGGATGGCCTTGGCGAAGGAAACGTTCCTGCTCGCCGCTATCTGCATCAAGGCGATCAAGAAGGCAGCCGAGCGGATAGCTGTCCCAGGATGCAATGTCGAGGTCGGCCGCCACTTCGAAATGGTCGAAGGACAGGGTTCGGCACATGTAGTTGTGGATCAGCGGCACATCCGAGTAGCGGCGCAGGATGTCGGCCTGTGAACGGTTGAAACGCACGACCTGATCGGAACAGTAGCGGCGAAACGCGAGAACATGGGATGGATTGGGCGTCGTGACGGTGAGGTTCGGAAGCCCGATCTCGTCGAATTCCGCGTATTCCATTGACCAGAAGACATTGCCCCAGGCGCGATTCAGCGCGTCCGTGGACTGGTATCGCTGGCCGCACCACGCCTGGAATCCCCTCCTTGCCGCGTCCGAATGGCTTGCCACGGTTTCATGGCATCCGTATTCGTTGTCGGTCTGCCAGGCGGCGACATGGGGGTTCTTGCCGTAGCGCTGGGCAAGCAGCGTCACGATGCGTCGGCATTCCTCAAGGTACCCCTCATGCGAAAAGCAGTAGTGCCGACGCGAACCGAAACCACGCGGTCGGCCCTTGTCGTCAAGTGCGACCATGTCAGGATGACGGGTGAGCATCCATCGCGGCGGCGTCGCCGTGGGCGTGCCGAGAACGACCTTCAGGCCCGCCTTCCCCAATGTCTCGATGGCCCGGTCAAGCCATTCGAATTCCAGGATGCCCGGTCGAGGTTCCAGCCTCGACCATGCAAACTCCCCGATCCGCACCCAGGACAGTCCGGCTTCCGCCATGCGACGGGCATCATCGGTCCAGGTCTCTTCCGGCCAGTGCTCAGGATAATAGCATGCACCGAGTTCGCGCTTTCGGGTTTCCGCCATTGGCCGCTCCAGCTAGATCGCCCCAATCTAGGAAGTTCGCAGGCGGGCGCAACTCTGCCGAACGGCGCCAAATGCGCGTGGAGGCCTTGGCTGCAAGGTCAGGGATCGCCCGGGCCGGCCTTTCCCCCATTTTGAGTTCAGCGATCCCGGAAGCCTTCAGCGCTCGTGTTCCGGGCACCCGCCGGATCGCTCCTTTCAAATCGCCGCACGTGCGAGCAAGGCAGCTTCCCCGCGGCCTCCCGCGAAATCACGCCAGGCGATCTCAATCAGGCTGAAACGTGGCGCGCTGGGGAGGATTCGAACCCCCGACCTCTTGATTCGTAGTCAAGCACTCTATCCAGCTGAGCTACCAGCGCGCGGGTGGGCAGGGTGTATCCGTCGGCCAAACCCGTTGCAAGGCTGATTCCGCGTGCGTTCACCTCGTATGCGGAACCCACGGTTGCAGATCCGAGCTTCACCACTGTCGCACAGAAACGAGCGGCCAAAACCGCCGGGAGGAGATCGGAATGGCGCGCTGGGGAGGACTCGAACCCCCGACCACTTGATTCGAAGTCAAGTGCTCTATCCATCTGAGCTACCAGCGCATGAGCGGGCCGGATGTAGCGGGCGGCCGAGGACACCGCAAGGCCGATTCTGAGCGATACCCGGCGCGCATGGCCGTTCGTCGACTCCGGGAATTGCCAGCTCGGCGCTGGGGCATCACGGGAAATCCGTCCCGCTTGACCGACGCGGGAGACGGACAGCCGCATCGCATTGCTAGACGGCCTGATCGACGTCGATCACGGCCTTGGGCAGCGTAACCACGAAGGTCGTGCCTTCGGGTCCGGTCTCCCCTAGCGACAGTTGGCCGCCGTGACCGCGCACAAGCTCGGCGGCAATTGCAAGACCCAGCCCCGCTCCACCCTTTGAGGCGCCGCCCTGAAACGGCGTGAAGAGATTTTCCCTGGCGCGCGGCGGCAATCCCGGCCCCGTGTCGCTGACCTCAATCCGCCAGCACGCGTCATCCTCGGCTGCGGAAACGCGGATGCATCCGTCGCTCTTGGTCGCCTCGATCGCCTGCCTGGCGTTGCGAATCAGGTTGGACAGAACGCGATAGAGCTGCTCGGCATCGGCACGCAGGGTCATTCCAGACGGCACTTCGGTCGTGAACGCGACACCTTCGATCTCCACGGC
>VXSG01000045.1 GCA_009838075.1 Boseongicola sp. SB0665_bin_10 | reverse complement strand
CCCCGTCCGTCTGCTGGCCGTCCGCGAGATCAGCGATAGCGTGGGAAAGTCCTGTTCGCCAGGGCATTGCCGGGCTCCCCTCGGGCATCGTCTGGCCTGCGGCTGATGACAACGCTCACTTTGGTGCGCGTACGTGCGTGCATTGCCGCGCCTGGAGGTCGTGACCTTGAGCTGCGAAACGGGCAACGACCAAAACGGCCAATCATGCGTGTCCTTGGCCGTCATCGCCTTCGCAGCACGGCAACAAGATCGTCGCGCCGCATTCGATTGCCGCCTCGCGGCAATCCGGTTCCCGTCGAGTCCGTCAGGCTATCCGCGTCGCTCTGGGACTCTCGTCCATCTGGCACGTCAAGTGATGCGCCAACCGCAACGCAAGTCGCCCACGCAACGATTCGTGCGCCGGGCTCTCCCAGAGATTTCGGGTCTCGTCCGGGTCGGCCTGAACGTCATACAGTTCGCCCCAGTCCTCACCGGCGTAGATCGTGTATCGCCACGCCTTGGTCCTGAGCGTGCGCACGCGTGCCGGACGTTCGAATCCAAGCTTGGCGGCCCCGTCGTTGAACTCGATCAACAATTCGTCTCGGTGCCGAACCGAGCCCTTTGCGCAGGAAAGGAAGCTCTTCCCCTGCACGCCCCGATAGGGTGCCAGACCGGCCCTGTCGATGATCGTGGGGCCGATATCAACGCTCGATGCCAGCGCGTCTGACACGCGGGCGCTCCTGTCGGCAGGGTCGGACCAGATCATCGGCGCCTGAGTCAGCGCGCGAAACGGCATGGCCCCCTTCAGAAGGAGCCCGAAATCTCCCAGGTAGTCGCCGTGATCGGAGGTGAACAGGATGACCGTGTTCTCGTAGAGTCCGCGTTCCCTGAGAACGCTTGTGATCCGGCCAACGTGGTCATCTATCATCGTTACCATTCCGGCCGTCAGCGCCATTGCCTCGCGCAGTTCCTGGTCTCCGGCACGCATCGCCGTCTGCTTCGTGAACTGTCCGCCGCCTTCGCGGAAATTCCGCTCAAGCCATGCCAGCGGAGGAGGCGGATTCTGATGCGCCGCGTATGGAAGGCGCAACTCGAACTGGTCCGGAGAGTACATGTCCCAGTACTTCCCTGGCGGATTGAACGGATGATGCGGGTCCGGAAACGAGACAAAGGCCAGGAACGGCGCGTCCGCACGTGCCGCATCGTTCAGGTAGTCGATTGCCCGGTCCGCGACCCAAGTCGTCGGATACAGTTCCTCGGGAACCGGCGTCCTGTACGCCTGCGGGCAGGAGTAATTGTGCGGCAATTCGTTCGAGTCGTCCCGGAGCGCACGCCAATCCGGTGCCCGGTTGCGGAGCCATTGCAGGTAATGTCCATTGCAACGGTCTCCGTGCGCGGACGCGAACTCGACGTGATTGAAGCCGAAGTAAGGCGCACCGACGCTGTATTCCCCACCCTCGTAGAGGTCGGGGGCTTCCTGCGAAGGATCCTCCGCATGCGGCTTCCAGGCCTCTTCGATCGGGCGTGGCGGCAGGTCTTCCGGGTCCGGCAGGTGGCGTGCCGGGTCGAGGGTGAATGGCTGCAGGTGGCTCTTGCCGATCAACGCGGTGTCGTAACCGGCCGCAGCGAGAACGTCCGCAAAGGTGTTCGCCGCCGCCGGCAGAGTGCATCCGTTGTAGCGGAGCCCGTGCCGCGAAGGCATCCGGCCCGTCATGATCGAGGCGCGGTTCGGCATGCAGATCGGGGCTGCAACATGAAAATCCGCAAACCGGGTGCCGCATGAAGCGAGGGCGTCAATGTTGGGAGTCCTGACCACGGGATGGCCATAGCAGCCAAGCCAGTCGGAACGCTGCTGGTCGGTGATCAGGAACAGGAAATTCGGGCGGACCGTCATGCCGTGCCCGCAGACCTTCCCCGTGCACCGAATCGATGCCACGCCAGGATCGCGACACCGGCCAGGAAGGCCGGACCATGGACCGCCGGGTTGCCGGACATGACGAACAGGGCGAGCGCAAGACGAAGGCCCCAATCCCATGTCGCAAGCGAGGTCCGGTCAAACCGTGACAACGCGCTTGCAAGCAGGACAAGCGCAAGCAGCAGCCGGGCCAGAACCAGGGCCAGCGCGCCCCAATCCACCGTGCCGTCGTACCCGGGAAGGTAACTGCCGTCGGTCGCGCCAGGATCGAGGAAGGCCGCCTCGATCAGCAGCAGCTCGGGATTGAACGCGAACACGAAGGGAATCACGAACATCACGATCCCTATCCTGACAGCCGCGAATCCGGTCTGCATGGGATCCTGCTTGGTTATCGACGCCGCCGCGAAGGCCGCCAGGGCGATGGGAGGCGTGATCGCTGACGCAACCGCGAAATAGAAGACGAACATGTGCGCGGTGAACACCGCCATGCCCAGGCCGGACAGGACCGGTCCCATCAGGAGGGCGACATTCACGTAGGCGGGCACGGCGGGCATGCCCATGCCGAGCAGGACCGCCAGGACCATCGTGGCGACCAGCGCCAGGAGCTGGAAGAGAAGCGATCCTCCCGCGCCCAGCCCGAGACTCTTCAGCCATCCGAGCACGTCAAGCGCGATGAAGACCGGCAGCCCCGTGAACTTCAGGCAGAAGTCGATGATGGTCACGGCAAGGAACATGAGATAGAGGGTCGAGATCAGGTATCCTGCGTCCGCCAAGGCATCAAGGAGCTTGCGCGGCCGCGCCCTCATCTTCGGATCAAGGAACAGAAGGATCACCAGCAGCGCGACCGCCCACCAGCCTGCGCTTCCCGCATCGCCGGCCGAGTTCTGAATGATTTTCAGCACCCAGGGCAGCGAGTTGACCTGGCATCCGGCATCCGAGATCACGCGCTCCGCCCCAAGAAGCCAGCCTGCCAATCCGCATCCCACTTCTTCCTTGGTCGTAAGAAGCAGGGCGAGGATGACGAGAATCGGCCCGAATATCATGCCGAGATTCAGGATGTCCTGACGATCGAGTTCCATCTCGGGCGTAAGCCGGCCAAATGCCTTGATCTCCTGCTTGCGTGCCTGAAACACCACGGCCAGGAACAGGCACAGGAAATAGGCAAGGGCCGGAATCGCGGCCGCAATGATGACCTGGCTGTACGGCACCCCGGTCAGGGCGGCCAGCACGAAGGCGGCGACACCCATCACCGGCGGCATGATCGAGCCCCCGGAGGAGGCCGCCGCCTCCATGGCGCCGGCAAAGACCTTCGAGAACCCGCGCTTGACCATCATCGGGATTGTCAGCACGCCCGTCGAAAGCACGTTCACGATCGGCCCGCCCGTGATCGTGCCGAACATTGCCGAGGAAACGATTGCGGCATGCGCCGGGCCACCGGACAAGTTGCGGGTCCAGCGAAAGGCGAGCTTGATCAGCGATTGCCCGCCGGCCGACGCCCCGAACAGCGATCCCAGGATCAGGTACGGGAAAATGGTGTTGAGGATGATGTCCATGAAACGGCCCAAGAGGCCGCTCCCGTTGTTGACGAGAATGTCATGCACCTTCGGGCGGCCGTCGCCCAGCATCCTGGGTTCGCCCGCAAGCTTGGTCATCAGGTACTTGTTGATGTCGTCGGGGCCGTGAAAGTACCAGACCATGACCGTGAGAAACGTGTACGCCGCCACCCCGAGCGCCACGAGCACGAGTGGCAGGCCCCAGACCTTGATGTTGTAGCACAGGAAGACAAGGATCGAGACACCCACGATCAGCACCAGCCAGCCACCGGTGGTCCCGACGCATTGCGGGTCGTCCACCGTCGTGGGCTCGGGCAGTCCGTAAAGCTCGGCGAATTCCTTCTCGGCCTTCAGGCTTTCCGCGATCAGGCGCTCCCGCTCGCCGGTGATCTGGTCGATCAGGCAGATGGCCTCGAACTCGATCAGGAATGTCGTGGAAATCATCATGGCCGTGACGACCAGCGCGACATCCATGAAGAGCCCGAACCAGCGGCGGCGGGGGGATCTCCCACGCCAGTCCCGCCACATCGAGTGCTTCAGCGCCACGATCAGCATCATCAGCGCGAATATGATGGGAAAGAACCACTCGCGGGGAAACTTGCGGGACGAGATCCAGTCGAGGCCCGTCAAGTTGCGCAGACCGTTGTCCACCCCGGGAATGCCCGGGGTGGCGTTAAGCAGTCCGGAAATGACAAACGCGACAGCCAGCACGTACAGCAACCGCTCGGCGAAGGTTCGTGATGCCACTTCCGGTCCGGCGTTTGCTTCGGCCATTGCGACCCTTCCCTCCTCGCGGGACGCCCAGCCGCCCGCCTGGGCGGCACGAGTGCCGAACCGCCCGGGTCTCTCAGGGCGGTCCGGTCAGTGTCTCACCTGGCTAGGCCAGGGACGGCGTCACGGCTTGGCGCAGTCCGGCACGGTGTGGCCCGCTTCCTCCCAGGCGCGCACGGCACCGGGGTGGTATTTCAGGGGCATCGCACCGCACATGCCGGTCGTCGACGTGTCCTCGATCTCGCCCAGGGAAACGTTCGGCAGGAAAGGCGTCTTTGACTTGATTGCGTCAAGATTGTCGAGAACGGCCTTCGTCAACTGGTAGGCCGTCTCCTCGTCCATTTCCTTGCGCACGATCTCGCCGCCAACGGTGGCCACGCCGCGGAACATGTCGTCCTCGGAAATCACTGTCACGCCTTCGGCCTGCACGGCCTCGCTGAGCGGAATCTCGACCCGGCCCGAGCCGGGAGCGCTCATGTATTTCTGGGCCGCTTCACCCTCGAAGACGTCCTTCGGCATCGACCACATGGTCATGGCTCCGGCCGCAACGGCCTGTGTGTGGCGGCCATCGGGGAAACTCGACGGCAGCACGAACGCTTCCGCGGAACCGTCTGTCATGGTCTTGACCCCCTGGTCCCAGTTCACCTGCACGCCGGTATAGTCCTCGCCGTCGACGAGACCCGTCACGATCTTGACGACGCCGCGAGCGTTGGTCAGCGCGGCGCCCCGGGGCGGACCGTTGTAAACGGTCTTGCCCTTGAGGTCATCCCAGCCCTTGACCGAAGAACTGTTGTATGCGGACAAGGTGAATGCCCCCAACCGATACGTGTAGAGAACTGCCAGACGGTCCACGTACTCCGCCCCCGTCTCGGGTCCGAGCTTTGCGTAAGGCCCCGCGCCCCTGGACAGCAGGAACGGCAGAATGAACGGCGTGGCCGTGATGTCCGTCTTGCCTTCGGCAACGTTTTGCACCGAGTTTGTCAGCGTCTGGCCGGTGGCCACCTGGATGTTCGCGATGCCGGCAGCCGAAGCGAACTCGCCAAGTGAAAGCACGGTGTTGCCAGGCACGCCTGCGGCGTTTGCCGTCTCCGCCGTCAGGTTCTGCTGCGCTGCGGCGGCGCCCGCAAGAAACCCGGTCGCGGCCAGGACAGCCGCAATTCTCGTAAACTTCATCTTGTCCTCCCAGTCAAAAGCTGGCCAAATCTGCACGTGGCCAGTTCTGGGGAAGAGAACTTAACCATCCGCAAGGATCAAGCAAGCGAATATTGGAGCGCCTGAATCTCATGCAAGGAAATGCCGATGCTGCACTCGTGACAGCCGGGGGCGCGATGTTCGGCAAGCTGAAGGCGCTTGGCGTCAGCCACGTGTTCGCAAACTCCGGAACGGACTTTCCGCCGATCATCGAGGGACTGATCGAGGCGCGCAACAGGGGTGTCGACCTGCCGCAGGCGGTGACCGTGCCCCACGAACATGTCGCGGTCGGCATGGCGCATGGATACTACCAGATTTCGGGTCGCGCCCAGGCCGTGCTGTTGCACACGAATGTCGGGCTTTCCAACGGGGCGACCGGTGCCATCAACGCCGCGTGCGACCAGGTTCCGATGTTCCTGATGTCGGGGAGGACGCCGGTGATGGAAGGCGGTCGTTTCGGCGCCCGCACCGTCCCGATAGGCTGGGGGCAGGAAATGCACGACCAGACGGCCCTGGTGCGCGAAGCCTGCAAATGGACCTACGAGCTGCGGTTTCCGGACCAGCTTGCGGACGTGCTGAACCGCGGATGGACCATCGCCAATTCCATTCCCAAGGGGCCGGTCTACCTGAGCCTGCCCCGGGAGGTCCTGTGCGAGCCCTGCCTGCTTGACGGATTCGACGCGGGGACGAACATGGCGCCCGTCTCGGCCGCACCCGACCGCGCTGCGCTGGCGACTGCGGCGACCCTCCTGGCCAGGGCCAGGCGTCCATTGGTCATCGCCCAGCGGGGCGCGGGTTCCCAAGAAGCCTTCACGGCGCTCACCGGGCTTGTCGAGGATTGGGCCTTCCCGCTTTCGCACTACTGGGCCAACCAGATCGCCATTCCGATGACGAGCCCGTGCCACGTCGACTGGTCTCCGGACGCGCTTGTCAGGGAGGCCGACGTCATTCTCGTCATCAACGCCCTTGCGCCCTGGTGGCCTGACCGCGCGTCCCCGCCGCCGACGGCCAGGATCATCCAGCTAGGTCCCGACCCGCTCTTTGCGAGATCGTCTCCCATGCGAACATTCCGCTCGGATGTCGCGCTCGTCGGCGACACGGCAACCGCGCTTCTCGAACTCATTGCCGCCACGAACGCTCAGGCCAGGCAGGAAGAGGACGTCGCCGAACGCCGCGCCAGGATTGCCGCTCTTGCCGAGGACGGCCGCAACGCGGTGCGGGACGCGGCCAGGGCCGGAAACGGTTCGCCGATGTCAAAGGAGTGGGTAAGCCACTGCCTCGGACAGGCGGTCAAGGGCCGCAAGTCAAGCGTCTTCCACGAACTGGGCTGCCCGCTGCCGCCCCTCGAACTGGAACATCATCTCTCCTTTTTCCAGGAACCGCATTCCGGCGGACTCGGCTGGGGCCTGCCCGCAGCCATGGGCGCGCAGCTCGCGGACCCTGAACGGCTCGTCTTCGCCACCGTCGGTGACGGCAGCTACATGTTCGCGAATCCGGTCGCGTGCCATCAGGTCTGCGAGGCGCTGGGCCTGCCCGTCATCACCCTGGTCCTGAACAACGAGGAATGGGGCGCCGTCCGCAGTTCCGTCACGGGGCTCTACAAGGACGGGCTGGCATCGAGGTCGAACGACGTGCCGCTGACGTCGCTCAGCCCCAGCCCGGACTTCGCCGCGATAGCAGAGGCCAGCCGCGCATATGCCGAAACGGTCGTCGACGGAACGGAACTGCCGGCTGCGCTGGAACGCGCGATCAACGTCGCGTCCAGGGAGCGACGACAGGTCCTGCTGAACATCTCAATCAAGAAGTCCGGACCGCACTGAACCGGGGCGTCGCGCGTTCACGCGATCCGCGCGCCCGTCACGCCTCTCCGCGCGTTTCTCCAAGCCCGTAGAATGCGGCGGCCGTGACCCCGAAAACCGCGGGTTTCGCCTCGTCCGGCACCAGGCTCTCGTAAGCCTCCACGATTGCGCGGTAGTCCGAATACAGGCTGTCCACCGGGAAATTCGACCCGAACATGCACCTCGCCGCCCCGAATTGGTCCAGGCAGGCCTCGACGATGGGCTGCACGCTCCCCTTCGTCCAGTCATGTTCGAACATGCCCAGCCCCGAGAGCTTGACCGAAACCTGCGGAAGCCCGCTCAGTCGACCGAGTTCGCCCGTCCATGCCGTGAGACCTTCCGGCGTCCGGTCGTGCGGCGACCCTGCATGGCAAAGTGCAACGCGCGTTCCGGGCACGTCTGAAAGCACGTCCGCCATGGCGCCGTAGAGTTCGGGGATCAGTTGCAGGTCAAAGCTCAAGCCTCTGCGCCCGACCTCCCGAAGGCCGTTGACGAAGCGCGGGTCGTCCAGCAGGTCGTTCGTGCCCGTCGCCATGTCCTCTTCCGGCGCGCGACCCACGATCTGCCGCACGCCGCGCACGCTCGGGAGTTCCTGCATCCGGTCCAGCTCCATGCCGAGCCGATCCGAGGCGAGATCGGCAAAGGCGACCTGCGCCATGGGCCAATCCGGATTTGCGTCGGCCACGTCCTGCACCCATGACGCTTCCGCGAAAGCGTCCTCGGCACCCACCTGGATGTGAACGGAGGCTCCGAACCCGCGTGCATCCGCTCGAAAGTCCTCGAGAGGGTAGTTCCGCTGGATTGGTGCCGGATCGCCGAAGAACCGCCTGGCGCCCTTGGCCATCAGCCATGGATAGTGCACGGCGGAAAGGTCCCAGAGATGATGGTGCGCGTCGATTCTCATGCTGCCTCCTCCGGGACCACGTCGACTCCCTGCGTCTTCCAGAAATGCGGCAGGTCGATGAAGATCCAGTTTTCGGCAAGCAGGTCGCCCGCACGGCGATAGATGTCAATGACGCGAAACTCGCCCCTGCGGCCGGTCGGCGCGCGGCCCATGAAATCGCCGGTCAGGCGCGCCGTGAAGTTTGGCCAGCCGAAGAAGCCACCATAATTCCCTTCTGCCAGACGCGCGATGTGACCGGTGCGCGTCCGCCTGCCGAACGCCGCCCGAAACGGCCCGGCATGCTGCTTCGCGTATCGTTCGATCGTGTAGCTCGCGCCGATGCCCGTTGGTCCCCACCAGAGCATGTCATCGTGCCATGTGCGCTCGAGCTCCTCCTCCAGCGGCAGGCCCAGGTCCCAATTGCCGAGATCGGTGATCATGGCGTTGATCAGGTCAAGCGTGCGGACGCCCTCGGATTCAGGCTGAGGGTCCAGGAGCAACCCGTCATGGGTCAGCGGACCCGGCTGCACGAGATGCTGCGCCGTTGCATCCGGAAACGGGTCCTGGCCCGCCTGGGCCATGAGGTGCGGAATGTCGAAATACATCGCGGTCTCCGCGATCCTGTCGCCTTCGACCCGATGGAAGGTGCAGTAGCGCAACATCGCGATCTTGCCGGACGGTCGAATGCCCAGCCAGGGCGCATCGAAGAGGCCGAGCAGATGCCCCATCGAGACCACCCAGACGGTCCTGAACCCGTCGATTTCGTTCCGGCCGGCAAAGAAGATGTCCTCGCGCCGCTGAAGTCTGGAGAGCGATCGCTTCAACGGCTTCCAGAACCGGTCGGACACGTCCCGGACATCGTCCAGAACGCCGAACGGATGAAATCCGCGCCACCGGAAGCCGGCGCCCGAGAAATCCTCGAGCACCGCGGTGACCCCGTCGCCTCCTGCCTCGTCAAGCGCGGCATGAAACGCCCGCACGACGTCTTTCTGCCTCTGAAAGCCGCCCATGTCTCCAGCCTGCCGTTCATCGCCCGCAATCTTCTGCAACAAAGACCTTGCTTGCAATTGCCGCGCGAGTCTAGAGTGCTTGCAAGCGTATGCAAAGGCAATGTTCCAGGGGGAGGTTTCATTGGCCGAGATTCAACTCAAGGGTGTCTCGAAGCGCTGGGGGACTTTTGTCGGTGTCGACAATTTTGACCTGACCATTCCGGATCGCGAGTTTCTGGTGCTGCTTGGCCCGTCGGGCTGCGGAAAGACCACGACGATGCGGATGATCGCGGGCCTGGAGGACCCGACCGAGGGCGACATCCTGATCGACGGCAAGGTCGTCAACGATCTCGAGCCCAAGGACCGGGACGTGGCCATGGTGTTCCAGAGCTACGCGCTCTACCCGAACATGAACGTCTACGAGAACATCCGCTTCCCGCTCAAGGTCAGGGGCACGGATCCCGGCGGGCACCAGGACAAGGTCATGCGCGCCAGCGCAATGGTGGAGCTTGACGAGTTTCTGCACCGCAAGCCGGCGGAACTCTCCGGCGGCCAGCGCCAGCGCGTGGCGCTGGCCCGCGCCATCGTGCGCGAACCCAACGTGTTCCTGATGGACGAGCCGCTGTCGAACCTCGACGCCAAGCTCAGGGTGTCGACCCGCGCCCAGATCAAGAACCTCAGCCACGAACTGGCGGTGACCACGATCTACGTCACCCATGACCAGATCGAGGCCATGACGCTTGCCGATCGCGTGGTGGTCATGGAACGCGGCGTTGTCCAGCAGGTGGGCTCGCCGACCGAAATCTATGACTACCCGGCAAACACCTTCGTGGCAGGCTTCATCGGCAACCCGGCCATGAACCTGATCGACGGAACCGTCAAGGGTGGCGTCTTCCGTACCGAAAGCACCGAGATCAGCGGTCTCGACGCGCCTGACGGCAACGTGACGCTTGGCTTCCGCGCCGAGGACGCCGAGGTCTCGACGGAGGGCGGACAGATCACCGCTCCCATCTACACGCTTGAGCTTCTGGGAGACGCGGCGATGGCCAGCCTCCGCATCGGCGGAACGCTCGTCAGCGCAAGGACAGACAAGGCGTTCCGGGCCGAGATCGGGGACACCGTCTCGATCCGGATAGAAAGTTCGCATTGTCACCTGTTTGACAGCGAGACAGGTGCGCGGACCGGAGGCTGACAAGGACGTTCTCGGGCCGCGACGGCCCGGTGGGTCCGCAAGCGGATGCGCCGCTGCGAAGCGCATCCTCGAAACGAAATCCCGAGCCAGGCCGCGAAACGCACGATTTCCCGGGATGCCGGAAGGGCGACAACATGACGATTGACTACCTGAAGCGTTCCAAGCCTGAAGCCGAGAAGGCCGCCGACGACGCGAAAGTACGCGCCAGCGTCGAGGCCGCGCTTGCTGACATCGAGGCCCGTGGCGACGTCGCCATCCGCGAGATGTCCGCCAGGTTCGACAACTACGAACCAGAGAGCTTTCGCCTGTCCGCCTCGGAGATCGAGGCCGCGATGCAAAAGGTGAGCGACCGCGACATGGAGGACATCAAGTTCGCCCAGGCGCAGATCCGTCGCTTCGCCGAAGCGCAGCGCAGGTCAATGACGGACATCGAGGTCGAGACGCTGCCCGGCGTGGTGCTCGGGCACAGGAACATACCGGTCCAGTCGGTCGGCTGCTACGTCCCGGGCGGAAAGTTCCCGATGGTCGCCAGCGCGCACATGTCGGTCCTGACTGCGTCAGTTGCCCGCGTGCCACGCATCATTGCCTCGGCACCGCCCGTGAACGGCGCACCGCATCCGGCGATCGTCACCGCAATGAAATTGGGCGGCGCTCACGAGATCTACGTCATGGGCGGGATCCAGGCCGTGGGCGCCATGGCTCTCGGGACGGAATCCATCGATCCCGTCCACATGCTCGTCGGACCCGGAAACGCGTTCGTGGCCGAGGCCAAGCGCCAGCTCTACGGGCGAGTCGGCATCGATCTCTTCGCCGGTCCGACCGAGACAATGGTCATCGCCGACGAAACCGTGGACGCCGAACTCTGCGCCACCGACCTGCTCGGCCAGGCCGAGCACGGCTACAACTCGCCGGCCTGCCTCGTCACGAACTCTCGAAGGCTCGCGACCGAGACCATGGCCGAAATCGACCGCCTGCTCCGGATCCTGCCCACGGCCGACACCGCCAGCGCCTCCTGGCGGGACTACGGCGACGTCATACTTTGCGGCTCGCATGACGAGATGCTCGCGGTCGCCAACGACCTGGCCTACGAGCACGTCCAGGTCATGACGGACCGCGATGGCTGGTTCCTGGAGCGCATGCATTCGTATGGCGCGCTCTTTCTCGGCCCGCGCACCAATGTCGCCAATGGCGACAAGGTCATCGGCACCAACCATACGCTGCCGACGAAGAGGGCCGGGCGCTACACGGGCGGCCTCTGGGTGGGCAAGTTCCTCAAAACCCATTCCTACCAGAAGGTCACAACCGACGAGGCTGCCGCGATGATCGGCGAATACGGTTCGCGGCTCTGCATGCTCGAGGGTTTCGTCGGACATGCGGAACAGTGCAACATTCGCGTTCGCCGCCATGGCGGGCGCAATGTGCCTTACGGTGCGGCTGCCGAGTAGTGGCTGCGCCAGCGGACATCAGGGCCGGCATCGCCGGCTACCGGGCGGCCAGCGCGACTTTCGCGCCCGGCACCGTCAAGGCTGCGCTCGACGCATTGTTCGACGATTCGGCAACGCTGCGCCTTTGTCACCCGTTCGGCGACCAGGTTGGACCGGATGCCTTCCTTGCCACGTGCCTCGGCCCGCTGCACCATGCAATGCCGGACCTTGAGCGCCGCGACATGATCCTGGTTGCCGGCTCCACTCCGGAAGGCCAGGACTGGATCGGCGCCATGGGCAACTACATGGGCACGTTCACGGGTCCCTTCCTGGGCATTCCGCCGACCGGTCATCTCGCCCACATGCGCTACCACGAGCATTTCCGGCTTGAGGCCGGACGCGTCACCGAGATGCAGATGATCTGGGACATTCCCGAACTCATGATGCAGGCCGGCGCCTGGCCCATGCCCCCGCAGCTTGGCAAGTTCCTGTGCACGCCCGCACCGATGCCCGGTGACGGCCTTGTCTCCACGGGTCCGGGCGACGTGGCACTGAAGATCGTGACGGACATGCTCGCCGACCTCTGCCGTCATCCGGCGGAAGGCGGTCCGGAGATCATGAATCTCGAAACGCATTGGCATCCGCGCTTCAACTGGTACGGGCCGGCCGGCATCGGCACGACCCGTGGCATTGCAGGCTTCCGGCATTGGCACCAGATCCCGTTCCTGCGCGCCATGCCCGACCGCAAGCTCGATGCCATGGGCGACCTGATGTCCCATTGGCTGGCCGAGGGCGATTATGTCTGCGAGACCGGCTGGCCCAACATGCGGGTCACGATCACGGGCGACGGATGGATGGGCATAGCCCCCGCAGGCCAGAGCGTGCTTCTCCGTTCCCTAGACTTCTGGCGCGTGGACGACGGCCGCATCCGCGAAAACTGGGTCCTCGTCGACCTTCTCGACCTCTACGACCAGGTCGGCGTCAGGGTTCTCGATCGAATGGCGGAGTTCAACAAGGCGCGCGGTTCGGGACCGATCACGCTGAGCGACGGAATGGCTGAATGACCGGCAAGGTGACATCTTCGGAAGTGGCCGCGCGCGCCGGCGTGAGCCAGTCTGCGGTCAGCAGGGTGTTCACGCCCGGTGCGTCCGCATCTGCGGAAACGACGAGGAAGGTGCAGCGGGCGGCACGGGAGCTCGGCTACCGCCCGAACTCGCTCGCACGCGCGATGGTGTCCGGAAAGAGCCGAATCATCGGGCTGGTGGTCGCCTACCTGGAAAACCAGTTCTACCCCGTGGCACTGGAACTGCTCTCGAACGCGCTGCAGGCTCGCGGCTACCACCTGCTCGTCTTCACGGCCCCGAATTCGGCGGAGAGCGTTGACGGCGTCATCCAGGATCTCATGGACTACCAGGCGGACGGGATCATCGCGGCGTCGGTTTCCATGAGCTCGGATCTTGCGGCACGGGCGCGCCAGGCCGGGATTCCGGTGGTCCTCTTCAACCGCGCCCAGGAAGGCAAGGGACTCGTGAACGTCACTTCGGCCAATGTCGACGGCGGCCGCAGGATCACGGAATTCCTGATCCGGGGTCGGCACCAGCGGATTGCGCACATCGCGGGCTGGCAGGGCAGCTCGACCGGCCGGGACCGTCGCGAGGGATTCCTGGCGGCGATGGGAGCGGCCGGGCTGGAACCGTTCGCGCTGGTCGACGGCATGTACAAGCGTCCCGTGGCGATGGAATGCGCGCGCCAGCTCGTCGCGGGCCGCACCCGGCCGGACGCGATCTTCGTCGGCAACGACCACATGGCGTTCGGCGTGCTTGACGCGCTTCGGCATGCCGGCCTGGAGCCGGGCAAGGACATATCCGTCGTGGGCTACGACGACGTGCCGCTTGCCGCCTGGGACGCCTATGCCCTGACGACCTTCCGCCAACCCGTCAATCGCATGGTCGAGGCAACCGTGAACATCCTCATCGACCAGATAGAGAACGACGCGGCCGAGGCGGAATCCGTTCAGTTCGAGGGCGAGCTCGTCCTCAGGAACTCGGCCCGAATTCCAGAAGGACATGCAAATGAAGGGCTTTGATTCCCGTTTCGCCGACTTCCCGGACTACATCCTCGGGATCACCAGGGAGATCTGGGAAGACCGTGGCATTGCCACGCTGCACGAATACTACACGGAGAACATCGTCGTTCGCAGCCCGGCATCCGTGGTCATCGGGAACAGGGGCGTGATCGCGGCCACGATGGCGACATTGGCCGAATTCCCGGATCGCCAGCTTCTCGGAGAAGATGTCATCTGGTCCGGGTCGCCGGAGGAGGGCATGCTCAGTTCGCACCGCCTCCTTTGCATCGCGACGCATGCGGGCGACGGAGTCTACGGCGCGGCGACCGGCACCAGGCTTGCCTACCGGGCCATCGCCGACTGTCACGCCATCAACAACCAGATCAACGACGAATGGCTGATCCGTGACCAGACGGCGATCGTCAGGCAGCTGGGCCGGGACCCCAAGGACTATGCGCGGGACCTGATCGCCCGCGAGGGCGGTCCGGAAAGCTGTGTCCGGCCGTTCACGCCGGCCTCGGACGTCGACGGGCCGTATACCGGGCGAGGCAACGACAACGAGTGGGGCGCACGCCTCGGGGACATCCTGACGCGCATGATGAATGCCGACATGGCCGCGATACCCAGGGAGTACGACCGTGCGGCGCAGCTGGAATACCCGGGTCTCGTGACCGGCCACGGGCACGGAGATGCCGACCGTCTCTGGATGGGCCTGCGCGCGGCCTTCCCGTCAGCCGAATTCCGCATACATCACCGGATCGGCCGCGACGATCCGATGATGCCGCCCAGGGCCGCCATCCGATGGAGCCTGACCGGACGGCATGACGGCTGGGGCGCATACGGGGCTCCAACGGGCGCCGATGTGCACGTGATGGGCATGACCCATGCCGAATTCGGAACGCCCGGCAAGGCGCCGCCCCGCCTCCGAAGGGAATGGACCCTGTTCGACGAAACCGCGATCTGGAAACAGGTCTTGCTGAGCACCGGGTGAAGCATGCAAAGCACGTCAGCGACGATCATGGCAACGCGCGCGTTTCCGCATCCCGCGGAGTCGGTCTTTGCCCACTGGATCAGCCCCGAAACGCGCCTGCGATGGGAAGCCGGCCCCGACTCCGGCATGACCTATGACGCGTTCGACACCCGCGAGGGAGGTGTCGAGACGGTCCGGATCATCCAGGACGGGAAGGAGGTCGGCCACATGTTCCAGAACACGCACCGACTGGTCGAGGGCCGATTGATGGCCTACAGCCTGACGGGGGTCTTCGGGGGCGTCCTGACGACGCTCATGCAGATCGCGATCGAGTTTCAGCCGACCGACGAAGGCTGCAGGCTTGACGCGACCGCGCAGGTCATCGACCTGACGGGCGGCGACGTCCAGACTCAGCACGAGGCCGGCTGGGACTGGATTCTCGACCGGTTCGAGGCCGACATCGCGGAGCACGGGCTGGTCACGGGATGAGGGCGTCGCAGTCATGCCCGGCGCCGCCGCATGCCGATCTCGGCTCGATTCCAGTGACGGCGTCGGCCTTCGGCGATCTCGCCCTTGCAGGAATTCCGAGCTGGAAGAGATCGACAGGCCATGAGGATTCGCGCCTCGGCAGGAAGTCCGCCCATCTCCCCGGCGCACGGGCACGTTCCAGATCCCGTCACCAGGATCCGGAACGAGGCCCGCGTCCATCATCGCACAGGAAGGGATACCGATGACAGATCTCAGTGACCGAATCGTCCGCTACGGCGCGCTCAAGCCGTGCAAGACGGCCTTCATTGACGCCCACACGCCGGGCTCCGACCAGAAGGAGAATTTCACGATCATCGGCGGCGGCGTCTCGGAAAGCCCGGACCAGCACGTCCACATCAATCTCCCCCATGGATTCAACATCGGCGCGGCGGGCCAGCCGCCGAAATGCAGGAACTCGCTTCACGTGCACCGCACCGCGGAGGTCTTCTTCGTCCTCTCCGGCCGCTGGAGGTTCTTCTGGGGCCGCTGGGGCACGGCCGGCGAGGTCGTGCTGGACGAAGGCGACATCATCGACATCCCCACCGGCATCTTCCGGGGCTTCGAGAACGTCGGCACCGAATACGGAATGATCAAGGCGATTCTCGGAGGCGACGACGCGGGCGGCGGCGTCGTCTGGGCGCCGCAGGTGATCGAGGACGCGGCTGATCACGGGCTGGTGCTTGCCGAGACCGGCAAGCTCTATGACACGAAAAAGGGCGAAGAGTTGCCGGACGGCGTCGGACCGATGCGCAAGCTTTCCGAGGACGAAGCCAACGGCCATCCCGAACCGACGACCCGGGAAGTCGTTGGCGGATACGTCCGCCGCTACCGGGACATGGTCGCGCTGGCGGCCAGGACGCCCTGCAAGGTCATTGGCGAATCGGCCATCATCCGCGACAGGCCCGGGTTCGAGGTCGACCTGGTCACGCGGGCCTCCGCAAGCGACGCCATGCACAGCCACGAGCACCCGTCAGTGCTGATGCCGGTCAAGGGCCATTGGCGCGTTGCCTGGAAGGGCGGCGAAACCGTCCTGGCGCCGGGCGACACCATGAGCGTTCCGGAAGGGCTTGACCACTCCGCCGTGCCGTCGATGTCCGGCGAGGCGGCGCTCTATCACGTCGTAGGGACGGACGATCCCGCGGGTGCCACATGGACCGGCTGAGGCAAGACGGCACCCTGCACCTGCGACATGTCCTGACTTTGGGCAGCCTTGACGGGGCCGGCCGCCGGAGCGCCGGAACCCTGGGGATTCCAGTAGCAATCACGAAAGCGAGACGAGCATGACCCGCATCCTGACCACGCACGTGGGCTCCCTCCCCCGAACCCAGAAGGTCGTCGATTTCATCTTCGCACGCGAACGGAACGAATCGTACTCGCAGGACGACTTCGATGCGGCCATGGCCGAGGCGGTCATGGAAACCGTGAAGAAGCAGGTCGATGCAGGCGTCGACATCGTCTCCGACGGAGAGACCTCGAAGATCAGCTATGCCACCTATGTCAAGGACCGCTATACCGGATTCGACGGCGACAGCCCCAGGAACGCGCCCGAAGACCTGAAGCGGTTTCCCGGCTTTCTGAAGCGCCTGGCCGACGACGGCGGCACGCCGCAATATGCGAGGCCCCTCTGCGTGGGCGAGGTCAGGTCCAAGGGCCAAGGAGAGTTGCAGAAGGACATCGTGAACCTGAAGGCCGCCATGGAGGCGCACGGGGTCAGGCGCGGCTTCATGAACGCAGCGTCGCCCGGCGTAATCTCCCTCTTCCTGCAGAACGAATTCTATCCCAGCCGCGAGGCCTATCTGGCCGCGCTGGCCGACGCGATGAAGGAAGAGTACGAAACGATCGTTGCCGCCGGGCTTGACCTTCAGCTCGATTGCCCGGACCTGGCGTTGTCGAGGCACATGCTCTTCACGGACCTCTCCGACGCGGAGTTCGTGAAGGTTGCGGGCATGCACGTGGAGGCGCTGAACGGCGCGCTGAGGGACATTCCAGAAGACCGGATCAGGGTCCACATCTGCTGGGGCAATTACGAAGGCCCGCATGTCTGCGACATTCCGATGGGAACGATGTTCGACACGCTCATGTCGGCCCGGGCGCGCCATGTGCTGTTCGAGACCTCCAATCCGCGCCACGGCCACGAGTGGACAGTGTTCAGGGACCGCAAGGCCGACATTCCCGACGACAAACTGCTGGTGCCGGGCGTTGTCGACACGACAACCAACTTCGTCGAGCACCCTGATCTCGTCGCGCAACGCATCGAGCGTTTCGTGGACATCGTCGGTGCGGAACGGGTCATCGCGGGAAGCGATTGCGGGTTTGGCACCTTTGCCGGGTTCGGCGCGGTCGACCCGGACATCGCATACGCGAAGCTGGCCGCGCTGTCGGAGGGCGCCGCGAAGGTCGGGCAGGAGTAGGAAGTGATGGATGACACACTTCATGCACTCCTTCGCGCGGTTGACACGCCGACGGTCTGCAACGCGATAGAGGTCGCGGAAGGGAAACGCGGCTTCGACCGGTTCACGCGTGGAACCGTGCTGTGCAGCGATCCGGATGCCGGCGCCGTCGTCGGCTTCGCGCGGACCGCGAAGATCGCGGGTGCCTTGCCGCCCGAAGGAGCGCCCGAGACCGTCAGGGCAATTCGCATGGACTACTACCGCCACATGGCGAGCGGGCCCCTTCCTGCTTTAGCAGTCATCGAAGACCTTGATGGCAAGGAGGCCGTCGGAGCCTACTGGGGCGAAGTGAATGCGACCGTGCACAAGGGATTCGGCCTGTGCGGCGCCCTGACAAACGGCGTCATGCGCGATCTTGGCGATCTTCCGAAGGGCTTTCCGGTGATCGCGGGATCCGTCGGACCCAGCCACGGATTCGTGCATGTGAGGGAAGTCGCAACGCCGGTCACGGTCTTCGGGCTGACCATCTCCGACGGCGACCTCGTCCATGCAGACCGCCATGGCGCGCTTGTCGTCCCCAAGGACTGCATCGACGGGCTCGCGGACGCGATCCGGAAGATGCAGGAGACCGAACAGATCGTCCTGTCTGCGGCCCGTGCACCAGGCTTCAACTTCCAGGCATTCGAGGAGGCCTGGGCGGCATTCGAAAGGGCCCGCGTCTAGCCCAATCGCGACCCTTCTGACGTTGATCGACAGGATGCTCGCATCACTGGACTGCCTCAATGACGCCAACGTGTCGGCGTCGACAGGCCTGCAAGTGCAGCGGGCGCTTGCGGCGCGTGGCGCGTGGCGCGACGCGTTACAGTGCGGCATGAGGATCAGGCACAAGGGTCTGCGAGCGCTGCACGAGCGGGACAATTCCGCGCGGGTGCCTGCCGATCTGGCGCCACGGCTGAAACGCATCCTGTTCCGGCTGCAAGAGGCAACGCATCCGCGAAGCGCCGACGCGCCCGGATTCCGGCTGCATCCCCTGAAGGGCGACCGTGCGGGCCGGTGGAGCGTTCGCGCTTCCGGCAACTGGCGCGTGGTGTTCCGCTTCCAGGACGGCGAGGCCGTGGACGTGGACTTGATCGACTGTCACTGACGAATGGGAGACCTGACCATGAACGACATTGCAAGTGAGCGCGTCGGCCCGATGCTGAATCCGCCGCACCTGGGCGAACTGATCCGCGAGAGCATGGACGACGTGGGCTGGAACGTGACGGAGACGGCGGCGCGTCTCGGCTGCGAGCGCGGTACCTTGTCGCGCCTGCTAAACGGCAAGGCGGGCGTGTCGGCGAACATGGCCTTGGCACTGGAGAAAATCGGGTGGGGCGCCGCCGAGCACTGGATGCGGATGCAAGCGAGCTACGAGCTTGCGCAGGCGCGCCGGGAAAGGGTCGCCGGCGAACGGCGCGCGGACGCTTTGCATGCATGATCCCGGCCCGCGGCTGTACGGGGGTGACCGTCACAAATGTCACTGCTCGTCCGCAAACGCCGCTTCCGGCAAATGGCACGACGAAACTCGTTCAGCAATGACTTGGAGGCGCGACCCAACGCGCCAGCCATGGAACGAGGTCCATGACCGCGCCGCCGCCGCTGCCAATGAACGGGAGGAGGCGGCCTACGCGAAGGCGGTCCAAAACAGACTCACCATATCGGTTGCGACGGCCTCGAACGAATCGGTGCCTCGCCCGAAGCAGTCGTACGACACGAAGGGCGTGTCACCGCTCTTCGCAATGATCTGGAACGCGTCGGGCGGGCAAGTTCCTATGCCACCGCTTCCGTGCGCTTCGCGGACGGCGAGGATTGCCACATCAACCGGAACGCCGCGTTTGCGCAGGCGGCACTGCTTCTGCCTGAACCGTTAGTGGGCAAGGTCGAGCATCGAGCGCACGGTCTTCGTCCTGACCGACAAGGGCAAACTTGCAGCGAAACAAATTTCCTGTCTCAAGAAGCCTCATCCGGCGGTTCCAAGGTTCTCGGCGTCGCCACGAACCGGGGCCTTTCAAGCGCGGCCAGGGCTTCGGAAATGGAACCGCGCATGCCCACCAAATGGTTGAATTGTGCATCGCATCCGGCCACCGGCGCTGGGTAGCTGCGGATCTCCTGACTTCGACGGTATTTTTGTGTAACGCATTGATTGCGAACGATTCACATG
>VXSG01000032.1 GCA_009838075.1 Boseongicola sp. SB0665_bin_10 | reverse complement strand
CGACACGTCACGGATGAAGGAGACGGCAACGATGCACGGAACACGGGAGCCCGCATTCCTCCCCGCCCTGAAGGGTGGGGCTTCCTGCGGGATGACTTGATGAAAATCCTGTATCTAGGCGACGTGATGGGGCGGTCCGGGCGGGCGGCGGTTGTCGATCGGCTTGGCGACTTGCGGGCACGCCTGCAAGCGGACTTCGTCGTGGTCAATTGCGAAAACGCAACCTCCGGAGTGGGAGCGTCTCCGGTGCATGCGGCCGCCCTGCTCGAGGCAGGCGCCGACGTACTGACCTTGGGCGATCATGCGTTTGACCAGCGTGCAATGCTGTCGGGAATCGAGCGCGAACCGCGTATTCTCCGTCCCCTGAACTTTTCGAAGGCCGCGCCGGGCGCAGGTGCAAGGGTGTTTGACGCCGGCAGGGGCCGGAAGGTGCTGGTGGCCCAGGTCCTCGGCCAGGTCTTCATGAACCGCCCCTATGACAATCCGTTCTCGGCCATTGACGAGATTCTGAACAGGTATCCGCTTGGCGGCGCCGTTCACGCCACTCTCGTCGACATTCACTGCGAGGCCACTTCCGAGAAGATGGCGATGGGCCACTTTTGTGACGGACGCGCAAGTGCCGTCATCGGATCCCACACGCATGTGCCGACGGCCGACCCGATGATCCTGTCCGGCGGCACGGCCTACATGACGGATGCCGGAATGTGCGGCGACTACAACTCGGTGATCGGCATGGGCAAGGAAGAGCCGCTAAGCCGCTTCGTGACCGGCATGCGAAAGAGCCGTTTTCAGGCCGCGCTGGGCGAGGCAACGCTGTGCGGCGCGCTCGTCACGACCGATGACGACACCGGCAAGGCCTTGGACTTGACACCGGTGCGCGAAGGCGGCGTGCTCGCGCCTTCGCACTGAGGCAGATGCCCCGCACCCTGATCCTGCCCTTTCTCGCGTTGCTGCTTGCCGGTGCCGGTTGGGGGCTGACCCAACCCTTGACAAAGATTGCCGTGAGCGAGGGCTATCGGCAGTTCGGGCTGGTCTTCTGGCAAGTGACGATCGGAGCGGTTGCGCTGGGCATTCTGCAGGCCGTCCGCCGGCGAAGGATTCGCCGGGACGCCGCGGCCCTCCTTGTCTATCTCCAGATCGCACTGGTCGGCACGGTCATCCCGAACTCCGCCAGCTATGAGGCAATACGGCACCTGCCGTCCGGCCTTGTGTCCGTCCTCCTGTCATTCGTGCCGATGTTCGCCTTCCCGATTGCCCTTGCGTTCAGGATCGAGCGTTTCGTGCTGACCCGGCTGCTCGGCCTGTGCCTGGGGCTTGCAGGCGTTCTCCTGATCGTGGGTCCGGAAGCCAGCCTGCCCGAACGCGCAATGGTCGCGTTCGTGCCGCTCGCGCTGGTCGCGCCCTTCTTCTACGGGCTGGAGAGCAACCTGATTGCAAAATGGGGCACGGCGGGACTCGATCCGGTGGACGCGCTGTTCGGCGCCTCGGTCCTTGGTTCCGCGATCACCTTCCCGCTTGCGCAGGCGACGGGACAGTTCATCGACCCGAGGCCGCCGTGGACACTGCCGGACATGGCGCTTCTTGCCGCCTCGCTTGTTCACGTGACGGCCTACTGCCTCTATGTCTGGATGGTCGGGAGGGCCGGCGCACTGTTCGCCGTCCAGGTAAGCTACCTCGTCACCGGGTTCGGCGTCTTCTGGGCGATGTTGCTTCTGGGCGAAGTCTACTCGGGCTGGGTCTGGGCAGCCATATGCCTGATGCTGCTGGGCGTGTTTCTCGTCCAGCCGGGTCCAGGAACCAGGGCGCTTGCGGGAGCGCCGGAAAGCGGGGAAAAACGGCAATGATGCCTGCACTTGCAAATCTGCACCCGGACGCGCCTGCAATCGTGACGCTCGTGGTCGTGGCCGTGATGTTCGCGTTGTTCATTCGCGAAGTCTACCCGCCGGAGGTGACGGCCATCGCAGGTGCCGGCGCGCTCCTCGTGCTCGGCCTGCTTCCCTACGAGGAGGCGGTCCATGTCCTCGCCAACCCGGCGCCGTGGACGATCGCGGCGATGTTCATCGTGATGGGCGCCCTGGTGAGGACAGGTGCGCTGGAGTGGTTTACGCGGCTCGCCGAATCCAAGGCGGACGACAACCCGGCCATGGCGATCGGCGCGCTCATGGCCCTTGTCGTGGTCGCGTCGGCCTTCGTCAACAACACGCCCGTGGTCCTCGTGATGATCCCGGTCTTCGTCCAGCTTGCGCGGAAGCTGAAGATCTCGTCATCCAAGCTGCTCATCCCGCTTTCCTACATGGCGATATTCGGCGGCACCTGCACGCTGATCGGCACGTCGACGAACCTTCTTGTTGACGGCGTTGCGCGGGCAGGCGGGATGGAGCCCTTCACCATCTTTGAAGTGACCCCGGTGGCTGTCATCCTGGTCGCCTGGGGCGGCATCTACCTGCGCTTCCTGGGGCCGCGCCTCTTGCCGGATCGCGCGAGCATGGGGACACTTCTCGCGGACAAGTCAAAGATGAAGTTCTTCACGGAGATCGCGCTTCCGGAGGACAGCGCGCTGATCGGACAGGGGGTGACCGGGGTTGACCTTTTCAAGCGTGGCGGCGTGAGATTGATCGATGTCCTTCGGGGCGACGTGTCGCTCCGGCGGGAGCTGGATGCCGTTCGCTTGCAGGCGGGGGACCGCGTCGTGGTTCGCACCCAGATGGAGGAACTCCTCGGCCTCAAGGACAATCCGGACGTGCGGCTGGCCGAGAAGCTCTCGTCGCGGAAGACGGCGACGGTCGAGGTTCTGATCACGCCGCATGCGACCCTGGTTGGACGTTCGCTCGGGGATCTCAGGTTGCGACGGCGCTACGGGGTCTACCCGTTGGCGGTGCACCGCAAGAACGAGAACATCGGCCGGCAGCTCGACGACCTCGTGATCCGGGTCGGCGACACGTTGCTCCTGGAGGGGGCCGCCGAGGACATCTCCCGGCTGGCGAGCGACACGGGCCTTGTCAACGTGTCCGAGCCGACTGCGCGGGCGTTCAGGCGCGGGCACGCGCCGCTGGCGCTTGGCACGCTTGCCGGCATCGTGGCCTTTGCGGCAATCGGCGCCGCGCCGATCCTGTTCCTCGCCATGGTTGCCGTCGCGGTCGTGCTCCTGACCCGCTGCATTGACGCCGACGAGGCGTTCTCGACGATAGATGGCAGGCTTCTCGGCCTGATCTTCGCAATGCTTGCCGTTGCCACCGCGATTGAGACCTCGGGTGCCATTCACCTGATTGTCTCCGCCATCGAGCCGCTCGTCTCGGCGCTTCCCCCGTTCCTGATCGTGTGGGCGATCTACCTGGTGACCTCGGTCCTGTCGGAGACCATAAACCACGCGGTTGCCGTGGTCGTGACACCTGTTGCCATCGGGCTCGCGTATTCCATCGGGGTTGATCCACGCCCCCTCGTCATCGCGGTGATGATCGCCGCATCCGCCACGTTCGCGACGCCAATCAGCTACCAGACCAACATGATGGTCTACGGGCCCGGCGGTTACAGGTTCACGGACTTTCTCCGGGTGGGCATTCCGCTGAACCTCTCGACGGGCATCTTCGCATCGCTGCTGATCCCGTTCTTTTGGCCACTCTGACGCACCGGTTCGCGCCGCGCCGCGCCGTGCGTGCCGCGCGGCCGTGTCCGGCCTCGCGGCACGCGTGAAAGTGCTTGCAAATCCCGCGATTCACAATTTGATCGCCTTGACCAAAACGAAAGAAGGCCCATGAACATCACTTTTCTCAAGACCTTGTGCGAAACCCCCGGCGTGCCGGGCCACGAGGAACGCGTGCGCGGCAAGATCGAGCAGGAGGCCAGGCAGCTCTTTGACGAGGTGCACACCGATTCAATGGGGTCTCTGCATTGCGTCAGGAAGGGCAAGTCGAAGAACCCGAAGAAGATCATGCTTCTCTGTCACATGGACGAGATCGGGTTCCTCGTGAGCCACATCTCGAAGGAGGGGTTCCTGTATCTCCAGACCTTGGGCGGGTTCGATCCGAGAAACCTGTTTTCGCGCAGGGTCCTTGTCTGCACGGGAAAGGCGGACCTGAAGGCCGTCATGAATCCGGGCGGACGGCCGGTTCACATTTCCTCTCCGGAGGACAGGAAGAAGATTCCGCAACCCCACGAGTTCTTCGTTGATACTGGCCTGGGCAAGCGCGCGAAGGACGTCGTCAAGGTCGGCGACATGGTCGTGATGGACGAGCCCTTTCTCGAACTCGGCGACAAGGTGGTCTCGAAGGCGCTCGACAACCGGATTGCCTGCTGGCTTGGCATCGAGGCGGTGCGCGGTCTCGGCAAGTTCAAGACCAGGTCCGAACTCCACGTGGTCTTCACGACGCAGGAAGAAGTGGGGCTCAGGGGCGCGCGGACAGCGGCGTTTCGGGTGAAGCCCGACATCGGGATCGGAATTGACACCACGCTTGCCTGCGACACGCCGGGCGTTCCGGAGCAGGATCGCACGACCGAGCAGGGCAAGGGGTTCGGCCTGCATCTGCGTGACGGTTCCTTCATCGCCGACAAGGCCCTCTCGGAGGAGTTCGCGGCGCTGGCCGAAAGGAAGAAGATCCCTTACCAGCGCACCATGCTGCGCTCGGGAGGGCAGGATGGCGCCGCTGCACAGCAAGCCGCGTCCGGTGCGCGCGCCGTCGGCATCGTGGTCGGCACGCGATACATCCACACGGTGACGGAAATGGTCGAAAAGAGCGACTTGCAGGCGGCGCGAGACATTCTTGTGGCCTATCTCCGGGCCAATTGAGTTCCCGAAGGCAGGGCGACGGCATCGCCGGGTTCAGGCGGAGGAACTCATGCCGGACAGCGGGCGCATCTTTTGCCAGCCCGCCATGCGGCTGCGAAACCAGCTGCGCTGACGCTTCGCGAACTGCCTCGTCGCAACGATGGCAGCCTTGCGCGCATCGTCCAGTGAAGTTTCGCCGCGCACATGCGCGATCAGTTCGGCAGCGCCGATGGCCTTTGCCGAAGGGCGAGCGGGATGCCAGGCAGGCGCGTTCTCGCGCACTTCGTCAAGGAGGCCGTCGGCGAGCATGCGGGCAAAACGCCCTTCGATGCGGTCATTGAGCCAGTCCTTGGGCGCGTCGACGAGAATGGCCGCTGCACCGGACAGCGGCAGGAGCGGGGGGGCGGTTTCGTCCTGCCAGGCGGCCAGTCCCCGACCTGTAGCGGTCAGGACTTCCCACGCGCGCTGCACGCGCATCGGGTTCCGCCCGTCGATCCGGGCCCTGGTTTCGGGGTCCAGTTCGCCCAGAAGCCCGTTGATGCCGTCCGCGGCGATTCGCTTCGTCGCGATACGCCGCACTTCGTCCGGGATCTCGGGAATCGGGGCCAGCCCCTCCGTCAGGGCAGTGAAATATAGCCCTGACCCCCCGACGATCACGGGCGCCGGTCCCTCAAGAAGCGGCGCAAGATCGCGGAGCCATCGGCCCACGGAGTACTCGAGGTGGCCTGGCACGTGGCCGTAGAGCGCATGCGGCACCCTTGCCTCGGCTTCAGCGGAGGGCCTAGCGGTGAGAATCCGCCAATCGGCAAAGACCTGCATGGCGTCGGCATTGATGATCGGCCCTCCGGTTCGCGCCGCGATTCCCGTTGCAAGCGCGGACTTTCCGCTTGCGGTCGGACCAGCGATCAGGATCGGGAGGCTCGTGTCGATCCGGTCCAGGGCGTCGTTCAGTGATCCTTCGTTGATCATTCCGGAGTTTTCGGACATTTTCGCGCCCGAAGCAAAGCGAGAGCATGCGAGGACGCGCACCATGAACAAGCCCAACGATCCTGCCTATTCGCGCGTGCTGCTGAAGATATCCGGCGAAGCGCTGATGGGCGATCAGGGTTTCGGCCTTCATCCACCGACTGTCGCGAAGATCGCCGAGGAAGTGCGGTCGGTCCACGAGCTTGGCGTCGAAGTCTGCATGGTGATCGGCGGCGGCAACATCTTCCGGGGACTGCAGGGCTCAGCGCAGGGCATGGAGCGGACAACGGCGGACTACATGGGCATGCTTGCCACGGTCATGAACGCCCTCGCCATGCAGTCCGCGCTCGAGGCGCTCGGCATTCACACCAGGGTGATCTCGGCGATTCGCATGGACGAGGTCGCGGAGCCATACATTCGCCGGCGGGCCGTCAGGCACCTCGAGAAGAAGAGGGTCTGCATATTCGCCGCCGGAACCGGCAATCCGTATTTCACCACCGATACGGCGGCAACTTTGCGGGCCACGGAAATGTCATGCCAGGCAATCTTCAAGGGCACATTGGTTGACGGCGTCTATGACAAGGACCCCGCCAAGCACCAGGACGCCAGGCGATACGACAAGATCAGCTACGACGACGTTCTGGCGAAGAACCTGAAGGTCATGGATGCTTCCGCCATCGCGCTTGCCCGCGACAACGGCCTTCCGATCATCGTGTTCTCGCTCGACGAGCCGGGCGGGTTTCGAGGCGTTCTTTCAGGTGCGGGGACATACACGACCGTTCAGGACAGGGCGTGAGCGCCTTGGGTCTCGCGGCCGCCGAATTGTTCCGGACTTGAGGGTTCACGCATGCGTGCACTTGTCCAGCGCGTCAGTTGCGCAAGCGTGACCGTCGACGGCGAGGTGGTTGGGGAAATCGGCCGTGGACTGCTTGTCCTCGCCTGCGCCATGGCGGGTGATCCGCCCGAGGTCGTCGCGAAACTTGCCGTGAAGGTCGCACGGCTCCGAATTTTCGGGGACGACGAAGGCCGCATGAACCGCTCGCTGCTGGATGTCGGGGGCGAGGCGCTGGTCGTTTCGCAGTTCACGCTGGCGGCGGACACGTCTCGGGGCAACCGGCCCGGATTCTCGACCGCCGCGCCGCCGGACGAGGGGGAGGAGCGGGTCGCCGCGTTTGCTGCCGAATTTCGGACTCTCGGCATCGAGGTCGCCGAAGGTCGCTTTGGCGCCGACATGAAGGTGAGCCTCACAAATGACGGCCCGGTCACGATCTGGCTCGACACCGGCGCGTGAGTGTCTTCGGGCATTGAAGGGCAGGGACTTGGCATTTTGCCGACCTTGGCGTGCGAGAAACCCCATCTTTCCCGATCGCCCGATCCTGCGGTGATTGCGCACAACAACGGTGCAGATGCAAGCGACATGTCATGGCGTTGAATCGAGCGCGCAAGTGCAGCGACGAAGGTGACCAATTCGAGGCAGGTTCAGGGTGATCTTGAGCAGAATGCTGGGACGCGCGGGTGACCGAGGGTTCAGTCCAGGCACCGAGACATATCCTTCCGTGAATCTCGACGTCATTGGCAGGAGTTTGAATCCCGAGAAGCGCGAGGCCTTTCAACGGCTCGAACCTGTACAGGTGACGCTGTTCCCGCTCTCTCTTGACGATGGCGATACGCACCTGGATCGCCCTGTGCGACGACATTCCGTTCGCGGGCTTCCGAGAGCGGCGTTTCGCCGTCGGCGAACGCCTTGAGGACTGGAAGCATCAGCGACTGAAAGTCAGGAACGGGCATCGGCCACCGCGTCTGCTGCCGCCGGCTTCCGGGGCTTCACGCATTTCGAGATCTGTTGACCTGCCTCGGTCTCCGCCTTGCGGAGCTCCCAGGTCTTCTGCAGGTTCAGCCAGAGTTGCGGCGTCGTCCCGAAGTACCGCGCCAGCCGCAGCGCCGTGTCGGCGCTCACGCCCCGCTGGCCGTTCAGGATCATTGTCATCCGGTTCACGGGGACGTCCAGTGCCTTCGAAAGGGCGCTCGCCGACATCCCGAGTTCGTCGAGTTCGTCGCGCAGCACCTCTCCCGGGTGCACCGGCCTCATGCCGTTCCTTGCGTTCATGTCGGACCCCCTCAGTGATAGTCCACGATCTCGACGTCGCATGGCCCTTCGTCCGTCCACCGGAAGCAGACGCGCCATTGCGCGTTGATCCGGATGCTGTGCTGACCGGCGCGGTCGCCGCGCAGCGCCTCGAGCCGGTTGCTCGGCAACGCGGCAAGGTCACCAAGCGTCTCCGCGCTGTCCAGCAAAACCAGTCGGCGCGTGGCCTGTCTGGCGAAGCCCTGAAATGCCGCAACGCGCCTCCCCTCGAAGAAACGGCGCGTGTTCCGGTCCCTGAAGCTCCGAATCATGCGGCCCGACCATAGTTTGCGTTACGTGTTCCGTAAAGAAACCTTGCGACCCGATTTCTTGCTCGTGTTCATCTCCCACGGCAATCGTGGCATCGGACGAGGAATTGCAGCGCGAAACTTCGCGGTGGAACGGCGGAAGGCAATGAAGCCGGAAGGACGGTTTCCCTATACAATGGCGGCCTCTTGGAGATATAGATTGATCAATTCGAGGAGAGGGTGTCCGCAGGTCGGACGCTGGGATGGCATGGCAGAAGAGTTCGAACTCGACCTAGACGACATTGAACGCCGGATGGATGGAGCGATGAACGCGCTCAGGCAGGAATTCCTGACATTGAGAACCGGTCGGGCTTCCGCCTCGATGCTGGAGCCGATCATGGTTGATGCCTACGGGGCCACGACACCCGTGAACCAGGTCGGCACTGTCAACGTGCCGGAGCCCCGCATGATCACGATCAATGTCTGGGACAAGAACCTCGTTGGCGCCGTGGAAAAGGCGATCCTCGGAAGCGGGCTCGGCATCAATCCCGTGACCGAGGGCACTGTCATTCGGTTGCCCATCCCGGAACTCAACGAGGAACGTCGCCGCGAGCTGACCAAGGTTGCAGGCCAGTATGCGGAAAGCGCCCGGATCGCGATCCGCAACGTTCGCCGTGATGGAATGGATCAAGTCAAGAAAGCAAAGGCCGACGGGTTGGGCGAGGACGACCAGAAATTCTGGGAGAGTGCCGTGCAGGAAGCCACCGACAATGCGATCAAGAGAGTCGACGCGGCGCTGGAAAGCAAGCAAGCCGAAATAATGCAGGTATGAGGCCGCAAGTGCGAGCAGGGACAGGAAGGTCAATTGCGGGCCGGCACGAAGAGCAGGCCAATCCGAAGCATGTGGCCATCATCATGGACGGGAACGGTCGTTGGGCGCAGGCGCGTGGCAAGCCGCGGCTGTTCGGGCACCATGCCGGTGCGCACCGCGTGCGCGAAATCGTCAAGGCATGTCCTGAACTCGGAGTCAGGTACCTGACCATCTTTGCCTTCTCGACAGAAAACTGGAAGCGCACCCAGGCCGAAGTTTCCGGCCTCATGAAGCTGTTCCGCCGCTACATGATGGACGAGGCAAGGGCGCTGATCTCTTCCGGCGTGCGCATCCGCTTCATCGGCGACCGGATCAAGCTCGATGAGACCCTGGTTGCGCTGATGGACGAACTTGAGCTCCTGACCTGTGGCAACGACGTCGTGCACCTCACGGTCGCGCTGAACTACGGTGGCCGGGACGAGGTCGCGCGAGCGACCAAGCGGCTCTGCCGCGAGGTCAAGGCCGGACGCATTGACCCGGAATGCGTCGACGGAGAGACGCTCGCGCGGTTCCTTGACACCTACGTGCTGCCGGATCCCGACCTGGTCATCCGCACCAGCGGCGAAGCCCGGATTTCCAACTTTCTTCTCTGGCAGTCGGCGTACTCGGAATACGTGTTCGTGGACACGCTCTGGCCGGATTTCACGAGAGAGGAATTCGAGCAGGTCCTGGCAATGTACTCGACTCGAGAACGCAGATTCGGCACCGTGACAGGATGACCGTTGCCGAGGGGCATTGGGGTGACTTGAGCCGCCGCCTTGTGACCGGCGGCATCACCGCAATCCTCGGGTTCTGGATCATGTGGCTTGGTGGCCACCCGTTCCATGCACTCGTGGCCCTTGTGGCGGGCTTGATGGTCTGGGAGATCGCCCGCATGGCGGGCGTCTCGGAGTTTGCGGTCGCCTGCGGTCTCGTCGGCGGTCTTGCCATGCTGGTCCTTGCCACCTACCAGACCGTTTACACGTGGCCATTGCTGCTTGCGCCGGCCGCCATGGGCCTCGCGCGGCTCAAGAGCAATCGTGCAACCTATGCATTGTACAGCACGGCGATTCTCGTCGCAGGATACGGACTCGTCGTGCAGCGCGATGATCACGGTTTCGTCTGGGTCGTCTGGCTTGTCCTGGTCGTGATCGTGTCCGACATCATGGGGTATTTCGTTGGAAAGGCGATTGGAGGCCCCAAGTTCTTGCCAGGCATCAGCCCTGGAAAGACCTGGTCGGGCACCATTGCCGGCTGGGCAGGGGCGGCACTTGTGGGCCTGGCATTCGTGCTTCACGCGAATGCCGGCCTCGAGTTGGTCGCAATTTCGATTCTCGCGGCAATCGCGGGACAGGTCGGCGACGTGGCGGAAAGCGCGCTCAAGCGCAGTGCGGGCGTGAAGGACAGTTCGGGCCTGCTGCCCGGTCATGGCGGCTTGTGCGACAGGTTTGACTCGTTGCTGGGAGCGTCCCTTTTCGTGCTTGCCGCCGGACAGGTCATCGAGTTCCCTGCCGGAATCGGATGACGCGCCGGATTTCGATACTTGGGGCCACCGGCTCGATCGGGGCAAACACGCTGGGGATAATCCGGCAAGAGCCGGAAGCGTATCGGATCGTGGCCCTGACTGGCGGTCGCAACATCAAGAGCCTTGCGTCCGCTGCGACGGAATTCAATGCCGAGATCGCCGTCACGGCTTGTGACGACCTCCTCGGGAGCCTTCGCGACGCGTTGCGCGGCACTGGCGTGGAAGCTGCCGCAGGAGAGCAGGCCCTGATTGATGCGGCAGCGCGCCCGGCAGACTGGGCCATGTCGGCGATCGTCGGATTCGCCGGCCTTCCGCCCGGACTTCGCGCCCTCGAACAGGGCACGACGCTTGCACTTGCCAACAAGGAGAGCCTGGTTGCCGCAGGCCCGCTCCTGATCGAGACCGCCAGGCGCAACGGTGCAAGCATCTTGCCCGTTGACAGCGAACATTCGGCAATCTTCCAGGCATTGAACGGAGAGAATTTGCAAGCGGTTGAGCGCGTGATCATCACCGCGTCGGGAGGCGCGTTCCGCGACTGGCCACTTGAGGCGCTCTCTCGGGCAACGCCGGAACAGGCCGCGAGCCATCCCAACTGGCCCATGGGACAGCGGATCACGATCGACAGCGCGTCCATGTTTAACAAGGCTCTGGAACTCATTGAGGCAAAGGAGTTTTTTGGGTTTTCGTCTGAGCAGATTGAAGTCCTGATCCACCGCGAGAGCCTGGTTCATGCCCTTGTCGGCTTTCGTGACGGCGGGCTCATGGCACATGTCGGGCCACCAGACATGCGCCATGCCATAGGCTATGCGTTGCACTATCCCGAACGGCCGCATCTGCCGGTGGAACGGCTCGATCTTGCAGGGATCGGCCAGCTGCATTTCCAGGCTCCGGAGCCCGGACGCTATCCCGCGCTCGTGCTTGTCCGTGAGGTGATGGCCGCAGGCGGACATGCCGGCGCCGCTTTCAACGGCGCAAAGGAGGCTGCGCTTGACGGGTTCCTCGAGGGCCGGATCCGGTTCACTGACATGGCAAGGGTTGTCGAACGGGAGATCGAGAATATTTCTGTGGACGATCATGCCGGGTCGACGATGACTCTCGGGTCCGTGCGTGAGTCAGATCGGGCAGCGCGGGCACGCGCCTGGGAAACCATGGACGCTTTGGACGGGTAGGACGGCACAAATTGGAAATCGCGGCACTCATACCGAGTTTCGGAAACCTGGCGTTCACGATTGTCGCGTTTGTCGTGGCGTTGTCGATAATCATCGCCGTCCACGAATTCGGCCATTACATCGTCGGTCGCTGGAGCGGCATTCGGGCGGAAGTCTTTTCCCTGGGATTCGGGCCGGTGCTGGCGAGCCGAGTCGACAGGCATGGCACGAGATGGCAGGTCGCGATCCTGCCTCTCGGCGGATACGTCAAGTTCCTTGGCGATCAGGACGCTGCGTCGAGTCCCGACAGCGAAGCCATGGCGTCCCTGGATGCGAAAGCGCGCCGGGCCTCGATGCATGGTGCGCCGCTTTGGGCACGCACGATCACGGTAATGGCGGGACCGGCGTTCAATTTCGCGCTTTCCTTCGTCCTGTTTGCCGCCCTGTTCATGTTTCGCGGTGTCGCGGCCGATCCGGTGACCGTTGACGACCTGCATCCGCTGCCCAACATGGAATCGCATGACCTGCGCAGGGGCGACGTGATCCTGGCGGTCAATGGCGCCGCGGTTCCCGGGGCAAACGGTTTCGGCGAGTTTTCCGCCAGTCTCGAAGCCGCGCCGGAGCTGGCATACACGGTCCTGCGGGATGGTCGGGAGCTCGACGTCAAGGGTCCGTGGCTTTATCCTCCGCTTGTCTCGGCAACGACGCCGGCATCCGCGGCCGCCATTGCCGGCCTGGCCCGGGGCGACGTCATTGTATCCGTGAACGGCACGGAGATTCACGACTTCGACGCGCTTCGCCAAGCGGTCGCCAAGTCAGGGGGCGGGTCGGTGGCGCTTGAAGTGTGGCGTGAAGGCCGGGCGAACCGCACGGTCAACTTGACGCCGACCCAGTTCGACCTTCCGGCGCCAGACGGCGGTTTCGAGACGCGCTGGCTGATCGGCGTGACGGGTGCGCTCGCGTTCGAGCCTGCCATCGTGACCCCGATGCCTGGCGAGGCGCTCGCATACGGGCTTGACCAGGTCCAGTTCATCATCCGCTCGTCGCTTTCGGGCGTCTATCACATGGTTGCCGGCGACATCTCGACCTGCAATCTCTCCGGCCCGATCGGGATCGCAGAGGTTTCCGGGCAGGCCGCAAGCCAGGGCTGGTTCACCTTTGTCTGGTTCATCGCGCTTCTCTCGACGGCGATCGGGCTCATCAATCTCTTTCCGATTCCGGTGCTGGACGGCGGCCATCTCGTCTTTCACGCGTGGGAGGCCGTGACCGGCCGGCCGCCGAATGACAGGCTGACGAAACTCTTGATGACCGGCGGGCTGATGCTTCTGCTCGCGCTCATGGTCTTTGCGATTGGAAACGACATTGTCTGCCCATGACGCCTCGCGTTTCCAGGCAGCGGCTACGGACCCTGTTGGCCACGCGACGGACGCTCGAGTCTCGCCGCCCTCCGGTCCCAAGGTTCACCAATGGTCACCGGATGCGAGAATCTTCCAAGCCGAAGGATCGCGTTGCTGCAATGAACGCCGCGCGTTCCTGCGGCGGGAAAGACCGTCGTCAACGCGTCAATCGGAACTCGGGGCATGCTGGACGTTCCGCGGTTCATGCGAAGCGCGTGCATGAGCCTTGGCCAATTCAACCTTTGCCAGCTCGATTTCGCCGCGCTCGACCCGGCCCCCTTCGACCAGAACCGACTCAAGAGCGTCCAGCCACGCGAGAAAATAGTCGTCCCCGCCGTCCAGCGACTGGGACAGCCCGGAATTGCGCAGGGTCATTGCGAGCCGCGCGGTCCAGTCGGGCCAGGATAGTCGATCTGCCTCGTTCTCCGCCACAGCGAGCGCGAACACGCGTGCGTGCCACGGTGCGTCGAAAGCCGGCTCGGAACCCGGTGTCATTGCACGGGCTCGAGGTAGGATTCCCAGAGATCCAGGACGACCTCATCGTGCGGATGCTCCGGGTTGACCCAAAGTTCCGCCGCCGGGAACGCGACCGCGTAGAGTGGCTGGGGCGCTTCTCCGAGACCATGGGCGTTGCTGTCGGGGAAAACGTGGAACCCGTGGCGGCAGAGCACGCGTCCAGAGGCTCCCGCCGCATAGGCCGGCAGCCGCGTGTGGCCGCCCGGCACCAGCCTGTTCTCCGCCAGGCGACACGCACGAACCGAATCCCCGACGGAAAATCGTGCCCATCCCTGGCGGTCCCGGGTCGTCGGCGATCCGCGGCCCAGAAGCGCGCTTACGTCTTCTGACTTCAGCGCATGTGAAGAAAGTGCCTGGGCAGTCCGGTCACTGGCGCGATGCAGCAAGTCGCCGATTTCCAGGGCCCCGGTCTCCACGAGGAGATTCGCCAGCGCTGCCAGCCATTTTTCGAAATAGGAGAACCGTGCATGCTCCCGCGGGTGCAGCCGTTCGCGCGCATGTCGCGACATGTCCAAGTTCCATCTGCCCAGGGCCCCGGCCGCCAGCGTCAGGGCAAGTGCGCGCGCATGCCAGGACTCCTCAAAGGCGGTTCCATCAGGATCCGGCAGGACGGCTCCGTAGCCGAACCGGCCCCCCATGTCGTGGATGCGGGTCACCGCTGCGGTTCCATCGGCAGGCCAGTCCCGATCATGCTGTCGCGGGTCACCAGTTCTGCAAGCGCCTCCTGGTCCAGTCCAGTGCTGCCGGGCGGGCGTTCGGGAATGACGATGTAACGCATCTCGGCAGTCGAATCCCAAACGCGCACTGCCTTGTCCTTGGGAAGGGTCACGCCGAATTCGGCGAGCACCTTGCGCGGCTCGCGGACCGCGCGGGCACGGTATTCGTCGGACTTGTACCAGCCGGGCGGAATGCCAAGGAGCGGCCAAGGATAACACGAGCAGAGCGTGCAAACGACGATGTTGTGCGTGTCCCGCGTATTCTCAACGGCGGTGACGTGCTCGCCCTGGCGCCCCGCGTAGCCCATCCCGGCAATTGCGTCCGAGGCGTCCGCAAGCAGCGCGTTCCGGAAATCAGGGTCGGACCATGCCCGTGCCACGACCCGCGCGCCGTTCCGCGGACCGACGCGGTTCTGGTACATGTCGATGATCGCGTCCAGGGCGGCCGGATCGACCAGCCCCTTGCGCACAAGGATTTCCTCCAGTGCCTTCACGCGCAGTTCGGGGTCGGGCGGCAGGTGGCTGTGGGCGGACTCTGGACCGTTCTCGCTGCTTTCCATCGCCCGTGCCGCTCCGTCGGTATGGTCCCCCGGGGACGACGATGCGCATCGTCGCCAATCCACCCCCTAATGGTCTTTCTCGCACGGTGCAACAGGTCCCGAGATCAGCCAGAGCCATCAACTGTTGCGGGTTCCCCCGCCAGCGTCGCGACCGGGTTCGTCCGGATTCGGTTGCGTGCAGATGCCATCCTGTCGGGGACCCAGGGGTCGCCCGCCATCGGCATGCCAGGTATTCGGAGCGCCAGGCTGACCTGCAACGGCATTCGCTTGACCGGGTCACGGCAACGGCGCTTCGCCGGATTCGGAACTGCGCGCGACCTTTTGACAGCCCCGGAGAATCCCTCTAGTGACGGGCGAAGACTGCTGGATCTGGGGAATGAAATGTTCAGGATTGCTTCCTGTTTTTTGAGATGTGCCCTTTTGCCGGTGCTGCTCGCATCGTTCGGCACGGCGGTTGCAGCCCAGATTCGGGTGGACAGCATCGTTGTCGAGGGCAATGCCCGTCTGCCAGCCGAATCGATCATTGATTTCACGGGACTCACCTCCGGTCGCACGTTCAGCGACGGCGAAATCAACGAGGCCGTTCAAGGCGTCATGGCTTCGGGGCACTTCGAGACCGCCGAAATCATTCCGACGGGCAATGGCCTCAGGATCGTGGTGTCGGAGCGCCCGACCGTCAACGTCGTGACCATCGAGGGCAACCGTCGCCTTTCCGACGACGTGCTGCTCGCGGTCATCACGTCGGAACCGCGCAGGGTGTACACGCCTGCGGCCGCGGAGGCGGACGCTGCGGCGATCGCGAACGCCTATGCCACCGCTGCCAGGCTGGCCGCGCGCGTGACGCCGAAGATCATCCGACGCTCGGAAAACCGCGTCGACCTCGTGTTCGAAGTCAGCGAGGGCAGGGTGGTCGAGAATGAACGGATCAGCTTTGTCGGCAACAGGGCCTATTCGGACCGGCGGCTGCGCAGGGCGATAAGCACGAAGCAGGCCGGCTTTCTTCGCGCGATCATCGGAAGCGACTCCTATGTCCCTGAGCGGATCTCCTTTGACCGCCAGCTCCTTGTCGATTTCTACCGTTCGCGCGGCTACGTCGACATGCAGATTCTCGACGCGTCGGTGGAACTGTCGCGCGAGCGCGACGCGACTTTCGTGACGTTCACGATTCGCGAGGGCCAGAAGTATTCGGTGGGCGAGGTCACGCTTTCGAGCGAGTTTGAGAACACCGATCTCCAGGAGTACGAAGACGCCCTGCGCATCCGTGTCGGAGGCACCTGGTCGCCGGCACTGGTCGACGAGCAGATCACGCGTCTGGAGCGCTTGGCCCTGCAGCAGGGGTTCGACTTTCTTCGCGTGGACCCGCGCATCACCAGGAACGAACGCGATCTTTCGCTCGACATTGAGTTCGCGCTTGTTCGAGGCCCCCGGATCTTCGTGGAGCGCATTGACATCAGCGGCAATCAGACCACGCTGGACAGGGTCATTCGCCGACAATTCACGACGGTTGAGGGCGATCCCTTCAATCCACGCGAGATTCGCAACGCTGCAGAACGAATCCGTGCACTCGGGTTCTTTCAGACCGCGGCAGTGGACACCCGCGCCGGCACGCGATCCGATCAGGTCATCGTGGATGTCGAGGTCGAAGAGCAGCCAACCGGATTGTTGTCGTTCGGCGGCACCTACAACGATGATTCCGGATTTGCGGTTGCCGTCAACTTTTCGGAACGCAACTTTCTCGGCCGTGGCCAGTCGCTGGCCTTTCGCGTCGAATCCGGGACTGACGATGCACGCACGTCGCTGTCCTTCACCGAGCCGGCATTCCTCGGACGCGACGTGTCGCTCGGGTTCAGCGTCAGGCACGTGACGACAGACTTCGGAAACGCGAGCTATGACACGCGAGTCACCAGCATTTCTCCCAGGCTTGGCTTTCCGATCGGGGAATACTCGCGCCTTTCGGTAAACTACCAGGCGGCTTCGGAGGCGCTCCGGAACATCTCGGACAGCGCGTCGCCGATCATCCGGAGGGACGGTGAAGAAGGCAAGCTGTTTCGGAGTTCGGTCGGATTCACGTACACGCTTGATCTTCTGCGTGGAGGCCTCAATCCGAACCGTGGCGTGCGGCTGACGTTCGGCCAGGAATATGCTGGCCTTGGGGGCGACGTGCAATACGTCAAGACGACTGCGCGCGCGGTGGCGGAGCGCGACGCTTTCAACGAGGAAATCACGTTGCGCGCAACCCTTGAGGGCGGAGCGCTCCACTCGCTTGACGGGACGACCTCCCACGTCACCGATCGGTTCTTCCTGTCGTCCCGGCAGGTGCGGGGCTTCAGCTCCCGCGGAATTGGTCCTCGCGACACCTCGGAGAATTCCTCGAACGACGTGCTTGGCGGCAACCGGTACTTTGCCGCTCGCCTGGAGGCGGAGTTTCCCCTGGGTCTCCCCTCCGAATACGGGATGCTCGGCAGCCTCTTCGTGGATGCCGGATCGCTCTGGAGTCTTGACGACAGGAGCGGCGGACAGTGCCTTGGCAGCGACGCCATGCCGGTTGCAGGCTGCGAATTCGTGGACGATTCCTTCGATCTCAGGTCCGCGGCCGGAGTCGGACTGCTATGGAACACTCCGATCGGCCCGTTGCGCATGGACTTTTCCAAGCCTCTGGACAAGAACGAGCTGGATGAAACCAACACGTTCGATATCACGATTTCCACGCGCTTCTAGGCTGCTCATTGCGGGACTGGCGGCGGCTGCCTGCCTGCTTTCGGATCCTGTTTCCGCCCAGGTTGCGGCGCCGGTCCTGACAATTGACCAGGACAGGCTGCTCAAGGAAACGCGCATCGGCGCGTCCGTGCTGGCCGAGATTGAGCGCGAGGCCCAGAAACTGGTCGCGGAGAACCAGAGGATCCAGAACGAGCTCATTGCGGAGGAGCGGGAACTGACTGATCTGCGGGCGGCACTGCCGCCCGAGGAGTTCCGCGATCTTGCCAATGCCTTCGATGCCCGCGTACAGAAGCACCGCGCCGAACAGGACGAAAAGACGCGGCTCCTGAACCGCGCAAGAGATGAGGCGCGGCGCAATTTCATTCGTGACGCGGCGGCCAGCATCATTTCCGACATCGTGCGCGCAAGGGGTGCGTTCGTCGTGCTGGATCTCCGCGGCGTGGTTGCCTCCGTCGACGCCGTCGACATCACCGACGAAGCGATCCGGCGCATCAACCAGTTGGCGGACGAGGTGGCCGAATAGATGCACGATCATTCAACGTGGCTTGGCCCCAAGCTCTCGTGGGTTGCGGTGGTCCTGCCTGCCCCGGCATCCGCGAATCGGAGGGCCGACCGGGATTTTCCGTTGCACGGGTGCCTCGATTGACTTGCTCCTCTCAAACAAGGCCGCCATTGACCGCAAACGACTGCTTGGTGATCATCTGCGCCTCGTCTGAAGCCAGGAACAGCACCATGCGCGCGATGTCTTCGCCGCACAACACGCGCTTGATGAGCTGGCGGGCGACGACCGCGTCGACCTCTTCCTGGGTCTTGAACCAGAGTTCGCGCTGACGTTCGGTCATCACAGCCCCTGGTTCGATGGCGTTGACGCGAATGTTGTCGCTGCCGAACGCGTCGGCAAGCGCGTTTGTCAAACCAAGCACCGCCGCCTTGGCCGTGGTGTATGGTGTCATGTCCCCGTGGCCGAGACGCCAGGCGATGGAGGAGAAGTTGATGATTGCTCCGCCGCCCGCCGCGGCCATTCCGGGTCGCACGGCCTGGGCCGCAAAGAACTGCGGGCGAAGGTTTATGGCCTGCGCGACGTCCCAGTCGGCGACGGTTACGTCTTCCACAGCCTCGCGCTTGTCGTTTGCGGCATTGTTCACCAGCACCCGGATCGTCCCGATCTCCTGCGCAAGTCCTGCGATGGCGTCCTGAAGTGCCGGGATGTCCGTGACGTCGGAATGCCGATACACCGCACCCGGAAGTTCCCTGGTCAAGGCTTCGGAGGGCTGGTCCTGAACGTCGATGAACGCAACGCGTGCGCCCTGTTCGTGAAACGCACGAACGATGTTTGCACCAATTCCCGTGGCTCCGCCGGTCACCAGGACCGGCATGTCTTCGAGCGATGGATATCTGGCGGAATTCACGATGCGCCCTCCATGAATCGGAATGTGGTCAGCCTGCCTTGGCAGACGCGCTTGTGCGCGGCCCGGAATCACCGCGGCCTCACGGCGTCAGGAGAATCTTCCCACGGTGTCGACCGCTCTCCATCAGGCGATGCGCCTCGTCCGCCCGGTCAAGCGGCAGGACGGTGTGAGTCACCGGCCGAACCTTGCCAGTGGCGAACTTCGGCCAGACGGCGCGCTCAAGCTCCTCGGCAATTCTCGCCTTGAATTCCGCGGGCCGCGAGCGAAGCGTTGAGCCAGCGTATTGCAGGCGTTTCAGCATTATCGGCATCAGGTTGATCTCGATCCTGGACCCCGTCCGAAAGGCCAACTGGATGATCCGGCCGTCAAGGCGCGCGGCCTTGAAGTTGCGCGCGATGTAGTCGCCTCCCACGATGTCCAGGATGATGTCGGCGCCACCGGCCTCGCGGCAGACATCGACGAAGTCTTCCTCGCGGTAGTTGATGGCTCGTTCCGCGCCAAGTCCGAGCACGAATTCGGCCGCGTCAGCGCTGGACACCGTGGCGAACACCCTGAGGCCCATGGAGCGCCCGAGCTGCACCGCAGTGGAGCCGATGCCGCCAGCCCCGCCGTGGACCAGCATCAGCGCCTCCTCTTGCACGTCGTGACCGAGAAACATGTTGCTCCAGACCGTGAAGTAGGTCTCTGGCAGGCCTGCCGCGTCGACTCCCGAAACCCCGTCGGGAACGGGCAGGCAATGATTGGCGTCCATGGCCACGTATTCCGCGTATCCGCCCCCGTGGGTCAGGGCGCATATCCTGTCGCCGACGCGCCAGCGGGCAACTTCTTCCCCGACAGCGGCCACGGTCCCCGAAACCTCCAGGCCCAGAAGCTCCGAAGCGCCTTCAGGAGGAGGGTAGTTCCCTTGCCGTTGCAGGAGATCGGGTCCGTTCACGCCTGCGGCCGTCACCC